>CAZIDM010000023.1:0-42708 GCA_964537915.1 uncultured Dehalococcoidia bacterium
TGGATTCCGGCCTTCGCCGGAACGACGATTTGCGAATACCTACCCCTGTAAGCCCTCAGTGAGAGGGGGCCGATGAAGGCTTGCGAGGTCACATTGCAGCAGGTCTGATTTGCACGCTGATGATGCCCTCTAATTCGGGGCGCTGGTCAGGAGGAAGCCGCCGTCTACAGGGAGGGTTATGCCGGTGACGAAGCGGGCCTCGTCGCTGGCGAGGTAGAGGGCTGCGTAGCCGATGTCCCAGCCCTGGCCTTCGATGGGCAGGGGCGTGGAGGTCTGGCGCATCTCGCGGGCGTCGGGGGAGCTGCTTTCGAGGCGGGGAGTCCACATCAGGCCGGGCATGATGCAGTTGACCCGGATGTTGTCTGCGGCGTGGTCGACGGCCATCGCCCTCGTCAGGCCGACGACTGCCGACTTGTTGACCGTGTACGGGGCGGACGACCGCATCGCCTTGGGCCTCAGCGCCGTCACGGACGACACGTTGATTATCGAGCCGCCTCCGCTGTCCCTCATACGGGGAACTGCGAACCGGCCCATGTTGATCATGCTCATCAGGTTGACCGACATGCTGAGAGACCAGTCCTCGTCGGTGGCTTCCTCGACGCTGCCGGAGCCGCCTCCACCTCCCACGTTGTTGTGCAGGATGTGGAGTCCGCCGTAGCGTTCGATTGCCGCGTCGACGACGTTCCTGCAGTCGTCGGGATTTGTGACGTCCGCAGAGACAGTCATCGCCTCGCCGCCCTCTTCCTCGATGATCTCACGGGTCGCGTCAGCCCACTCGGCAACGGCGTCGACGAGCACCACGCGAGCGCCGGCACGGGCGAACAGGATGGCGGCAGACGCGCCGTTGCCGACTCCCCTTCCGCCGTAGGTGCCCGCGCCGCTCACTATGGCGACCTTGCCGTTCAGCCTGTTGGTGCGTGCGCTGTCGGTGGTCATGAGTCCTGTCTCCTGAGTCTGAGGGCGCTCTATTCCTGTTCGAGTACGTGCAGGTACATGAACGCGCCGGTGAAGGTGGTCGCCTCCTCGCAGTGTCCTCCGACCATCTCGCCGGAGGGCCGAGCGGCTGCGAGGTGGATGTGGACTCGGATGCCGCCCTCGGGCAGCGGCTGGATGTAGCCGTCCGCGGTTACCAGCTCGAGGTTCTCGTCGATCACCGTTCTCTCGAACTCGGGCGAGTTGTCCTCGTCGAAGCCGCACAGGTTGCGAAGCCTGAGCTGCCTGAGGCTGCCAATGCAGGACGATATGGCGGCCTCGCGTATGCCCTCGGCGAGGGCGAACTCTTCGAGGTCGGCGACGAGACTCTCGCTGGCCTGGAAGCGCCGGTATATGACGGGCGAGTTGGTGGGTTCCCATCGCTGCATGGTGAGTTCTCCTCGAGTGGCTCTGTGGTTGGATTGAACCTGGCTGAGTGTGGGGCGAATATACAAAGTGGTTGGAGGGGCGTCAATGTGGGGGTGTGGTGGGGACCTGTCCCAGATTAGTAGGCGCCCGCATTTGGAGCGCGGGCATCTTGCCCGCATCCGTTCGTCACCGGATCAAGTCCGGCGCAGGCTCTGAGTCTGTGGAAGGATCCGAACCATCCACTGGCCACACCAACGAAATCAGAGAAATCCCAGAATCACAGGAATCAGAGTTCAGACATCCCCCGGCCGTTTCCGCGGGGGCCCGACTTCGGAAGACGCAGGGTCAGGAGGCTCTCACTCCTCACTCCTCTCCACTCACTCCTCACCAGACCGACATCCTCGACACCCTCATCCACCTCCAACCCGAGCGCTTCGAGCAGACCGTCATTGATCTCCTTGAGGCCATTGGCTATGGACGAGGCCACCATCTCGGACGCACCGGAGACGGTGGCATAGACGGCATCATCAACCCTGATCCCCTCGGTCTTGACAGCATCTACGTCCAAGCCAAAAGCTGGACGAAGACCACCCAGCCCAACACACCTGAGACCACAGACGCAGGCTCGGCCATCTGAGTTTCGTTGACGGTGTATGGGGCGTGTGGTAATTTTGGCCCACTCCCGTGTCTGTGTACGGGGTTAGGTTTGACCACTATGATGGGCGCGCTGCGGCGCGTGGAAGGAGCGACTGGAAATGCCGCAAACCAGAGAGGCCGCCATCGTCGGCATTCACGAGTACCCGCTGAGGGTCGTTGGGCCAGACGTCAGCGCACTGCAGATCAAGGCCGCCTCGGCTGCCCGCGCGTTGGAGGACGCAGGGCTGAGCTGGAGCGACGTTGACGCCGTGTACGACAACGGCAGCCATCAGAACATTGGCGGGCTCGGCATCTCGGAGTACTTCGGCATCAAGCCGAGGCTGATCGATAACACGTCGGTCGGCGGGACGTCCTACGAGTTCCACGCCAACCACGCCGCCACGATGATCGCGGCTGGCAAAGCCAACGTCGCGCTGATCACCTACGGCTCCACTGCTCACTCGGACAGGCGCCGGATCGGCACCGGCGGAGCAGCGGGAGGCGGCATCCCCAACCCCGCCACGAACATGGAGGCGTCCTGGGGTCAGACGCTCATCGCAAACTACGCGATGGTCAAGAACCGGCACATGTACCAGTACGGGACGACCAACGAGCAGTTCGCTCACATCTCAATCGCGACACGAAAGCACGCGATGCGGAATCCCGAGGCCGTGAAGGCGATGACCGATCTCGAGTTCGTGGGCATCCGCGAGCTTACGGTCGAGGACGTCGTGGACTCGCGCATGATCGCGTGGCCGCTCCGGCTGCTGGAGTGCTGCATGATCTCCGACGGCGGAGGCGCGGTGATAATGGCGTCGAAGGAAGTAGCCGCCAACTGCGCTAAGAAGCCGGTGTGGGTCATCGGCGGCGGCGAAGCCACCAAGTACCGCGAGAACGGCGGCGACATTACCGTCAGCGCGGGAGCGCAGTCGGGACCCGTGGCGTTCGCCGATGCGGGCGTGACGCCGGACGAGATCGACGTGCTGATGGCGTACGACTCGTTCTCCATCACGGTCATGTGCATGATCGAAGACCTCGGCTTCTGCAAGAAGGGAGAAGGCGGAGAGTTCGTCGCGCAGGGTCACCTGACATTCGACGACCCGCGCAAGCTCGCGATCAACACGGACGGCGGCGGACTGTCGTCGAACCACCCTGGCGAGCGCGGCATCTACCTGCTGATCGAGGCGGCGAGACAGCTAAGGGGCGAGTCCACCTCGCAGGTCGACGACGCGAAGCTGGCGGTTGCCGTGGGCAACGGCGGTCAGCTCGGCTCGAGGCACGCGACGGGCGTCACCATACTCGCAGCCGACTAAGTCACGCATCATCCACTCCCCGGCGCAGACCCGCCGGGGTACTCACCAGGAGAATCCAATGACAGAACAAGCACTGAGGCCACAGCCCCGCTTCCCCGAGCAGGACACCGAGCCGTTCTGGGAGGCCACAAAGCGACGTGAGCTGACCTACCAGACCTGCGACGACTGCGAAGACGAGGTGATCTTCTACCCACGCGCGCACTGCACCAGCTGTCTTTCCAGCAACATCTCCTGGAACGTATCCACTGGTAAGGGCGAAGTGTACACGTTCAGCGTGGTCATGCAGAACTACCATCCCGCGTTCAAGGACCTCGGCCCATACGCGCTGGCCTACGTGGACCTCGACGAGGGGTTCCGCATCATGACGAACATCGTGGGTGTCGAGAACCCTATCGAGGACATCACGTGCGGGATGAGGGTAGAGCTTACGTGGATCGATCAGGGCGAGGATGAGATAGCCCTGCCCGTGTTCAAGCCTGCGTAGGTAGCCTTCTAAATGGACTTTAGGTTTACGCCAGAGCAGGACTAGTGGCGGCGCGAAGTTCGCTCGACCATCGAGTCGCTGATCACTCCCGACCTCCGGGAGGAGATGGACAGCGATGACGACGTAGGCCCTGGCCCTGCCGGCAAGGAGTTCATGCGCGAGCTGGGCAGTCGCGGGCTTCTCGGCATCTCGTGGCCGGAGGAGTACGGCGGGATGGGCCGGTCGCTCATGGACCAGTACATCTTCTCCGAGGAGATCGGCAGCTTCGGCGGCCTGTACACCAACGGCACGGCAGTGAACATGGTCGGGCCGACGATCATGAACGTCGGCACCAACGAGCAGCGCGAAGAGTGGCTGCCCAAGATGCTCAGCGGCGAGGTCGAGTGCGCGCTCGGGTACACCGAACCGGGAGCAGGTACGGACCTCGCGGGACTCCAGACACGCGCCGTGGTGGACGGCGACGACTACGTCATCAACGGTCAGAAGCTGTTCACCAGCGCGGGGCACTTCTCGTCGCACGTGTGGCTGCTGGCGCGGACTGACACGGAGGTCAGGAAGCACCGGGGGCTTTCGGTGTTCCTGGTGCCGATGGAGTCTGAAGGAATCTCCGTGCGTCCCTTATGGCGCATGGACAGCGGGCGCACCAACGAGGTGTTCTTCGACAACGTCCGCATCCCGCGTCAGAACCTGATCGGCGAACCCAACCGTGGCTGGTACCACGTGGCGATGGCGCTGGACTTCGAGCGGGTCAGCATCGGCTCCCGGTACACGGGGCTGCTCAAGAGGCTGAACAAGCTCGTCGAGTACGCCAACGAGACCGAGATAGACGGCCGGCCGCTGTCGCGCGATCCCCACTTCAGGACGCGGTTCGCGGAGATCGGCATGAAGCTGGAGACGGTCAGGCTGCTGTCGTACAGAACTGCGTGGATGATCGACCAGGGAATCGTGCCGAACTACGAAAGCTCTGCGCTGAAGATAGTCGCGACCGATCTGATCCAGGAGGTCGCAGACTTCGGGTTCGAGCTTCTGGGGCTGTACGGACAGCTCACGAAGAGTTCGCCGTTCAATCTGCTCGACGGCGAGATGGAGCAGGCGTACCGGAGCGGAATATTCCTGCGATTCGGCGGCGGCGCGAACGAGGTGCAGCGCAACATCATCGCGCAGCGCGGACTCGGAATGCCCCGTGAGGGCTCAGAGCCGAGGCAGGACCTCAGGTCGCCGCAGGCGGCGGCGGGAAGAGCCTGATGGATCTGTCTCTAACCGAGGAACAGCAAGCCATTAAGGACTCCGCCCGCCAGTTCTTCGAGGCGGAGTGTCCCACCAGCCTGGTCCGCGCGATGGAGCAGGACGACCGGGGCTACCCGGCAGACCTGTGGGAGCGCATATCGGGTCTTGGATGGTCCGGACTGCCATTCCCTGAAGAATTCGGAGGATCCGACGGTACGCTCACCGATCTCGCGGTTCTTCTCGAGGAATTTGGACGAGCGCTCGTGCCTGGGCCGTTCTTCAACTCAGTGGCTGTTGTCGGTCTGACTCTGCTTGATGCGGGCTCTGACTCGCAGCGTTCGGAAATTCTGCCTCGAATCGCTGACGGCTCTGTCATCGCGACTTCGGCGCTGCTGGATGCTAACGCCAGGTATGGGCCAGACTCGGTATCCATGACTGCGGAGCCTCGCGACGGTGGCTACGTGCTCAACGGCGCCAAGATGTTCGTGGAGCACGCCAACTCGGCTGATCTGATGCTGGTTCCGGCGAGGTCTGATGGGGATGTGGTGCTTCTGCTGGTGCCGACATCGGCAGAGGGCATCAGCATGACTCGGCTGGACAGCATCGCTCGGGATCCTCAGTTCGCGGTCGAGTTCTCCGATGTGTTCGTGCAGGGCGGAGTCGTGGGTGACGCTGAAGCCCTCAAGCGCACGCTGGACAGGGCGGCGCTGCTTCACTGCGCTCACAGTGTCGGGGGAGCACAGCACGTCCAGGAGATGACCGTCGAGTACACCAAGCAGCGGGTGCAGTTCGACCGTGCCATCGCCACGTTCCAGTCGGTGCAGCACGACTGCGCCGACATGGTGATCGCGATAGACTCGGCGCGGCTGTCGACGTACGAGGCGATCACTCGCATCGAAGACGGTCAGCCTGCTGACAAGGAGATCGCGCTGGCGAAGTCGCTCACGAACCACGCCTACAAGTGGACGACGCTGACGGCGCAGCAGATTCATGGCGGAATCGGGTTCATGGAGGAGTACGACCTCCAGCTATGGACGCGCAGGGCCAAGGTGGCTGAGCTGAAATACGGCGCGTCCTCTGGCTACGTCGAGACGTTCGCACAGCAGATGGGGCTGGCGTAGCTTCTCCTGGTGGACCGCCTACATAGCCTCGCTGGCCTGCATACTGTCCTTCGACAAGCTCAGGACGAACGATTGTGACCGCCAGAATTGAGCTGTCGATGCCCTAGTTGAACTTGCCCATTGTGCTGTCGATGCCGTCTTCCATGAGGCTTACGATGGCCTGGGAGGCACGCTCGATGGCGTCGTCGACCTGTTCCTGGTCCTGGGACGACATCTCTCCGAGGACCCAGCCGACGCGGTCGGTGCCGGGTGGCGGCTGTCCGACGCCGATTCTGAGGCGGGGGAAGTCCTGGTTTCCGAGTGCTGAGATGATCGACTTGATGCCGTTGTGTCCTGCTGCGCTGCCGCGGGGCCTCAGCCTGAGCCTGCCTGGGGGAAGCGCGGTCTCGTCGTAGACGATCAGGAGCCTGTCCTGCGTGGTTCGCAGTCGAGCGAGCAGGTATGCCACAGCCTCTCCGCTGCCGTTGACGTGGGTGCGGGGCTTGGCGAGCGCGACTGTGCGCCCCTCTATCTTGCCGATGCCGAGCCTGGTGGTGCTGTGGGCGCGGCGCAGCTCTATTGAGTGGCGCTCAGCAAGCAGGTCGATGAGCCACCAGCCGGCGTTGTGGCGCGTCCTGAGGTAGTGCGGCTCGGGGTTGCCGAGTCCGACGACGATCAGGTCGGGCGTTTCAAGCTGACCCTTGAGTCTGCGGTTGCGCTTGAAGAGGTTCTTGAGGAGTGTCAATTGGGATTTCCGTTACCTAGATTTGCTGGGGATTTCGATTTCAGTGACCTCCGTTGCTCCGGCGAAGGCCGGAAGCCAGAGAGGTGTGAGTAGTTCCCTGTTGGTTGTGATCTAGCCTTTTCGCCCTCACCCCAACCCTCTCCCCCAGGAGAGGGGGTTAGTTGGTTGGGGCTCATGTTTGTCCCTCTACCTATACCTACATGGTCTTCCCCCTAGGTAGGGGGCCGTTGGTTGGGGCTTAGGGTCTAGCCGCAATGCTTGCTAGCGCACGAGGCCGTAGACGCGTTCGGGTCTGACGAGGACGATGACGGCTTCCTGGTCTACCATGGCCTGGTCGTACTCTTCCCAATCGGGGTGTTCGGTGTGACTGCACGCCATGTACACCTTTCGGAGCAGGACGCGCATCTCCTCGGCGTCGGTGTTGCTGTAGTCGATCAGCGTCGCCTGGCCCTCGACGGAGACCCACTCGCGCCAGTCGTCTCTGACCGAGAGCACGGTGCAGTTCGGGTCGCGGCGCAGGTTGCGGATCTTCTGGGAGCGAGGATACACGGACACGAACGCAGCGTTGCCCTCGTACGCTCCGCATACGACGATGCTGGAGTGGGTCGCGCCGTTGGGTCTGCGGGTCGCGATCACGCCTCTCTTGTGTGTCTCGAAGAACGGAATTGCGTCGTTAAAGTCCATGAGTGCTCCTTGAGATACGGCAGGGCTACAGACTTCTGAGCGCCTGGTCGAGGTCTTCGATTATGTCTTCGGCGGACTCGATACCGCAAGACATACGAATGAGTCCATCGGTTATTCCGGCGGCGGCCTGCTCGTCAGGGGACAGCGACCTGTGCGACGTCTTTGCCGGATGTGAAATCGTGGTGCGAGCCTCGCCGAGGCTGGGAGAGAACGGGACTATCCGCAGCGATCGCACGAATGACGAGGCGGCTGCGCCTCCTCCGTCCAACTCGTACGAGACCATGTTACCAAAGCCGCCATCGAGGACTGACCTGGCGAGTTCGTGCTGAGGGTGGTCTGGCTGGCCCGGATAGTGGACCGCAGCGACTCTATCGTGGTCCGACAGGAATGCTGCGATACGCATGGCGTTCTCGCAGGAGCGTTCGACACGCATAGGCAGAGTTCGTATGCCCCTAACAATCAGCCATGCGGCGAAGGGGTCCAGCGTGCTGCCGAAGATGCGGTTGGCGCCCTTGATCTCCATTGCGAGGTCGGCCCGAGCCGCGGCCACGCCGCCGGTGACGTCCGAGTGTCCGCCGAGGCTCTTGGTGGCGGAGTGCAGCGAAACGTCGGCTCCGAGTTCGAGAGGGCGAAGCAGCAACGGTGTCCCGAGGGTGTTGTCGACGATAACACGGACCCCGCGCTCTGAGGCCAGTTCTGAGATTGCCTCGATGTCCGCGAGTCTGAGCAGCGGGTTAGTGATGGACTCGACGAGTACGGCCTTTGGCTGATCGGCCAGCGCGTCTTCGACCTGGTCCAGATCGGCCATGTCGACGAATCGGGTCTTGATGCCAAGCCTAGGCATGTACTGGCGCAGCATGGCGTTGGTGCCGCCGTACAGCTCGCTTCCGGCGACGATGGTGTCGCCTGACTCGACGAGGGACATCAATGTGACCGCAATCGCTCCCAGCCCGGACGCGAACGCCACCAAGTCGTCGGCATTTTCGAGGTCGGCGACGATCTGCTCGAGGATCGCCACGTTCGGGTTGGCGTCCCGGGAGTAGATGAAGCCGTCCTCTCGGCCTTCGTAAATATCGTCAACCTGCTCGAGGCTGTCGATCGCGAAGACGGAGTTCTGGTAGATGGGCGCGGTTAGCGGTCGCGTGACTGACGGAATGTCCGAGCCTGCGGCAGCACAGATCGACTCGATGGACTGTCGGGAGAGTCGGCGGCTCATTCGGACTCCAGGACCACGTCCCCACTCTGCCCACCGGTCTTGCGGGCGAGCCGGACCGACTCGATGCGCATTCCGCGGTCGACCGCCTTGCACATGTCGTAGATGGTGAGCGCGGCGATGCTGACGGCGGTGAGCGCCTCCATCTCGACGCCCGTCTTGCCGGTAGTGCGGGCAGTGGCAGTGATGTCGACGGCGCTGTCGGCGGAGTTGAGGTCGAAGTCCACGCCGATCTTGTTGATGGGCAGCGGGTGACAGAGGGGAATGAGCTGGGAGGTGTTCTTGGCGCCCATGATGCCTGCAATGCGTGCGACAGCGAGCACGTCTCCCTTGTCGAAGGCGTTGGCCTGGATGAGATCAAGAGTCTGCGGCTGCATGACGACTCGGCCTCTCGCGACGGCCTCTCGCTGTGTGTCGGGCTTCCAGCCAACGTCGACCATCTGGGCGTTGCCGCTCTGGTCTATGTGGGTCAGCCTGGTTTCGCGTGTGTCGTTCAACGGCCCTTCACCTCTTGAGTCTCAGAGTAAGGCGGCTACTTTCTCGTAGCCTTCATCTACAGCGAGGGCATTTCCCCTGGATGCCTCGACAGCGAGCTTGTCGGCGCGCTCGTTGCCGGGATTTCCTGCGTGTCCCTTGACCCACTGGACACTCACGTCGTGCTTTTTCAGCAAGTCCAGGAGTCTCCCAGCGCATCGAGACCCTCGATGACGGCGAGCAGCTCCATCCGGTTGTTGGTGGTGGAGCGAAAGCCGCCGCTTAGCTCGTTTCGGTGTTCGCCAAACTGGAGAACGGCCCCAAATCCGCCTGGACCAGGATTGCCTGAGCATGCGCCGTCTGTGTAGAGAGTAACTTGCTTCATCGTTTCGAAGTCAATTGTACAGCAAGAGTTGGCCCTGACTCTTACTCATGCGCCGCGTCAAAAATTCCCAAAATAGTAGCCAGTTCAAGAGGCAACCGCCCTTCGACAAGCTCAGGACGAACGGATGCGGGCAAGATGCCCGTGCTCCAAAGTCGAGTGCCTACCAATATAGGACAAGTTCCGCCGCGTTGACCGGCCTTCTCCCTGACCATAGAATCCGACCCACGGATACGAGAAAGGGGAAAAGATGCCAGTCGACTATGAGAAGAGAGACAAGATCGCTTACATCACCATAAACAACCCGACGAAGGCCAACATCCTGGACAGGCAGATTTCGCATGAGATCGCGGAGATCTGGAAGGAGGTGTGGGACGACCGGGACATCCGGGTCTCCATCCTGACGGGAGTCGGCGACAGGCATTTCTGCGCGGGACACAACCTGGCGTCGAGGCCGGACGTAACCCAGGAGGAGCGAGACCGACTTCGCGCCGAGGGCGTGTTCTGGCCGCTGAGCGGCACGGTGAACGGCGCGCTCATAGGCGCAGACGGAAGGCTCGGCGACCACTACCCGCAGGTCTATAAGCCGGTGATCGGCGCCATCAACGGCTGGGCCGCTGGAGCTGGCTTCTACCTGATGCTAACGTCCACTGACATCAGGATCGCCTCTCGGGAGAACGCGCGGTTCAAGTTCGCGCTGCTGAGCCAGGGATGGGTCGGTGGAGGTCCGGGCGCGACCTATCTGACCCGGCAGATCTCCCACGCAGACGCGATGCGCATCCTGCTGATGGACGAGCCATTCGACGCTGAGGAGGCGCTGCGGATCAACCTCATCAACGAGGTCGTGCCTCATGACCAGCTCATGGCGCGGGCTGAGGAGCTGGCCGACTACATTGCCGGACTCCCGCCGCTCGCTGTTCGGATGATGAAGGAGCTGGTGCTGCGGTTCCGGGACATTCCGGTGACAGAGGCGTGGCGAGTGCAGACGCTCATGAACGCGCTGCTGACGCAGATGACCGGCGACGGCGACGAGGGTCGGGCGGCATTCCTCGAAAAGAGGCCGCCGAACTTCACGGGCTCCATCCGACAGAAGGGCGAAGTGTACGACGAGGCCACACCGGAAGAGCGCGCGAGGCTCGACGAGATACGGCGGGAGCTGCTGGGATAAATGACGTCCCAGTTCGTATTCCTTGATTACACTGGGAGGCTGATCAGATATCCGATCGAACGTCAGAGACACGTAGCAGAAAGACATCCCGAGATGTCTGATCAGTCCCAGTTGATCTGGGACACACTGGCTGCGCCCGATGAGGTCAGGCAGTCAACGAATGACCCCAAATCCGTAGTGCCATACTATCGGTGGTTCGACAATACGCCGGTGGGACCCAGATATGTCAGGGTGATTGTCAAACTACTTGACCATGATGCATTCTTACTGACAGCCCACATTACCGACGACATTCGTAGAGGTGAGTTAGTATGGGCACGAGAATGAATGTCCGCTACGACCGCGATGGCGACATATTAGAACTGTGGTGGAAGAACGATCCCGGCTACTATTCCGCTACGACTGACGACCGTGTCGAAGTCCAACTGGACTCAGAAGGCAATGTACAGGGCTTCCTGATCTGGGGTCTGTCAAACACCGAGTCCTCCGTCTCCGTTGAGTTGCCTCCTCAGGTATTGGCAGAAGGTCCGTGATCGGATTACACCAGGACCCTGGTGAAGGCGTTCGTTTGAAGGTGGTCGTCCCAGGGTCACTGGAAACGGTGTGAAATAAAGAGGCGGACGTTCGTGTCTGCCGCGTTTGCTTTCTGGCTAACTGCAGAGCCCACCGCATCGGTGGTGAGTTCCTGTTTACATGTCCAGCTTTAAGCTGGCGGCGGGAAGATCTCGGTCAGGAAGTCTATGATGAGCCTTGCAGCTACCATTGATGTGAGGTCGGCGTGGTCGTATGGGGGCGCCACCTCGACCATGTCGAAGGCGACGATCTTGTGGTTCCTGGCGAGGTGGACCAGGGCGTCGCGTAGCTCCTCGTAGTAGAGGCCCCAGACCTCTGGGGTGCCTGTGCCTGGCGCGTGGGCGGGGTCCAGCACGTCTATGTCTATCGTGACGTAGAGGTTCTCAGACTCCGGCACGAGGTCCATCGCGGCTTCTGCGCCCAGCTCCTTGAATCTGCGAGTAGTCACGACCAGGTTGCCGTCGGCGATAGCCTCGTCGTAGACCTTGCGGCTCTCCTTGCGGATGCCGATGGAGCTGATGTTGCGCACGAACGACATCTCGCGACAGCGCCTGATTGGGCTGCCGTGGGTGTAGAGCACGCCCTGGGTCTCGTGGGAGTAGTCCATGTGGGCGTCGAAGTGGACGACGTCGAGGGGCTCGAAGGCCGACAGTCCGCGCACTACAGGGAACGTGATGGCGTGGTCGCCTCCTACCACAACGGGCATCGAGTCCTTAGACACGATCTTCTCGACGACGTTGGTCAGCTTCTGGAAGTTGTCGAGCACGTCTGAAGGGACCACGGTGATGTTGCCGCAGTCGGCCATCGTGACGCCCTTGAGAAGCTCTGTTCCCCGGTCGGAGTCGAAGTAGCCTGCGGCTTCCTCGTCGAACTGCATGCCGCCGTAGCCGATGTACGAGTAGCCACGGGCATCGCGCACGGCATCGGGACCGAATCGCGCGCCGGGTCGCCCGAACGTGCCCTGGTCGAAGGGCATGCCGACGAAGGCTACGTTAGCGTCGAGCGCGTCGAGGTCGGCGAGCAGGGGGGCGTCGTAGAAGGTGCGCGATCTGGCCCTAATGTCGGGCCAGCGCTCACCCTGCCCTGAAAGCGTCTCAGAGGTCATTGCCAAGCCTCCTGGCTTAGAAACAGTGACTCTCGACCTACACAAGGACGCCGAAGCCGGACTTGGTGCAGATTTCGATGCGGTTGCCCTCGGTGTCTTCGATGAAGAAGACGCGTTGGCCGTCGTGTCGAGTGGTGATGTCGGTCGTCTCGACGTTGTTGGCGTGCATGTACTTCTGCGCTTCTTCGATGTCCTCCACCTCGAACGCTCCGTGGTGGGACGGGACCGATGGAGCGACGTCGCCCTCGATCAGGTGGACCATCGTGCCGCTGGGAAGCTGGAGCCACACTATATGGTCGGAGTCGACCATGCTGGGTATCTCCTTGACTCCCAGGACGTCTACCCAGAACCGGGTTGCTCGTTCCTTGTCCCTGACGCAGTAGGTGAGGTGATTGACTCTTCGCAGTCTGATGGTGCCGATCATGCCTGACATCGTTGCATCCCTCCAGTATGGCGTACGTTGCGTGTAGCGACATGATAACAGGATCGGTCTCACGTGGTGGCTGGCCACCGTAGGTGACCCTTTCATAACCCCCTCTCCTTCAGGGCTTATGGGGATAGGCAAACCGACAACTCGTTCTTTACCAGATCAAGTTCGGCGCAGGCTCTGAGCTTGTCGAAGGCCATCGCTTCCCCTGGATTCCGGCTTTCGCCGGAATGACGGGGTAACTCAAAGGTATCCTGGAATGGAACAGGTAAGGCAGATCGTGATGTACAATCCGATGTGAGACCTAGATGGTCCCAATGAGCTTTGAAAAGGAGACGAACATGGCCGAGATCGAAGCGAGGCTGGCGGAGTTGGGAATCGAGCTGCCGGACACACCGCCTCCGATTGCCAACTACGTGCCGGGGGTACGCACCGGCAACCTGGTATACCTGTCCGGGCTGGGACCGGCCAGCCGAGCCGACGGGACCATCCCGGCCGGCAAGGTTGGACGTGACCTCACGACCGAGGAGGGCTATGAAGCCGCTCGGCTGACCGGCCTGAACATCATCTCGCGCATGAAAGGCGAGGTCGGGGACCTCGACAGGGTGCGCCGGGTGGTAAAGCTCCTGGGAATGGTCAACAGCGACCCGTCGTTCAACCAGCAGCCGGCGGTGATCAACGGTTGCTCCGACCTGCTCGTTGAAGTGTTCGGAGACAAGGGACGCCATGCGAGGTCCGCAGTCGGAATGGCCGGGCTCCCGAACGACATCCCCGTCGAGATCGAGATCATCATCGAGGTGGAAGACTAGCAGTCGGCTACGCCAGCACCTGCATGGAGTAGCGCGAGCGCATGAGCCGGCCCTGCTCGAAGCGGTCGAGTCCTAGCTGGGATATGTCGATGCTGCTGGCCTGACCGTCCACGATCAGCTCGGACATGACGACTCCTATCATCGGGGATAGCTTGAAGCCGTGTCCGCTGAAGCCGACGGACAGGTAGAGTCCTTCGATTCCCTCGACCCTGTCGAGAACCGGGTGCCAGTCCGGAGTGGTGGTGAACAGGCCGCTCCAGCCGCCCCGGAAAAGCGCCTGTGACATGCCGGGCATCCGACGGGTCAGCTTCTCGAATGTCTGCTCGACCATGGACATGTCCACGCCCTGGTTGTAGCTGTCGGGTTCGGCGGGCTCATCCTCGCCGACACCGATGAGGGTGAGGTTGCCGGCGTCCGGCCTCGGCGACATGTCGTTTACGACGTCGCCGATTATGGGGTGGTCCGGCACAATGTCCTGCGGTCTCCTGAGCATGATGACCTGGTGCCTGATGGGACGCAGAGCGACATCCACGCCGATGGACTCCAGGAACGGGCCTGACCAGGGGCCAGCGGCAACGACGGCGATGGGAGTCTCGATCCGGTCGTCTGCGGTGAGGACGGCGGTCACGCGGTCGCCGGTGATCTCGATACCTGTTGCCGGTGAGCCTGCGAGAACACGGGCTCCCCTCTCGCGGGCGGCGTTGGCGTAACCGGTGGTCAGGGAGTAGGGGTCGGCGTAGCCGGAGTCGGGCTCGTAGGCGAACGATTCGCCGTCGAACGTCTCGACCATCGGAGCAATCTCGCGGACGTCCTCGGCAGTTACGATCGAAGTATCGACGCCGACGGATCTCTGCATTGCGACATTGCCCTCCATCGCCTCCCTGTCCTCGGGGCCGACGATGACGAAGTATCCGGTCTTCGTGTAGCCGGAGGGCATGCCGACAAGATCATGGAAGTCGCGGAAGATGGCGAGGCTGTCCCAGGCGAGACGCGTGGTGACCTCGTTGGAGTAGTGCATCCGCAGGATCGCCTGCGACCTGCTTGTGGAGCCGGACGCGAGCACGTCGCGTTCAAGGAGGACAGTATCTGTCACACCCTTCTGGGCCAGGTTGAAGAGGATGCTGCATCCCATCACTCCCCCACCGACGATTACCGCGTCTGCTGTTTGTGGCATTGGTATCACCTACGATCGACTATGTCTCAATAGAGCGCGTTACTCGCGCCATGGCTTTCAGTTTACAACCATCCGGTGCTGCGGTGCCGTGCCGTAGTGGTAGATGAACTATTTGCCCCCTATCCCTCTCCCCCCAGGAGCTGTAAGGGGTATGTATTCACAGACTGTTACTCGGCGCGGGGTGTCCTTCGACAAGCTCAGGACGAACGAATTGTTGGTTTACATACCCCTGTCAGCCCCCCAGGAGAGGGGGCTTTGAGCCCCTATAAGTGTTGCCCTTCAATCCGGCACAGTTTACGCCCCCGCCGTTCGTTGTTGGGCGTTGGAGGCGCGTGCTATACTTTTCAGGATATCCCCTCCCAGGTTTTCAGGAGTATTTGGTTTGACTTCGGTACGGATGCGCGACTACGAGTTGGTAATGATTCTCAGCCCAGAGGCTACAGAAGCCGAGGCGTCTGAGACCGTCGATAGAATAACGAGCCTAATCTCCGATGGGGGAGGAAGCATATCCGAAAGGGACAACTGGGGAATCAGGAGGCTCGCCTACCCGATCCAGAGGTTCATCGAGGGCAACTATTTCATTGCCCGCTGCAAGATGGACGCGCAGGCTGCCGTGGAGTTGGACACCACGCTGAACACATCCCAGGACGTGCTCAGGCACCTGCTGTTCAGGCTCGATCAGGCAGACATTGCCGCGATGGAGAAGCAGGCCGCCCGTGAGCGGGCCGCGCAACTCGAAGCTGAACGCCGAGCTGCTGCCGAGCGCGAGGCCAGAGAGCGCGAAGAGGCCCGCAGAGTGGCTGAGGCCGAAGCTGAGGCACAGGCCGCCACCTCAGAGGGATCGGGCGAAGGCGATGAGTCCGCCGCCCCCGCCGTAGCTGAAGTCGCCGAGGGCGCGCCTGTACAGGCAGAGGCCACTGGCGAAGCTGAGGCCAGCACTGAGGCGGAAGAAGCCGCTCCGGTCGAGGCCGAGGCTTCAGCAGAGCCGTCCGAAGAGGCGTCCACTAACGAGGGCGAGTCCAAGGAAGGCGAGTAGCAGCCGCCTGGTGATCGGAGGAGCTGAGCTATGAGCATGAACAAGGTGCTGATCATCGGTAATCTGGGTTCTGATCCAGAGATGCGTTACATGACGAGCGGTGACCCTGTAACCAGCTTCTCAGTCGCTACGAACAGGCGATACCGGACCCGGGAAGGGGAACAGAGAGAAGAGACCGAGTGGTTTCGGGTCAACGCCTGGGGAAGACTGGCGGAAATCACTAACCAATACCTGACCAGGGGCAGCAAGGTATACGTCGAGGGGCGTCTCCAGAGTCGTTCCTGGCAGGGTCAGGACGGCCAGACTCGATTCAGCAACGAAATACGAGCAAGTGAGATCCAATTCCTGGACCCCCGGGGTCAGACTTCAGGAGACCCCGGCGGATTTGGCGCACCGCCTCCATACGGTGGCGGGCCAGAAGAGGATGCGGAAGACCTGCCCTGGTAGAAACTGAAACACACAATCGACTCACCCCGGCGGTAAGCGGGCGTTTCGCCTTCTCCGCCGGCCCAAGCAGAATCCAGCAGTAGTCAGAACGACGTAAGTACAAGGTGAGTGCAAATGACGACACAGACTAGCGGAGCACCATCAACCGGCCCCAGGCCAGGCGGCCCATCGGGGCCGAGGCCCGGAGGCGCTCCCGGTTCCAGGCCGGCGGGAGCTACCGGTGGACGACCTGGCGGCGGTCCCGGCGGGAGGCCGGGCGGTGGCAGACCAGGTGGACGGCCGGGCGGTGGGCGATTCGGCGGCAGGCGCGGCAGGCCCCGGTACTATAGCCGACGGAAGATCTGCGGCTTCTGCGTGGACCACATCGAGTACATCGACTACAAGGACACCGACCGGCTCCGCAGGTACATGACCGACCGCTGGAAGATCGAGTCCCGCCGCAAGACCGGCGTGTGCTCGAAGCACCAGCGCGCGCTGGCGACCGCCATCAAGCGCGCCCGACATCTGGCCCTGATCCCATTCAGCCCTGACCACGATGGTCCTCCGATGCGTTGGTCGAGGTAGCTTCCCGCTTTCGCGGGAATGACGGATGCTTGCGGGAATGACGGATGCTTGCGGGAATGACGGATGTTTGCGGGATAACGGATATTCGCGGTAATCACGGATGATTGAAGCAAGTGGTTGACGAAGCTCGGGAGGCGCCGTCCAGACGGACGGTGAGAAGAGACAGCCGCAGGATCGCGGCGGAGCGCACTCCGGAAGAGCGCCGCCGTCGCAGGATCGCGCTCATAATCATCGGCGCAATGTTGCTCGTTATCACGGGCATCATAGTTGCCGGCTACGTGATCATCTTCGTCCTGCCCCCTCAGCAGCTTGTCGTCAGGGTAAACGACGTTGTCTACACCCGCGGCGACATGGTGAAGCTGTTGCGGCTCAGACAGAGATCGATGGAGCTGGCCCAGACCCAGCAGATACGCACGAGTGACGACGTATTCGAGGCTCTACAGCTCATCGTAGAGAACGAAGTGATCGCGCAGGCCGCTCCGTCTGACGGGATAGCAGTCTCTCGCGACGAGATAGACAACGCGATCAGGGCGAGGATCGCCCCCTCACCGGACGAGTCCCTGGGCAAGTCGAACGCGCAGATCGAGCGCGAGTACCACGAGCGGTACCGACAGTTCCTGAACCAGGCGCAGGTCAGCGAGGGGGAGCATCGCGACCTGGTGCGAAAGTCGATCCTCAGGGAGAAGTACCGGCAGTTCCTGGGAGACCAGGTGCCGGCGTTCGCCGAGCAAGTCTACCTGCATCGCATCGCGATGGGGCAGAACGACGAGATCGACATCATGCAGACCAAGCTGAAAGACTCGATCGGCGACAACACGAGCCCCGAGTACATTCGCGGGGTCGTGAGGGCGATAGCGCGCGAGTTTTCAAGTGACCCTGAAACTTATGAGTCCGCCGGTGACGTTGGATGGGTCCCGCTGGGGATAATCGAAGACTACGAGGACAAGTTCTGGCAACTTGAACCCGGTGTTATATCCAAGCCAACTCCAAACGTGGACAACCCCCAGCAGGTGCTCTTCTTCGTGGTCTCGGAGCGAGACGGCAATCGCGAGGTCAGCCGGGCCAATCGCGAGTCGCTGAAGACGCGCACCCTGCAGATATGGGTCAACCAGGAGCGGCAGAACCACGACGTGTACGCCACGTTCAACTCGGACATCTACGCGTGGTTCATCGAGCAGCTCCGAATCAGCGCAGCGACAACTCCTACACCCGTCAGCGACCCGCTACAGAACATCCTGAGCGGCCTCTAAAGGCCAGGTCTGATCGTGACGAAAGACTCTATTGGAATCGGCCTGCTTGGAATGGGCGTCGTTGGTGGCGGTGTTGCGCAGGTCATCGAGCAAAAGCAGCCCCACCTGAGCGACATGGTCGGCTGTCCTGTCGAACTCAAGGGCGTGCTCGTAAGAGACCCGTCGAAGGCCAGGTCGATAGACCTCGCGGACGGGCTGCTCACAACCGATCCATCGGGGATCCTGGACAACCCGGAGGTCGACATTCTAGTCGAGCTCATAGGCGGTGAGGAGCCGGCGCGCGACTACATCTTCAGGGCGTTGTCCAGCGGCAAGCATGTCGTGACCGCCAATAAAGAGGTCATGGCGAGGCACGGCTTCGACATCCAGCAGTACGCGCGAAAGCACCGCGTGAGAGTGCTTTTCGAGGCGGCCGTCGCAGGTGGGACTCCGATCATAGCTCCGCTCATGCGAGACTTCGTCGCGAACGACGTGGTCACGATTCACGGAATCATCAACGGGACTACCAACTACATCCTGACCCGAATGGAGCAGGATGGAGCCGACTTCGGCGATGCCCTGGCGGAGGCGCAGCGACTGGGCTACGCAGAGGCCGATCCCACCAACGACGTGGAGGGCATAGACGCGGCGTACAAGCTGGCGATCCTTGCGACGCTCGGATTCAGGGAGCGTGTCACCGACGACGAAGTCTTCCACGAGGGTATAACCCGCCTTACCGCAAGGGACTTCCAGTACGCGCGCGAGCTGGGCTACGCGATCAAGCTGCTGGGGATCGCTTCTGCGGACAGCGGTGCGCTCCATGCCAGGGTCCACCCCGCATTCGTACACGAAGACGCGATGATTGCCAACGTAAACGGCGTTCTCAACGCCGTCGAAATCCAGACCGACCTGGCCGGCAAGCTGCTGTTCCACGGCGCGGGCGCGGGTGCGATGCCGACAACGAGCGCGGTAATCGCGGACATCGTCGACATAGCCAGGGACATCAGCGCTGGAGTCGACAACTTCGTCCAACCGGAAAACGGCGGCCAGGGGAACGGCGACAACGCAGATGTCGCCTCTGGAGTCAGGCCGATCTCGGAGCTGGAGACGAGGTACTACATACGGCTGACGGCCGCGGACAGGCCGGGTGTGCTTGCGCAGGTCGGAGGCGTGTTCGCGGAACACAGCATCTCCATCGCGTCGGCGATCCAGAAGGAGACCGACGAGGTCGCGCAGCGCGCGGAGATCGTGCTGATGACCCACCGGGCGAATGAGGCCGCGATGCAGCAGGCAATCGTCGAGCTGGAAGCGCTCGACACGGTGGCTGAGGTCGGAAACCTAATTCGCGTCGAAGAGTGGTAGTCTTTCTTCTGGAACTCCCGCAGTAGTTGGCGATAAGCTAACTGGGTAATCCCTTAATGTGAGGTGAGTTGCCCGTGCCTGCCACGTACTATACCTGGAAGCGTTGAAGTACCTGCCGAAAAGTGAAGGCGGAGCTTTCACAAGCCGGTATCGAGTACGAAGAGCGTGACTTCTTCGCCGAGCCGTTCACGGTTGACGAACTCAAGAGAACGATAGGTCCCAGGCCCATCTCGGACTTCTTCTCGTGGAGGTCGCCGTCATTTCGCAAGATGGGACTGAACCGTGACGAACTCAGCGATGAAAAGCTGCTCAAGCTCATGGTAGAAGAGCCGAGGCTGATCCGGCGCCCTCTGATCATGACCTCCGACGGCGATCTGGTCGTGGGCACCGACAAGAAGGCGATGGCTGACCTGATGAGCTGACAGGGTACGCAGTCCCTTCTTCCACCAGGGGTGTGTATTCGAGGTTTTCCCCCACACCCCAACCCACACCCACAGGGAGAGGGGGCACAACGGTGGCTGCCCCAAATATATATAAGCCATTTCCAACTACAGTAAACCCGCCGAGGTATAGGAGGCTTTCACTCCTCAGAGGGGTAAGCCATGCCTTACAGAAGCTACTTTCTCACACCTGATGGAACCGTCGAGACGGAGTTGTCTGAGGCCGTTATCCAGGAGGCTCTCACCAGTGGCGAGGGCAGCCTGTGGCTGGACTTCGATGGGCCGAGCGTCGAAGACGGGGAGTTCATGCGGCGGGTGTTCGGTCTGCACCCACTCGCCGTGGACTCGTGCCTGGACATGGCGGGACAGGTCCCGAAGGTCGACGACTACGATGGCTACATCTTCATAGTAGCCCGCGGCATAGACTACACGGTCGACACACGAATCCTGTCCACCACGGAAATGGGCATATTCCTCGGGCGGAACTTCGTCATCAGCGTCCATCCGGGACTTCTGTACAGCATCGAGTCGGTGGTCGCGCTGATGGAGCGTGACGGCCTCCCACTGAGACGCGGCCCGACGTTCCTCACGTATATCCTCCTGGACGCGCTCGTGCAGAACCTGGTACCCGGCGTCAACGGGCTGGAAGACTGGGTGGACGACATCGAGGACTCGGTCATCGAGAGGCCAGATCCGAATGCGCTACAGGCCATCCTTGATCTAAAGAGGTCCAGCTTCCAACTGCGAAGGGCGATAGCTCCCCAGCGGGAGATGCTCAACAGGTTGAGCCGGGCCGAGTTCGGCCACGTCACGGGGGACGCACTGCCGTACTACCGCGACATCTATGACACCATCCTGAGGATCGACGGCCAGAATGAGACGCTCCGCGACCGCGCGGACACGACGCTATCGGTCTACCTGTCGCTCGTAGCGAACCAGCAGAACGACCTGATGCGAGTGCTCGCGGTCGTGGCTACTGTCTTCATGCCCCTCGGTCTTATCGCCGGGATCTACGGCATGAACTTCGAGTACATACCGGAACTCAGCGTGCGCTGGGGGTACTTCGCCGTGCTGGGAGTGATGGCGACCGCGATCGCGGCCGTGCTGTGGGTATTCTGGGCCAGAAGCTGGATTTCGCTCGGTAGAAGGCAGATGGAGCGGTTCAGGCCGACGTCGGTCGCCCCTGAACGGTTGCAGAACTACGTGAGCAAGATCGATCCGAGGCGGATTGAGGCCGGAATCATCGACCCGCGCAGGCTGGACCCTCGGAGA
This sequence comes from uncultured Dehalococcoidia bacterium, assembly GCA_964537915.1. Classification (GTDB taxonomy): domain Bacteria; phylum Chloroflexota; class Dehalococcoidia; order Lucifugimonadales; family UBA1123; genus VXRN01. The sequence continues at coordinate 21,206 of CAZIDM010000023.1, forward strand.
CTGGACCCTCGGAGGTTTGATCCGAGGAGGCTGAGGTCGGACTAGCGTCGGACTCCCGGCGACTCTTGCAGTATGATTGGGCTCGGGCCGCAGGCGCGGCACCAAGTTCACTTTGGGAGTTTTACATCATGCTGGCAGATCTTTCTGGAAGAGTCGCTCTGGTTACCGGGGCAGGTCGTGGAATTGGGCGTGGCATCAGTCTCGCGCTGGCCGAGCAGGGAGCGGACATCGCGGTTGCCGATCTTATCGAGGCCAACGCCGCTGACGTTGCCGAAGAGGTCAGGCAGCACGGACGACGCGCTGCGGCAATGGCCGTTGACGTGACCGACAGGTCGTCGGTCGAAGCCGCGGTTGCCAACGCGCTCGATCAGATGGGCCAGATCGACATACTGGTGAACAACGCTGGGATCATCGGCGCCGGCGGCATGTGGGAGCGGGACTCGTCCTCTGACGACGACTGGAGCGAGACGTTCGAGGTCAACGTGCGGGGAATCGTGCGGGTCACTGAGGCAGTCCAGGGCCACATGATCGAGCGCGGCTCCGGTCGAATCATCAACATCGCGTCGATTGCGGGCAGGCAGGGCAGCCCGGACATTCCGCACTACTCCACGTCCAAGGCTGCGGTCATAAGCTGGACGCAGTCCAACGCACAGCAGCTTGCCCCCCACAGGATTAACGTCAACGCAATCTGTCCGGGGCTACTGTGGACGCCAATGTGGGAGGCGATTGCCCAGAGGCGGTCGAGGCTCGGCTCAACCCAGACGCCCACGGACGTACGCGGAATGCCGGGGCGAGAGCTGTTCGAGACTGTCGTCGATCAGACGATGCCCATGAAGCGGGAGCAGACCCCGGAGGACATCGGGAAGCTGGCGGCGTTCCTGGCATCGGACGACGCGAAGAACATCACCGGCCAGGCGATCAACGTGGACGGCGGGATCAGGATGAACTAGGTGACGCCATCTGTCCCTTGACGGGCTGGCATGGGTAGGTATTCGAGGTTTTCACCCTCACCCCAACCCTCTCCCTGAGGGAGAGGGGGCTTGTTGGCGGGTATTCAAGGCTGTGTGGGTGAGTCCTCGATCACCATATCGTCAGATTACGCCGTTGGCGCGGAGGCGTTCGATCTCGTCGGGAGACATTCCGAGGTCTTCTCCGTAGACGGAGTCGTTGTGCTCCCCCACCAGCGGGCTCCTGAATGTGCGCCAGGGGGTGCCGTTCATGATGTACGGGCGTCCGGCGTAGGTGTAGGTCTCTCCGAGTTCGGGATGCTCGACTTCGGCGAAGAACTCGCGGTCCTCGGCGAAGTGGGCATCGTCGAGCGTCTCCTCGGGCGACCGGACTATGGCCCATGGGAACTTGCGGTTCTGGGCGCCGCGGTAGATATCCTCGGCGTTGTGAGCCGCGATGAACTTCTTGACGACGACGAAGGCATGATCGACTTCGGGGCCGGCCCTCATTCGCATTGCCGCCATGTCGCGGTAGTGAGGATCCGTCAGGTCCTCTGCCATTCCGGCCTCGTCCATCCACCGGACCAGGGTCAGCCACTGGTCGAGGCTCGTGAAGACAGCGAAGACGTTGATGTACCTGCCGTCGGCCGTCGGACAGAGGGTCTTGGGGGTAGGCAGGACGCCGTGGTGCCTGCCTGTCTGACGATTGACCAGCTCCTTCATGTAGATATACGTGGGCATCGCGGCCTCTGTCGTACATGAGCAGGCCTCGTGGATGGAGGCGTCGACGTGCTGGCCCTCGCCGGTCATGTCGCGCCAGTTGAGCGCCATGAGTGTGCCGATTGTGGCGTAGTTGCAGCTGATGATGTAGCCATGTCCGCCGCTTGGCCTGATTGGAGGCGCGCCGGGCAGGTCGTCGTAGCCGCAGCTGTGCATGACGCCGCCCATCGCCATCGCGACAAGGTCGGAGGTCTTGTAGTCGCGGTACGGGCCGTCCTGACCGAAGCCGGTGAGCGAGGTCATTATCAGCTCAGGGTTGACGGCGCTAAGGTCGGAGTAGCCGAGACCAAGGGAGTCCAGGTAGCCCGGATCGTAGCTCTCGAGCAGCACGTCGGCCTTCTCGACCAGCTTCTTTAGGATCTCCTTGCCCTCGGACTGTTCGAGGTCCAGAGTCACACCCTCCTTGGCCATATTGAATGCCCAGAAGTGGAGGCTCTGGTTGGGGTCGGGAACGTCGTTTCGGAAGGGACGAATGTTGCGGGCATCGCCGCCTCCGGGAGGCTCGATTTTTACGACCCTCGCTCCCATCTCTCCCAGCAGCTTGCCGATGTACTGGCCCTTTTCATCGCACAGATCGAGTACGGTGATGTCAGAGAGCGCTCCAGGGCCAGCGGTCAGTGAACTGGGGACAGAATCACCCTCACCCCAGCCCTCTCCCGTCAAGGGAGAGGGGGCCGAAGGGTGGCGCTCTGTCCTATTTTCTCTTTCCTCACTCCTCACTATATTGCCCCCTCGACCATCAGGTCTGTCAACTGCTCCTCAGGCACGCCAAGAAGCTCACCGAATATCTGCTGCGAGTGCTGGCCGAACTGAGGAGACGACATTCGAAGCTCCCAGGGCGAGCGGGAGAGGCGCATCGGCTCTCCCTCATATTCGGTCACACCAAGCTCGGGATGTTCGACCTTTGGCAGGAAGTCGCGGTGCCGGAGTTGGGGGTCGTCCTCTATCTTCTCTTTGGGATTCTGAACGGCTCCCGCTGCGATTCCCGCGGCCTGGAGCCTGTGGAGCACCTCGTGCGGCTCGCGCTCGACTGTCCAGGTCTCGATGAGGCTGTCAAGCTCGTCCTGGTTGTGGTAGCGACCCTCGTTGGTGGCGAACCGCTCGTCGGAGGTCCACTCTGGAGCCCCTATCGCATCGACAAATGATGACCACTCATCATCGTTGAAGATGGTGATGACGCACCAGCGGTCATCGCCCTTGCAGCGATAGGTGTTGTGAGGTGCGACCTTGTAGTTTGGCGCCCTGTTTCCGGGAGGGTTGCCCTCTCGCCTGAAGCTGCGCCCGTTCACGGTCTTGTCGAGGATGGCTGTGCCTGTGAGGGCCATCCCAACCTCGACCTGAGACAGGTCGATCCACTGGCCCTCTCCGGTGCGGTTCCTGTGATGAAGCGCGTTCAGACACGCCAACGCACCGTAGAAGCCTCCCGTGTGGTCCATGTAAGAGAATCCCCATCCCGCCGGGTCTTCACCCGGAAGGCCGGACATGTAGGTGAGACCGGACAGCGCCTGCGCGGTGGGGCCCCACGTCACGTACCTGTTGTCACGGCCCGTATGGCCGAAGCCGGACATGCTCGCGTAGATTATGTCGGGCCGGATCTTTCGCTGCGCTTCGTAGTCGAGTCCCCACCGTTTGAGGACTGTTGCGCTGAAGTTCTCGACGACTATGTCCGAGACTGCGATTAGGTCGTGCAGGAGTTCCATTCCGCTGGGGTGCATGACATTGATGCTGACTCCCAGCTTGTTGCGATTCAAGTTGTTGAAAAGGCCTCCCATATTCGGGCTGTCGGTCCCTGGGGGGGCCAATCCGTGTCGGGTGTAGTCCATCGTCTGCTCGTTCTCGACGCGGATGACCTCAGCCCCGAAATCCGCGAGGATTCGCGTGCAAGTCGGGCCTGCCACAATCCACGAGAAATCTACGACCCGTACCCCCTCAAGGGCGTGTTTACGCATTTGACCAACTCCCATGGCAGCTTGATTAGCTACAGAATCCTATAGCCGAGTTGAATCGTAGTCAATGGTGACGGACTTGCGGAATGGACTCGATTTTGGCACGATAGGCCTATGAGAATTAATGAATTTGAACTAAGAGACCCGGTGCCGGAGTTGCGACGCCCCATCGCGATCGCAATGCTGAGACCGTGGATAGACGTTGGCAGGGTTGGGACGCTGGCGCTCAATATACTCCAGCGCCATCTTGGCGCACAGGAGCTGGGCAGGCTGGCCGAACCTGGCAAGTTCTTCGACTTCACCAGGTACCGGCCCCGGATGCGCACCGTCAACGGGCAGCGTGTCTTCACGACTCCCAACACCATCATCCACCACGCTCACGACGAAGACACCGACAGGGACTACATGTTCCTGCACATTCGGGAGCCACACGCCTTCGGAGAGGAGTACTGCCGCGCGATCTCGGACGTGCTCTCGCACTTCGACATCAGGGAGTACTGCCGCATCGGTGGAATGTACGACTCGGTGCCCCATACGAGGCCGCTGCTGGTGACGGGCACGATGAACGACGATCAGGCCGCGAAGGCTTCGGGACTGGTTTCCCAGAGGCGGAGCACCTACCAGGGGCCGACGTCCATCGTCAACATGGTGTCTGATCTCGTAACGCAAAGCGAGATCCCAACGACCAGCCTGATGGCGCACCTTCCCCAGTACATGCAGCTCGACGAGGACCACATGGGAGCGGCGCGGATCGTCGAGATCCTGACCGCCATGTTCGACCTGCCCACCTCGCTCGCAGACCGTGAGAGAGGTCGTCGACAGTACGAGGACGTGAACCGCGCGGTTGAGAACAACCCAGAGGTGAGCTCGCTGATTGGGAGGCTCGAGTCCTACTACGATAGAGTCCTCGCCGGCGGCGGGCAGCAGGACGATGAAGAGGATGACGAAGGCGCCCAGAACCTGGCTCCGGGTGTCGAGCAGTTCCTGCGGGAAGTGACCGGTCAGGCAGAAGAGGACGACTCCGACGACGACTCCACTCGCTAGCGACAACCCCAGAGACTTCGTCGGCTACGGTCAGCACCCTCCCCGTGTCGAGTGGCCGGGTGGCGCACGCGTCGCGATCTCGCTGGTCGTGAACTACGAGGAAGGCTCCGAGTACTCGCTCCTCGACGGCGACGCCCATCGCGAGACCAACAGCGAGGTGCCGTCTCCACTTCCCCTGGACGAACGCGACCTTGCCAACGAATCGTTCTTCGAGTACGGCAGCCGCGCCGGTGTGTGGCGTGTGCTGAGAAGCCTGAAGCGATTCAATACGCCCGCGACGTTCTACTGCTGTGCCCTTGCGCTGGAGCGCAACCCCGAGGTCGGCCCGGCGATAGTTGAACAGGGCCACGAGGTCTTCGGGCACGGCTTCAGGTGGGAGGAGTACTACCGGATGGACCGCGACGCCGAGCGCGAGGCGATCCGCAAGGCGGTCGAGTCCATAGAGCGAACGACCGGAGTGCGTCCCCTGGGCTGGTACACCCGGTACGGCCCGAGCCTGAACACACGTGAGCTCGTCGTCGAAGAGGGCGGATTCCTGTACGACTCGAACTCGTACGCCGACGACATTCCCTACTACGTCGAGGTCCACGGGAAGCCGTGGCTGGTCGTGCCGTACTCTCTCGAGGTCAACGATACCCGGTTCTGGCGGGGCGGACTGAACACCCCATCCGACTTCTTCGAGACTCTGAAGAACACGTTCGACCTGCTCTACGAGGAGGGTGACGAGTCTCCGAAGATGATGAACATCGGGCTGCACTGCCGGATAGTCGGCAGGCCGTCGCGGGCAATAGCCCTGAGGGACTTCCTGCAGTACGTGAGCAGGTACCCGGGCGTGTGGTTCGCGCGGCGCACCGAGATCGCCAGGTGGTGGCTGGAGAAGTATCCGCCGCAGGGCGGACCTCAGTGAAGACGGCCCTGCTGCCGGAGGGTCACACCGTTCTGGCGCCGGACGGCTCACAGATCCGCGAGCTGGTCGAGACCTCTCGATCGAGCATGGTCCACTGCACACTCGGGCCAGGAGCGGCCTCGAAGGCCGTCGCCCATCGGACCGTAGAAGAGGCGTGGTACTTCATCTCAGGGCGCGGACAGGTCTGGCGAGCATCCGACAATGACGAGGAAGTCGTGGACGTATTCTCCGGGGTCGCGCTGACCATCGAAACTGGAAGTCGCTTCCAATTCAGGAACACAGGCGACGACGACCTGTGCTTCGTCATCGTCACGACTCCTGCCTGGCCCGGAATGGACGAGGCGTACCCCGTATCCGATTACTGGCCGACATCTACAGGCAAGGCATAACCACATCCCGTACTCCGATACGGGGAACACTGGGAAGAGATCATGAAAAGCTACCTGATAAACCTGGAATGCACCTACTGCGACGCCGAGTTCTCGGCAGACGAACCCCAGCGGCTATGCGCCGAGTGCGGCAAGGTGCTGTACTCGCGATACGATCTCGAAGGCGCGGCGGCGGCGCTGGACCGTGAGATGCTCAAGGATCGCCCCGCGAACATGTGGCGTTACTTCGAGGTGATGCCGATTCGGGACGAGGCGAACGTGATCACCCTCGGCGAGGGGTTCACGCCGATATTCCAGGCGGAGAGACTCGGCCCTGAGATGGGCTGCTCCGATCTGCTCATCAAGGACGAGGGGGTCAACCCGACGGCGTCGTTCAAGGCGCGCGGGCTGTCTGCGGCCGTCTCCAAGGCCAAGGAGCTCGGCATCACGAAGATCACGATGCCATCTGCGGGCAACGCGGCCGGCGCGATGACGTCCTATGCAGCCAAGGGCGGGATCGACTCCTACGTCGTTATGCCCAAGGACGCCCCCGAGGCGAACCAGAAGGAAGTCGTCATTACGGGTGGCGAGCTGACCCTCATCGACGGGCTCATCAGCGACGCCGGTGTCTTGAGCCGCGAGCGAGCGGCTGCGGAGGGCCTGTTCGACATATCCACGCTCCAGGAGCCCTACAGGGTGGAGGGGAAGAAGACGATGGGCTACGAGATCGCGGAGCAGCTGGGCTGGACGCTGCCGGACGCGATCATCTACCCAACAGGTGGAGGCACCGGGATAGTAGGGATGTGGAAGGCGTTCGACGAGATGGAAGCGATGGGCTGGATCGGCAGCGAGAGGCCGAAAATGTTCGCGATACAGTCGGAGGGCTGCGCTCCCATAGTCCGCGCGTTCGAGCAGGGCACCGAGTTCGCCGAGCCCTGGCAGGACGCCGATACGGTTGCGGCGGGCATCCGGGTTCCGTCGGCGATCGGTGACTACCTGATCCTGGGGTCCGTGCGGGAGAGCGGCGGCGGCGCGCTAACGGTCAGCGACGACGAGATCCGCGACTACATGGCCAAGGTCGCACGGCTGGAGGGGATGTTCATCTGCCCGGAGGGCGCAGCCACTGGAGCGGCCCTCGAGAAGCTGCTGGCCGCCGAGCAACTCGGCGCCGACCAGCGCATCCTGCTGCTGAATACCGGCTCCGGCCTGAAGTACCTGGAGCTGGTGTAGTTCGGGACTACCTGACCTCTACCTCGGTGATGTAGGGGGCGAGGATGCCGGCGGAGGACTTGACCATCATCTCGATCAGGTCGTGCGTGGGGACGCACTCAGGGCACTCTTCGTTGACGCCGGGGGTGTACTCGATGGTGAGCTTGCCGCCTCTGGCCTCGACGAACTGGATCGACCCGCCCTCGGAGGCGGCGATTACCTGGATGTTGTCGAGTACGCTCTGAAGTCCTGGATCTACTTGTGTGGTCATTTAGTGAGTCTCCTGATGATGTGCGCGTATATCCTAGCACTTTTCTCCGACGTGAATAGCTACAGTCCCCAGCGCGAGTTTCGCGTGGTGAGTGACACGGAGTCCGGCGTCGGTCATGGCGTCGGTCAGCTCGGCGGCTGACATGAACCCCTGGGCCGACTGTGGGAGGTACGTGTAGGCCTCGCGGTCGCCCGCGAGCAGTCCTCCCATCAAGGGGGTGGCGTACCGGAAGTGGAGACGCGCCATCGCGCTGATGGGGTCTCTGCCGTCCTGACGGACGATCTCAAGTGAGACGACCCTGCCACCGGTCTCGACCACGCGAGCCATCTCCCGCAGAGCCCTGGGTACGTCGATGAAGTTGCGTATGCCGAACCCGACTGTCGCGCACATGAAGCTGTTATCCGCGAAGGGCAGCTCGTGCGCGTCGCCCTCGGTGAACGAGACTGACGACTCGAGCCCCTGGCTTATCCTCTTCTGGACGCCGATGGTCATCATATCGCGGGTGAAGTCGAGCCCAACCACGGACGTGACCTCGGGGCGACGGGCGAGGTCGAACGCGAAGTCGCCGGTACCCGTCGCGATATCGAGCGCTCTGCCGGACAGCCCATCTACAGCCAGCGCGGTCGCCCTGCGTCGCCAGGCGTAGTGGCGTCCGCCGGACATGACCGTGTTGAGCAGGTCGTAGCGGCGCGAGATACGGGAGAACATGCTTGCCACGTAGCGGGCGCGTTCCGGGCCGCGCAGCTGTGCCATCAGACGCTCCTACCTGAGACCCTTGATCGTGACCGGCAGCTCCGGGAGCAGGTCGCTGGCGACCATTCCGGTGTCTCCCAGTCGGTCACGTACGGACTCTCCTGCCAGACCATGCAGATACACGCCGAGCGACGCGGCAGTCTCCGGCTCAAGTCCCTGTGACATCAACCCCGCTATCGCCCCTGCGAGGACATCGCCGGTGCCAGCGGTTGCGAGGCCAGGATTGGAGAACGGTGCGATCTCTGCGACGCCGTCGGCGTGGGCGACGACGGTGTACGCCCCCTTGAGAACGACGTTCTTGTTCCACGCGCGGGCCGATCCGCGCGCAAGATCCAGCCGTGACAACCCCCTCACCCCCGTATCAAGTACGGGGCAGGCTCTGGCCCTCTCCCTCGAGGGAGAGGGGACCTTCTGTGTGGTGCTTACGCTTGAATTGTAACTATTGACCAGGCGCGCCATCTCCCCGGGATGAGGCGTGATGATGCCGTTAGCAGTCCAGCGTTCATGCCAGGCTGGAACTCGGGCCAGCGTGTTGAGTCCGTCGGCGTCGACTACAGTTGAGGGCAGGCCGGTCCCGGACAGCAGCAGTCTCTCGACCATCGCCCGCGTCTCGTCCGCCTGGCCGAGGCCGCAGCCGACGAGGAGTGCGCTATAGCCTTCTACAGCTTCGAGAATGAGATCGGCGGCCTCGGGAGACACAACTCCCTGCCCCGATTCCGGCAGCGGCAGGAACGTCGGCTCGATGGCACTGGGAGCGACCGACGAGACAAGGCTGGCTGGAATCGCAATCGTGACCAGGCCCGCGCCAACCCTCGCGGCAGACACAGCGGCCAGGTGGGCAGCTCCCAGGAAGTTGCGCGATCCGGCGACGATCATCGTCCTGCCGAATGTGCCCTTGTGGGAGTCTCCAGGACGGATTGGGAGAGCGCTTCGTGCCCACCCGGAGGTCAGCAGGCTGACCTTTACGTCGTCGTCGAGGCCGGACGGGACTCCGATGTCGGCCACCTCCAGGCTGCCGACCGAGTCTGCTCCGGGAAAGTTCACGTGTCCTCGTTTGGGGTATCCGAGCGCAACTGTAACATCGGGAGCGACGCACGCTGGATCGACCTCACCCGTGTCGCAGTTCAGGCCTGTGGGGAGGTCGAGTGCGAGCAGGTGGACGGTTCGAGAACCGCCCCTGCGTGTGTCACCCAATATGCCCAAGACTTCTTTGAAAACGCCCTCGATGGGTCTCGCTCTGCCGGTGCCGAGCATCGCGTCGATTACGAGGTGCGCGGAGTTTAGAAGACTTGTCAGTGTAGTGAGATCGGGGTCGTCGGCAACTGCGACGACTCCTACACCGTCTCGAATGGCGTCATCCAGCTTGGGATCAGGGGCACCTCGCTCGCGGCAGACGTAGGCTGTGACTTTCGCTCCCCAGCGTCGGAGGTGGCGAGCGGCGACGAGTCCATCGGCGCCGTTGTTGCCGGAGCCGACGAGCACGACGACCGGAACGCCTGTGAGCGGACCCATCATGCGCCGTGCGGTCTGGGCGACAGCTAGCCCCGCGTTCTCCATGAGTGTGTCCGTCGAGACACCGGCCTCTTCAGACCGGTCCTCGATGGCCCGCATCTCGTCGGCGGTGACTACCTTCAAGCGGTCACACCCGACCTACGAGCGACTTCAGGAGCTCCCGCGTTCGCGCGACGGAGGCGTCCTCATCGTCGCCCACCGGGAAAATCGATGCGAGGAACTCCGTTGCACCGGCAGCGGCGAGGGCCCTGAGCTTGGCTTCGACCTCTGCCTCGTTTCCGATTATCGCGACCTCTGCCGGGCTTTCGACACCCTCGATGTCCAGCATCCGACGGTAGCTGGGAAGCGTGCCGTAGCGCTGGAAGTGTCCGGCGGCTGCCTCGAATCCTGCCTGACTGTCGTCGGTGACGGCGATGGGGAGACCGACGCACACGCGAGGGGCAGGGCGTCCTGCGTCTTCAGCGGCGGAGCTGATCCTGGGCACGATGTGAGTGTCGAGCGTGCGGGGGCCGACCATCCACGTTATGGTGCCGTCGGCCTTCGAGCCTGCCATGCGCAGCATACGGGGCGCGAGCGCGGCGACACACACCGAGGGCGGCGTATCGGTCATCCGAGCGATCTCGCCGGACGCGCTGTAGTGCTGTCCCTGGAAGTCCACGCTGCCCGTGGACATGAGCGACTGCAGTATGGTCAGGTACTCCTCCATGTGCCCTGCGGGCGCGTGGAACGACATACCCCAGCGGTCCTCGACGACCGGCCTGTGTGAGAGTCCGATTCCCAGGAGAAGCCTACCGCCGGCGGCTGCCTGCGTGGTGAGCGCCTGCTGGGCGAGCGCCATGGGGTGTCGCGGGTAGGTCGGCACGACGGCGGTGCCCATCTCTATGGAGCTCGTAACGCCGCCGGAGAGCGCGAGCAGCGTCAGAGCGTCGATGCCGGCGACCTGGGCCGTCCAGAAGCTCTCGAATCCGTCTGCCTCAGCATCAGCGGACTGTTGCACCTGTCCCTGGAGAGTGGTGGCAGCGCCCATTGTTCCAATGAAGAGTCCTATTCTCATGCTCAGTCCTTTTTCTCCTGTTCAGCCACCCATTGCCTGGCAGCGGCACGCGCGGCGTTTCGATTTGGCGCGTTCATTCCCCGGCTTCTGAGGTCGACGGCCGACTCCACGCTGGCCGCTGCCGTCGTGCCTGCTCCTTCGAGTCTTGCCCGGAAGCCGTCTATGTCCTTGGCAAACGCGGCGCGCCAGCCCTCGGTGCGATCGAACGCCGGATAGGTCTCCAGTACGCCGACCTCATTGAACCGGTCCATGAACTGGATGTCGGTGAGCGCCTTGCCTTCCCAGATGAATACTCGCCTGTCGTTGCCGAGGTTGTATGCCCCGATCAGGTTGATGCTCGGAGGCGGGCTGCCCTGCCAGATCGTGGCCCACAGCTCGGGGTCCCTGGTCCTGTCGGATGTGAGTATGGAAACGTAAAGCACTGCTCTTCTTCCTGTTGGTGAACTATCTTCGGTGCAGGATGTTGCCCTTTTCGCTTTCTCCCACCACCGAGGCGACTGCGAATTCGCGCGAGTGGCTGAGGGAGAGGGCGATGTCGGTCAACCCGAGCCTGTCGGCCCTGGCTAGCGCGGTGCCGTGCAGCTCGATACGCGGGGCCTGCCCGCGTCCGCGCACGACCTCGATGTCGCGCCAGCGGATGCCGCGCACGCCCGTCCCGAGAGCCTTCATGGTCGCCTCCTTGGCGGCGAACCGGCTTGCGAGCTGCGGCGCACGTCCCCGGCAGTAGGCGATCTCGCGATCAGTGTAGATGCGTCGAAGAAATCGCTCTCCGTACTGCTCGAACACGCGCCTGATCCTGGGGATTTCGATTATGTCTACGCCGGCGATTAGCAATCCTTGGCCTCGGAGCATGACTAACCCGGTCATTATACCCAGCATTGGGTTGCGCCGTTATAATTGATGCACCTGACAAACCTGTCCCTGCTTCGTGGGCGGCCTCTGGGTGAGACACCCCTCCCCTAGATTCCGGCTTTCGCCGGAATGACGGGATGAGGATGCCTATGGAATGGCGATAGACTTGCACGTGAATATGGACGAGGGGAGAGTCGCCCGATGACCGCTAGTGTGATCAGTGGAACGCGTCTGGCCGAGGAGATCCGTGCGGAAGTCGCCGAGGGTGTCGAGGAGATGCGCACCAAGCACGATGTAGTACCGGGGCTCGCGGTGATACTGGTGGGCGACGATCCGGCCTCGGCCGTCTACGTGCGGAACAAGGGACTCGCCGCGGAGGCGGCGGGGATGTTCTCTGAGTCCGTCATGCTGCCGGAGACGGCGTCCATGGACGAGGTGCTTAGCGAGGTCCGCCGGATCAACGAAGACGAACGCATACACGGGCTGCTGGTGCAGCTTCCGCTGCCCGACCATCTCGACGAGAACACCGTGATGGAGGCCATATCGCCCGAGAAGGACGTCGACGGGCTTCATCCGTTCAACATGGGGCTGCTCGCGGCGGGCAGGCCGAGATTCGTGCCGGCGACTCCCGCGGGAATACAGCAGATGATCGTGCGCACGGGGATCGGCACAGAGGGCAAACACGTGGTGGTGCTGGGCAGATCGAACATCGTCGGGAAACCAATCGCAAACCTGCTGATGCAGCGGGCCAGCGACGCGAACTCGACCGTGACCGTGTGCCACACGCGCACCCGCGACCTCGCGAACCTAACGCGACAGGCCGACATAATCATTGCCGCCATCGGCCAGCCGAGGTACCTGACTGCGGACATGGTCAGCGACGGGGTGGCGGTCATCGACGTCGGCATCAACCGGATAGACGCCCCTGAGCGCAGACGCGGATACCGGCTGGTCGGAGACGTGGACTACGACGCGGTCAGGGAGAAGGCGTCGGCAATCACGCCGGTGCCCGGCGGCGTCGGTCCCATGACCATCGCGATGCTGCTGAACAACACGCTGAAGTCGGCGCGGTTCTTCATGCACCCGGATCTGCGAATTGAGAATGAAGAATAGTGAATTCTGAATTGGGGACAGGTGTATCTAACGGCGAAGGACCTCCAGCCAAGATTCCTGACCTGCAATTCGACACTCCACATTCAGTGACACGTCCGTTTACCGTTCGTCCGATGGAGGAACGCGATCTCGGGCAGACTGCCGAGGTCGAGAAGGACGCCTTTCCGACGTTGTTCCCGCCCACGTCCTTCAGGCGCGAGCTGAGGAACAGGATCGCCCGCTATCTGGTGCTATCGAGAAGAGGAGAAGTCCGGGGCGATGAGGCTGACCTTCCTCCCCTTCCGTTGCCGGACGCGACAGGGGAATCGGGCGACGGCCCGCTGTTCAACCGCCTGGTGACCGGCGCGCGACAGATGTGGAGGGGTCGCAATCCCTCGTGGCAGCCGGGCGAAGACCTCATCGTAGGGTTCGTCGGCCTGTGGTACATGGTCGACGAGGCGCACATCGTGTCCATCGGGGTCAGGAGCGAGTACCGTGGCTTTGGCTTGGGTGAACTGCTGCTGATCTCTGCCATCGAGCAGGCGATCGAGATGGACTCGCGGGTTGTGACGCTCGAGGTGCGAGTCTCCAACTACGTCGCGCAGAACCTGTACAAGAAGTACAGGTTCACCGAACGCGGCACGCGCAAGGGCTACTACTCGGACAATCGCGAAGACGCGCTGATCATGACCACCGAGCCGATCAGGAGCGACTCGTACCGGGATTACCTGGAAGACCTCGTGGTCTCTCACGAAGGGCGCTGGGGGACGTCGCCGCGTCAGATAAGCTGAGATTTCACGACCCGAACCTCAGCGGGTCTTGCCTGCATCCAATGGCATATCGAGCCTGAATTTGGAGTGAGTGAAGAGGAGTAAGGAGTGAGACCCTCCTCTCCTCTCCTACGGTAGTTTTGCCCTACGAAACAGGGGGTCCTCAGTATGCCCAAAATTTGGATAACAGTGTTGATTGCGGTCTGTGTCTTCGCTTTGGCGGTGGCCTGCTCGAGCAGTGAGAGTGAGCCGCCTGCCCCGGCGGAGTCCCAGCCTGCGCCGACTTCTGCGCCGGCAGTGAGCGCGAGCGCCCAGGCGACAACGCCTCCACCCACGACCGCGCCGGCGCCGACCACGGCCCCGAGTCCGACAGCGGCGGCCGTGTCGACATCGACGTCGGTTCCCGCCGCTGCTGCGCCGACGGCCACGTCAGAGCCCGCGCCTGCGAGCGCGGCGACGTCGGATGCTTCAGCTCCGGCTACGGTCACATCGGAAGACGACGAGCGCGACCTGAAGATCGTGACTCTGCTGCCCTTCGACGCGATCCCGGCGATACTCGACCCGGAGTTCATCAGCGTCGAAGAGGCCGACGAGCACCTGGATGACCATAATTTGGTCCTCGGTCTCTCTATCAACGGCGACCACCGGGCGTACTCGATTCCGACCCTGAGCTCGCACGAGATAGTCAACGATGTCGTTGGCGGCAAACCTGTCGCGGTGACGTGGTGACCGCTCTGCTTCTCGGCTATCGTGTATAGTCGCACCATCGGAGACGAAGAGTACACTTTCGGCGTATCCGGCAAGCTGATAATGAACGCGCTGGTGATGTACGACCACCAGACGCGCACCCTCTGGAGCCAGTTCCTCAGAAAGGGCGTCGAGGGCGAACTGAAGGACGTGGAACTGGACGTAGTTCCCGTGACCCAGACGACGTGGGGGGCCTGGAAGGAGCTTCATCCTGACTCCAGGGTCATGTCTACGGGCGGCCTGGGCAGGACGGACAACTACAACGGCTACTACATGAGCAACAGGCCGGGTGTAATCGGAAGGGCGCGTGAAGACGACAGGCTCAGCACCAAGGCGCTCGTTGTCGGCGTGGACTTCAACGGAGTCACGAAGGCGTATCCCACGTCGAGCCTGATCAACAACCCCGTGCTGAACGATGACGTAGGCGGTCAGGCAACCCTGGTGTACATGGACAGCTCAACCGGCACCGCGCTGGTGTTCGACCGCACCGTGGACGGTCGTGTGCTGACGTTCTCACTCGACGGCGAGCCAAACGGAGTGCAGACGAAGCTGGTCGACGCGGAGACCGGTACCGTATGGTCGGCGTTCAGCGGACTTGCCGTGGAGGGCGAGCTATCGGGCGCGAGGCTCGAGCGTCTTCCGTCGCACCTGTCTTTCTGGTTCGCGTGGACGGACTGGTACAGCGACACGGAGCTGTACACGGGTTGACGAATAGTGAATGAGGAATAGAGAATTCAGAATAGTCCTATTCGACCTTCACCATTTCTCACCCTGGAGTACCAAGAATGCCCGAAGACGCATCCGGCAGACCTAACATCATCGTCATCCTGGTGGATGACATGGGCTACTCGGACATCGGATGCTTCGGGTCCGAGATCCGGACGCCCAACCTGGACTCGCTCGCGGAAGGCGGGCTGCGCTTCTCGCAGATGTACAACTCGGCGCGCTGCTGCCCGTCGAGGGCCGCGCTGCTGACCGGTCTCAACCCGCACCAGGCAGGCATCGGCCACATGGTGGCGGACCTCGGGGTGCCAGAGTACCAGGGCTACCTGAAGGAGAACACGGTCACCATCGCCGAGGCGCTGAAGGCCGACGGATACTCCACCTTCATGGCAGGCAAGTGGCACGTGGGCGGAGACTACAACCTGGCCGACCCCGACTCGTGGACACCCGCAGCCCCCGGGTTCCCAACTCCGACACAGCGCGGTTTCGACCGCTACTACGGCATTCTCACCGGCGCGGGGAACTTCTACTTCCCCAAGACGCTGATGGACCAGGACACGCTCGTGCCGCTGACAGAGCTAGACGACTTCTACCTCACCGACGCGATCAGCGACAACGCGGTCGGCATGATTGGCGAGGCGGTCGAGCAGGACAACCCGTTCTTCATGTACGTCGCGTACACCGCGCCGCACTGGCCGCTGCACGCCCTGGATGAAGACATAGCGCGCTACGAGGGGCAGTATCGAGGCGGCTGGGAGGAGCTTCGCACCAGCAGGCACGAGAACCTGAAGGGCAGTGGCGTGCTGGATGAGAAGTGGGAGATCAGCCCGCGAGACGCGGACAGCCCTCCCTGGGACGACGTGGCAGACCCGGACTGGCAGGACATCCGCATGGCGGTGTACGCCGCACAGATCGACCGCGTCGATCAGGGCGTAGGGCGAATACTCGCGGCGCTGCGGTCGGCAGGCGTGGACGACAACACGCTGATCATGTTCCTGTCCGACAACGGCGGGTGCGCAGAGTTCCTGGCAGAGGACAGCAGCCTGCCCCAGCCTTCGAGGTACAGCGGGGTAAACCCGGACGGGACGCCTATGGTCGTCGGCAACGTACCGGGACTCCGTCCCGGAGGCGCACAGACGTTCATGAGCTACGACCTTCCGTGGGCGAACGCCTCCAACACGCCGTTCCGCAGGTTCAAGCGATGGACCCACGAGGGCGGGATATCCACACCGTTCATACTGAGCTGGCCTGCCCGGATCAACGAACCGGGCATCGTGCACGCGCCGATTCACCTAATCGACATTATGCCCACCTGCCTCGAGGCCGCCGGGGCCAGCCACCCGACCGAGCGGGCGGGACAGCAGACCATTCCGCTTGAAGGCGAGAGCATGCTTCCCGCCATCGAGCGCAGGGGCTGGGAGCGCGAACGTCCGATAGTGTGGGAGCACGAGGGGAGCCGGGCGGTGCGACAGGGCCAGTGGAAGCTGGTGTCGGCCATCGGCGGCGGCTGGGAACTGTATGACATGGAACGCGACCGGACGGAGCTTGACGACCTGCACGCCAGGAACAGGCCAAAGGCACAGGAACTCGAGAAGATCTACGAAGAGTGGGCAGAGCGTTGCGGCGTGCTGCCGTGGCCGGTCATAAATCCCGGCTGGAACCCAGCGATGAGGTCCGGCAGCGCCCACATGTCAGGCTGAAGTCCAGGGACTTTCGATTTTTCAGACACACCAATGCACCGGCCTGTGGATTCCCGCTTCCGCGGGAATGACGGGCTGGAGCGCTTAAGCCCGATACACGAGGCAACCCAATGCTCGTTGCAAAAGTAATCAACAAGATCGCCGTCGTCGAAATTCACGGCACAATCGGCGGCAAGATCAAGTCTCCTGACATGGAGAAGCTGGTCAACCGCATCCTCGAGGACAAGCGGATGCGCGCCGTGGTGCTGGACATCGACTCTCCCGGAGGAGATGCCGCCGCCTCGGACTATATCTACCGCGCTCTCAAGAGGATCGCCCGCCGCAGGCCGCTGGTCGCGAGCATACGCGGGCTCGGCGCGTCTGGTGGATACATGATCGCCTGCGCCGCGCACCAGATAGTGGCGGCTCCGGGATCGGTCGTCGGCTCGATCGGCGTGATCTCGGTCCGGCCCGCGCTGCAGGAGCTGCTCGAACGCGCCGGGATCGGCGTGAACGTCAACAAGAGCGGCGAGTTCAAGGACATGGGCGCGCCGTGGCGGGAGACGACGCCGGAGGAGGAGGCGAAGCTGCAGGAGCTCGTCGACGACATGTACAGCTCGTTCGTCAACATCGTCTCCGAGAGCCGCAACATCGAAGAGGAGCGCGTTCGCGAGATCGCGACGGGCGAGGTCTATCTCGCAACGCGCGCCGCCGAGCTTGGGCTGGTGGACGAGGTCGGCGACCTCGACCGCGCGCTCGACATGGCAGCCAGGGCCGCCGGGATCGCAAGGAGAACGGTGTACCTGAAGCCGCAGGGCAACATCATGGAAAGACTCATGGGGCCCCTGACCGACAGCCTCGTCGGCTCCATCGCCGCAGACGTGGAGCGACGGCTGTGGCAGGGCCGCCACGGCATGTAGCCGGAGGATGCACTACCGCACACTCGGCAGGACGGGACTCAGGGTATCTCTGCTCAGCCAGGGCACCGGCGGCCCCAGCCAGTTCGGCCAACACAGGGGCGCGACCCAGGCGGAGCAGGACAGGCTCATCCAAAACTGCCTCGACCTCGGCATCAACCTGTTCGACACCCACGAGGGCTACGGAGACAGCGAGGAGATCCTCGGACACGCCCTGAAAGGCGTTCCCAGGGACCGCTACGTGCTGGTCACCAAGTGGACATATCCCAGGGATGGAGACCCGGCGGCAGACCCCGAAGACCTTGCGCGCTCTGTCGAGAACAGCCTGCGCAGGCTCAACACCGACCACATTGACGTGATGATGCTGCACGGCCTCCTGGCCGAGCATCACGACATGGCCCTGGAGAAGTACGGCCCCGTGTTCGAACGACTGCGCGAGCAGGGCAAGATCGGACACAGGGGATTCAGCCTGAGATACATCGTCGACCCTGATCAGCAGGGCGCACTTGCGGGCCTCACTCGCGCGCCTGATTTCTGGGACGTGGTCATGCTGAAGTTCGGCATCCTCAACCAGTGGATGGCGCGTGAGGTGCTGCCTCTCGCGCTCGCGCACAACGTCGGGATACTGAACATGGCTGCGGTCAGGATCAGGCTGCCAAAACCGGAGCTCCTGGAAGAGACGATCGCCGAGTGGAAGTCACGAGGCCTGCTGTCGCGCGACTCGATCCCGGACAGAGACCCACTCGGGTGGCTCGTGCGGGACGACGTCGACTCGGTCATCAGCGCAGCGTACAAGTTCGCGGCGGACCACCCGGCCATCACGAGCGTGATAACGGGCACGTCGGACCGGCGGCACATGGAGGCCAACGTCAGGGCGATGGAGCGTCCGTACCTCAGGGAGGCAGACCGCGTCCGGCTGGAGCGCATCTTCGGACACATCAAGGAGTACGCGTGATCATTCTCCCGACATTCGCACAGTACTGAGGGTTTTCTGTGGACAGTCCTTCGACAAGCTCCCGCCACGGCGGATACACAACAGGATGAACGAATGCGGGCGAGACGCCCGCGCTCCGGACAATGGTGGCATGGTTGCCCAAGTTTCGTACAAAATTGAGAAATTTCTGACCTAAAATAGTGAAGTCTGAATCATGAAGGTGCTAAAATAGGAATTGGCGAGAGGCCGTAACGCGACTACAAGGATCGCGCTCTACGCCCCGCCTCGTTTGATCGAATATGGTTGAACTCTTGCGTGGAGCGCTAATTCCTTGGAAGCACGAGAACTGTCTCATTCTCGCGGCCGTGCTGGCTGCGATTCCGCTGATTCACCCGTAGTATCCATAGATACTACTGCGCCCGCCGACTCCCCCGATGTGAAGAGCCTCGTGCCGACGCCTGACGTCGGCGGCGCTGAGGGCGACGTGGCCGCAATGCCATCGGTGGAGACCGTCACAGAGACGTCTGCCGCCACGGCTGACGTGAAGACCCTCGTACCTGAGGACTCACCGGCGGCCGAGCTGACGGGCGCTATCGAGACTCCCCCTGTGCCTGCACATCGGCGCAGGTTCAGGCCGCACCTCCGACGTCCGCACATCAAGCCAGTGCACATGCCGCCCGTACGGGTGCGGACTTTCGAATCGCTGCGCTACCGGAGCTACGTATTCATCTGGCTGGCGACCGTTTTCTCGTCTGCGGGCTTCTGGCTGCAGCAGGTCGTCGTCGGGTGGCTGACGTACGAGGTGACAGCCTCTGCGTTCTGGACGAGCCTTGCTCTGGGCCTCGACGCCCTCCCGATCCTGCTGGTAGGACCCCTTGGCGGCGTGCTCGTGGACAGCTTCGACCGCAAGAAACTGCTCGCATTCGTGTATGGCTACCAGGCGGTGGTTACTACGGTCTTCGCGATAGTCGCCATCACCGGGAAGCTGGAAGCGTGGCACATCTTCGCATTCATATTCTTCATGGGGCTGTCGTGGGTCATCAGCGATCCTGCACGGATGTCGCTCATACCGAACATCGTTCCGAAGGAGAACCTGGTCAACGCCTTCGCGCTGAACTCGCTGGCGTTCTCGGTGACACGACTGGGGATACCGGCGCTGGGCGGCATACTGTTAGTAGTCATTGGGACCGGGCCGACCCTGCTGCTCGAAGCCGCCCTGCAGGTGTGCGCGGTAGGCACAGCGCTCTTCCTGCAGGTCCAGAAGACGGACAGACCCGCGCTGAGGCTGCCAACGGTGTTTTCGGACCTGCGCGAGGGGGCCCAATACGTCCTCAGCCAGCCGTTGCTGATCGGGCTGTTCACTCTGACAGCCATGCCCGCGCTGCTGATCATGCCTTCGATACAGGGACTGATGCCGGTGTATGCCGCAGAGGTGTTCAAGGTCGACGCCAAGGGTCTGGGGCTGCTGCTGTCGGCTGTTGGAGCCGGCTCGACGATCGGCACGTTCGTACTTGCTTCGATGGGCGAAATCAAGGCGAAGACCGTCGTGCTGCTGGGCGCTGCGGTAGCGCTGGCGCTGACGACGGCGCTGTTCTCCATCAACGCCTTCTTCCCGACTGCCTACCTGAACCTGATGCTCATCAGCGCGGCGATGATGACACTGTTCTCGGTTAGCATCGCGACGGTGCAGAGCACGGTACCCGACCGGTATCGGGGACGTGTCTCGGGACTGTACATGCTGACGTGGGGACTGTTCCCGTTCGGGAGCATGGCATCCGGCTTCCTGGCGGAGCGACTGGGCGCGCCTCACGCGACACAGATCGCCGCTGGGACGATGCTGGTGCTGTTTTCGCTGGCAGTCTGGAGGATCAGGTCTCTGAGGCAGATCAGCTAGACGGGGTTCTGGCTGATACTACATCCTCGTCTTTCCGGCGAAGGCCGGAACCCAGAGGGTTGGGGATGTCCTTCGACAAGCTCAGGACGAACGAATTATCGGTCCACCTACCCCTGTCAGCCCCCGGATCAAGTCCGGGGCAGGCTACGAGGGAGAGGGGGTTATGCGGAATGCTCGGCGCGCTTGGCCTCCTGCCAGAGGTCTTCTTTGGCGTCGAGGGACAGCGACTCGAAGTCGAGGCCGCGTTCGCGCGCCATTCGCTCCATCGTAGTGAACCTGGAGTAGAACCTGCGGTTGGACTTCCGGAGCGCGGTCTCGGCTTCTATGCCAAGCCATCGACTGGCGTTGACGACAGAGAACAGCACGTCGCCAAGCTCAGACTCGCGGGCGTCGTCGCTCTCGACCTCTTCCAGTTCGCGCAGCTCCTCTGCGACCTTTTCCAGAACACCGGCGTAGTCGTTCCAGTCGAAGCCCATTCGCGCCGCGCGACCCTGCACCGCCTGGGCGTAACCCATTGACGGCATGGCCTTGGGGACGCCATCCAGGATCGACCTGTCCGTCCCGGCCATCTCCTGGCGTTTGATCTGGTCCCAGCGCGGCACGGCCTCTTCAGCGTCCTCCATGACGACGTCGCCGAAGACGTGCGGATGTCGGCGGACGAGCTTTTCGATGACCTGCCGGAAGACGTCGGAGCCGCTGAAGTCGCCCTCCTCCTCGGCTATCTGGATCTGGGACGCGCCGTGGAAGAGGACGTCTCCGAGCTCCTCGGCTATCTTCTCCACGTCGCCCTCTTCGATCGCCTCCACAAGCTCGTAGCACTCCTCCAGGAAGAGGTGCTTGAGGGAGTCGGCTGACTGCTCCCTGTCCCAGGGACAGCCGCCAGGCGAGCGCAGCGTCGCGACTAGCTGCTGGATACCCTCGAAACTGCTGGGGAAACTGCTATCTGTCACTGTCCTTTTTCACCCTCACGCCAATCCCCTCACCCAGGCGAGAGGGATTATTACAATCGTTTCGGATCACCCTTTGACGTGTCCAGCTTGAGTCTGTGTCAGTTTGGTAGGCAAGGATTTCCCCCTCACCCCCGGATCAAGTCCGGGGCAGGCT
>CAZIDM010000024.1:0-260 GCA_964537915.1 uncultured Dehalococcoidia bacterium
CTGACTTGGGTTGGTGGTGGTTGTTTAACAAGCATGAACTGCCACCAACGAACCCCCTCTCCCTGAGGGAGTGGGCTGGGGTGTGGGGGAAACCCTAGCCCCAGACCGGCTCTGAAAACTGCTGCACACGTTCCCCCGTCCGGAAACCCCGAGCGGGGGAACCAATCCCAGACGTGAAGTCTCCATGTCCCGGCAGTCCCGAATGCCGAACGGAAGCTGAGGCCGAAGACTTTAGCCCACCTGCGTGAAGGCACAAGAAA
>CAZIDM010000024.1:270-23377 GCA_964537915.1 uncultured Dehalococcoidia bacterium
TCGCCTATATTGTCCGCAGACTGCTCGCCACGATCCCCGTTCTGGTGGTCGTCGGCCTGTTCACGTTCTTCCTGTTGCGTCTCACACCAGGCGACCCCGCCGCGGTGATCGCCGGTAACGAGGCCACCCACGAAGAGTACGTCAAGATCCGTGAACGCCTCGGACTCGACGACCCTATCTACGTCCAGCTTGGCAAGTGGGCCGGACGCATCACGCAGGGCGACTTTGGCACGTCCATCAGGTCGGGGCGTCCGGTATTCGAGCTGATTAAGGGACGTGTGGGACCGTCGGTCTCCCTGACAGTCGCCACCGAACTGATCGCCGTGCTGGTGGCCATACCTCTCGGCGTTCTTGCCGCCTGGAAGGCCAACTCCGTGGTCGACCGAGGCATCATGGTCTTCGCCGCGGTCGGCTTCTCCGTACCGATCTTCTGGCTCGGCTTCATCCTGATCTGGGTGTTCGGACTCTGGGCCTTCGGCATGGACAACCCGCTTCTCCCCGTCGCCGGCTACGTCAAGATCACCGACGACTTCTGGGAGTACGTGCGTCACCTCGCTCTGCCTGCTTTTAGCCTGGGCCTGGTCGTAATTGCCCTCATCGCCAGGATGACCAGGGCGAGCGTCCTGGAAGTCCTGAAAGAGGACTATGTGCGGACCGCGCGCGCGAAGGGAGTGACTGAGAAGACTGTTCTGGTCAGGCACGCGCTCCGAAACGCCTCCCTGCCGATCCTTACGGTCGTCGGCCTCAGCCTGGCAGGCCTTCTGTCCGGCGCGGTGGTGACCGAAAGCGTTTTCGCCATCCCGGGTCTTGGCAGACTCGCTGTCGAGGCGATAGCGACCCGCGACTATCCTATAATTCAGGCGATGATAATACTCATCGGCAGCTTCTACGTGTTCATAAACCTCGCTGTCGACATTCTCTACGCTTTCCTAGACCCCAGGATCAGGTACTAATGGCGCAGGCAACCGGACATACACTGGCCGACCAGGGTTCCTCGATGGCCGCACGCGCCTTGAAGTCGTCTCTCCGCGTTGCCGTGCGAGAGCCGACGATGACCATAGGAATCGCGCTCCTCGCCGTACTTGTGCTCATCAGCGTGTTCGCGCCGTTCGTCATCGCCAACGAGCCGACCAAGATCAACATGGACGCCCGGCTCGACGCCCCGTCCGCTGACTACTGGTTTGGCACCGACGCCTTCGGGCGCGACGTGTTCAGCCGCACCATGAGCGGAGGACGCATCTCGCTCCTCGTAGCCGCTGGCGTCGCCGTCCTGACGATGATCTTCGGAGCCACGTTCGGCTCCCTCGCAGGCTACTTCCGCAAGGTCGACGCCGTGCTCATGCGCGTCATGGACGGGCTGATGGCCATTCCGACAGTCCTGCTGGCAATAGCCTTGATGGTGATGCTCGGCGCGAGCCTCCAGAACGTCATCATCGCCATCGTCATCGTGGACACGCCCCGGATGACCCGCATAGCCCGCGCCTCCGTGCTGAGCCTGAGAGAGCAGCCGTTCGTCGACGCCGCCCGATCAATCGGCGCAAGCAACGGCCGTATCCTTCTGCGACACGTCATCCCCAACCTGATGGCCCCCATCATCGTCATGGGCACCTACGTCGCCGCCAGCGCGATGCTGACCGAGGCCTACCTCAGCTTCCTCGGCGCCGGAATCCCAGCCATCGACAACCCAAGCTGGGGCAACATAATGGCCGAAGGCCGCGGCTTCATCCACAAGGCCATGTGGGTAATCTTCTTCCCCGGCCTCGTGCTAGCCATCACCGTAACCTCCATCAACCTAGCCGGCGACGGCCTCCGAGACATCCTAGACCCCAAGCTAGCCCACCGGATGTAGCAGGAAGACCCCACATCGTCATTCCGGCGAAGGCCGGAATCCACGAAGTGGCTCGGCGCTCGGCAATCCAGAAGTCCTGTCAGCGAAAGCACGGCGACATCACGTCGAAATGGTCTAAGAGAGGCGGTCGGCTTGTGCGAAGTCGTTCATTGCTCTGTCGGCCTTGCCGGCCTTGAGATAGGCCTCGCCTCTGTGCTTGTACGGTTCGGCTTTGGTGGGATCGAGTCTGATGGCCTTGTTCAAATCGATGATGGCGCGCCTGTAGTTGCCCTGCCGTAGGTGGGTTTCGCCCCTGTTCGCGTAGGGCAAGGCGTTGCGCGAGTCGAGCCTGACAGCCCTGTCGAAGTCCAGCATTGCAGCTTCAAGGTCGCCATTGAAGAAGTGAGCGACGCCTCTGCTGTTGAGTGCCTGAGCATTCTTGGGGTCGAGTCTGATAGCTTCGTCAAAGTCAGCGATGGCTTTGTCCTGGTCTTCGATCTGTGTATAGGCGTATCCCCTGGAAGAGTACAGCTCTGAGAATGCTATCCCCTGTTCCAGCACTTTCCCAAAGTCCGTGATAGCGCGCTCAAACTCCTCCTTTTGGATGTAAGCGCATCCTCTGACGAAATAAGCGCGGTCAAGCAGCTTCATCTCGATCGCCCTGTTGTAGTCCTGAATAGCTCTGTCGACATCGCCCTTCTCCCGATGAGCAAGTCCCCTGTCCAGGTAGGCTTCGGGGACGTTTGGGTCCAGCCCGATAGCCCGGTCGAAATCGGCGATGGCGCGGCTAATCTTGCCGTCGAGCAGATACAGCGTTCCTCTGGCATGGTAGGGCTTGGAGAAGTCAGGGTCGAGACGTATGGCTTTGTTGTAGTCCCGCAACGCTCTGGCCGAGTTTTCGAGCTTGGAGTAGGTGTAGCCTCTCTCATGGTATGCCATGGCGTAGGTTGGGTCGTGTTTTACAGCGGTGTCGTAGTCCCTTATGGCTCGGTTGAGTCTTTCGCTCATCAGGTGTCTGTGTCCTCTCCTTCTGTGCGCCTGGGCGAGGAGGGAGCGGTAGTAGGCTGTGTCGGAGCGGTCCAGTTTGAGAGCGGTGTTAAGGTCTCTGATTGTTCGGTCGACCTCGTTTCTTCTGTCATAGACTAGAGATCTGTCGCAGTAGAGCCTGCCATTGCGCGGTTCGAGTTGTACGGCGCGATTGTAGTCTGCGAGGGCGAGGTCGTAGTTGGCCATGCGAAAGTGGATGTCGCCTCGGACCGCCAGGGCAAGCGCGGAATCGGGCTCTGTTCGTAGGGCTTCGTCGAGGTCGTCGAGGGCGTGGCGGTTGTCCTCGCTTGTACGATACAGAACTCCTCGGTTGACGTATGCCGCCGCAAACCTGGGGTTCAACTCAATTGCCTTGTGATAGTCGTCGAGAGCGAGGTCGTTCTGTTCTTTGTCGGCGTAGGCGTTTCCCCTGTTGAAATGTGACACGCTCGAATCAGGGTCGAGGCGGATGGCCTCGTTGTAGTCCGCCATTGCTCCGGCGTGGTCGCCCGCCTGTCGTCGAATGGCTCCCCGGTTGCAGTAGTAGTCCGACGATTGAGGGGTAATGCCGATGGCTTTGTCGTAGTCGAGCAGAGCGCGCTCGATGTGGCCTTTCGCCAGGTGGGACCGTCCTCTATTCGCATAGAGTTCGGGTATGTCCGGAGCGAGAGAAATAGCCTCGTTGAATTCGTCCAGGGCGCGATCGAATTCGCCCTGTTCAAGGTATTCATTTCCCTTGTCGTTGTGCGCTGCGACAGTTCTGGGACCGATAAGTTCGACGGCGCTTCTCAAGTTCCGAATATGTCGATCGTCCATTACCACTGTTCGTTCACTCCACCGTGGATTGTGAGTGTTCCCGACACATGTTGGGACACTAAGAGTCTATCCGACGACGCAGGATCGTGTTCAGAAGAACTCAGCACAGAAATGCTGTGTCAAGGACTCCTTCGCTCGGCTGACTGAGGGACGATAGTGTGACGCTGGGGCGGTTCGTCCTTGGCCCCTCACTCAACCGCATACAACACCCCATCCCACGATCCCACGTAAACCACCCCATCAACCACCACCGGGGTAGTGCCGACCCTCCCACTCGCCTCAAACTGCCACCGCACTTCACCCGTCCCAGCGTCCAGCGAATGCAGGACACCGTCTATATCCCCAACTAGCACAGCATCCCCAACCGCCGACATCGACCCCGACACCGGAGCGCCCACGTTCACGCGCCACACCACCTCCCCCGTGTCTTCGTCCGCCGCAATCACCTCGCCCCCGAAGTTCGCAGCGTACACGACACCGTTCGAGAGAACCGGAGTGCCCATGAAGGCGTCTCCCGTGGCGGTACCCCAGACGAACCCCTTCTGGTTCGACAGCGAATCCAACATGCCCCAGTAAAGCAGCTGTACCCGGACCTTCAGCCACAGCCACTCCAGCGGCCACGTACGCTCCCGCCAGTCGACCGCCTTGACCCGCCCCCGGCCGTCTGCGACCAGCAGGTGCTGCTTCCCGAACGTCGCCGAGCTCCTCGGGGTCTCGGAGAGATGAAACTCCAGCCGCTTCTTCCCGGTCTCCCTGTGTACCACGTGAAGCAGACCGTCGAACGACGCGATGGCCACGTAGTCATCGAACACGGTCGGCGAGCTGCTGATCCACCCCCGCGTGCCGTACGTCCAGCGCTCCCGGCCCGTGCCCGCGTCGAGCGCGTACAGCTTGCCGTCGCCCGACCCGATGTACACAACGCCGCCGTCCACGGCTGGTGACGAAATCACCCTGGCCCCGGTCATGAACTCCCAGCGCACCTCCCCCGTTCCCAGTTCGCGCGCCTCGACACCGCCGTCGGAACGTCCGATGAACAGCATTCCTCCCGCAATAGCGGGCGACGAGTTCAACGGCCCTCCGGTGCTGTGTTTCCAGACCTCGTCACCGGTCTCCGCGTTCAAGGCAACGATTGATCCGGCCCCTGTCGCCAGGTAGACAGTACCGTCGACCACGGCAGGCGACGCGTAGATAGGCCCGTCCGCCTCGTACTTCCACTTCAGCGCACCCGCCGGCGTCTTGCCACTGTCAAAAGCCGCCCCGCTGTGGACGGGATCGCGCTGGTACATCGGCCAGTCGCTCCCACTTGGTGACGAGCTAATGTCCAGCGACGGCTCGGACTGGAATAGCGCAACCCCCAGGTGAGGCAGTAAGAACCAGGCAGCGACGAGCGCCACGACTGCGGCCCCCGCCACCCACCGGAGCATCCGGCGGTTGACTCTCGACCTCCGGATACGCACCGCCAGCACCTCCGCCTCTGCCGCATCCAGCAGATCGGAGTCCTCCGGCCGGTTCGCCCAGCAGTTGACACACCGGCCAGCGCCCTCAACATTCGGACGCGAACACACCCGGCACATCCACGCCCGCCCCGACTCAGTCACTGGTTCCCTCAACTCCACTCAACGACCAAACTCAAACCCCCGACGCTCCAACACCCTGTACCCATCATCCCCCTCCACAATCTCGATAGCCGCATCCAGCGGCACCTCCTCGAACCTCTGTCTCATCCCAGACGCAGGCCACCAGACCTCGACAGACTCGATAGCCTCAGCGTCTCCCAACCCAATCTCCTGCTCCAGGCTGGACGCCCCAAAGCTCCCACCGCTGCCCACGACTGCGTGGATGGCCCGCTCCCCGTCGCCAGTAGCCACGTTGACAGCGATACGCGCCCCAATCCCAGCCCGGTTCGACCGCGTGCCGACGAGCCGTATAGAAGTCCATCGATTCCCGGAACTCGGGTTCACGTACAGCGAGTTCACGAACCCGTCGCTCGGATAGAATCCTCCGACCTGCATGAATATGTCCTGGTCACCGTCCCTGTCGAGGTCTCCGAACGCGATCCCGTGCCCCTTCTGAATGTGCCCGAGACCCGCCGAAAAAGTCACGTTCAGGAACGATACGCCACCGTCGTTACGATACGCCACGTTTGGCGCAAGCGCATTGAACGCCGGAAATCCGGTGCCGAGGTATATGTCAGGATACCCATCGTTGTCGAAGTCCCCGAAGTTCGCCCCCATGCCCTGGTTTACGTCGTCCAGGCCCACCGACTCCGTAACGTCCTCGAATCGTACATCCTGTTGAGAGTCCGCTGCGGCGGGAGCCTGTCGAAGGGCCGCGCCTGTATTCCGGTACAGCCTGGGCCGCGCCCCGTCGCTCGGCAGGCCCATATAGTCCGCGGCAACCGAGTCGATGTCCCTCGCGTATCCCGCGACGAACAGGTCGAGCCAGCCGTCGTTGTCGTAGTCCCAGAACCACGTCGGGAAGCTCTCGATCGGCTCAGTCACGCCCAGTTCAGGCCCGACGTCCGTG
This sequence comes from uncultured Dehalococcoidia bacterium, assembly GCA_964537915.1. Taxonomy (GTDB): domain Bacteria; phylum Chloroflexota; class Dehalococcoidia; order Lucifugimonadales; family UBA1123; genus VXRN01. Next base: position 6,467 of record CAZIDM010000024.1, read on the forward strand.
AACGTGCTGTCGCCTTCGTTACGGTACAGCCGGTTCTCGGCTGCGTAGTTCGACACGTACAGGTCCTGGTCGCCGTCGTTATCGTAGTCTCCCCACGCGCTCCCCTTGCAGTATCGCATGTTGGTCACACCGGCCTCCCGCGCGACGTCCGTAAACATGCCGCTGCCGTCATTCTCGAAAAGCTGGCTGGGGAAGATCAGAGCCGCGTCCTCGTCCTGCGTTTCGGGCATCGATTCGTTGCACGAGAAAAGGTCGAGGTCGCCGTCGTTGTCGAAGTCCGCCCATGCCGCGCTCTGGCTTGGGACTGGAGGGGTCGCCAGCCCCGACTCGTGCGTTACGTCGCTGAACGACCCGTCCCCATCGTTGCGGAGCAGCGACATCCGCATCTGCCCGTTCGACATCAGCCATCCGCCGCGCATAACCAGTATGTCCATCCAGCCGTCGTTGTTGTAGTCGGCCTGCACGATGTTCAGCCCGCCCGTCTGCTCCGACAGCCCCGCCGCGTTCGTCCGCTCGACGAATCGCCCCTTGCCGTCGTTGCGATAAAGCCTGAGACTCTGCGATGGGTCCCAGCTTGATGTCACGATGTCCAGCAGCCCGTCGTTGTCGAAGTCCTCGACGATAGCTCCACCCGCCAGGTCGACCGAGTAAACCCCGATGTCTGCCCCAACCTCCCTGAACCTTCCGATTCCACCGCTCCCTTGGCGTAAGAGGGTGCTCGTCTCAGCCTCGAATACCGACTGCGGCACCCGCAACTCCTCGCTCAGACCGTCAGGATACGTCCCCCGCGCCATGTGCGCGATGTTCAGCAGCCACCGACGCCCCACGTTGTCCGGCTCCCCTGTGCTGAGCTTGTCGAAGTCGTCTCGCAGCAGGCCTTCGAGTATCTCGATAGCCCGCGAAACGCTGTCAGTATCTTCGTGAGTGTATGCCGGGTCCAGAGGCAGCGCGCACACGAGCCTGCCCTCCGGGCTGACGCAGTTCTGGATCTCGCCGCGCTTCATGTACGCGACCGCAAGCTCCTCCAGAGTCCACGACAGATCATGGCTGTCCGGCATCGACCGCTCGGCAAGCTCCACAGCCTCCGTCAGCAGCTCGATCGACTCGTCCACCTGCCCAAGCCTCAGCCGGTGAAACGCAAGCTGCCGGAGAATCGTCAAACGCCACGTATCAGTGTCGTAGACCGGACTGTCCAACTGCCCGACCAGGTAGTCGACCTGTCGAGTGCCGAAGTACGGGTCCCCCGAGTTCGCCAGCCGCGCCGCATACCCCCGAAGGTCAGCCGTCACATCGTCCGCCACTTCCGCGCTCGGAGCAGGCTCAGGCGCCGTGTACTCGACGATAACAGCCGCCAAAACCAGGCCCACCAGCCCCGCCAGCGCGAGTGCGGGTACTATAATTTTGGGAATTGCGAATTTGGAACAGTGAATGGTGAGGAGCCTTCCAATCATGGTTCGACAAGGCTATTTTCAACTCACTATTCCAAATTCATAATTCCCAATTCTAGTACGTCACACCCCAATCGCCTTGTTGACCCGCGGAAGCACCTCATTCGCCATCAGTTCAAGACACCGGTACCACTTCGGCCGGTCCTCCACCCAGTCGTGACACTGGAGCAGCAGCGTGCCGAACCCGCCCACGTCGTCGTGCATGCGCTCGATACGGTGCGCGCACTCCTCCGGGTCGCCAACGATCCAGAAATTCTCGAGCATGTACTCTCGGGTCAGCTCCGCATCCGGCATTTCAGGATCGAGCTTGAGCCGCTCTAGGCCAGGGCCTCCTCCTCCGAACAGCGGAATCCAGTAGTCGTCGAAGAAGTTGCCGATCGGCCCATTCAGCGCCTCGTCCCTCGCCTTCTGACCGTCGTCAGCAACGAAGATTTCGCGAGAGATCCGCCACTCGTCCGTCGGTACAGCCTTTCCCCCGCGCTTCGCTCCGCGCTCGAACACCGTGCGGTGACTTGGCAGGTACGTCTCGTGCATGAACGAGCTGCTTAGCGGAATCCAGCCCTTCTCGCCCACCATCTCAAGCGTGCTAGAGTACGGACTGCTGCCAGCCACGGCGATCTGCGGATGCGGCTCCTGGAACGGCTTCATGTGGAAGCCGATGCGGTTCTCCGGCTGAGCCTCACGCAGCTTCACAGTGTAGAACTGCCCGCTGTGCTCGAAAGGCTCGCCCTCCCATATCTTGAGGACCAGGTCGATGCACTCCGCCATACGCTCGCGGTGAGTGCCCTTGTCCTCGTCGATGTCGAACAGCTCCGAGTCCACCGTCGATCCACCCGCTCCGACGCCCAGGTAGATACGTCCCCTCGCCATGTGGTCGAGCTGCGAGATGCGGTGCGCCAGGTGCGCAGGATTGTGGAAGTGCGCTAGCGACACCCCCGTGCCGAACGACATCTGCTTCGTCACCCCAAGCGCCCTCGCGATGAACAGCTCAGGCGACGGCATGTTCTCCCACGGCAGCAGGAAGTGCTCCCCAACCCACGTCTCCGCGAATCCGAGACCGTCAGCGTACTCCACCAGTTCCAGGTCCTCCTGGTACGTGTCCGCATGAGCCCTGTCCGGGTAGTGCAGCGGCATGAGGAAAAGTCCGAGTTTCAAGTTGCATGTCCTCCAGGTGATAGTACGGCGGGCGCCACGTGCCCGGCCCAGTCGTAGTCCAAAGCCATTGTAACCCCACGACGTAATAGCCTGCGAGGGAGCCTGTATCAGCACAGCCTGCCCCCAATTTGGAGCGCGGGCATCCTGCCCGCATCCGTTCGCCCTGAGCTTGTCGAAGGGCCGCCCGTCCATGGTTCGACAGGCTCACCACGAACGAGCTATTCAGGTGACAGTCGAAATCGAAAAGACCCTGCCCCTGCAAGACTCCCAATTGACACCCCAACCATCTCTTCATATACTGCGCCCGAGGCAGATGGGGAGTGGGCGGGCCAATTGGTGAAGACTGGAACCTACTCGACCGAGGCTTCCCCCCATCTCTGCCTGTTGATCGTGTTGAGCCCCTGGGCCACGCCTGAGAACTCTCCTGACACGATTGAACGACCCCCACGCCCGCCTTCCAAGTCGCGGCATTCGACTTAACCCGGCGCAGTCGCCATCGGAAGGCTGCTGTGAGACTCCCGGAATAGCGTATTTTGTCTGGTGTGGCCACGCAATTGTGCGAGCAGGGCCACCAAGCTGGATTGCAGTTCCTTACAAATCGCAGGCTAGGAGGCCAGTGATCATGAGCCACCGAAGAAGATCGTCTTTTGCTTTATATTGGGTCCTTCTACTGATGATCGCAGCCGCGCTCGCTCTGGCCGCCTGTGCCAGTGAAGAGGAGCCTGAACCGGCCGCTCCGGCAGCAGCTCCTGCGGCCCAGGCCCCTGCTCCCCAGGCAGCGGCTCCAGCGCCGGCCCCCACCGAGACCCCCGTACCGCTGGAGGCGACCCCGGTCATCGCGACCGCCGTGCCTGCAGCTCCTGCCGCCACCGGCGACCAGAAGTATGGAGGCACACTCCGTAAGAGCGCGGGTGACGACCTGGTCCACTTCGACTTCATGATCCAGACCACCGTCCGCACCCAGCAGCGCGTGGGCGCTGCCTACAACCGCCTCTTCCGGTACGCCTTCGATGAGAAGGGCGTGATTCTCCCCGACCTCGCTGAGGACTGGGACGCCTCCGGTGACGGTCTGACCTACAACATCACCCTTCAGGAAGGCATCAAGTTCCACACGATCGAGGGAGTGCCCGGGAGCGGCACTGACCTCGATTGCGAGGACTCCGTTCACAGCCTGAACAAGTACCGCGACGTCGACACGAGCAGAAGAGCGAAGGACGTGGGCGCGATTGAGAGCGTCGAGTGCGGAGCAGGCTCGCAGGACATCGTCATCAAGCTGAACCAGCCCGATGCCGGTATCATCTCGATGCTGGCCGCAGGCTGGGCTTCAGTCTTCCCGAGCGAGCTTCCCTACGACGACCTCGAGACCACCGTCATCGGCACCGGCCCATTCGTCTGGCAGGGCTACACCAAGGGCGGCAAGGCCGAGCTCACCAAGAACCCGGACTACTGGCGCGACGGCCTGCCCTACATGGACGGCATCGAGGACATCGTCTTCGCCGAAGAGACCGCGTCATTCGCAGCCTTCCGCGCGAAGCAGCTCGACATGAACTCCCTGATGCAGTACCTCTATCCCGAAGAGGGCAGGATACTCCAGGAGCAGGACCCCACCATCAATGTCTCGATCATCCCGAGACTCTGGTGGCACAGCGTGTCCGGCCAGCTGTCCGACCCCGTGTGGGGCGACGTGAGAGTCCGCCAGGCCTTCAACCTGGCTCTCGACCGCGGCCAGTCAACGCAGATACTGAACCAGGGCGCCGGAGACACTGGCGGCTGGCAGCCTCCGTGGAGCAAGTGGAGCCTGCCCCGAACTGAGCTGGACGAAAAGATCGGCAGAAAAGACGGCTCCGACATGGAGGACCGCAGAGAGCAGGCCAAGAAGCTCCTGGAAGAGGCCGGCTATGCCGAGGGCGAGCTCAAGCTCAACTGGCTGGTTCTCAACACCAGGGAGAGCCGCCTGACACCCGCATTCGCCCAGGACCAGTTGAAGCTCATCGGCGTCGAGATCGTGCAGGACATCGTTGACCGTGCCGCCTACACCGACAGGGAGGACCGACGCGACTTCCAGCTCAAGAGCGCTGGCGGCGTCGCCCCCGTGTTGAATCCCAGCCTGTTCTACAGCAACATCTACCTGTGCGACGCGTCCGCCAACTTCAGCGGCTACTGCGATGACGACTTCGAGGAGATGTACAAGAAGCAGCTCTCCGAGCAGGACGAGGATGCCCGGCAGGAACTCGTCTGGGAGATGGAGCGCAAGCTGTTCAACGACCTGCCTCACATTCAGATCAGGTGGGTTGCCGAGGGCATGGCATGGTGGCCGTGGGTCAAGAACTTCCACGACGTCGACCCAGCCTACTACAACAACGTCACCCTAGAAGAAGTCTGGATGGAGGAACGCTAGACAACACCAGGGGCAGGCCCCAACCTGCCCCTACCCAAAACTCCCCCAACCAGGACATAAATGCGCAACTACATCATCAAAAGGCTCCTACTGGCGGTGGTCACCGTCTACGCCGTAGTTACGCTTGTCTTCGTCCTGATGCGCCTCATCCCAGGCGACCCCGCCCTGATCGCCCTCGCCGAGCCCGGCAGAGGCGAAGCCATCCCACAGGAGATACTGGAGAAGAAACGCGAAGAGCTCGGCCTGAACGAGCCCCTCCACGTCCAGTACACCATCTGGCTGGTCAACTCGCTCAGGTTCGACTTCGGAAAGTCTTCCTGGGGTGGAGGCGACGTCGTCGACGAGTACGTCCAGCGCCTGCCTATATCCATCAACATGGTGGTGATAGCCAGCATTCTGACCGTCGTGATAGGAGTGCCCCTGGGCATCCTGTCCGCCGTGAAACAGGACACCGCCATCGACTACGTTGCCCGCATCATCTCCATATCGGGCCTTTCGATGCCCAACTTCTGGGTTGCGGGTCTCATAATCATCTTCCTGTTACGCGTCTTCAACTGGCTGCCGCCATTGGAGTTCATCCCGTTCTGGGAAGACCCGAAGCGCGCCTTTATCCAGGGGATCTTCCCGGCCTTCGCGGTCGCATTCGCCTTTATCGGCTCGACAGCCCGGATGGCTCGCTCCTCATTCCTGGAGGTCATGCGCGAAGACTACATACAGGTAGCCAGGGCCAAGGGACTCATAGAACGCCTGGTCATCCAGCGTCATGCCCTGAGAAACGCGATGCTTCCCGTAATCACGATCCTTGGACTCCAGTTCGGCTTCGCGCTCGGAGGACTCGTGGTCGTCGAGGCGGCATTCAACCTGCCCGGCGCGGGTCGCTTCCTGCTCGACGCCACGATGCGTCGCGACTACAACGTCGTGCAGGCCAGCCTGTTCGCCATCGCAATCTTCGTCACCATGGCCAACCTGATCGTCGACATTCTCTACGCCTGGCTCAATCCTCGCATACGGTACGAATAGACATGGGATACGACTCAGTTGAGTAATCAAACCGGCACCGGCATTGAGATCGTTCGCACGAGCCGTCTCGCTTCGACTCTCAGGACCACGAGGCGACTGATTCGTCAGAAGCCCCTGGGCTTCGTGGGCGCTCTGCTGCTCCTCTTCGTCGGTCTGCTGGCGGTGTTTGCCCCATGGATCGCGCCGGTGGACCCTAACACCCTTACCGTGGACTTCCTGCAGGGGCCGTCAGCCGCTCACTGGCTGGGTACGGACACAACCGGCCGCGACGTGTTCAGCCGTGTGGTCTATGGCGGACGTGTGTCCCTCCTGGTGGGTGTCACCGCGACCCTTCTTGGCACCGGTACCGGGGCCGTTATCGCGGTCGTGACCGCATACTGGGGAGGCAAGGTAGACATAATCGCCCAGCGATTCATGGACATACTCTGGGCGTTCCCCTCCCTGATAGTCGCGATGGTTCTGGTGTTCGTGATCGGCTCGAGCACACGCAACGTCATCTTCGCCATCAGCATTGTCGTGATCCCATCGGCGGCGCGCGTCGTGCGCTCGCAGGTGCTGTCAGTCAAGGAGATGGAGTACACCACAGCCGCGCGCGCCATAGGAGCAGGCGACTGGCGTATCATGCTCCACCACATAACGCGCAACTGCATGGCCCCATACATCATCGTGGCCAGCATCACTCTCGGAGGCGCGATCACCACCGAGGCCTCCCTGAGCTTCCTCGGCATGGGCATCCCACCGCCCACACCCTCATGGGGACGCGACCTCTTCGGAGCCGCCCGCCAGTACGCTGAGCTCGCCCCCTGGATGGCCATCGCCCCCGGAGTCGCCCTCAGCCTCGCCGTCTACGGCTTCAACCTCCTGGGAGACGCCGTCCGCGACGTCCTCGACCCCCGCCTCCGAGGCGCGTAGCCCCCCACACCCCTTCCCCGTTCTGTGTAAAATGCACCTCAGACCCCACTCCAAGCTGCACAGGACGGAAAATTGAAAGTCACAGACGTCAAAACTATGGTGATCGAGAACCTGCCCCCATACAGGGGAGGCAGGTACCTCCTGCTCCTGGAAGTCGAGACCGACGAGGGCATCACCGGACTCGGCGAGAGGATCACCGGCAACACCTACTCCGACAGGCTCGGCGACCTCAAGTCGCAGATTAGCCTCATCAACGAAATGGCCAGCATGTACGTGGTCGGCGAGAACCCCTTCAACATCGAGCTGATCTGGGACCGCATGTACAGCGCCCGCCACGACTTCCGACACCCCTCCCTCCAGCTTACCCCTGTGCTCAGCGCAATCGAGATGGCCCTGTGGGACATCGTCGGCAAGGCCGCCAACCAGCCCATCTACAACCTGCTCGGCGGACAGTACCACGAGAAGCTCCGCGCCTACGCCTATATGCCTGAGGGAGGCTTCCGCGAGAACCCCGAGAAGGCCGGAGAGATCGCCCAGCAGCTTCTCGAAGAGGGCAACACCGCCTGCAAGCTCGACCCATTCCAGCCTCTCTTCCCGCTTCCGCGCGACATCCCCCTGTGGGAGATCGAGAACGCCGCCAAGATCTTCGAGAGCATCCGAAAGGCCGTCGGCAACAACTTCGAGGTCGGCATCGGCACTCACGGCCAGCTCACAACCTACAGCGCGATACGTGTGGCCGACTTCCTCGAGCCGTACCATCCGTTCTGGTTCGAGGAACCCGTTCCCCCTGAGAACGTCGAGGAGATGGCCCGCGTCGCCGCGCACACCAGCATCCCGATAGCCACAGGCGAGCGACTGATCACGAAGTACGAGTTCTCCAACCTGCTCGAGAAGCAGGCCGCCCAGATCATCCAACTCGACGTCGGACAGTGCGGCGGCATCATGGAGGCGAAGAAGATAGCCAGCATCGCTGAGGCGCACTACGCGATGATCGCGCCCCACATGGCCTGCGGACCCGTGGCCGCCGCGGCTGCGATACAGGTCGACACCTGCTCGCCCAACTTCCTGATACAGGAGGCCAACCAGGGTCCGCTCCACCAGGTCATCTTCAAGGAGCCGCTCGTCTTCGAGAACGGCTTCATCACGCCCCCAACAGGCCCCGGCCTCGGCATCGAGCTCGACGAAGACGTAATCAAACGCGTCGAAGTCGAGTAACTCCTGCAAACCCAGAGGAAAAAAGAAAAATGCCAGTAGACCTCAACCGCAAGAACTGGAAGCCCGGAGATGGCTGGGAAAAAGCCATCGAGGACATCAAGTATGTCCGGGGACTCGCCAAGGAGCTTGGCGGCCCCGAGCGAGTCAAGCGCCAGCACGACGGCGGACGCTACACAGTTCGAGAGCGGATCGAGAAGATGGCCGACCCCGGCAGCTTCCTCGAGGCAGGACCCATGGTCGGCGCAGCCGAGTTTGACGACGAAGGCAACATCGTCGAGTTCACCCCCGGCGCGTACGTCATGGGACTCGCAGAAATAGACGGCAGGCCCGTAGCCATAGGCGGAGACGACTTCACCATCTCCGGCGGCAGCCCGCACAACGTCCGCAAGGGCGCTCGGAACTTCACCCAGCCCCTCGCGATCCAGTACGGCATCCCCTACATACAGCTCGTAGAGGGCGTTGGGCACAGCTCCAAGTCCGACGAGGCTTCTGGACACATGGGTCTCCCCGGCGGCGACCTCTGGTGGCGCAACGTCGAGCTCCTGCGCCGCGTGCCCGTCGCCGCGGGCATCATGGGCTCAGTCGCCGGCGCGCCCGCCGCGTTCGCCCTTCTGTCCCACTTCACCGTCATGGTGAAGGGACAGTCCCAGATCTTCCCGTCCGGCCCTCCCGTGGTGCAGCGCGCCATCGGCGAGATGCTCGACAAAGAAGAGCTCGGCGGACACCAGATGCACGTCCACGAGAGCGGACAGGTCGACAACGAAGCCGAGTCCGAAGAGGACGCCTTCGAGCAGATCAAGACGTTCATCTCGTACCTGCCGAACACCACCAGCGACGTCGCCCCAAGAGTTGAGACAGGAGACCCTCCAGACCGCAGGCCCGAGGAGCTGCTCAACATCATCCCGGCCAACCGCAAGCGCGCCTACGACCCGCGCAAGCTCATCAAACTGGTCGTCGACAACGGCGATTTCTTCGAGATGCGCCGCCACTGGGGCGGAGCTGTCATCACAGGCTTCGCGAGGCTGGACGGCTATAGCGTAGGCGTCATAGGCAGCGACCCTCGCTCGCTGGCCGGCGCGATGGACGGATGGGCTGCCGAGAAGTACGCCCACTTCGTCGACCTGTGCGATGCCTTCAACCTGCCCGTCGTCATATTCCTCGACATGCCCGGCTTCATGCTCGGCTCCCACGCCGAGCGCAAGGCCACCATGCGCAGGGGCGTCCGCGCCCTGATCGCCAGCGCAGAGGCCGAGGTCCCCAAGATCGAGTTCAACGTCCGCAAGGCATACGGCGTAGCCGCCGACGCCCCCCACAGCCTCGGACACCCGAACGGGCTGAACCTCCGCTTCGGCTGGCCAGCAGGCGAGTGGGGAGGCATCCCCATCGAGGGCGGAGTCGCCGCGGCCTACAGGCGCGAGATCGAGAACGCCCCCGACCCTGAGGCACACCGCGCCATGATCGAGGACCGCCTGCTGCGGCTGCGCTCCCCGTTCCGCGCCGCCTACAAGGGCGACGTAGTCGACCTCATAGACCCGAGAGACACCCGAATGCTCGCGTGCCGGTACGTAAAACTCGCCCAGCCCCTGCTCGAAAAGCTGGCCCAACGCCCCAAACGCGCCGTCCGCCCGTAGTATGATAGAGTGCAAAGCGAGAGGGCGAAAACATGACACCGGAACTGATCGGCATCATCACCGTGGGCATTGCGCTGGCGGCTTTGATGGTTACCATGGTAACTCGCCTTGAAAAGCGACTCGAAGCACGCCTTGACCGTATAGAAACAACTCAGGCGGATCACGGAGAGCGTCTCGCCAAAGTTGAAGGCGCACTCGAAGTAATCAGAGACCTTCTGTTCAACAGGGAGAGAACTCCGGCGTAGGGGGTTGCGGAGATGGAGTACCAGATCTGGCTCAACGGCGAGTATGTAGACCGGGACAAAGCCCAGATCCCAATGCTGGACCGAGGCTTCCGCATCGGCGACGTAGTCTTCGACACCTCGCGCACGTTCAACGGCTCCGTATTCAAGCTGCGCGACCACCTCGACAGGCTCTACAGGTCGCTCAAGTACGTGAGAATCGAGCCCAGCATGTCCATCGACGAGATGGAGCGCATCACTCTCGACGTCGTTGCCCACAACGAGGACCTGCGTCGCGAGATGAACGACGACTACATGATCACCCAGATTGTCACCGGCGGTAACGGCCAGCGCGGCGACACCGACCCCAACATCTCCATCTGGATAGACCCTCTCGGAGCACCGCGATGGGCGCACGCTTACACCGGTGGCGCTCACGCAGTGATACCCAAGACGCGGGCCTACCCGTCAGAGGCGCTCGACCCCAAGGTCAAGCACTACAGCCGCCTGAACTTCGTGCTCGCCGAGATGGAGGCCCGTGACGTCGACCCGAACGCGCTGCCACTCCTGCTCGACATGGACGGCAAGGTCAGCGAGGGCACCGGCGCGAACTTCTTCATAGTGACCGACGGCACGCTCAAGACACCGAGGGACAGCTCGACCTTACAGGGGGTATCCAGGCTGACAGTCATGGAGATCGCCGATACGCTCGGAATCCCCGCAGTCGAAGACGACCTGCAGCCCTACGACCTCTACACCGCCGACGAGGCCTTCTTCTGCAGCACTCCGTACTCGATCCTGCCAGTCGGCCAGATCGACAGACGCGAGGTCGGCGACGGAGCCCCAGGCCCCATCACCAACCAGCTCCTGGCCGCCTGGAGCGAACGCGTAGGCCTCGACATAGTAGACCAGCTCCTCCGCCTCGCCCAGACCCAGTAGCTATATACGCTTAGGTTGTAGCGTGCCCCAATCCATCTCGCCCCAATCGTCAGTCTCGCCTAGACCAATCGTCAGTCTCGCCTAGACCAACCGTCATTCCCGCCTCGTCCCCCGTCATTCCCGCGAAAGCGGGAATCCAGGGGCCGGGCCGGGAGTTCCCAACCAGCGCCCTCCTGTCCTGGTGAGAGAGCCTGCCCCGGACTTGATCCGGGGGCGAAAACCCCATCACCCCCCAGGCGCAATACCAGCCACATTTACCCCCACGCTATAGAGCCCCGTCCGCGCCGTCACGAACAGCGTCCTGTACCCATCCCCACCAAACGCCACATTCGCCGGCAGCTCAGGCAGCACGATAGTCCCAAGGTGTTCCGCCTCCGGGCTGATCACCCAAACACCACCCGCGCCCGTCACGTACAGGTTGCCCTCCGTGTCCACCTTCATCCCGTCCGGGCTACCCTGCTCAGGCGTGTCCATGTCGATGAACACACGATCGTTCGACAGCGACAGGTCATCATTCACGTCGAACGCCCGCACGTTGCGCCGCTCAGTGTCATCGACGTACAGCACCGACTCGTCCGGCGAAAACGCCAGCCCGTTCGGACGCCCGAAGTCCGACTCCAGCAGCGTGATGCTGCCGTCCCCGTCCACCCGGTACACGCCGTTGAACCCGATCTCCGCCTCCTCAGGCTGAATCCCGTACGGCGGATCAGTGAAGAACACGCTCCCGCCCGAGTGGATCACCAGGTCGTTCGGACTGTTCAGCCGCTTCCCGTCCCAGTGCGACACCACGGTCTCCATCTGCCCATCGTCGCCCTGCCGCGAGACCTGTCTCCCCGTATGCTCACACGCCACAAGCCTGAGGTCATGGTCGAACGTGAGACCGTTCGAGTTCCTGCTAGGTTGTAGATAAGTCTCGACCGTTCCATCAGACGTGTACTTGATGATCCGGTTCGCCGGAATGTCACTGAACAGCAGGTACCCATCCGGATGCCAAACCGGCCCCTCAGTAAACTGAAGGTCCCCGACAAGCTTCACAACCTGCTGCTCCGGAACGATCTCTCGAAAAGCTGAAGTCATCTTTAGAGTTCCTCATACCCTGTGGTCGATTCTCATACGTCTTGCGAGTACCCAGAAGTCGTTTCTACGAGTTCACACTGACACGCCCCCGCCATTCGGTCAAGGGTAAGGCGTGTCAATGGGGCCTGGCGAGTAGTACAACCTGGAAATCCGTGCCATGCTATCTCGCTTTGCCGCAGACATGCCACGAGTGCAACCTGTGGCGAGACACACTTGTCATATACATGATGATGCGATTCTGATAATCGTGAAGCATCCAGCACCCTCCCGTGTCGAATAGCTCAGAACAACATTGAAGGGATCTAAGCACAGAATTTCATAGTCCTAGGTACGATGAATCGTGACACTGAATGGTGTAAAAGAGATTGGGGTTGCCCTGGTTGACAGGGTTTAGGGATCGAAAGTAGTGCCCCAGTGAATGGAGCATGTATAGAAGGGGCAAAATTGGCGCATCAGGCTGGAGCTAAGAAGCGAACGGTTGAGGACCTGTCATGAAAGTCTCGAGGGAAGATACGCCAACATTGGACCCACTAGTGGTCGCCGAACTGATCGCCAAGCACTATTCGAATCGGACTGTTACAAAGACCATACCCGGGTCTCCTCAAGAAGAAACCCTGGTGGTTACGAAGAGAGTGCCGTATGTGGAGATCATAGAGGTTCAGCCAAAAGGACTCAGGGACCATATGGTGCTGAACTATCGAAAAGCGATGATTCGCATAAGGCTCTTCATGTCATGGGTATGGATGCTGCTCGCAGCGTGCACTCAAGAAACTGCTCTTATACTAAAGTGCGCCCTTATCTGTCGGCATAGGGGCGTCTGCTTTGCTTCCCCCCGGCGTCCTAAGAGTGTGAAGAGGTCCATGCGTCAGCTCCGTTGTTTTGGGCGCTGGACCTGGCGAAATGCCTGCCGCTTGATGCGAGATCGAATTGCTGACCTTTACGTACGGGAAGTCTCAAGGACCCGCATAGAGGAGGGAACGGTAACTCGTGAAGTCGAGGGGCCGCCGGAAATAGTAGAGGAATCGATCCCAGGCAAGAATCGTATCCTGGCCGTCGGACAGGGACGGCTGGAGTTCCAGGGCCATCAGACTCAGGAAGGAGTCATCGTCACTGGTCCGCCAAGCCTGATGGAGCGCCGGTCGATACGTTACCCCGCGTTGTCAGATCCAGCGCTGGCCTTTCAGATGGCCAGCGAAATCGAAAGCGCGCTGGAGCACGTACCATGGGTCCTTGATGGTGAGACTGAACACTTTGATGTACCGCAGGAGATTGAGCCCTACTACGCACGCGGGATGGTTCCCCTGCGTGGCCTGGAAAGGGAGATAGTGGAGCACTGCCATGAGATGGCGGAGTGCTTTGCCGCACGGTCCGACTTGCTTCTGGATGTCGCCGCTGTGACGGACTCCGCCCTTCTCGGTGCCCTGACTCCGATCGTGAACGGCAACACCGTTCCACTGCCGGATGCGCTGGAGAGCTTTGAGCGTGAAGTGGCATCGCAGGGTGGAAGGGAATTGGAGATACTTGCCGAGCGTTGGCCTGTGAGATGGCAGGACGTGACGGATGCACTTCGTGAGGCCAGAGAATTCTCTCTGCGCGAGCAGGTGGCGCCCGAGTCACTGGACTTGGGAACGTACATCAGTTACTCAGCCTTCAACTTCTACTGTCCCCAGTGCAATGACTCCAAGAGTCAGAGATTGCTCGCGAGAGACTACTCTGTCCAGGGTAATGAGGACTTCGAACCAGTTAGTTTCTCAGCCAACTCACGCTGCCTGTTTGACCCCAAAGACGAAATGTGGAGATGCGTTACCTGCGAGTACGAGACCACTCATCCTATCCCAATGCACAGAGTCTTGGATGAAGTCCTCTTGCCCGCATATGACTATCTAATGAACGAAAACAAGGTGGAGAGGGTCAGGGCACACCAGAGTATTCGCAACAGGGAAATAGAGAACCGGAACTCGCTGGAGACGGACCTTGAGAGAACGCAGATCGAGTACCTGTCTCAGATCGACGCACTTGGAGAGGAATTGGAGAGGCTACATGTTGACGTATCGGGCGAAATGGTAGCCATAGGTGCCCTCGAGGAGATTCTCAGACAGTATGAGATAAAGCAGAACTCCGTAATGGCGAACATCAGAAAGTCCAGCGTCCAGACGGATCGCGAAATCCGCGAGCGTACTGAGGCCGTTCTGACGAAGATGGACGGAGTCAAGCAGCGGGAAATGGAAGCAATGAGTGCGGAGTTGGAGTATCTGTCAATGGCGCAACGTAAGGATGACGAACGTCGCGACGCCATTCAGAGGGGTATTTTATCCGCTAACCTGGAACAGGTAACTATTCAGAGAGAAACCCTCGCCGAGAACCGGATTCAGACAGGTATTCAGAGGGCAACTCTCGCCGAGAACCGGATTCAGACAGGTATTCAGAGGGCAACTCTCGCCGAGAATCGGATTCAGACTGGTCTCCAAAGTGCCTCGCTTAGCCAGAGCCGGATTCAGACAGGCCTTCAGAGACGTTCGCTCATGGAGAACCGGATGCAGACGCGTATTCAGGCTCTTTCGTTCGTTGAGAATCGGTATCAGTCTAATCTCCAGACTATTTCACTCTTCGGGGGCCTGGTGAAGACACGTGGACAGAGGAGAATCGCTAGGCGCCTAAGAGGCAACGCTATCAGCTATTTGTAGGCTTGAAGGTATGTTCCATATGGTCGCACTAACCCTGAAAGGAACCTGGCACAGAAGATCAGGCATATGGCTTCAATTAGGATCTACTAAAGGCATGGCTCTATGACTAATAAACTACCGGACCGGATGCGCGTTGAGTCGCCTCAGATTGATTCAATCAATCGCACAACTCAGCGAATATCAAACTGGATACATGAAGACTTTCGTGAGATTGTCAAACCCTTGCAGGTTCTCCCTTCGCTTCCGGGTGTTCTGAAGGAACTGCAGGAACGCCTGGTAGAGCAGTTTAGGATCAACTTCTCCGGACAAGTTGCTATCGAGATGAAGGCTCATGAGGCCAACATCATGATGGCCGAACGCAAGTCCCGGTTTCTTGAAGAGCAGACAGAAAGAAAGCAGAGGCTACTCACTGAGTACTCAGAGAGAATAAAGTCCCGCTACGGCCGGATGTCTGAGGACATGGCAAAAGAGCACAACTCTTTCTTGAATCAGCTTGACAGCCATGCCTACCGGATTGTCGAAGAAATCTACCCGGACCAGATATACGCGAAATTCGGCCTCATTCCCGATGCTGCTTTGGCCCTTCTGGTCAGGCACGCAATGGAAGCATCCCAGGCGAGAACGGCCAGCATAGCGGATGCCCGTGACACCACGTCCGACCTCATGGCCGAGTTTATTGCAGAGAGACAGGACTCATACGCGTCCCTGCGCGAAATAGCCTCCGATCTCGGGGAAGGTTCCTATGAAATACCCTATTGCTACGCTGTGTTCGAAGACAGCGAGACTGGTGATGAGGTTCTCGAGATTGCTTTCTTGGGAGAAGATGGGCGTATCCACTACGATCCCGAACTCAATGCTCGTATACAACTGGCAGTCGGTGAGTCTCAGGAAGTTCTCACCCGGACCAGTCTGTCTCCAGACGTGATGAATCAGGTGCAGGAAGTCTTGAGAGACGAGTTGGATACGCCTCAGGAGCAGGTAGCCCGGTTCAGGCAGGATCATGCCAGGATCGGCAGCTAGTTACACATATGAAGAGCAACGTCCAGGGGTGTTCTCCACATGACGAACATTGACAGTATTCAAGATAGCACTCGCTACGTTGTAAGCGGCATGCACAGGGGCAGTATCCTCCCCGGCACGCGCTTGGAGATGGGACGAGACGTCTACCTGGATAGCGGTGCTGACGTGCGGGGAGGAATATGGTGTGGTTCGCTTTCGGTCTCGGGAGCGGAGGTCAATGTAGCTGAATCAGTGTACTGCCTCGGGTCTGCCAGGATCGGACCTTCCGAAGTCGAAATTGGCGAAGGTGTAGTCACTTTCGGGTCGTGCATCAGCGCATCGGAGTCGTTGTCCATTCAGCCAGGTACATCCAAAGTGAGATTCCTGTCGGACATATACACCGGCCAGGTCAACATTTCGAATGCCTTCGTTTATGGCAACATCTTCGCGGACCGTGCGGTAATCAGAGATTCGATTGTGCTGGGTGGCGTGTACTGCGAAAACAGCCTGACTGTCGAGCGCAGCCTGATCTCCACATTTAGCGCAGGACGCGCTGTGGTGGGCGAAGGGACCGGCCTGTTCTTCACCTATGCCGTGGCAGATGAAAACATTGACCTGCAGGCCCCTGTCAGGGTTTTGACGTTCTACACTCTGTACATGCAGACAGAAGATGCCGGAGATGTTGTCCTCCTCGACGACGAAGACCTCGTCACGATTTCTGTCGATGGAGACCCAAACAGTGCCCAGGGTGTAGGTGGGCAGCAGATACACTGCCTCTCCGTCATGGAACGTGTACTGGACAGCGAACCCCTCGGTAAGCACATCCTGTTCAACAAGAAGTTCATTGAGTGCTTGGCATTGCACAACAGCATGGTTCCAGACGCGCGACCTCCATACTTCGAAGGTCCGCTGGAAGATCTGGAGGCGGCCCTTTGGGACGTGCTGTCGGGAGGCGACGCCTCAGCAGGCCGGCGAGCAGGCGGCAGCATACAGGAGCTGTTCAACAGACTGTCTAGCAGCCGGAGCGAGTAGCACATAGGCCGCTGACCACCCCCGATCCCCTACCCAGTATCCTCGCAAGCTCGATAAGCTATCGCACACGATACTCCACCCCAACACCCCCCGCCCCCCGACCAGATACGGTCCACAGTCACCCCCTTAAACCACCAAAACACGAGGGACAAACACCCAAGCCCCCAATACTCAACGGAA
>CAZIDM010000024.1:23387-41803 GCA_964537915.1 uncultured Dehalococcoidia bacterium
GAATTCTATCGTTTACATTGGCGGATCTACATAGTAAAATTTTGGACGCACCCTGGGCGCCGAAATTCTTTCAGTTTCCTGCAGTTTTTGGGTGAATTTGGCAAAATTGTGTTTTCACGCCCCAACACCCCCCTCCCCCATACCATATACTGTCACCTATCACCCCATTAACCCTCCAAACCACGAGGTACTACCACCCATGCCCACATTCATCTACGTAACCGCCGCCGGCGACGACCGCATCCTGATATTCAGCCAGGACCCCGACTCCGGCGCGCTCGAAAAGCTCGACGAGGTCGAGGCCCCAGGACGACCCGCGCCGCTTGCCACCGACCCGGACCGACAATACCTGTACGTCGCCAGGCGCGACGTCAACCAGCTCTCCAGCTACAGCATCGACTCCACCACAGGCGCGCTGACCCTTCTGGGCTCAGCCCCACTGGAGTCCGACCCCAACTACCTCTCCACCGACAAGACCGGACGCTGGCTGCTCTCCGCCTACTACAACGCGGGCAGGTGCGCCGTGCATCCCATCGACGACAACGGCGTCGTCCAGGCTCCTCCAGCCGAGTGGCGCGAGACCGGCAGGGGCGCACACTGTATGCAGACCGACTCGTCCAACCGCTTCGCCTTCGTCCCCAGCATCGCCGGAGGAAACGGACCCAACACCATCTTCCAGTTCAGGTTCGACGACTCCACCGGCGAGCTGACACCCAACGATCCCCCGAACGTCCCGCAGGACGGCGAGCTTGGACCCCGCCACTACTGCTTCCACCCCTCGCTGGACGTGCTCTACTTCTCCAACGAGCAGGGATGCAGTGTGACCGCGTACAACTTCGACTCCGATTCAGGCACCCTGACTGCTTTCCAGACGGTGTCCACGCTGCCCAGCACGTGGTCCGGCAGAAACTCCTGCGCACAGATCCAGATCGCCCCCGACGGCGGGATGCTGTTCGCCCCGAATCGCGGCCACGACAGTATCGCCTGCTTCGTCATCGACCCAGACTCCGGCGGCCTCGAGAGGACGGCCATTGTGCCCTCCGAGCGAGTGCCGAGGGCGCTGAGTCTCGACCCAACCGGCCAGTTCATGTACGCCGCCGGCCTCGACTCCGGCAGGCTCGCCGCCTACAGGGTCAACAGCGCCTGGGGAGGCCTCGACCCCATAGCCGTCTACGACGTAGGCACAGAACCCATGTGGGTGTTGCCTATTAGTTTCCCCTGATTTGCGTTGATTCTGTCCAAAGTTGCCAAATTCATACCACCTGTTAGAATGCACGAAATTAGGAGCAGGTGTCTCCTTCAGCAGTGATTAGATCGAGAGGATGGAGCAGTGCGTACAGTAAGGTTCTTTACGGTAGCGGTATTGTTGATAGTCCTGTCTGTACTGGCGGCAGCCTGTTCGAGCAGTGAGCCGGAAGCTCCTGCCCCTGCCCCTGCGGGAGCTACTGCGGCAGAGGTTCAGGCGGCTATGGACGCGGCTGTTCAGAAGGCTATGCAGTCACAGCAGCAGGGAGCTTCGGCTGACGAAGTTGCTTCCGCCGTCCAGGCGGCAATGGCAGCACAACCTGGAGTAACCCAGGCTGACGTTGCCGACGCCATTGCCCAGGCCCTGGCCGAGCAGCCCGGAGGAGTCACTGAAGGCCAGGTGGCGAACGCGATAGCGAGCGCGCTGGCGGAACAGCAGGGTACCACCGAGGCTCAGGTTGCTGATGCGATTGCCTCAGCTCTGAGGCAGCAGACCCCAGGCCTGACCGAGGCCCAGGTCAGCGAGGCGATCACTTCGGCCCTCGCCGAAAGGCCGGGCGTATCACAGCAAGATATCCAGGCAGCCGTCGAGGCCGCTGTCGCCAAGGCCGTCCCAGCCGAAGACGAGTCCATGATGATGATGGGCCCGAGCGGCAAGGTCACCGGCGCAGTCCTGTCCGTAGGCTCCAGCAGCGGCTGGCCTACCGACTGTGTCTGGTGTGCGACGTTCCCCAACATCGGCGCCGGTGAGGTGCTGATCACCGCCACACGTGCCGCAGACGGCTCGTTTATCACAGAACCGTGGGTGGCGGAGTCCTGGACCCTCAACACAGACGATCCGGACGCCATGTACATTGACTGGAAGATCCGCGAAGGCATCATGTTCCACAAGGGCTGGGGCGAACTGACGGCCGAGGATGTGGTGTTCACGTACAACGCCGGCAACCCGGGCATAACGCCCGAAGCGAGGCACGATACCCTGCCGCGCCCGGACATCGGAAAGCTTGAACTCATCAGCAAGTACGTCGCCCGTATGCACCTCAACTCCTTCTCAGTCAGCACCATGCTCGCCGGTATCTCAGACCTCGGTGAGGGCGTGCCGATCCACTCTCAGAAGGTCTTCAATGATCAGGGCACCGACTGGATGCGTCAGAACATCATCCTGACTGGTCCATTCGAGGTCCCTGAGTGGACGCAGCAAAAGGGTATCTACCTCGAGGCTCGCTCCGACGGCACGCACTGGAAGCAGATGCCGCACATCGAGCGCTTCGACATGATCGAGGTCCCGGAGTCAGCCACCAGGCGCGCCATGCTTGAGAGCGACCAGGCGCAGATGGCTGACATTCCCATCAAGGACTGGGCCGCGCTGATCGAGGCCGGTATGGCCAGGTCGCAGGAGGGCGCAAGCAACGCCCGCGGAGTGCTGTTCCAGGGCCAATACTGGGAGACTGAACATCCCAGGAACGGTGATCCGCTGGATCGCACCATCGTTGACAAGCCCTGGATCGCCGCCATGGACGACATGGCTGGCAGAGAGCGTGCGAGAGACGTTCGCATTGCCATCTCACAGTGCGTTGACCGCGAGGCGATTCTTGACACGGTGCTCGGTGGTCAGGGACGCGTAGCCTATGCTCAGTACATCCACCCAGACACCGCTCTCTACAACAAGGTGGACGGCGACACCCGCTGGCATATCCCTTATGACTGCGAGGGTGCCAAGGCTCTTCTCGACAAGCACGGCTACGCGGACGGATTCACGATCAACGACTACTGGGCAGGCCCCAGTGGAGTGGTTGTGGAGATGGCCGAGGCGATGGCCGCGACATGGCTCTCTGAGCTGAATGTTACGGTCGAGCTGGACAGACAGGTCTACTCCACCTGGAGGCCCGGCCTCATCTCTCGTACCGTCAACGGTATTCACGGCAGCTTCAACCCTGGTACTGCCCCGCCGACCTGGCCGAACGAGTGGACATGGAGTGCGGTGGCGTCTCCGGCCGGCTATAACTCCGGTAACGAACTGCCCCAGGCCAGCGAGACGGTGCTAGCCAAGGAGAAGACGACCAACCAGGAAGAGCTGGAGCAGCTCACACTTGACTGGGTGGACTTTATCTTCGGCGAGCGCTTTGGCTTCACAGTTGGCACGATGCCCAACAACACCATCTATAACCCAGAGGTCATAGTCTCCTGGGAGATGCGGCCGATGACCAATTTCCGCGTCGGTGGCATGAAGTCCCTGGAGAACATCAAGCTGGCGAAATAGCGGCAACCTAACCAATCGAGTTTACGGAACGGCGTAAGGGGTGTAGCGGTTCACAGCCGATGCCCCTTACGCTGGCCGCTGGCTTAGCGACTACGGGTTCGTAATGACCACATTCGTCATTAGACGGTTCTTCACTTCTATACTCGCCCTCATTGGTGCGACGATAGTCATCTTTGGCGCGTCACGAATACTGGGAGATCCCACTGTTCTGTTCCTGCCTGAGGAGGGCTATGGGCTGGACGCAGCCGAGCTCGAAAAGGCCCGCCAGAAGCTGCACCTCGACAAACCCGTGCCGCTCCAGTACGCCTTCTGGGTCGCGGACATCTTGCGGGGCGACCTCGGACAGGACCTGAGCGACAGGCACCCGATTTCAACCAAGCTCAAGGACAAGCTGCCGCCTACGCTCAGACTTGCGGTCGCGGCCTACATAATCTCCACCCTTATCGGCATTCCTCTCGGCGTGCTGTCGGCAGTCAAACGCGGTTCGGTATGGGACATCGCAGGCAGGACGTTCGCACTGCTCGGCCAGGCGCTGCCCATCTTCTGGGTGGGCATTCTGGGAATCCTGATATTCGCTGTGTGGCTGCAGTTACTGCCTGCGGGGACCCAGGGTGAGGGGTTCTCGATCAAGCACTACATCTTGCCCACGCTGACACTGGCGTGGTTCCCGGCAGCTGGCTACATGCGCCTCATGCGCTCGGCCATGCTCGACGTTCTCGACTCAGAGTACGTCAAGCTCGCACGCGCAAAGGGCGTTGGCGCAAATGCAATCATCTGGAAGCACGCGTTCAAGAACGCCGCTATCGCGCCGCTGACCTTCTCCGGCCTCCTGCTGGCAGGATTCGTCACCGGCTCCGTGTCGGTCGAGGTCGTCTTCGGATGGCCCGGCATCGCCAGGCTCGCTGTCGAGGCGGTCCAGACAAACAACCTGACAACTCTATCGGTCATCACCCTCATGTTCACGCTGATCTACGTGGTGATGAACTTTATCGTGGATCTTATCTACGGGATGATCGACCCGCGAATCCGCTACTCCTGAAGAAGACGGTAACTATCCCCCTCCCGTGATGGGGTGCAGATGCGCCGTGGCGTGAGAGGGCTGGGGTGAGGGCGAATGCCTGACCCTTTCAGAGTAAAGAGAAGGACTAATGGCAGAAGCGGCTCCAGAGACTACGCTTACCGGCGGAGGCAATCACTTCGCCAGGGCATTCAATGCGTTTCGAAGATGGCCCATCGTCTCGCTCGTCCTGATCTTCATCCTGTCCTTCGTGGCTATATTCGCCCCACTGATATCCCCGGCAGACCCTATCAAGAGCAACATACGCGACAGGAACGCGCCGCCGTTCTGGTACACCCAGTGGTACGACGAGAATCCGAAGGTCACGAAGACCTACATCCTCGGCGCGGACCCGATAGGACGCGACGTACTCAGCAGGCTCATTCATGGAGCCAGGGTCTCGATGATGGTGGTTGTGGTGGCCATGGTAAGCGGCACCGTCATCGGTACCGGACTGGGGCTCATCGCAGGCTACGCGGGAGGGATGACCGACGAGGTCATCACTCGCCTTGTCGACATCTGGTTGGGGCTGCCGTTCATTCTGCTCGCCCTGATAGTGGCGATCACCATAGGGGCGGGCCTGTACACCATGATGGGACTGCTTGCCGCCACGTCCTGGACACCCTTCGTTCGCAACGTGAGAGGCGAGGTCCTGACCCTCAGGGAGCGCGACTACGTGCAGCTTGCCAGGGTCGCTGGCGCGTCCTCGATCCGTATACTGCTAAAGCACATCCTGCCCGGCGTGACGAACACGGTGCTCGTAATCGCGACACTGCGAATCGGCCAGCTCATACTCACCGAGGCCTTCCTCAGCTTCCTCGGAGCGGGCATCCCAGCCCCGACTCCAACCTGGGGCGCGATCATAGCCGACGGCCGCGAGTACCTCAGAGACGCCTGGTGGGTGTCCGTATTCGCCGGAGTCGCCATCGGCCTCACCGTCCTCGCCCTCAACTTCTTCGGCGACTGGATGCGAGACACATTCGACCCCCGCCTGCGCCAGGTCTAGAGGAAACGACTTACCCGCGTCGCACGCTCACTCGCTACTCATTCTGATTGCCCCATCTTCTTCGGGGCTCACGGGAGCAATGTTCGTTCGTCCTGAGCTTGTCGAAGGACATCCCCACCGGGATTCCCGCTTTCGGAGACTTTGGCATAGCCCCCATTACCTTGATGGGCTAACAGGAGTAGGTAGAGACAGCCAGACAAACACGAGCACCAACCAACGAACCCCCTCTCCTCGGGGAGAGGGCTGGAGCTTGCCCCGGACTTGATCCGGGGATGAGGGCGAAAACCTCGGTTGCCTACCAGACTGACATAGGCACCCCCCCGTTTGCCCCTCGTACGTAGCCCAAGTATAATCACCACGGCCCTACGAGAGTTGAGTTTTGCAGGGCCACCCACAGCAAAATCCCACACCAGAGGTTGACCCAAATGGACCTTACACTCAATGAAATTCAGACTATGCTCCAGACCTCCGCGCGCGAGTTCATGGAGGATCAGGTCCCCAAGACACGCGTACTGGAGATAGACGACAGCGAGTCCGGGTTCGACCCCAACCTCTGGGAGCAGATGTCCGAGCTTGGCTGGCCCTCCCTCGCCATCCCCGAAGAGTACGGAGGACTTGGACAGGGATGGGTCGATCTCGGAGTCGTCTCCGAGGTCATGGGCTACTACGCCTGCCCCAGCCCGCTGCTCTCGTCCGCCGTCCTCTCAGCCCAGGCGATCCTCGCCGCCGGCTCCGAGGAGCAGAAGCAGGCGATGGTCCCTGCCATCGCCGCCGGACAGCAGATTTTCACCCTCGCATACACCGAGCCAGACTACTCCTGGTCCCCAAAGTCCGTGCAGCTTCAGGCCGCCGCCAGCAACGGCGGCTACGTCCTGAACGGCACCAAGCTGTTCATTCCCGACGCGAACGTCGCCGACCGCATCCTGGTCGTGGCGCGCACCTCCAACGGCGACTCGCCCGAGCAGGGACTCAGCCTGCTGGCCATCGACCGCACCGCCCCCGGCGTATCCGTCCGGGTCATGGACGGCTGGATCGGCCCCAAGGCGTGCGAGGTCAACTTCGAGAACGTCGAAGTCGGCTCCGCTGACGTCCTCGGCGAGCCCGGACAGGCATGGGGCGCAGTCGAGGCCGCGATGGACAGGGCGACCGCCATCCTGTGCGCATTCATGGCCGGCGGCACATTGGCCGTTTACGACATGACCCGCGAGTACAGCCAGTCTCGAATAGCCTTCGGCGTGCCCATCGGCACCTTCCAGCGCGTGCAGGACCACGTGATCGACGCGCTGACCGACGCCGACTCCGCCAAGTGGACCGCCTTCGAGGCGCTGTGGCAGCTTGACGAGGGCATGGCCGACGCTCCCGTAGGAGTATCGACCGCCAAGTCGGTCGCATCCCTCGGCTTCCCGAGAGCCTGCGACGCCGCTCACCACGTCCACGCCGGTATCGGCGCAGACCTCGAGTACGGCCTGACCCAGTACACCAAGCGCGCCCGCACTCTCCAGCACTACCTCGGCGACCACGTCTACCACAAGGCCCGCATGGCCCGCCTCCTCTCCATGGCCGGCTAGGCACAGTCCCCCTCACTTGACGGGCTTACAAGGGTAGTATTCTGTATATCGTCGTTCCGGCGTAGGCCGGAACCCAGTGGGTGGGGTGCCCTTCGACATGCTTAGGACGAACGAATTATCGGTTTACCTACGCCTGTAAGTCCTTGATGGGTGAGGGTGAAAATGACCACACTCTCAACGCGCCTATTTGACGTGGATGAATATCATGCAATGACCACCAAGGTGGGAATCCTGCCCGAGGACCCTAGCCACGAGTTGATTGGAGGAAGGGTCTATGTCAGAGCCACGGGTAGGCCGCGTCTGTTCAGACCAGACGAGTATCACGCAATGGTCGGCGCGAATATCATCACATCAGATGCCCACCTTGATATGGCGGACGGAGAGATACTCGAATCTTCTTCCGTGAGCCCATCACACGCATCATGCGTTATGATGATGACCGAACTGTTCATGGTTCGACTGGAACAAAGAGCAGGAGTCAGTTGTCAGAACCCGGTGCGTCTTGACAGGTATAATGAGATTCAGCCAGATGTCACTCTCCTGAAATGGCGTGACGACTTCTACTCATCCGGCCATCCAGGTCCTGCTGACGTTCTGCTGTTGATCGAAGTCTCTGACACGACTCTCTCCTACGACAGAAATGTGAAGCTCCCTATGTACGCTCAATTTGACATACCTGAGTTCTGGATCGTGAACATCCCCGACGGCGTGGTCGAGGTCTATACTGACCCATCCGATGGCGAGTACCGGACCCGCCGACTGCATGCCGCCGACGATACCGTTGGCCCAGCAGCATTCCCGGACGTCACCCTGTCCGTCAGCCGGATAGTTCCAGCTTAGTGAATCGACAAACGCAGTTCCCAACTGCCAACATCGTTCGTCCTGTTGAAAATCCGCCGTGGCGGGATGAGAATCCGCCGTGGCGGGAGTCTGTCGAAGGACGGCCTGTGGCTCATTACAACTATAAGAGCGGAACACCAGGAGCCCCATGGTAGACCTAAACCAGATCAAAGCCCTGACCTTTGACGTCGGCGGCACCGTGTTCGACTGGCGCGGCACCATCGAGGCCGAGGTCAGCGAACTCGCCAGACAGCAGGGCGCTGACAGCCTGGACGTCACAGAGTTCGCCACCGACTGGCGCAGAGGCATGTTCGCCAAGCTGGCGCGTGTACGATCGCGTGAGCTCCCCTGGATGAACGCCGACGACCTCCACCGGAGCGTGCTGGACGACGTCTTGGACAAGCACACCGCGCTTACCCTCTCCGAGTCCGAGCGCGACGAGCTCAACGACGTCTGGCACCGGCTCAACGCCTGGCCTGACGCTCGCGACGCCATCGCGAGGCTGCGCAGCCGCTATACCGTAGTCGTGCTGACCGTCCTGAGCTGGTCGATAGCGGTCGACTGTTCCAGGCACAACGGCATCGACTGGGACGGCATCCTCTCCTGCGAGTTCCTCGGCGACTACAAGCCCGACGCCGCTGCGTACCACGCCGGAGTCAGGCTGCTGAGGCTCGAGCCTAGCCAGGCCATGATGGTCGCCGCCCACCCCGGAGACCTCGGCGCCGCAATGGCCGCCGGACTTCACTCCGCCTTCGTACTCCGGGAGGGCGAGACCCACGTCCTCACAGGCCCCGCCGGCGAACCCGAAAAGTACGACATCGAAGCCAAAGATTTTCCAGAGCTGGCAGACCTGCTCCTGGAAGTCTAAGTACCCCTTCTCCCCAACCCCGTCATTCCCGCGAAAGCGGGAATCCATGGGGAGGAGGAATCGTTAACCCCAGCACTTCGTTCGTCCTGAGCTTGTCGAAGGACCCCCTCTGGATTCGCCGCGGCGAATGACGTGCAGTGCTCCAGAGAGGCAACCTACACAAAAGCCAAAACCCGCGCCGCATTCTCCCGCGTCAGCGCTCGCACCTGGTCCTCACCGAACCCCCGACGCCGCATCCTCGGCACGATGTTCTCAAAGATGTGCGCGTACCCGTGACCGCCGTACTTGATCTGACGGTGCCGGGTACAAATGTCGTGCGCCATGACGACCCGGTCGACGCAGCCCAGCTCGTTAACGACCCGCTTGATGATGTCCATGCGCTGGCCGTCCGACGGCATGTCCATGCGCTGGCCGTCCGACGGCATGTCCATGTCCGACAGCGGGTAGTGGCTGGACTCGTTGCCGAACAGGTCCCACTCCAGGTAGCAGCCGGTCTCGGCCAGCGACCTGAACGTGTCGAACTCGGATATCGTGCGGTCGAGGTGTCCCATGATGACGCGCCCGACGTCCGCCCCTGCCTCGTCCAGGACCTCCAGGATCTCCATAGGAGCCGTCTCGTGCCGGCCCGGATGTATCAGGATTGCCGCTCCGGTCTCACGCTGTGCGACCGCCGACGCCCGCAGCGACTTGCGCTCGTTGTCGGTCAGCGGCCACGTGCACCCGACCTCGCCGATGATGCCCGCACGAACTCCGGTGCCGACCGCTCCGCTCTCGATGTCCTCGACGATCCGCCTGACCAGGTCGTCCTCGGTGCGTGAGTCCATGCCCGGCGGGTGTACGGCGTCGACGTAGTAGCCAGCGCCCATGACGACGTTGATCCCGGCTTCGCGCGCGACACGGGCAAGCCCGTTGGGGTCGCGGCCGATGCCGATTGTCGTCGCGTCGACTATCGTCCCGCCGCCAGCGGCCTTGAACGCCTTCGCCTCTGCGACGGCGGTGTCCACGTCAGTCAGCAGCAGGTTCGGGATGCTGGAGTAGTGGTTGTAGGCGATCCAGCCGCGGTTCGCCAGGGTGATCTCCTCGCGGGCCAGCCGCTGACCCTCCGGGTCCTCCGGCTCCCTGAACATGAAGCTGAAGTCGATGATCAGGTGCTCATGAGTCGTCGTAGGCCCAAGAGCCGACGGCTCCACCGGCCCCAGTACAGTCTGGACCTTACCCTTAATCGCGCTGCTGGACACGTCTAATCACCTCGCTGGGGATTGGAATGAAAGTCGCCTCTCGCTCAGTCAGCGTACCCCCTCTCCCTTGACGTGAGCTGGGGTGTGGGTGAGGCCACTTCCACTACCAAGTATGCAGCCCCGATTCTATACCACCCTCACTCCACGCGCCTGACCGCGGACCCATCATTCGACCGCCCACCCGTCATTCCCGCGAAAGCGGGAATCCACCGGACTGCACAGCGAGG
This sequence comes from uncultured Dehalococcoidia bacterium, assembly GCA_964537915.1. Lineage (GTDB taxonomy): Bacteria > Chloroflexota > Dehalococcoidia > Lucifugimonadales > UBA1123 > VXRN01. The sequence continues at coordinate 33,697 of CAZIDM010000024.1, forward strand.
ATCAACCACGTCACTCCACGCGCCTGAACCCTGGGTAGAAGATCCCAAACAGCAGCGAAATGACCGCCAGCAAGATGCCGCTTATCATCAGCGAGTTCGGCGTGCCTGTGTACTCCGCGAGCAGCCCGAACGGCACCGAGCTGAGTGGCATCGCACCGAACGTCATCATCGCTATGCTCATCATCCGACCACGCATCTCAGGCGCGGCGAGCACCTGCATCATGGTCATCGTCAGCGACATCGAAATCGAGCTTATCGCCCCGATGGCAAGCAGGAACGGTATAGATACCCCGTAGTTCGTCACCTGCGAGAACATCGCCAGTGACACGCCCCACAGCAGCGCGGAGCCAATCATCCACAGCCCTCTGCGCTTCACGTTGGGGGCCGCGGCCAGGCCGAGAGTTCCCACCAGCGCGCCTATCCCCATGATTCCCATGAGCGCCCCGAGGTCTTCGGAGCCTACGTTCAGCGCCTCGCGCGCCCACGCAGGCAGCAGGGCGTAGTACGAGAACCCGAACAGCGTCGTGACCAGCACCAGGATGATCAGGCCCAGCCGGGCGCGGTCTCCGGCGGCGTACTTCAGCCCCTCCACGATGTCCCCGCCCACGCTCTTGCGGGAGTTGGACGCCGGTGTCTTCCCGGCATCCACGATCATCGTGGAGATCACCGAGAAGACGTATATCGCCCCGACGGTGAAGAACACCCCGTGCGTCCCGACGAGCACGATCATGAAGCCAGCGACGGCCGGACCGACGATGCGTGTCAGGTTCATCCCCGAGTTGTTCAGGCTGATGGCGTTCATCAGGCTCTTCTCGGGAACGATCTCCGACAGCATCGCCTGCCTGCTCGGCATGTTGAACGTCATCAGCGAGCCGTTGATGAACCCGATCACCAGCACATGCCAGAACTCCACTAGTCCCGTCATGTCCAGCATCCCGATGATGATCGTCATCACCGCGTTGCCCGCCTGAGAGATGATGACCAGGTACTTGCGCGGCAGCCGGTCTGCGAGCGCCCCGCCGATCGGCGACACGAGCGTCATCGGCACCGAGAAGCTCGCCATGACCCACGCGAGCGCGACCGGGGAGTCATCCGTGAGTCGCAGCACCAGCCATGCGCGGGTGATCATCTGCATGTTCATCGCCAGGAACGACACGAACGATCCGGCGGCCATCCAGCGGAAGTCGTGGTACTGCATCGACTCGAACATCGCGTACCGGCTGAGGGAGTAAACCGGGGGCTTTGCGACCTCTTCCGACTGCGCGGCGGAGTCCTCTGGAGTCAGAGTGCGTTGGTCCAAGGTCTACCGCGCGCTGAAGCTGAATTGCGGAAATGGAGTGCAGGTCACAGTGATTCAGGTTACATCCGCCGCGCCAACGGGGTCAACAGAAGTGCCAGTCATTGCTGCGGACTGCGAATCTCTCAATCCCTCCATCACCACCCCGTCAGCCAGTGGTGAGTTGTTACGAATATGCCACACTGACATTGTCGACAGGATGAATCAGGCTTTCAACTCGCATGAATACAAGGTATTATCATATGAGAATGGAAAGCTTGGGGACTCTTTTGAATTCACGTTCGAGATCTGTTCTGATGCCCGTTAAGCCGTCTCGGATGCGACTCTGGTGAGATAGGTGACCGACGAAGACTTTATTCAGATTATGGCTCTTGGTCACGAGCTAAGTGGTGTGGAATTTAAGAGCCCAGGTCCAATGTCCAACAGGAGGTTGGTCGCTCAGATCATCAAGGCCGTCTTAGGCATGTGCAATAGGCGAGACGGAGGCACCGTCATAATTGGAGTGGAAGATAGTCAGGGCGTACTTAACCAGGTTGGTCTCGCTGAGACGGATCTGGCTGAGTGGCGTTACGACGCTTTAGCTGACCAGGTTGCGCGATACGCTGACCCCAGCGCCAGCTTCACTTTGGAAGTTAAGCAATATGAGGGGAGTTCATACGTAGTTCTTGAAGTGGACGAATTCATCGATGTACCTGTACTGTGCAAGAGGTCGTATGACGACGTGCTGAGCGACGGAGCTTGTTACGTCAGGCCTCGTAGGAAGCCGGAGACTTCCGACATTCCTACTCAGGCCGATATGCGAGATCTCCTCGACCTGGCTATCGAGAAGGGAGTTCGGCAGTTCCTGGAGCGTGCCCAACGTGTAGGATTGCTCTCTTCACCTGTGTTGGGCTCTGCACCGACGGATCAAGAGCAGTTCGACGAACAATTGGGAGACCTTAGATGAGCGACCTACTGGAAAAGATCCGCTCGCGCGGGTACTGGAAGGTCATAATACGGCCGACCACCTTCACAGAGAAGAGGGTACAAGAGAAAAGCACCCTTAGCCATATCCTGAAGTCACGTTCAGTTTCGATTAAAGGGTGGGACTTTCCTTACGTTGATGACTTCATTGAATTCGACATGGGGTCCGACTGGATTGGTCAAGAGATAGGGTGGGGCCGAATTCTTGAGTCTTGGCGATTCTATCAGAGTGGCCAATTCATACATTACTCCGGCATGGTGGAAGACTGGCGAGATGATTCTGTTCAACCGTGCTCATCCGGTGGTAGTCGCAAGGGAGTCGAGCTATGCATCGATAGCATAGTGACCAGATTCACCGAGTTTTTCGAGTTTGCTTCCCGATTGTCCTTTACGGAGGTCGGAGACGTGGGTACACACTTTGAAATTGCTTTGGTGAATATCAGCAATCATGTCCTCCCCGTTCCAGGCGGCCCCGGATATGTGCAACTGCTCAAGACGCAAACGTCGGAGTTTACATTTGAGGAGGACTTTACCAGTACTGAATTGGCTACTGAGAAGAGAGACTTATGCTTGAAAGCAGCCACACAGTTCTTCCAATGCTTTGAGTGGAACCCCAGCATTGAACTACTTCGAGGCATTCAGGCAAGAATCCTGAGTCGAGAGCAAACGGTAGGATCTTTTGTGATCAGATAGGCGACAATCGAACGGAAGTTTGCTGCCTAACGAGGCTACCCCCTCGCCAACCTCAGTACGCTCTCCAGGTTCGACAGGTACTCTCCGTACGCCCGGCGGCCCTTCGCTGTTGCCTCCACCCAGGTGTGGGGCCTGGAGTCGCCAAGCTCCTCCCTCACCATCACCAGGTACTCCGCCTCCTCCAGCTTTCGCAGGTGCGTCGTCAGGTTCCCGCCGGTCAGCCCCAGCGTCTTCTGGATGAAGCCGTAGGCGACCCTGTCGCCCTCCGACTGCGACACCAGCATCGTCATGATTTGCAGCCGCGTGGACTGGTGAATCGTCTCGTTGAGGACTATTACCTCGTCGTCGGTAACAGGACGCCGCTCCTGCGAATCCACCACCAGCCCAGCACGACGACCGCCATAGTGGCCCCCGCGATGACCAGCAGCGCGGCATCGCCCGCAAAGTAGCTGGGGATGTAGAACGCCGCTGCGATGCCCAATCCTATGACAGCGATCGCCGGACGGTGCATGATGCCGAACAGTACGTACCCCAGCACGACTATGCCGACCGTGACCCTGGGAACGTTGGCGCCGTCGTCCGCGTTCCACATCCCGCCCGCTGCCGGGAGCAGGAACGCAGCCGCCATGATGGCCATCCAGAACAGGAACACCCTGATCCCCGCGTCGCGGGCCGTGTTTCCGACCGCCACATCGCTGCTGGCGCGATGTCCGATGACCGCGCTGCTCGCCATTCCCACCACGCCCAGCGCACCCCACAGGAGTGCGTAGGTCCACGGGCTGTTCACCACCGACTCGGACGCCCGGTTCGCGATTGCGTACACGGCGAGAAGGCCTACCGACACGATCGCTCCCCACAGGAGCAGTATCGTGGCAGACCCGGCGACGTACATCGAACTCCGGACCCTGTCCACGGTCTCGTGAATCGCCTCCCAGCCCTCCTCCGGCGTCAGCGCCGCCGACTCGCCATCAGATCTCCGCATGTCACACCCCCTGGTGCTGATTTAGTTTGTGGTGCAAACTAATATACAGTACTTTGGTTTGTGGTGCAAACTGGGAGGATGTCTGAACTCGGATTTGTGTGATTATGGGATTTACAGGATTTGGTTGTGCGGATGCGACATCAGCGCGAGGCGGCCACTGCTGACCCTCCGGTATCCGCCAGGTACCGCACGGCTCGGGGGCTGAGGACGCCGTCTGTGGACACGTACTCGCCCGGCTCCATGTCCTCCAGCCGGAACGTCATGTAACGTCCCCACGACCTGTCCTGGTAGGGCTGCTCTCCCGGATAGTCGACCTCGCCGCCACAGGGCCAGCCGTAGGCGTAGTGCATCGTCCCCAGCGCGGGCTGCATGATCTCCGAGCTGACCGAGCTGACCGAGCTGACCGAGCCGCCGCGCTCCCGGCCATCCGGCACATCGCCGTGACCGTGGGCGCAGATCGACCACCCCGTCTCCCCCAGGGTCTCGTGATCGCTCAGGCATCCGGCGAGGAAGCCAGGGTCGACGCTCCCATCGCCCTCGGCCATGAGGGTCGTAATCCTCTCGTACCGGACGGCCGTCGAGTCGCACGACTCCGGGAGGTTCCCGATGGCCGACATCGTCGGCGAGGTCCAGTGATTGGACCGTCCGATCCAGCCCGAATCGGTCCGAGTCTCGACGTTCATCGACTTTGTGCTGACCTCGACGAGAGCCACCTCGCCATTCGCGTCGCCGAATAGGTAGTTGCCATGAATCGCCCTCGGGTAGCTCTCGAGGATCCCGATCGCATCCTCCACCGACCGCGACTGGCTGAGGAGAAGCCTCCCGAACTGGTAGAAGGGGAGGCCGAATGCACTCTCACTGTCCGGCTCGAACTCCGGGTCCGGCCTCACCGCCGACCAGGTGTAAGCGAAGCCATGGGCGTTGACACCGCGAGTGTGCATCCTGTCGAAGCTGACGGGACTGCCATTGCTCGGAGAGACAATCTGTGTCGCGATGAACCGCTCCCCATCCGGCGGCTCCACAACGACAAGCCGGGTCCTGGTGGTGAATGGGTCATCGCTGTTGCTTGCGATTACGGAGCGTCCGTCGATTGTGGCAGCCCCCGTGGCACCGGCTATGGTGCAGTTGTCGGTTGGGTGGTACGGCTTGGTCATGCTCCCTCCCTCCATCGTTTCTACCTGTTCCCAGTCTACGTTCACGAGCTAATGCTGCCAACAGCCGGAATTAATATAGGGAACCACCATTCCTGAATGATGTCACGCTATCATCACTAACGGCGCGGGTCAATCCGCCACCGCAGGCCAGCCGAGTGTGTCAGTCGGTTGCTACAACCTTGGAGCGCGGACGGGACGCCCGCAGATCCGACTACTGGTTGCCGAACGGGTTTATCACCCGCAGCCCACCGTAGTCCTGTTCGGAGCTCATGTCTTCCGAATATACGGCGTCACAGCCTGCGATATGTGCCGCGGCGAGAATTGCGCTGTCCCAATATGACAATCCAAAACGATGACATATTACAGCCGCCGAACGAAATACGTTGAGAGTGATTGGCTGGACCGGGAAGCTGCTAATGGACTCCAGGAAGGCGAGCGCCTGTTCATGGGTTAACGCCCCCTGACGGCTGCGCCTGGTCGCCTGATTGTAGAACTCGCCAAGCACCTGAGCCGATACCGCCAGGTCTCCGTCCATCAGGAGTTCGAGAGCGCGACTGCGCTTGCGGTCGTCCTCGCCAGGGACGCTGATGGCGTAGATCAACACGTTGGTATCAACGAAGCGCATTGCTGTCCCTGAAGCGCTCGTCGTACAGGTCCTTGCGGGACAGATTCTCAGACATGCGCAGTCCACCGCCGTTCGACGTAATCTCCTCGACCACCTCGTTCAGCAGTCTCCGGCGACGGCTGTCCTCAGTTTCTAGCTCTTGGTCGTTGATCCCGAGTGAGTCCGCTGGCTGAGTAACTAAGGACCTTAGGTATCCTCTTACCAGCGCCGATACCGACGTGCCTAGTTCTGCTGCTCTAACTCGGGCCTGTCGATGAGTCTCGTCATCAATCGATACGGTGATGTTCTTCATGTACACAGTTCCACGTTTTCACAATGTATGTGCGCTTAGTTTATCTCTCTGAGCTAGGGTCGGCAACATAACATCCAGGTAGAAACATCGTCCTGTCAGCGGTTGCTCACCTGAGGGATAGACTCAAAACTGACCTCACAGTTGTCGCCACTGGACGGCAGTCGAACGTGTGTCAGCTTGGTAGGTGCCCCTAAGTCGACCTTATTACGGAGCGCGGGCGTCTCGCCCGAATGCCCCGCAGGGGCGGTTCGCGAACCGCCCCTAAATCGGTTACTTACTATGCTGACACAGGCTCTCGGTACTGCGCTATGATGGCATCCGTGAACCCGAGTACATACACTTTGTCCTTCTTCAATATTTGCCTCCACGAACACCGCGAAAGTTGCCCTAGTTCGCTGTCCCACCGTCTCAAGGCCCCCCGAACTTGACCCCCACCCCCACCACCCCCTCAAGCCTCTGGACCCGCGACTTCGTTCTGAACCTGCTTGTCGCGCACTGCATCTTTGCTTCGTATACGGCGATGTTTACGCTGATCCCGTTGTACGTGGTCGACCGTGGTGGGGCGGACTGGCAGCTTGGGATCATCGTTGGGTCGTTTGGCATCGTTGGACTGGTGGTCAGGCCGTTCGCCGGGCAGTGGGTGTACAGCATCGGAGCCAAGAAAGTCGCGTTTGGCGGGATCGCCGTCATGGGAGTCGCGACGGTGCTTCACATCCTCGCAGTCGACGTCTGGCTGATAGTGCCAGCCAGAGTGTTGCAGGGAGTCGGACTGGCGCTGTGTCCCGTCGCGACCTCCACGATCGTCGCCAACCTCGCGCCCGGTCACAGGCGCGCCGAGGCGATGGGATACATGGGCAACTCGATCTCCGCCGCGAGCCTGTATGCGCCGCCGATAGCGTTCTGGGTGCTCCAGAACTACGGCTTCGGGAGCGCGTTCATCTTCGCGTCTGCGTTCAGCTTCCTGGGATGCTTCGCCGTGGTGGGCATGTCTGCGACTCGCATCAACCTGCCTGTGCAGCCGGGCTCACAGGGCGACAAGGTGCCGCTGATCAACCGGCACGCGCTGTTCCCGACCCTCGTGTTCGTGACCTACACGCTCACGACCGCGCCGGTGACGACGTTCCTGCCCATCCTGGCTGAGGAGCGCAACTTCGGCAACCCCGGCCTGTACTTCACGATGTACTCGATCACCTCGATGGTCTCGCTCGCCGTCTCAGGCGCCGTCTCCGACAGGCTGGGCAGGGGCGCGGTGATCGTGCCGGGCCTGCTCATCGTGGGGGCCGGCATGTTCCTGCTCGCCGTCGCCGAGATACGGGTGCTGTTCATGGCGTCCGGGGTCTTCGCAGGAGTCGGATTCGGCATGATCCAGCCCGCGATGCAGTCGCTGATAGTGGACAGGGTGCCGCCGCGCGAGCGCAGCTCGGCGCTGGCGACGCTGCAGTCGGGGTGGGACATTGGAGGCTCCGGCGGAGCGTTCGCCTTCGGACCCCTGGGCGCGGTGACAGGCGCGGCGGCGACGTTCGCCATAGCGGGCGCGGGCACGATCCTGGGAGCCGCCGGGTACGTGGCCGGGAGCGTCCGGTCGCGACAGAAGTCTACTTCTGAGGCCTGAAGTGCTCAACCACTAGTACGGTCATCGTCTCAGTCTCGGTCCACAGTCTGCGAGTGGCGTTGGCAGGCCATCGGACGCTGAACCCGGACGTCAGCTCCGCCTCTTCGCCTGAGACCTCGGTGAATCCGCCGCCCTCGACGCAGATGACGTCGGTCGGGTAGGGCGCGGCGCGCTCGGGAATCGCGCCGTCCGGCCCGAAGCGCATCAGCGCGACGGTCAGGTTGTCGAGGATCATCAGCACCTTGCCGTCGACGTTGTTCGAGCCGTCGCTGCCCAGAGGCGTCCACTCCCCACGCGGAACAGGCCGTATCTCAGGAGCCATTGCTTTTATCAATAGGCCCAGGTGAGATTGGCATGTACTCCACCTCCGCCGTCATTCCCGCGAAAGCGGGAATCCACTGCCGTTCGACAATCCATAGGGTCTTTCGATTGTTTGTCGATCACGTTCGCGCTGGTTCCAGAGCGCTAGCTCGGCACGAGCGGTGCGCT
>CAZIDM010000025.1:0-35623 GCA_964537915.1 uncultured Dehalococcoidia bacterium
ATTTTCAACAGGGCGAACGAGAGACTTGCGACGAGGCGAAAACGAAAAGACCCTGGAGTGAGTCCCCTCTCCCTTGACGGGAGAGGGCCAGGGTGAGGGTGACACAGCAACGGTGGGCCCGCACAACCTGAAGTTGACACCCAACTGGGCTATAATTACCGTTAAGACGCGACGGATAATGTCAGTCACACCGCCAGCCTAAGGCCCAACAAGCCCACTAGGAGGAGACCATGGCAGATCAACCAAGCGAAAAGGCTATGCAGCGAATGCGGGTCTTCGTGGAGAAGTTCACGGAGAAGTCCGGGACCTACACCCACCCCGGCGAGGGCGTCACCGAGGCGGTGATCCTGGGCCTGGCTCAGAACATCGACGAGACCGGACGGCCCCTCTGCCCGTGCAGGTTCTACCCTGACAAGCAGGAAGAGGTCAAACACCGCACCTGGATCTGCGCGTGCGACGACATGCAGATCTACAAGTACTGCCACTGCCTGCTCTTCGTCGACGAAGAGGGCCTGCCCATCACCGAGTACCTTCCAGAAGACCACGAGGGCAGGGCGATGTACGGCGAGGTCAAGGACCCACACCCCGACAAGGGCAGGGTTCTCAAGCACAAGGCCGAAGAGCGAGAGATCGAACGGCGCGAACGCCCGTCTTAAGTAACAGGAGAAGTAATGAGCACAGCAAGCAAGACAGTCACAGTGTATTCCACCCTGGGATGCGGCTACACCGACATGCTCAAGGAGCAGCTCGACCGCGACGGCGTCGAGTACGAAGAGGTGAACCTGTCGCTGCACCCGGAGCGCTGGCCCGAAGTTCTGCCCCACACCGACGGGCAGCGCATCAGCCCCGTGATGATCGATGGCGACGAGGTTACCGTCGGATTCAACGGCATCGGCTGCTACGGGTAGAGAATTTAGCGAAGCCCTTGCCCAAAGTCGCCTGTATCCGGCGGATTCAGGCAAGCAACTCCGCAGAATCGCATTCCAGAGGTAACACTGTGGCAAGTAGCGCTGTAATCTACACACATCCCGAGTGCACGATCTGCGTCTCCGTCAAAATGGAGCTTGACGAGCAGGGAAAGACCTACGAAGAGGTCGACCTCGGCGATCATCCCGAACGCTGGCCAGAGGTCGAGGAGCTCACCGGCGGCGAAAAGATTACCCCCGTGTATGTCGAGGATGGCGAAGTCACCATCGGCTACCGCGGAATCGGCTGCACCTTCTACTAGAACGTCAACAGCCCGGCTCCACTGGTCGCATTCGTTCGCGTATCTGTATCAAACTTAGTCGGCGCCCTACTGTGGGATCGAATGTCCCTCTCCCTGAGGGAGAGGATTAGAGCCTGCCCCGAACTTGATCCGGGGTGAGGGGGAAACCTTGCCGACCAAACTGATACAGTCTCATCGTTCGCCCTGAGCTTGTCGAAGGGCCGCCCCTGCGCCGACCTACAGCAGCCGCCCTATCGGAAGTATGCACTCCGGCACGTCGTTCGCCGCCGAGTTGACGATCCTGGAGACCTCATAGGCCGTCATCAGCTCAGACGGGTAGGGCACGAGCAGCTCTGACAGTACCGACGTGTCGTCCAAATCAGGGTCCAGCCAGACCGGCTCTACGTCAGGGTCCAGTATCACGGGCATCCTGTCGTGGATATCCGACACCAGCTCGTTTGCCGACGTCGTGATGATCGTGCAAGACAGCATCCAGCTATCGTCCGGGCGCTTCCACGTCTCCCACAAGCCCGCGAAGGCGAACGTCTCTTCCGACTCCAGCATGATCCGCATCGGAGTGCGACTCTTGCCTTCCCGCTTCCACTCGTAGAAGCTGTCCGCCACGATCACGCACCTGCGACGTTTGTACGCAGCCCTGAAGCTCGGCCTTTCTGAGAGTGTTTCCGAGCGAGCGTTGATCATGCGATTGCCGATCTTCTGGTCCTTCGCCCACGACGGCACCAGTCCCCAGCGCATCATCTCCGCGCGGTTGCCGTCGCCGTCGTTCCTGACCGCGAGCACCTCCTGCGTCGGAGCGATGTTGTACCTGGGATACGGCGACTCCCCCATCTCGGAGTACCGCTCCGAAATGTGCCTGAGATCGGCTTCAGGCAGGTCAAACCGCTGCTCGACACCGTACCAGTCAACCAGAACGAATCGACCGCACATCCGGTAGCGTCCCTTTCTCTCTAGGCGCCGGGCCTGCCCTGGGCGCTCAGCCACTTCAGGCGTTGCTCCCTGCGCACACGCTGATCGGGAGGCGTGAACCTGGAGTGGAAATCGTGCCTGAATGACTCGAACGTCCCCGCAACAATCGCCGCCCTCATCTCCTCCATCAGTCTCAGTATGAAACGAAGGTTGTGAATCGTCGCCAGCCGGTATCCCAGCAGCTCCTTAGCCTTGAACAGGTGATGAACGTACGCGGCCGAAAACGTCTCGCAGGTGTAGCAGTCGCATCCCGGTTCAATCGCTTCGTCCCGCGCCCGATGTGGAGCCGAGTAGATGTTGATCCGTCCGTCCCTTGAGAACAGCGCCCCGTTACGGGCGATCCGCGTCGGCAGGACGCAGTCGAACATGTCGACCCCGCGCGCAACGCTCTCAACAAGGTCTTCGGGCGAACCCACCCCCATCAGGTATCTCGGAGAGTCCGCAGGAAGCAGGGCAGTGGTGTGCTCGGTCATACCGTACATCTCGGCCTTGGACTCGCCCACGCTGAGCCCCCCGATCGCGTATCCGGGAAAGTCCAGCGAGACTATCTCATCCGCGGAGCGCTCTCGCAGGTCTTCGAACATCCCACCCTGGACTATCCCGAACAGGAGCTGGTCTTCACGAACGTGAGCCTGCCTGCAGCGGGTCTCCCACTCGGTGGTACGCGCCAGCGCCTTCTCGACCACGTCCTTGCTGGCGTCAGCCGGAACACACATGTCGAGGGGCATGATGATGTCCGCGCCAATCTGCTCCTCGGCCCTGATTGTGGACTCAGGCGTGAACTTATGAGGCGAGCCGTCGATGTGGGACTTGAAGAGTATGCCGTCGTCCTCGATCTTCCGCAGATGTTCCAGGCTGAAACCCTGGAAGCCCCCGCTGTCAGTGAGTATCGGGCCGTCCCAGCGCATGAAGGTGTGCAGTCCGCCCAACTTTTCGAGCAGGTCGACGCCGGGTCTGAGACAGAGATGATAAGTGTTCCCAAGTACGATATTCGCCCCCACGTCCTTGAGGTCCGCGGGGTCTACCGCCTTCACAGACCCCTGAGTCGCCACCGGCATGAATAGAGGCGTGGGTACGGCTCCGTGTGCGGTGCGAAGCACCCCCGCACGAGCGCCGCCTGAAGTAGCCTCAAGCCGGAATACGGTGCTGGGATAAGTTCGTGCCACTGTCAGGTTGGTCTCACTTATTCTTCGCGTGCTTTTATATGTGCAGCTTTAAGCTGCCCTGTGCCTACACGAACGGCCAGGGGATGTTGTAGTTGGGGTCCAATTTCGGGATCATCGCATCTCTGAGCATGAACCGCAGCCTCTTCGTGAGCGCCTTAAGCTCCGGGCCGCTCAGCGTCTCCCTGAGTTCTGAAGTGTCATCCGAGCGCGTATCCAGCTTCCGGTGCAGCCGTCCCAGGTCGGCCACCAGCTCCTTTGGGACTTCTCGACCCCAGAACTCCATCATTACGGTGCGCAGCTTGAAGCTCGGATGAAACGTGAGGCCGTGGTCAATGCTCCAGATGCGTTCATCGGTGCCGACCAGGCAGTGGCCTCCCTTGCGGTCGGCGTTGTTGGCTATCAGGTCGAACACCATGATCTTGCACAGCTCCTCCTGGGCGGAGCTCTCCTTCACGATGTCGAAGTAGGTGACGTCGGGGTCGCTCTCTACGTAGTGCTGCACCATTCCAATGCCGTAGGGTCCCTCTCTGAGCAGCGTGAGTGGGATGTTCGGCCATCCCAGCAGTCTGCTCAGGAGAAACGCGGCCCGCTCGCGCTGGTATAGCGTGCCAGTGGGGAAGTCCCACAGTGGACGCTCGCCGTCGCGCGGCTTGTATATCGCACGGAGATACTTGCCCGGCCCGGCATCGATCCACACGAGGAACGTGTAGTTGGATCCCCAGGGCATCCTGTGCCCGCCCGTGATCTCGCCGGACTCCAGGAGTGGCCGTGCCTCTTCCTCGTCCATGTCGACGTGCGTCGCATCCTCGGGCTCTGGAAAGACGACACGGTAAGACTGTCGATTGCGGCGGGCCATACAGAGTCTCGGCGGTCAGAGTTCGGAGTGGATCACTCCGGCTCTGCCAGGTCCTCGGGGGTGAGTTTGGCGTGGCCGTTGACCCGGGCGCACCTGTGGCCCTCTGGATCAATGGCTCTGCCGCAAAGTGGACACAGGGGCCTGCCGGCGGCGCACACTCGCAGCGCCTCTTCGGAGAATCCGTTGATCTGACGCTTGTCTGCCCAGACCCGGACGGTCGCCCGTTCCTCGTCCTCCGCATCGTGCGCGTCGATGATGAACAGCCCACGCCCCGCATCGTGTCCCAGCACCAGTTTCATCACCTTGAAGTCCAGGCTTGTAAGCCCCGGAGCCTCGCGGTCCGCTGGAGGGTCTCCACTGGGGTCAGGGTCTTCCGTCAGCGTCGCCATCATCTGCTGGATGGCCAGCGCGAGCTGGAACAGCTGCTCTTTCTCTATCCAGATCGACGCAGTACTGCTGGCGCTGTCCACCTGTATGCGGAAGGTGCGCTGGCCCGGTTCGCCAAACGACTCGGCGCTCAGCCTGGATACACTTGTGAATTCGTTTCTGGCTCTTGGCATAATACTGCGGTTCATATTAGTCCTAAGTCCAGATCGTAGCAAGTTGGCAGGACACGTTCTGCTCTCATGATCCTGATAGTCCCTGGGTGGGTGTTCACAGATTGCTCACCACTTGGGCAGTTCAAGTTGACCCGCATGAAATCCCATAGTTATACTAAGATCAGTATTCTTGACTGCATAGATCAACAAACAGGAGATACGCTTCCATGACCACCCAAAAGGTCATTTCCCGGGAGACTGGAATCGAAGAATCCCAGTACAAGTGGGGCTTCGAGTTCGACTACGAGTCAGAGACAGCCCCAAGGGGTCTGTCCGAGGACACGGTCCGGTTCATATCACACAAGAAGAATGAGCCCGAGTGGTTGCTGGAGTGGCGTCTCAAGGCCTTCCGCCACTGGGAACGCCTCGACCTGGAGGAGCCCACGTGGGCAAACGTCACGTACCCTGACATCGACTTCCAGGACATGGTCTACTACGCCGCGCCCAAGTCCCAGGACGATGGCCCCAAGAGCCTCGACGACGTCGATCCGGAGATCCTCGAAGCGTTCGACAAGTTGGGGATTCCGCTGGAGGAGCAGAAGAAGCTTAGCGGTGTCGCGGTCGACGCCGTGCTCGACAGCGTATCCGTCGCGACAACCTACCAGGAGATGCTCAAAGACGCCGGCGTCATATTCTGTCCAATCTCTGAGGCAGTCCTGAAGTACCCCGAGCTTGTGGAGAAGTATCTCGGTTCGGTTGTTCCATATACCGACAACTTCTACGCGACCCTGAATTCGGCAGTCTTCAGCGACGGCTCCTTCTGCTACGTACCCCCCGGAGTCCGCTGCCCCATCGAGCTGATGACCTACTTCAGGATCAACGAGCTCGACTCCGGCCAGTTCGAGCGCACCCTGATAATCGCCGACAAGGGCAGCTACGTCAGCTACCTCGAGGGCTGCACGGCCCCGATTCGCAAGACACATCAGCTTCACGCCGCGGTCGTTGAGCTTGTCGCCCTGGAAGACGCGGAGATCAAGTACTCGACACTTCAGAACTGGTATCCGGGCGACAAAGAGGGCAACGGCGGAGTCTTCAACTTCGTCACCAAGCGCGGAGCCTGTCGCGGCCGCAATTCCAAGATTAGCTGGACGCAGGTCGAGACCGGTTCGGCAGTCACCTGGAAGTACCCAAGCGTGATTCTGCAGGGCGACGACTCAGTAGGCGAGTTCTACTCGGTCGCGCTGGTGAACAACTACCAGCAGGCCGACACCGGCACCAAGATGATTCACATGGGCAAGAACACCAAGAGCACCATCGTCGCCAAGGGGATCAGCGCCGGAAAGGCGCAGAACACCTACCGCGGCATGGTCAGGATCATGCCGTCCGCGTCCGGCGCGAGAAACTTCACACAGTGCGACAGCCTCCTGATTGGCGACGAGTGCGGCGCGCACACCGTCCCGTACATCGAGGTCAGGAATCCCACGGCACAGATGGGCCACGAGGCGACCACCTCCAAGGTGAACGACGACCAGCTCTTCTACCTGCAGCAGCGCGGCATCGATCAGGAAGAGGCCAACTACATGGTTATCAACGGCTTCTGTCGCGGCATCTTCAAGGAGCTCCCCTTCGAGTTCGCCGCCGAAGCCAGCCAGCTCCTCCGGGTAAGCCTCGAAGGTACCGTCGGCTAGCGTCGATTGTCTCGCACGCGATGTCAGAAAAGATCCACAACGCCGTCTTCTCTCCAGACCGCCGCTACCGCTACTGGCTGGAGGCGAAACTGTCCGATGACGACGGCATCTGCATGTTCCTCATGCTGAATCCGAGTACGGCGGACGAGGTGCAGTCGGACCCGACTGTGACCAGGGCGAAAGGCTTCGCCAGGTCCTGGGGCTTCGGCACCCTGTGGGTCTGCAACATATTCGGACTGAGGGCCACTCAGCCCGCCGTCCTCAGAAAAGACCCCGAGCCGGTTGGCGCCGACAACGATAAACACATACTGCGCAGCGCGCTGGAGTCCGACCGACTCGTCTGCGCGTGGGGCAATCACGGGGAACACCTCGACAGAGGTGCCCAGGTCATGAGTATGCTCGAGAGTCATGCACCGGGTGTGATAATGGGTCACCTGGGCATGACGTTGAAGAACCAACCGAAACATCCGCTGTATCTCAGAGCGGATACGCCACTTAGCTACATAGAGAACTAGACCAAGAAGGCAGGACGCACACAGGCAATGCTAGAAGTACGCGATCTACACGTTTCAATTGACGACACCGAGATTCTGAAGGGGATAAGCCTCACGGTCAACAAGGGCGAAGTCCACGCAATTATGGGACCCAACGGCTCGGGCAAGAGCACGCTCGCCAACGTCGTGGCAGGCCGACCCGAGTACACCGTGACCTCCGGGGATGTCCTGTTCGACGGCCAGAGCATCGTCGAGTGGTTCCCTGAAGACCGCGCCCGCGAGGGCGTATTCCTCGCCATGCAGTACCCGGTGGAGCTTCCCGGAGTGCGGACCTGGCAGTTCCTCAAGGCAGCCGTCGACGCGCTGCGGAAGCACAGGGGCGAGTCCGAGCTATCTGTCCGACAGTTCGACAGGCTTCTGGACTCGAAGCGCGAACTGGTCAACATAGACGACGATCTGGTCCGGCGCTCGGTCAACGAGGGCTACTCCGGCGGAGAGAAGAAGCGGAACGAGATACTCCAGCTCGCGCTTCTGGACCCCAGGCTCGCGCTGCTCGACGAGACAGACTCCGGTCTGGACATCGACGCGCTCCGCATCGTGTCGGAAGGCGTCAACGCGTTCAGGAGCCCTGAGAAGTCGATCGTGCTGGTTACTCACTACCAGCGCATCCTCAACTACATCGAGCCCGACTACGTTCACGTACTGGTCGACGGTCGCATCGTCCGCTCTGGCGGCAAGGAACTTGCGCTGGAACTGGAGGAGAGAGGCTACGACTGGATAATCGAGGAGGCTGCGGTCACCGGGTAGCCACTGGTGGTCAACCGAACAACCATGACACAGACACTAGACACATATCGCCAATACGCGGACCAGTACTCCGGTCTGCCATCAGCAGGCCCTTCATGGCTCAATACGCTCCGCCAGAAGGGCTACGACAACTTTTCGAGGCTGGGATTCCCCACTGCCCGCAGGGGCAATGAGCCGTGGAAGTACACCAACGTCGCTCCCATCGCCCGGGCCGAGTTCTCGCTTCCATCGGATACGAGCGCACCCGAGACCGATGTTGTACGAGAGGCCGCACCTTGGGTGGACGACTGGCACACGCTCGTCTTCGTCAATGGACGATTCAACAGCGACCTGTCCCGAGTCCACGAGATGGACGCGGTTACCGTTTCCAGTTTGACAGATGCCCTGCGTGAAAACGGCGCCGTAGTCCAGCAGAACATCGGAGGCCTCGCCTCGGTCGAGGACGACGGATTCACCGCGCTGAACACCGCTTTCATCAGCGATGGCGCACTGGTTCACGTGCCGGCCGGCTCTCGTCTGGAGCGTCCGGTGCACCTCGTATTCGTATCTACAGACGAAGAGAGCATCGTTGCTCACCCGAGGGTACTGGTTGTTGCCGGTGCTGAGTCGGAATCGACCGTGCTCGAGAGCTACGTCGGCCTCGGAGACAACACGTACCTCAACAACTGCGTCGCAGAGATCGTCGTGGAGGAGGGAGCGCAGGTCGACCACTATCGGCTCATGGATGAGAGCGACTCGTCCTACCACGTAGGAGTCGCCAGGATCCACCAGAAAGACGGAAGCAGCTTCAACTCTCGCGCCTTCTACAAGGGCGTCGGACTTGGCAGGCACGACCTGTACGTCCACATCGGCGACGGCTGTACGACCGAACTGAGCGGCCTGTACATCACCTCAGGCAGCCAGCACGTCGATAACTTCATCAACATAGATCACACGAAGCCCAACTCGAGCAGCAACCTGTACTACAAGGGGATACTCTCTGGACGCTCCAGGGCAGTCTTCGGCGGCACGGTCTTTGTTCGCGAGGGCGCGATCAAGACGGACGCCCTGCAGTCCGATAAGAACCTGCTTCTGTCCCCTGATGCCGAGGTAGACTCCAAGCCGGCCCTGTTCATCTGGGCCGACGACGTGAAGTGCGGCCACGGGGCTACGGCCGGGAACGTCGACGAAGCGACCGTCTACTACATGCGAAGCCGGGGGATCGACCTCGCGACGGCCAGCAGGCTGCTTATTTTCGGCTTCGCCTCAGAGGTAATCGACACCGTCGACATCCCGGAACTGCACGACTATCTCGAAGAGTCGTTCCTGGATGCCATTCCGAGGTACGAGTTTTCATTTTGAGTAACCTGTCCACTGCGCCCCTCTCCCTTGATGGGCTGACAGGGATATGTAAACCATGAAACAGCCGTGAATACCAGCCAACAAGCCCCCTCTCCCTTGAGGGAGAGGGTTGGGGTGAGGGTGAAAACCTCGAATACCTACCCCTGTCAGCCCTTGATGGGCGAGGGTAGGGGTGAGGATGAATATGAACGACCTGAGTGACCTGTACGCCGAAGTTGTGATGGACCACAACCGCAGGCCCCGCAACTTCAAGAAGATTGACGATGCAGACCGCAGCGCCGAGGGTTTCAACCCTCTCTGCGGGGACCAGATATCCCTCTACCTCACGCTGAACGGCGAGGACGGGATCGAAGACATCGGCTACGTGGCAGCAGGATGCGCCATCTCGAAGGCCGCTGCATCGATGATGAGTGAGGCCGTCAAGGGCAGAAGTTCCGAGGACGCAATGAAGGTGATCGAGAACTTCAGGCTGCTGCTGACCAGGAAGGCAGGCGACGACTTCGACTACGAGATCCTCGGAGACCTCGAGATACTCGAAGGGGTCTCCGGCTACCCGACGCGAATCAAGTGCGCGACACTGCCCGTCCACACGCTTGCGTCGGCGCTGGAAAGTGGAGGGAGAGTTTCCACGGAGTAGGGACGGCTTACCCGCTTGCCTTGGCGGAGTGGCCAGTCCTACTGAGTTTACATGTCCAGCCTTAAGCTGGTCGGAGGAGGTGGGAACATGCACATACCTGTAAAGGTAGATTACGGAGTGAGGGCGCTGGTTGACCTCGCGCTCCACCATCAGAACGCCCCGGTGCGGGCCAGTGAGATCGCTGGCAGGACCATGATCCCGGAGCCATACCTCGCACAGGTGCTTCACGCGCTTGGGAGGGCCGGACTGGTCAGGTCGCAGCGCGGCAGGCTGGGAGGCCACACACTTGCGGTTGAACCGGAAAACATCAGCTTGAGCAGTGTCGTGGAGTGCCTGGGTACGAGTGAAAACCTGGTTCCGTGTCTCTACGATGCGAATGCATGTATCCACGTGCCCGCCTGCGCACAGCGTGAGGTGTGGCAGGAGGTGGAACTCGCGGTCGATCAGATACTCAGCTCCAGAACGATTGGCGACCTGGTAGACAGAAGCCACGCCATACTGGCCGGAGCATCTTCCTCGGGGGCTCGCCCTGTGGACTTCTCCAACAGTCAGAATTAGATTCCTACCGTCATTCCCGCGAAAGCGGGAATCCACGAAGCGGCTCGTCGCTCGGCAATCCACATCTAGACCGTCCAATTCAGCAGTAGAAACCAGGACCAGGAGGAAAAAGAGATGGCATTCGTCAAGGTTGGAAAGCTTGAAGATGTCCCGGCAGGGACCGCCAAGGTCTATGAAGTAGGAGACCGTGCAATCGCGGTCTGCAACGTTGATGGCGAGCTTTACGCAGTCGACGACATCTGCTCCCACGACGAGGCTCCCCTGGCACAGGGTTACCTCAGTGGACACGAGATAGAGTGCCCCAGGCACGGCGCTTGTTTCGACGTGCGCACCGGCGACGTCACCGCACTGCCCGCGGTCGTTCCTATCGACACATTCCCGGTCCGTGTCGAGGGTGATGACATCGAGCTCGACGTATAGCGATTTGAGCAATACTCACACCTCAGGGCAGAAGCCCCGGAGCCTCGTACATGTTTGACGTCGAGAAGATTAGGCAAGACTTTCCCATCCTGAGCAGGAAGGTCTACGGCAGGCCTCTGATCTACCTGGACAATGCGGCCACTACCCAGAAGCCGCGCCAGGTGATAGAGGCGCTCGTAGACTACTATGAGGGCTACAACGCCAACGTTCATCGGGGCGTTCACGCTCTCAGCCAGGAGGCGACCGAAAGGTACGAGGAGGCCCGCGCCAAGGTCGCGCGGTTCATCGGCGCTGAGAGCGCCAACGAGATAATCTGGACGCGCAACGCGTCGGAGTCGCTCAACCTTGTCGCCTACACGTGGGCCGAGGAGAACATCGTCGAGGGCGACGAGATCGTCGTCACGCCCTATGAGCACCACTCCAATCTTGTTCCCTGGCAAAAGGTCGTCAGGGACAAGGGAGCGAAGCTCCGGGTCCTGCCCATGCGGGAGGACGACAACAGCCTGGACATGTCGCGTGTCGACGAGTTCATCACCCCCAGGACCAAGCTGCTGGCGGCGGTCCACATGTCCAACGGTATCGGCATCGTGACCCCTGTGCGAGAGCTTGTCGCCAGGGCGAGGGCCGTCGGAGCCACAGTCCTGATAGACGCTACTCAGAGCGCACCCCACATGCCCGTGGACGTCAAGGACCTCGACTGCGACTTTCTTACCCTGAGCGGCCACAAGATGCTCGGCCCAACCGGTATCGGGGCGCTCTATGGGAGGCAGGACATCCTGGAGGGCATGGAGCCGTTCATGCGCGGCGGCGAGATGGTCCTTGAGGTATGGTACGACCGCGCCACGTGGAACGACCTGCCCATGAAGTTCGAGGCCGGCACTCCCAACATCGCCGACGCCATCGGCTTCGGCGCCGCGATCGACTACCTGGAAGACCTCGGAATGGAAAACGTCAGGGCGCATGAGATTGCCCTTAGCGCCCACGCGCTGGAGGCCTTCAAGGAGCTCGAAGAAGACGTAGACATCTTCGGCCCGAGAGATCCTGAACAGCGCGGCGGGATCATCTCGTTCCACTCGGACATCGTTCACCCTCACGATCTGGGCACTTTCCTGGACCGCGACGGAATAGCCGTCCGCACCGGGCACCACTGCACGATGCCGCTGATGCGAGAGCTCGGCGTGGTCGCGACCGCGCGAGCGAGCTACTACGTCTACAACACCGAGGAGGAGATCGACGCCCTGGTCGACTCGGTCAAACGCGCCCTCAGGTACTTCTCGGATGGCGCTCAGTAACCTCGACGAAATCTACCGCGACGACCTGATCCTGGACCACCGCCGGCATCCCAGGAACCCCGGGCACATCTCGGAAGCGGACATAGTCGTTGACGGTGTGAACCCGTTCTGCGGCGACGAGATCCACCTTCAGATTGTGCTGAACGGGGAGTCCCGCGTGTCGCAGGTCGGCTTCCAGGGAGAGGGCTGCTCGATCAACCAGGCCACCGGCTCGATGCTCTCGGAAGCGATCAAGGGACTCACCCTGCCCGAAGCCGAAGCGCTGTCCGACAGCTTCCATCGCATGATGCAGGGTCCCGATCCCACACCCGCACAACTGGACGAGCTGGGCGACCTCGGAGCGCTCGCGAAGGTGCGAGAGTTCCCCGTCAGGATCAAGTGCGCTCTCCTGGCCTGGTCAACCCTGGAGGACGCTGTTCAAGGAATGGGAAATGTCAATGGCGAGTAGAAACTTCACCATTCCATATTCTCACCGCTCCAGCCACACCCGAGCCCAGTGATGGTACTCGTAGGCGCTGAAATTGGGATGAAAGTCCCGAACGTGGTCACGCCAGGTCCAGATCGCTTCCCTGACCGCCGGCATGAACCTGTATCCCCGGTCCAGCACGCGCTCCTGGATGCTCCGGATCAGCTCGGCGCGCTTCATGGAGTCGAACTCGACGGCCTGCGCCTCGATTAGTTCGTCAAGCACGTCGTCCCTGTGCCCGGTTGTGTTCCAGATTCCTTCGCTGTGCAGAACTGGAAAGAGAAACCCGTTCGGCGCTGTTACCGGCGCAGGAGGCCCAAGCATCAACTGGTACTCGCCGCCGAGCCAGACCCGTTCACCGAACTCG
The DNA here is from genome assembly GCA_964537915.1 of uncultured Dehalococcoidia bacterium. GTDB lineage: Bacteria > Chloroflexota > Dehalococcoidia > Lucifugimonadales > UBA1123 > VXRN01. The sequence continues at coordinate 12,826 of CAZIDM010000025.1, forward strand.
CGCCTGTTGACTATGTCGGTCTCGACCTCGAATCCCAGCTCCTGTAGCTCCACCGAGATCGCGTGTGCGTGTGCGGTGTATGCCTCCCCGAAGTCTCCCACGGTGATGATTACTGGAATGGGGCTGGCTACTCCCGAACTGCCCAACAGTGCTTTGGCGTCCGAGCGCCTGTCGAAACGACTGGCAAGCTCGTCCTGGGGAAGCAGCCACTCCGGCGATGCTGCTGAGAAGCCCTGACCCACGAACCCGAATCCTCCCCAGTGCTCTTCGATGGCCTTCATCGGTTCCATTCCAAGCATCGCTGCCGTCCTGACGTCGATGTTGTCGAACGGCGGCTCCGTGGTCTTGAATGCGACCTCCGCCCCGACTCCAGGCTGGGGCGCCTTCATGAAGGGCGCGAATTGGTGCCGTTCTGTGTAGGCGGCCCACTCGTCTGGGAGCATGTTCATAACGTCTATCATGCCGGTCTGAAATGCGGCATTTCTCGTGCCCTCGTCAGTCATGATAAGAATGTTCAGCTTGTCGAGCAGGGGAAGGCCCGGCTCGTAGTAGTAGGGGTTCGCGCTGAACTCATGCTTGTCGCTGGAGACCGTTCCGTCGAACACCCACGGCCCTGACCCGACGGTAGGCCCATCGCGAAGATCGCCATGCAACTCCACGGCCTCTTTCGCCACTATCTTGGAGTGCCCATCGGCGAACGCCAGCAGCGCGTCAGCGTCCGGGGCGTCCAGGGTTATCCTCAAGGTGTTTGGGTCCAGCTCCCGAAGTTCGCCGACGTTGTAGAGCAGCGCAGAGTTGGGCAGCTCCGGACCATTCTGGCGCAGGTAGCTGTACACGACGTCCTCCGCCGTGACCGACCTGGCATACACCGGGTTGATGTCTTGCCACCGCGCATCTGGCCTGAGTTCGAACCTGTACGTGGTTGGCGACTCCATGGTCCACGAGGTGCACAGGTCGCACTCGACGGCGAGGCTCGGCAGTGTCACGTCGGTCCCGGACTTGAGCCTCAGCAGCCGTGAGTACGCGATCCCCGGCCCCCACGTCGACAAAGATGGTGAAACGTCCAGGTGAACGTCGAAATGGGCAATGTTCTCTGACGTTGACAGGTTCAGCGTCCCGCCGCCCCTTCTCAGGTCTGGCGTGGGCACGGGTGTCGAAGTGCTTGGCACAGGTGTGGCCGTCCTGGCCGGGAGCGGAGTTGGACTCGGAGTTGCAGTTGGTGGGACCGGACCTGGCGTTGCGGTCTGCTCAGGGGTCGCGGTGGATGACGGGATAGCAGTGGCGGTCGGCGCTGTCGTCGGCACGGGTGTCGGAGTCGGCTCGACACTCTGACCGCAGCCGGCTATGAAGGCGAGAAGCACGAACGCCAGAGCTGCGGACCAGACGAATCCCGGCCTCATGCAGACTCCGCTTCCTGTCTATTCTTCACGCCCGAGAACGCAGACCGTAGTTGGCCCATCGACACGATTCCCTCCCTTGGCAGGAAGACCGCGGCCATGATCGTTGGGGGTAGGAAGAAGACGGCGTGCGTGATTACCGCAAACCCGAAACCGGACTCACGGCTCACCCCGAACAGCTCGAGCACGTACACAACTGCGAACTCGAAGGTGCCGATAGCGGCGGGAGCCGCAGGTATGGCCGTCGCGAAATATATGGTGCCCATGATGACTGCCGTGGCAACGACGGGGGATATCGACAGGCTGATCGAGTCTGCGATCAACCACGCCGTGACTCCGACCAGCAGCCAGTAAACGAACGTGACGCCGGTGGAGACCGCGAGGCGAGACCTCTCCCGTTCGAGGTCCTTAACCGAAGTCAGGAACTCTGCCAGAAATGGAATCCTGGACACCCAGTCAACGCCCGAACTGCTCCATGCAAGGATTCTGACGAGCACCACCGAAGCGACAGCAATACCGATCGCACCCCAGATGTAGAGTGTGAACCGCTCCATCTCTGGAATCAGGATGAGGGCCGCTCCCAGGATCACCGCGCTGACTACCAGGTCGAGAACACGCTCGACTCCTACGGTGGCGAGCGCAACTGACGGCCTCACGCTGTCCCGGAGCGTCAGGATCGCAATCTGTACAGCCTCTGACGCGACCCGGACAGGGACTACATTGTTCAGCCCTATGCCGATGTTCTGTACGACGAAAAGCCGGTTTGTGGAGACCGTCCCATTGACGAAGAGCACTCGCCAGCGGACGGCCCGCAGGTAGTTTGCCAGCATGAATACAGCCGTGGCCAGGACGAGCATCGTAATGGAGACCCCCGAAAAGGCATCCACAACCTGTCCCCAGTCGAGACCGCGAACGGCAAGCCACCCGAGGAAGGCGCTCGCAGCGACTCCCAGGCCGACTCTTCCAATCGTCAGTGCCCGACTCTTCAGATCTGCCTCACATGACAACGCCCGCGACGACCCCATAACCCCCTCTCCCTTGATGGGTGAAGGTTGGGGTGAGGGTGAAAATAGATTGATCGCAAGCTACCGGTCATCGCCCATGCACCTGGATTCCGGCCTTCGCCGGAATGACGGACTTATGCAATCGTCACAACGCCCGCGCTTTCGCGGGCGGTTACATTCTGAGCTAGTATAATGACCGTCAGGGACGATTGACCACAGCAGAAGACTCACGTGAGATGGACCACACTCCAGCATGTTCATAGACAGCCACGTACACCTGGACCCCTTTTCAGATACGGAGGTGGGAGAGATTCTCACCCGCGCCAGAGGCGTCGGAGTTCGTGCCGTGATCTCGGCAGGGACGACTATTCCCTCTACCGAGAGGTCCATCGCACTCTCCGCCCGTTTCAATGACTTCTTCTCAGGCGTGGGCATCCACCCGATGGACATCCGCGAGCCGTTCACCGACCAGACCTATGAGACCCTCAGGGACCTGGCCCTGTCTACGGAAAAGGTGCTGGTGATGAGCGAGATTGGGCTGGACTTCATGGAAGGCGCCCCCGACCGCGCCATCCAGTACCTCGCCTTCAGGGAGCAGATCCGGCTGGCCCGAGAGCTTGACCTGCCTGTCGTGTTCCACAGCCGCGAGTCTCATGACGAGGCGTTCCGCGTGCTGCGGGAGGAGCGCGCCTACGAGGTCGGCGGCATCATGCACTACTTCCAGGGCGATTTCCAGACCGCGCAGAAGGTCATCGACCTCGGCTTCTACATCTCGCTGGCGCGACCCCTGCTGCGCCTCACCTACCTGCAGGAGGCCGCCGTGAAGGTGCCTCTGGATAACATAGTTCTAGAGACCGACGCTGCCCCCCAGCCGTTCAAGTCCAAGCGCGAAAACTGGACGGAACCCAGGCACGTCGCCACCGTGGCTCAGACGCTGGCCGAGCTCAAAGGCATCGACGTCGAGGAAGTGGAAGAGGTGACCACTCGAAACATGCGTCGCGTGCTGGGCGCCAGATGGGACACGATGCTCAGCTACCTGGAGCCATCAGGGTAGTCCAGACGACTGTCTTGCCTGGGAGGCCCCTCAGTCAGCAGTAACCAGCCGTTCGAGGACGAAGTTGCGCGCGCGGTCTTCGTCGACACTGAGAGCTATGGTCACGTTCCCGTCTCCGTACTCGGCCCTCGTCCTGCCGCGGTGCTCGCCGTCCTCATCGACCGTAATCGTTCCCTGCCGGTACTCGAACAGGTCCGGCGCCACCGCTGCCGCAATGGTTATCGGGTCGCACAGGACGTAGACGTCCCGACCAGGGTGCGAGTCGAACCATCCCTGCATGATGCGGGCCGAAACGTCTTCTCCCCTCGACGTGCCAGAGCGCCAGTCGGTGCCGTCGCGGTCGAATCCCACGGCGTCCCCCACGTCCAGTCCGACGAGAGTGATGGGGATGCCCGAGTCGAACACGATGCTCGCGGCGTGAGGGTCGGCATAGATGTTGAACTCCGCAAAGGGCGTGGAGTTGCCCGGGACCTCGACGGCTCCCCCCATCACGTAGATGCGCTTAACACGCTTCATCTGGTTGGGACCGCGACTAATGGCTCGCGCCACGTTGGTAAGCGGGCCTAGCGCGATGATCTCCAGATCGCCTCCGGCCTGTTCAGCGGTCGACTGCATGTGGTCAGGCGCACGCGCCTCGATAGCTTTCGAGTCTGTCGTCGGCAGGCGCGTCGTCAGTCCTCTTGGACCGTGATAGTGGTAGGAGAAGCGGTTCTTGACCTTTAGTGGTCTGTCAGCGCCCTTAGAGACCGGTATGTCGGGCCGGCCGAGGTAGCTCAGCAGTCGCAGGGCATTGCGGGTCGTGTCGGCCAGCCGCGCGTTTCCCGCTACGGCCGTGATGCAGTCGATCTGCAGCTCCGGCGAGTTGACCGCCATGACCAGCGCTATGGCGTCGTCTGTTCCTGTGTCTGCGTCGATGATTACCTTCATGTTCTTTCCTGTGAATGCAGCTTTAGTTTCAGATTTCGGTTACGACTGTTTGGACTGGGTGGCAAATGACTCCCACGCCTCGCGGGAAGTGTAAGTCAGACTCACCCCGAGGTCCCGCTTGAGCTTGTCGGTGCTTGCCGTCCACCTGTAGCGGATGAAGTCCAGGCCACACGCGGGAGAGTCCGACTGCAGGCCGAGGCCCCACGCCAGCGAGGTCATCGACCGCCATGCGATGGGAGGAAGCTTCAGCATCCTGCGCCCCATGACCTGCGCCATTTCGGTCCAGCGGATGGCCCCGTCGCCGGCGACATTGTAGATGCCCGCCGTCCTGATCACCAGGCACTTTACTATTACGTCCATCAGGTCATCCTCGTGGGTGAACTGCATCGGCGGGTCGGCGTCCCCAATGCGGGGCAGCACAGGTTTGAAGAACGCATTGGCGATGAAGTTGTCCGCCCGGGGCCCCATGACCGGGCAACCCCGCAGGACTGTTATCGAGGCTGCCGGACTCTCCTCGGCGAAAGCGGCCAGGCGTCTCTCGGCGACTACTTTGTCCTCGCTGTACTGGAATCCATGTAGTGGTCGCACCGGGTCTGTCTCGGTAAGGAACTCGGGATTGTCCGGGTGCGCCCCGTACACCGACGTGCTGCTCAGGTAGATGACGTGGGTAACGTCCGAGTCGCGACATGACTCCAGTAGGTGATCTGTGCCCAGGACGTTCACCTTCGATGCTTCGGCGCGGCGGCGTCCCGGATTGAGAACGTATGCCAAGTGCACGACCGCGTTGATGTCATGTTGAGCGAGAAGGCTCGGAAAGGGCTCCGAGACATCGAGCCTTGCGAATTCCGTTCCATCGCCAAACGGTGACCTTGGCGTTCGCCTGTCGGTCGCGAGGATGTAGCTGACCTCTTCGCACGTTTCCAGCCGTTCGATAAGCCTGCTGCCGAGGTAACCTGCGGCGCCGGTGATCGCTACTCGCAGGCCGCCATCAGCCATCGGCCACTGCGTCGGTGAAGTCGAAGCTCAGAGTGCCCAGTCCGGGGGCATCGAACCCCATGCCGATCTTGTGCGCTCCCGGTTCGAGCCTGGTACCGGTCACCCTGACGATGATCGCTTTGTTCATGGCCAGGGTCAGGGTGTTCTCCTGTGTTACGTCGTCAAACCGTATTACGGTGCCTTCGAGATCGAACTCCGCGCTGTCGATGGGAATCTCCGCGCCGTCCACTGTGAGCGGGTGCACCTTGTGCGAGTATCCTGAGCCGAGGCGGTTCATCAGCTCGAACTGGAATCCGTCTTCGGTATTGGCGAGGCTCTGCTTGACGTACAGCCGCCTGAGCAGAAATCCGGGGACAGTGACCATCAGCAGTAGTCTCCTTAGTCTGGTCCTCCGTCGATCTACGGGGCCAGGTTGTTACGCATTCTATAGATTGCGGTCGATGTCTCTACGAACTCGCCGGGAATGGGCTTCACCTGGCCCAACGTGCTGGCCATTACGTAGATCTGCGATGCGCGTTCGACGAGCAGGCAGATGTCCAACGCCTCTTGCAGGGAACGCCCTACGGCGACCGCGCCGTGATTTGCGATGAATGCCGCCTTGTTGCTTCCCAGGGCGTCACAGACGTTGTCTGCAAGCTCCTCAGTTCCGGGGTAGCCGTACTCGGAGACACGGATTGTGCCCCCAATGTAGACCACGACTTCGTCGATCACCGGGGGGAGATCGATGCCGGATACGGCGAGGACGCTGGAGTAGATCGAGTGTGTGTGCACGACGGCTCCGGCGTCGGGACGTCTCTGGTAGATGCCGACGTGCAACAGGCTTTCGGACGACGGCGCAAGCTCGCCTTCGACAGGCTCGACATCGAAGTCCGTAACGACGATGTCGTCAGCGGTCATCGCCTCGTAGGCCGTCGATGCGGGAGTGACCGCCATCAGGTCACGGCCTTCCACGGCCCCGAGTCGCACGCTAATGTTCCCGGCCGTACCGGTGACGAGGCCAAGGTCGGCCATCAGGTGCGCGGCGTCAGAGACCGCCCGTTTTTCGTCTTTCCATCTACTTGGCATCAGAGCAACTGCGTCCAGTCTATACAGAGTTTAGTCGATTTACACCGGCAGGCTAAATCAGCCGAGCAGCGGACCGATGCTCTCATGAACCTCAAGCCAGCGTTCGTAGTAGTCCTGGTACTCGGCTGACGGGCCGGGGTCCGGCTCCAGGGCAAGCGCCTCACGTGATGCTTCCCTTGCTGCCTCAGCCAGGGATGTGAATTCGCCGATCGCAGTCCTCGCGATCACTGCGCATCCCAGGGCTGTCACGTCAGTCTGGCTATACATCGCCACGAGGCGTCCCAGGACGTCCGGCAGAATCCGCCTGAACGTGCTCGAACGACTCAGGCCTCCGCCGAGACCAATGCGGGTCGCGGTGATCCCGGACTCCCTCTCCAACTGTTCGAGGTTGGCCCTGATTGTGTACGCGAACGACTCCAGCGCGGCCCGTCCGATCTGACCAGGGCTCGGACCTCCCATCGCAATCGGAGTGGGGAAGAGGATGCCCCCCAGCCTCATTCCAACCGCAGACACGTCCATTGCCTCCGGGCCAAAGTGACCTGTCACTCCGAACGACCCCAGAGGGGCCACGCCGGCGAGCCTGTCCAACTCTTCGTAGTCACGTTGGCCTCCGGTCAGTGTCTCGACCAGCCAGCGCCACACGTTCCCAATGTCTCCCGCGCTGCTCTCTGTGACCCACAGGTCAGGCGCCTGGAACAGGCCAGTCCAGGTCTTCATGTTGGGAGACTGAAGAGGCTGTGGGACCAGCATCTGTACGGGTGCGCTCCACCCGGCGATGATTCCGACCTGGCCTGCCTCGACAGCCCCGGCTCCGATCAACCCGCACTGGGTGTCGGCGCCTGCAACGATTACCGGGACACCTGCAATGGTTGCGGCCTCGTTCGCAATCACGTCGCCGCGAATCTCACTCCGCTCGTGAAGCTGCGCCTCGGGGCACTTCAATCCAAGCTCCTCGAACATCTTCGATGCCCAGGTTCGTGTTCGGATGTCGATGAGGCCGCTCGCTGCTGCGAGGGTCGGCTCGGATGCGAGGCAGCCGGTGAGCCGGAACGCGATCCAGTCAGCGAGGGTGACCACGTGAGCCAGCTCTTCGTAATCGGAGGGGCGAGTGTCTCTCAGCCACGCCAGCTTGCCGGCGGCCATCATGAATGTCGGCCTGTGGCCCGTGGTGTCGTACAGGAGTCGTCCGTGTTGAGCATCGAGTGCCGACCCCTGGAAGATCGCGCGGGTATCGGTGTTTGGTCCCGCATGTAGGGGTCGGCAGTGACTGTCCGCAAAGACCAGGGACTGGCGCTGCGAAGTTATGGCGATTGCCTGAGGCCGGTGCCTGCCGTCACCTGTGCACTCGCGAATGGCGTTGCACAGCGATTGCCAGCAGGCATCCAGGTCGAAGCTCCTTTCGAGTGCCCCTGAGTCCGGCTCATCGAGATACACCCATGGCCTGGAGGCTGAACGTGTAGCATCCCCAGCCGGGTCTACGAGGTGGCAGCGTATGGAGCTTGAACCTGCGTCGATTACCAGTACGTGGTCGGAGTGCATGACCTTCATTCTAGCCCTCTCCCGTCGAGGGCTGACAGGGATATGTATCCTCAAGCCGTCATTCCCGCGAAAGCGGGAATCCATGGGTGGGGTGTCCTTCGACAGGCTCAGGGCCTGCCCCGGACCTGATCCTGTGACGAACGAATTGTTGGATTACATCCCCCTCTCAACCCGTCGACGGAGAGGGAACATGGAGGCGGTCAGGCCACACTTTGGGAACGACGAGGTTGGCGGGCCTCTGGCCGTTGATGAACCGGAGGATGTCGTCGGTCATCATCCGCGAGTGGCGTTCGATCGTCTCATCGGTCGCGCCGCCTATGTGTGGAGTCAGGAGCACGTTGTCGAGTTCCAGCATAGGACTGTTTGGCGTGACCGGATGGGTCTCGAACACGTCGAGTGCCGCTCCCCTGATCCGTCGACTGCGCAGGGCATCCAGCAGCGCGGCCTCCTCCGCCACCTGGTAGTCGGAGCAGTTGACGAGGTACGCCGTGGGCTTCATATGTGCGAAGAACTCAGCGTCCAGAAGTCCTGTGGTGTCGGGGGCTGCTGGTACGTGGACGCTCACGAAGTCCGAAGTCTGCGCGAGAGCCGCGAGGTCTGCCATGCGGACGCCGCCTGGTACTTCTTTCACGTATGGGTCGTAGGCCACCACCTTCATGCCGAGCCCCAGGCACATTTCGGCAAGAGTCCGGCCTATGGCGCCCAGCCCTATGATGCCGACCGTACGTGCGCCGACTTCGACGCCACGAAAGCCGGTGTAGCCGGCAACAGGGTTGAGCCAACTCCCCGAACTGACGAATTCGTGGGCCTGTGTGATTCTCCGGGCCTGCGAAAGTATGAGCGCCAGCGCGTGCTCAGCCACGGCACGGGCATTGCGGCCGGGAGTGTTGACCACGACAGCACCATGTTCGGATGCGGCCTCTAGGTCTACCTGTGTCGTCGACGCGCGACAGATGCCGACGAACTTCAGCCCCGGGCACTGCTGGAAAGTCTCTTCGAATACGAAGTCGGCCTCGACGACGAGAATCGAGATGTCCTCTGAGAGGATGCGGGCAGCGAGTTCGTCCGGGTCCGTGAGCGTGCGCGTGTCCAGCCAGCTTTCATACGAGACGTCCATCTGCGAGCGTAGTCGCGCGAGTTGGCCCTCTTCAAAGGGGGCGAGAATCAGGGCGTGCATCGTTGGCTACAGCAGGCGCCTGACCAGCGGTATGCCGAGTACGGCGCTGCCGAGCCACAGGCGCGCGGTAATCAGCAGCTTTTCGCCGGTGCTCAGTCCGATGCGCTGGGAGTACACGTCGAAGTCGGACTGCTCGATCCTGTCGAGGATCGCTGCGTAGGCCTCGTGAAGGACGCGCAGACACGTCCTGGACTCCAGCTCCACCATGTCGAACAGCGGCCTTGACCGCTCGTAGTATGAACGGGCACGGTCGACCTGGTACCTCATCAAAGACCTGAACTGCTCGTTGACGACGCGGTTCTTGAGGTCTTCCTCCGAGTAGCCAAACTCAGCCAGTTCGTCCTGCGGTAGGTAGATGCGGTCGCGTCCGGCATCCTCGTCGATGTCACGAAGTATGTTCGTAAGCTGCAGGGCGATGCCCATGTCGACAGCGTACTCCTCGGCTCGGGGGTCGTCGTAGCCGAAGACCTCGATGCAGATCAGACCGACGACTGAAGCGACCTTGTAGCAGTAGTCGCGAAGCTCGACGAAGTTCGCAAACCGGTCTTTGACCAGGTCCGACTCAACGCCCTCCAGGATCTCGTCGTAGTATCTCATCGGGATGCCAAACGTGCTGGTGGCGTTTGCCAGCGCGATGAACTCCGGCGGCACGTGCTGCGAGTGGTCCATATCGGCCTCATCATGCGGACCAGCCACGGTGGCAGCCAGCGTGCGCCGCGTCTCGGCGAACAGCCTGCGCTTTTCCGAAAGTGGCGCGTCGTCGTCAGCGATGTCGTCCCAGAGCCGGCAGGTCGCGTAGGCGGCATAGATCGCCCGACGCTTGGGAGCAGGCAGTGTGCGAAAGGCGTAGTAAAAGTTCCTGGCGTGTTCCTTCGCCACCTGCTGACAGTGGTCGTAGGCTCTCTCAAGTACGGCGGACTCTGAATGTAAGGAGGGCGAAGACACTTGAATCTGGCGCTCCCTTGCCGCGCATCTGTCATGTCATGGCAAGCAGATCGTGTCATGGTGACACGTTGCAACGAACGCTACCATGCCCGTGGTGTGCGGGCAAGCTAAGGATGGTGCAGGAGCCTGTACCAACTTTGTCAGCACCGCCATTCCGTCATTCCCGCGAAAGCGGGAATCCAAGGGTTCGGGTCGTTTCACGAGGAGGCTTCCAACCTAACTGATACAACCTCATGGTGCAGTAACCTGTCCCAGATTAGTAGACGCCCGCCTTTGGAGCGCGGGCATCTTGCCCGCATCCGTTCGTCCTGTTGAAAACCCGCCGTGGCGGTAGCTTGTCGAAGGACGGTTGCCTATCGAGCCGCCTACCAAACGACATAGGCTCGTCTGGTAGACTCAGAATACCTCGGCCACTGCCGCAGGCTCACAGAGTCCGAACCGGTCCGGAGGCAGGAAGATGTCGGACACCTACACCCTACACTTGGAGAACTTCCGCTCCATTCGCGATGCCACGGTGGAGATCGCGCCGCTGACTGTCATCTACGGAGCCAACGGGTCCGGCAAATCATCGCTGATCTACGGTCTGCTCACGCTCAGGAATTTCTTCACCAATCCTGCGCAGAGTGTTCCGAGTCTGTTCTCGTATCCAACCATAAGTCTTGGGGGGTTGAGGGAGGTGGTGCGTAATCACGCTGAGGACACAGCGGTGTCGCTTTCTCTGACGGTGCTGGGTGAAAGTCAGACATCTATGGTAAGGCTGTCAGTTGCGAACTTTGGCGGACAGGTTGGTGTCGAGTTTGTAGGTCCAGATATGGGATTTCAACCAGCCAGTATGAGCCTCGAAATCCCATTTCCATATCGTGGAGATCAGCAAACGTCCGACAGGCTATACTTGGCTACATCGGATGAATATGCTCATCTCATAGAACCGCCAACTTACCTGAACTGGAACGGAATTAGTGTGGGACTTGAACAGGACAATTACGGTATTGATCCTTCGGTTCTCACGCACAATATCACCAACGCAAATTCTCCCATGGAACTAGCACGTAGTGTGGGGTTTGTCCCGCTCAGGCGCGGGTTCACAACTCCGACGTACAGCGTATCGAATGTGACCCCCTCACTAGCTACGGACGATGAAGTGGCGTCTCTGCTGGCCACTGACAGGTATCTCGAATATTCCGTAAGTCGATTGTTGGAATCGGTCGCCGATCGTCAGCTTGGAGTTCGTTTGCAGGTAGGTACTTCGATATTCAACCTAGACTCCGTCCCTAGAAACGGTGATGTGCCGGTATCTATGGTCAACGAAGGATTCGGCATAAACCAACTTGCGCACATGCTCACCGTGTGCCTGTATTCCAAGACCAAACTTGTCGCAATCGAAGAGCCCGAGATTCATCTACACCCCTCAATGATCAGGAAGCTCGTTCACGCAATGGTTGACATCACCAGCAAGCACGACAAGAGAATTGTTGTTTCGACCCATAGTGAGACCTTCGTGCTGTCGCTGCTGGCTCAGATTGCCGATGGGAAGATAGGCGTGGATGACGTCTCGTTCATCTTTGCCGAGAAAGAGGATGGAGAGAGCAGGTTCACCAAGCAGGAAGCGACTCAGGATGGGCAGATATCAGGAGGTCTCAGTTCGTTCATAGCCTCCGAGTTGGAGGATATGGCGATTCTCTTTGGCGAGCCATCAGAAACCATCTGATCTGGGCTGATGATTGTCGTCCTAAACGAGTGGATATTCCACGATCTCTACGGTAGTAACGGCGATCGCAGGCAGCGTGAAGCGGCACGGCTTCTGGGATATCTCGTGCGGTCTGACGACGTTCTGGTGGTTCCTGACGAGCCTCGCTGGATTGACAAGGCAAATCGACTAATGAGGTTCATGGATGCCCGTCGCAGAGCGATCAGCAAAGTCTTCCGAAGCCTGTATGACAATAGCGATAGGACAATAAGGGTGCGGTCAGAGAGTACGGCAGAGGTGCCGCCTGAGTTACAAGATCAGATACCTGAGGAAGATGTGTATCTGGTCTCCGCCTATCTCTCTGCTGATGCTGATGTACTCGTCACCACCGACGTTCCGCTGTACGAATCGATGGCAGGCTCTGATTTGGTGACATGCCGGATGCGGGAGGACTTCCTGGCGGACTACTAAAATGGAAGGCCGGGATCCTACCTGTCCCTCACCATTAGGAAGTGGGTGAACTCTTCGATTTCCTGGCGGGCTGATGGGGATAGCTCTATTGGGGCGATGGCCTGCATTGCCATGTCGGCCCACTCGCTGACCTCTGTGCCGGCGTGTTCCTGGACTCCGGTACGCTCCATTATCTCGAGGACGGAGGCGACGTCGGCCTCATCCGGTTCGTCCTTGTCGTAGATGCTGGAGAGCTGCCTGCTGTCTGACTCGTCGGCGTTCTCCATTGCGAAGACCACGGGGTAAGAGTTCTTCTTGCGCCTGATGTCGGAGCCCACGGGCTTTCCTGTGACGTCTTCCTGTCCCCACACGCCAAGTACGTCGTCGCGGATCTGGAAGACGTAGCCGAGAGCCCTCCCGCACTCACGGAACGCGGCGACGGTCTCGGCATCGTCGGTGCCGACTGCCGCTCCAAGGTTGAGCGAGCACCTGAGCAGGGCGCCTGTCTTGCGGGAGATCATCCGGCGATAGTCGGACATGCTGATGTCGCGTCTGCCCTCGAACGAGATGTCGAGGTACTGGCCCTCGATCATCTCCAGGTAGGCCTCGGTCAGCAGGTCGGCGGCAGTCACGGCGCGACTGCTGTCCACTCCAGACGAGGGCAGCCCGTGGAGCGCGGAGTCGGCGACGACCCGGAGCACGTTGCCTGAGACGAGCGCCTTTGGCTTACCCCACACCGCCCAGATCGTCTTGCGGCCATGACGGGTCTCGTCCTCGTCCTGTATGTCGTCGTGGACGAGCGAGAAGTTGTGGATGAATTCGAGTGCGACGGCAGCGGGCAAGGCCTGGGACGTCGTGCCGCCGACGGCCTCACACCCGAACAGGCACAGCGTTGGCCTGACGGCCTTTCCGGTTGTGGCGGCTAACGGAGCGCCGGTCTCGTCAGCCCATCCGATGTAGTACCTGAGCATGTCGTACACGAACGAATGGCTCTGGGACAGCTCCGACCGCAGCGCGCTCTGGATGGACTCGCCGTAGCGTTCGATCATTGGAGGCAGTGGTACGGGCTGCATGTCACCTGTCGTTTTGAGTCCAGTAATCAAGCGATTTTCGTCCCTCTTCCAGGGTGCCTTTTATAGAACTTTTCACTTGCAGGTTTCAAGAGGCGTGTGCTATATTTCGCCCGAATTCAGAACTTGACCAGAGCGGGATTTTACCCCCGCAACCCTGTTCGCGCGGCCGCCCACCGTCTTAGCCACGTCCTCGTGAAAACGGGGATCAAGGAGTCGTCCACAGCGACATGCTTGACGAGTATTTCCGGCAGTATGCACTGATCGCCATCTTCGTCGCGGTAGCTTCGGCAGTGCCGATTGGAATGCTGGTAGCAAGCTGGATGTTGACGGTCCTCAAGATCAGGCCACACGCTCCGGACCCGATCAAGAAGGCGATCTACGAATGCGGATTCGAGACGCTTTCCGGTCGGTGGAGCCAATTTAATTTCAGATTCTACTCCTTTGCGCTGATCTTTGTCGTCTTTGACGTCGAGGTCGTGTTTCTCTTCCCGTGGGCCGCCAGTTTCGGACTGCTATCGGCACAGTTCGGAGCGTTCGTACTTCTGGAGATGCTGGTGTTCGTTGCGATTCTTGTGGTCGGGTGGCTCTACGCCTGGCGCAAGGGATCGCTGGAATGGAGTTAAGGCATGACGCAGGATTCAACCTCAGGCCTTCTTCTACACCAGTCAACCTGGGAGCTTGACAGGGAAGAAGGGGACTACGTAAATCACCTCAAGGCCACTCATACGGATGCTCTGGCTGAGCCTCTGCTCGAGGTGCCTGAGGAGTTCGATCGAAACATCGCCATCACGTCCGTCGACGCTCTCATAAACTGGGGGCGGAAGTCCGCAGTGTGGCCGCTGTCTTTCGGACTGGCCTGCTGCGCCTTCGAGATGATGGCGAGCGCGATGTCTAGGTTCGACATCTCCAGGTTCGGCATGGAGGTCTTCAGGCCTTCTCCAAGACAGGCCGACCTGATAATCATCGCGGGCACCGTAACCTGGAAGATGGCCCCCGCCATCGAGCGCGTATACCAGCAGATGGCTGAACCCAAGTGGGTGATCTCCATGGGCGTGTGCGCCACGAGCGGCGGACCCTACTACGGCTCGTACAGCGTGGTTCCGGGAGTCAACCACATAATCCCGGTCGACGTCTATGTGCCCGGCTGCCCACCCCGTCCCGACGCTCTTCTGTATGGCATCATGCAGCTTCACGAGAAGATCAAGCGCTACTCCATTCAGCAGGGAAGGAAGTAGGTCAGGGAATTGACCAGGGCACACTCCGCTGAGGATGCGGCACGCCGGATCAACGAGTCGATTCCGGGTGCGGCGACAGATAGCACGCAGACAGACGTCTGGGTGCTGCCTGAACACATACATCCGGTGGCTCAACTTCTCAAGGACGACCCCGGGTTCGACTTCTCGTTCCTCACCGCGCTGACGGCGGTCGACTACGTCGAGTACTTCGAGATGGTGTACCATCTTGTTTCGCTGCGCCGGAACGCCAGCCTTGTGGTGAAATCCAGGGTGTTTGGCAGGGATGAGCCTGCGATTCGCTCTGTCGTCGACATCTGGAAGGGCGCCGATCTCCAGGAGAGGGAGATCTGGGACCTGATGGGCATTCACTTCGAGGGACATCCCAATATGAAGAGAGTTCTGCTCTGGGAGGGATTCCCGGGGCATCCGCTTAGAAAGGACTTTTTGGGCTAGGGACGCCAGCCAGCATCTCAATGACTATCCGTACAGAGCCAGTCACGATAAACCTGGGACCCCAGCATCCAAGCACGCATGGGGTGTTCAGGCTGCGCGTCACGTTCGACGGCGAAGTGGTGCTGGACGTTGAGCCGGTGTTCGGTTACCTGCACCGGGGCTCAGAGAAGCTGGCCGAGTCGCGTACGTACGTCCAGATTGTCACACTCACAGACCGTATGGACTACATCGCCAGCATGTCCAACAACCTGGCCTACGTCAGGGCCGTTGAGAAGCTGGCGGATATCGAGGTGCCCGAACGCGCGCAGTACATTCGGGTGATCAGCGCGGAGCTCCAGCGCATCTCCAGCCACATGATGGCGACGGGTTTCCTGTTGAATGATCTGGGCGCATTAGCGACTCCATTGATGTACTGCTTCAGGGAACGAGAGCGAATCCTGGACCTGTTCGAGATGCTGTGCGGCGCTCGAATCACTCTGAGCTACATGCGTCCCGGCGGAGTCTTACAGGACGCTCCGGACGACTTCTGGCCGGCCCTCAAGAGGATCGTGGAAGACCTGCCGGTTTCCCTGGATGAGCTGGAAGACCTGATCACCGGAAACGAGATCGTCCTCACCCGGACCCGGGGCGTGGGCGTTCTGACAGCCGAGCAGGCTATCGACAACTCGGTAAACGGCCCCATGCTCCGGGCTGCCGGGGTCCAGTGGGACCTGCGAAAGGCTGACCCATACGAGGTGTACGACCGCCTCGAGTTCGACATTCCCATCGGTTCGGACGGCGACAACTTCGACCGCTACATCGTGCGCATCCAGGAGATGCGCGAGAGCGTGCGGATCATCAGGCAGTGCATGGAGCAGATTCCCGACGGCCCAATTCGCGCCGATACGCCGTACTTCATTCGCGCTCCTGAGGGAGACGCTTATGCGAGCGTGGAGGGGCCAAAGGGCGAGTTGGGGTTCTACCTTGTAAGCGACGGGGGAATCTCGCCGTACAGGTGCAAGGTGCGCGCGCCGTCGTTCATCAACCTGAATCCGCTGCGTGAGATGCTCATCGGCGGAAAGATGGGTGACCTCATAACGACGTTCGGGTCTGTAGACATCGTCCTCGGAGAGGTTGACCGGTGAACCCGGGAGACCTGTTCGAAGGCATCGTCAGCTTTGGGAGCATCTACGACTTGGTAGAGGGCTTCGTTCCCAATGGCCTTGAGTGGCTGGCCTTCACCATTGGCGCCGTGATTTTGTCATTTGTCGTGATCAACGCGATGATAATGTCCACGGCGGTCTATACATGGTTCGAGCGCCGTGCACTGGGCAGGTTCCAGAACAGGCTGGGGCCAAACCGCTGGGGTCCATTCGGTCTGCTTCAGCCGATCGCAGACCTTCTCAAGCTCATAACCAAGGAGGACACAACTCCTGAGGAGGCGGACCGCTGGGTGATGCTCCTGGCGCCGATTGTTCTCCTCGTGCCGACCCTTGTGGTCGTTGCCGTGGTGCCGTTCGGCGACAATACTTTCCTGGGTCGGCTGAATATCGGGATTCTGTTCGTGCTCGGCGTGACCTCGGTCAACACGATCGCCATCTTCATGGCCGGCTGGGGCTCTGCCAACAAGTACGCGATGCTGGGCGCGATGCGCGGAGTCGCGATGCTCGTCAGCTACGAGGTGCCGATGGCGCTCTCCGTAGTGGGTGTCCTGATACTCTCAGGCTCGCTTGCGATGTTCGATATCGTCCAGAGCCAGTCGGTCCCGTTCCTGATAGTGCAGCCTCTCGGCTTCCTGATCTTCGTGGCCGCAGCCTCTGCCGAGATGAGCAGGACGCCCTTCGACCAGATCGAGGCCGAATCTGAGCTCGGCTCCGGCTACAACACGGAGTACAGCGGCATCAAGTTCGCGCTGCTGTTCTTGGCTGAATTCATGGCCCCGATAATCAACTCCATGATTATCGTTGTGCTGTTCCTGGGTGGGACTAACGGCCCATCGATTATCCCGGGACAGATTTGGTTTATAGTGAAGACGTTCGTGGTGGTGTTCGCACTGCTGTGGGTGAGGGCGACGTGGCCCAGGCTGCGAGTCGACCAGATTATGGGATTCGCATGGAAGGGCCTGTTCGCGCTCTCGCTGCTGAACATCTTCGCAATCGCTATAGAGGTCGTGATTTTCCAGGACGATGCCGGTAACATCTCTACCAGTTCACTCTGGATCATGTCGGTAATCAACTGGGTGCTGACAGTGGTCGCGATTGTCGTGACGGCAAAGGTGCTCGGCCAGAAGAAGCTCGAGCGGCCTGCCCCGACACCATCTCCACTCGCAAATATGTACGCGGAGGCTGATTAGATTATGTATGGCCTCTCACTGTTCAAGGGACTGGGCGTGACGATGAAGAACCTCGTCTCACCCGGCCGGAACTTCACCGTTCACCAGTACCCCGATCGCAAGATCGGACTGGTCGGACTCGCGCGCATGAACGACCAGAACCCGGTGACGTTCGCCCTGAAGCGTCCGGGCGAGTCGATCAAGGCGCTCGTCGGCCTGACAAGCGTCCGTGATCGCCAGTACCAGCACCCGCGATTCAGGGGTGAAGAGTTCTCCTGGTATGAGAACCGTTGCACCGGATGCGCGTCCTGCGCGAAGTACTGCCCGCTCGGCATCATTCGCATAGTGACCGATCCGGCGAAGACCGACCTCCAGGAGGGCGACAAGTACTTCCTGGAAGTATTTGACATTGACATCGGCCGCTGCATGTTCTGCGGCCTTTGCGTCGAGGCGTGCCCTTACGACGCGATCCACATGGGAAGCGGCTTCGAAGAGGGCAGGTACAGCCGTCGGGAACTTGTCATCGACAAGGACAGGCTCGTCTCATCGCCCAAGCGTCCCAGCCACTGGTTCAGGCCGCAGCTTTCGGCCAACAGCGAGTACAACCCGCTGGAGGGCGACGAGGCCGACTGGCGTGAGGTCCATCGGCACGAGCGGCCGACCCTGACCGACCAGCAAGAGCGTTGGGGTCAGAGATGATCCCAGGCCAGGGGACCGAGGCGTCCCTGATTGTCGACATTGTCTTCTGGGTGCTGGCGGGAAGCAGCATCGTCGCGGCATTTGCCGTCGTCCAGATGCGAAACCTGTTCCGTGCCGCGCTGTTCCTGATCGTCTCGTTCCTGGCCGTTGCCGGGATGTTCGTCCTGCTCAGGGCAGAGTTCATCGCCGCGGTGCAGGTGCTGATCTACGTCGGCGCCATCTCGGTGCTGATTATCTTCGCCATATTGATGACGGGAGAGGTAGAGAGCGGCAGTCCGGCACACTCGCTGCGAATACCCGTCGCCATCCTGGCCGCGCTGTTCGGCATTCTGGCCATCTTCGTGACTGTACAGACAGACTGGATTATCCTCGACGACGTATTGCAGAGCGGACAGCTCAGCGCATCGGCAACTTCGAGGATTAGTGAGGTATTCTCCAACACGATTCCCTGGATAGCACGCCTGCTGGTCCAGGACTTCGTTCTGGCGTTCGAGGTGGCGTCAGTCGTTCTGCTTGCGGCGATCATAGGCGCGCTGGCGCTGATTCGCGAAAGGTAATCTTTTGTATTCCGGGAAGCTTCTATTGGATGCAATTCGGACAGTGACACTCGAGGCCACGTACCGCCATTCCGGCGAAGGCCGGAACCCAGATTGCAGTGGGTCGAGTGTGTCAGCTTGGAGAAAGTCCTGAATTGAGTCTCGATAATGTCCTGATAGTCTCGGCGATAATCTTCGCCATTGGGCTGTACGGTGCGCTGTCGAAGCGCAACGCGATCGCAGTGCTCATGTCTATTGAGCTCATGTTCAACGCGGTCAACCTGGCGGCGGTAGCGTTCTCCAGGTACACGATCCCTGCGACGCTCTTCGGTCGTCCGGGAAGTGGCGCTGAGCAGGCTGCGCACCTGCTGCTCACGGGACAGGTGTTTTCGATTTTCATCATTACGATCGCCGCCGCTGAGGTGGCGCTCGGTCTCGCCATCGTTATCGCCATCTATCGGAGTCGCTCCACCGTGTTCGTCACGGATGCGACGCAGATGAGCAAATAGATAAGAGGAGTGAGGAGTGAGAGCCACCCCTGACCCAGCCGCTAGCCACCGGCAACTGTCCACTAGCCACTGACCATGTGGGTTGAGTATCGTACAGTGCCCAGCCTGATGATGGCTGAGATGTGGAAGGACCTTCTGGAAGGCGATGGCCTTCCGACGAAGATTCTTCCGGTCGGTGACATCATGGACTGGGGAGAGAGGACTCCCTTCATAGTGTACGTTCCGAAGGGCCGAGAGCACGTGGCCGACGAGATTCTGAGGAAGCTGTAGATGATCTCTGAATTCCTCGTCTGGCTCACCCTCTTCGCGCCGCTCGCGTCGTTCGTGGTCATTGGCTTCGTCATCTGGCCGATGGCGTACGCTCGTTCGAAGACCAATCCTGAACAGGGTCTGGACGTCCTGGGGAAGTCGGCCGGCTGGCTGACTATACTGGCCATTGGCGTCAGCTTCGTCATCTCTATGGCGGCCCTCTTCAGCACGATCTCCAACCACGGCCACATCGAATACCCTACCCACGAATGGCTGTCAGTAGGCGATTTCACGCTCAACGTCGGCATCCTGATGGACCCGCTGACTGCTGTCATGCTCGTGGTGGTGACCGGCGTCAGCCTCATGGTCCAGATCTACTCGCTCGGCTACATGAGCGAGGAGGAAAACCGGGGGTTCTCCCGCTACTACGCGTACATGTCCCTGTTCACGACCTCGATGGTCGGACTCGTGCTGGCGTCGAACATCATCCAGGTGTTCGTGTTCTGGGAGCTCGTGGGCCTCTGCTCTTACCTGCTCATCGGGTTCTGGTTCACGAGGCCGTCGGCAGCCAACGCTGCCAAGAAGGCCTTCATCGTCACCAGGGTCGGCGACTTCGGATTCCTGCTCGCGATCATGTACCTGTTCTTCCAGCAGGATACGATGTCGTTTGCCGGACTGAACGGCCTGGACATTCCTGACCTCTACGAGGCCGTCGAGACGGGAATAATAGCGGGCGGAGTGGCGACCTGGATCGCCGCCGGCATCTTTGCGGGCGCCGTAGGCAAGTCCGGACAGTTCCCGCTTCACACATGGCTCCCTGACGCGATGGAAGGCCCGACTCCGGTCAGTGCGCTGATCCACGCGGCAACGATGGTCGCCGCAGGCGTCTTCCTGGTAGCTAGGTTCTTCCCGGTGTTCCAGGCGTCGGACGAGATGATGATCGTCGTGGCGATTATCGGCGCGTTCACCGCGATCTTCGCGGCGTCGATGGGCCTGGTGATGAACGACATCAAGCGTGTGCTGGCATACTCGACGGTCAGCCAGCTCGGCTACATGATGCTCGCGCTCGGCGTGGGCGCGTACGCCTTCGCGATCTTCCACCTGTTCACCCACGCCTTCTTCAAGGCCCTGCTGTTCCTCGGCTCAGGTTCAGTGAACCACGCCAGCGGGACATTCAACATGCGCTACATGGGAGGTCTGCGGCGCTACATGCCGTGGACGTATGTCACATTCCTGATTGGCAGCCTTGCGCTTGCCGGCATATTCCCGCTGGCCGGATTCTGGAGCAAGGACGAGATACTGGCCAGTGCGTTCCACGAAGGCACCGGCTTGGGGTACGTCGTCTACGCGCTCGGCATTGCGGCAGCATTCATGACGGCGTTCTATATGTTCAGAGCCCTGTTCATGACGTTCAACGGCGAGTTCAGGGGAGGCGCTGAAGCTGAAGCCTCAGAGTCAGACGACGCCGAAGACCTGCACCTGGGGCACGTCAACCTTCACGAGTCGCCGTGGACTATGGTTGCGCCGATGGCAGTTCTCGCGGTGCTGGCCGTGATAGCCGGGTTCGTATTCAACCCGCTGACGGACCTGGGATTCGTCCCGATCCACTGGTTCACCCACTTCATGGGCGAAGGGTTTATTGCCGTCAAGATCCCGGACTTCGATATTGTGCTCGCGATAGTCTCCACCGTGGTCGCCGTCGCGGGGATATTCCTCGCGTACATGATGTACTTCCGGCAGTCGTGGTCTGCCGAAGCAGTTGGCAGACGATTCGCGCCCGTTTACGCGCTGCTAAGCGCCAAGTACTACTTCGACGAGTTCTACGAGGACGCGCTTGTACGGAGCTTCTTCTACGGCGGAGTTGCCCGCATACTCGACTGGGGCGACAAGAACATAGTTGACCGGATCGCCAACATGATCGGCTGGGTCGGAGCGAACGTCGGAAGCATGCTCCGCCAGTTCCAGACGGGACAAATCCAGCAGTACGCAGCCGCGATCTCAATTGGAGTAACGATTATTCTGGGACTGTACATATGGTTCCTGTAGCAAAGAGCGTGTCCGACAGGTCCCTTCTCCCCTGGCGGGAGAAGGCTAGGATGAGGGGGATTGCAGCTGCCACCCTCACCTCAATCATTTCCGATCACGTGAGGGGAGGTATAAGGAATCACCTACTCAGACACCACCTAAATATGTGGCTAGTGGTCCAACATCATTGAAAGGACGACTAGCAGAGACCGGTGACAAGCCAACATACCCCCTCTCCCTTGACGGGAGAGGGTTGGGGTGAGGGTGAAATTGGCCCATCAAATCAAATTGATGGACTACTAGTATGATTGAAGACTTTGCCAGGCTCATACCTGAATCGTTAATGGACAAGTCAGGATCTGTGTTCTATTCAGGCAGACGCGCGTTCGGGTCATCATCGAAACTGTACATACTTGGGATGAATCCAGCAGGTGACCTCCAGACGCACTCCGACCTAACCGTTTCATGGCATACGGACAAAGTTCTCCACAAGGAATCAGAAAACTGGTCCTCTTATAGAGATGAAAAGTGGGCAAAAAAGGATGGGTGGTATGTGCCAGGTGCTGCGCCCATGCAGAAGAGAATGCTGCACTTGTTCCAAAGAATCGGAAGTGATCCGGGGGAAGTACCTGCAAGCAATATCATTTTTCTACGTTTCGGACGTCAGGACCAGCCTGAGAGATACCAGATTTCACAACTGGCGCAGAAATGCTGGAACTTTCACGAAGCTGTAGTGGAGAGATTAGGGGTGCGAGTTGTTGTGTGCTTGGGTAACGAGTCTGGTGACTTGGTACGAGGCCAAATAGGTGCCCATACGCAAATAGACGAATTCATCGAAAATAATAGACGTAACTGGCAAAGTAGTACGCACATAGCCGCAGATAGTCTATCTGTCGTAACTCTTACACATCCCAGCGTTGCTGACTGGACATCTCCAACGACCGACCCTACCCACCTAGTTCAAAGAGCGCTCAGCCGGTAGATGAAGGACAAGTTTCGAGAAAATCCCCTTTCCCTTGATGGGAGAGGGTTAGGGTGAGGGTGATGACGGACCTCAAGTCACGTGCGCGTCGTCTCCGTAGAGAATCCACAGATGCAGAGAGAGCTCTGTGGAACATATTCAGGGGCGCACAGTTTCACGGATTGAAATTCCGGCGACAGCAGCCGCTCGGCCCATATATCGTAGATTTCGCCTGTTTCTCCATTAGACTGATAATCGAAGTAGATGGCAGTCAGCATCACGCTCAGAAAGACTACGATGAAGAGCGAACCCGATGGCTAAATGGTCAAGGGTTTGACGTCCTGAGATTGTGGAACAACGAGATTCTGGAGAATCCAGAATCAGTGGCTGACGCAGTTTTTATGAAGACACGACGTGATGGATGGCACTGTGTTGAACGTCGTAGTCACCCACACCCAAAAACACACCCCGGCAGGGGGGGGGGAGTTTTTGGTAGTAAGAGTTTT
>CAZIDM010000025.1:35633-39912 GCA_964537915.1 uncultured Dehalococcoidia bacterium
GTAGTCACCCTCACCCTAACCCTCTCCCGTCAAGGGAGAGGGAATTGTAGGTAAGTAAGAGTTGTTCACAGGTTTGTTGACAGTTGCAGTGTTGCTGCCGATAGTGGCGGCGGTGATCATCTTGCTGTTCGGGCGCAATGCCCGGTCGGTGAGACTCTTCGCCGTGGCCGTTTCCGTCGTCGAATTCCTGCTGACCCTGTTCGTCTTCCTGAACTACGACACTTCAGAGGGCGCGGACCAGTTCCAGATGGTCGACAGGGTGGTGGACTGGATTCCAATCGAGTCGTTCGAGGTCCAGTACTTCCTGGCTGTCGATGGTCTGAGCGCTCCGCTGGTGATGCTCACCGGTCTGCTCGGCATGGTCGCGATATTCGCTTCGTGGACAATCGGCCAACAGCGTAGGGAGCAGGGCGAAGAGCCGCGCGAACGCGAGTACTTCATGTGGCTGCTGGCGCTCCAGGGCGCGGTGGTCGGCGTGTTCACGTCGATGGACTTCCTGCTCTTCTTCATATTCTGGGAACTCGAACTAATCCCGATGTTCTTCCTGATCTCGATTTGGGGCAGCGGACGCCGGGAATACTCGGCCATGAAGTTCCTGATATTCACGATCCTGGGAAGCGCCTTCATGCTTGTCGGCATCCTGGCCTTGTACTTCTCGACCGGGTCGTTCGACATGACCGAGTTGCCAGCCCTGGTGCGACAGGCGGGCACCGGCCTGCCGGCGCTGGTAGTGTTCCTGCTGCTGTTTGTGGCATTCGCGGTCAAACTTCCCGTCTGGCCACTGCACACGTGGCTGCCGGACGCTCATACCGACGCGCCGACAGCCGCGAGCGTGATGCTGGCCGGCGTGCTCCTGAAGATGGGCGCTTACGGCATGTTCAGGCTGGGCGCGATCCTGCCGGACGTGCTGCGCGACGTCTCATGGGCGCTGGCCGCGCTCGGAGTGATCAACATCCTGTACGGGGCAGCGGTCGTGCTGAGGCAGACCGACATGAAGCGCCTCATAGCCTTCAGCTCGATCAGCCACATGGGATTCGTGCTGTTGGGCCTGGCATCAGCAGTCGGTGTGGCCGGAACCGTCTCGCCTGTCGGCCTGACAGGGGCCTCGCTGCAGATGTTCACACACGGCGTCATAACAGGAATGCTGTTCCTGATCGTGGGCTACGTATATGAGCGCGCCCACACCAGGCACATCCCGGACCTCGGCGGTCTGGCTGGGCGAATGCCCATCTTGGGAGCCGCGCTGCTCGTAGCTGGCCTGGCCTCGCTTGGACTGCCGTCGACCGCAGGTTTCGTATCTGAGATTCACGTATTCTTGGGCACCTTCCCGGTGTGGAGCTGGATGACGGCCATCGGGGCCTTTGGTGTCGTACTGACTGCGGGATATATCCTGTGGATGATCCAGCGGGTGATGCTTGGCCCGCCGAATCCGAGGTTCGCCGACCTGAAGGATGCGACGCCCCTGGAACTCGTGCCGATTGCCGCCCTGGTCATCGCGATCATGGTTGTCGGCATCTTCCCAGGCATTCTTACCGACGTGTTCTCGACTGGCATAGCGCCGATCGTTGAATCTCTCCAGATGGACCTTACCCTGAGCAGAAACTGAGTAACGAGACAGTAACGACGTGACTCTAAACGACCTATACCTGCTTTCACCTGAGATCGCTCTTGCGGGAGTGGCGATGCTGCTCATCCTGCTCGATCTCGTCGTGTCCAGGAAGGGCGTGCTGCTGGCCGTTGGAGTGATAGGCCTGGCTCTGTCCTCCGTCTTCACCCTGGTGCTCTGGGGCGACCTCGGCTCCGAGCCTACGGGTCAGATGCAGGGTATCTTCGGGACACTCGTCGTAGACAGGTTCAGCCTCTTCTTCAAGCTGGTACTCGCCTCTGCCGCGCTGTTTGTGCTTCTGATATCCGGCGCGTATGCCGACCGGATATCTCGATTCAGGTCCGAGTTCTACGGACTGATGCTGCTGGCGACGTCCGGCATGATGCTGCTGGCATCCTCAACCGAACTGATCACGATATACGTTGCCCTGGAGTTGACCGCCCTGCCCACTGCGGCGCTGGCTGCGTTCCTGCGGGATGGCAGGTCGGCTGAATCGGGGATGAAGTTCCTGATACTGAGCGCGATTAGCTCTGCGATCTTGCTCTACGGGATGGTGTTCATCTACGGACGAACGGGCACTACGTCTTTGCCCGAAATCGCCGCACAGCTCGAGGGTATGGCCAGTGCGGGACTGCTGGACCCCTCCCAGGCGTTTGGAGACAGCAAGGCCCTTCTGTTTGGGATCACGCTCGTCATCGCCGGTTTCGGCTTCAAGATATCGAGCTTCCCGTTCCAGTTCTGGGCGCCCGACGTCTACGAAGGCGCGCCGACCCCGATTACCGCGTTCCTCTCAGTGGCGTCGAAGGCCGCGGGCTTTGCCGTCCTGCTCAGGGTGTTCTACACGTCCTTCCCGATGGAGGTGATCAGCGATAACTGGGCTGCGATCTTCGCGGTTCTGAGCGTCGCCTCGATGACGTTTGGCAACCTCGTGGCGATCCGGCAGAGCAATATCAAGCGGATGCTGGCGTACAGCACAATCGCCCACGCCGGTTACGTGATGGTGGGACTGGCGGTATTTTCGTCCGGCTCGCCTGAGCAGACCAACATCGGCGCCAGCGGCGTGCTGTTCTACCTGGCTGGATACGTGGGTACGAACCTGCTGGCTTTCGGCGCGATAATTGCCATATCCAACAGGATCGACTCCGATCAGATTAGCGCGTACTCCGGGATGGTCCGACGCGCGCCACTGCTGGCCGCCGCGCTGGGCTTTGCCATGATCTCCCTGATAGGTATACCGCCCACCAGCGGGTTCATGTCGAAGATCTACCTGTTTGGAGCTGCCGTAAGCGCCGACATGGCGTGGCTGGCGGTTGTGGGCATGGTGAACAGCGTTGTATCTGCCTACTACTATCTACGGGTTGTCAAGGTGATGTTCCTCGAGAAGGCTTCGGACGAGAGCTCCGTCAAGTTCGACGCAGCTACCGGCGTTGCGCTGACGGCCACCGCGGCCGTCACTCTGCTGATCGGTGTCTATCCGTCGCCCCTGATCGAGGCGGCGCGGAACGCGGCTTCTTCTCTGGGCATCTAATCCAAAGCTGAGGAGGTGGGGATTGTCCGAATCCTGCTGCGCGCCCTCGGCCGGGACGGAGAGGTCCTCCTCGCGTCCGGTATCAGCCAATCTCGTCAGAACGGACCCGCTTGAGAGCGCTCCGAAAGACATGGTCCGCATACCCGGCGGTGTCTTCCTCATGGGCGCCGATGACGAAGCCGGCTTCCCCGCAGACGGCGAAGGGCCGGTTCGTGAAGTAGACGTCTCGCCTTTCTTCATGGACGAGACCGCTGTGACCAACGCGCAGTTCGGCAGGTTCGTTCGCCAGACTCGCTATCGCACCGAGGCCGAGCGATTCGGCTGGTCGTTCGTGTTCCATTCGTTCGTTCCCAGGAAAGTCGCCAGGACGGTCACACAGGCCGTTGCAGAGGCCCCCTGGTGGTGGCGCATCGATGGAGCGTGCTGGCGAAGGCCCGAGGGGCCGGGCTCGGGAATAAGCCGCAGGATGGACCATCCGGTCGTCCACATCTCATGGAACGACGCGCAGGCCTACTGTAGCTGGGCAGGGAAGCGACTGCCCACCGAGGCCGAGTGGGAGATGGCGGCCCGTGGCGGCCTGTTGGGAAAGCGCTATGTCTGGGGCGACGATCTGACACCGGATGGCAGGCACATGTGCAACATCTGGCAGGGCGATTTCCCCAACACGAACACGAAAGAAGACGGCCACGCCGGCACGGCTCCGGCGAAGTCGTTCGACCCTAACGGCTTCGGACTCTACAACGTCGCGGGAAACGTCTGGGAATGGCAGTGGGACTGGTTTAGCCCGACCTTTCATCGTGACGGCCCACGAGTCGATCCTGCGGGCCCCCCAACGGGTATGAGCCGCGTGATCAGGGGCGGGTCGTATCTCTGCCACGAGTCATACTGCAACCGCTACCGCGTCGCCGCCCGCAGCGCCAACACTCCCGACAGCTCCACCGGCAACATGGGCTTCCGCTGCGTGGCAGACACGGCGTAGTAACCAGGTGCAATCTCACGAGCCTTCGCGCCGACAGGCATTCTCTCTCGACAGGCTGCCCGGGTTAGGTAGTCAAGGTCTTCACACTCAACTCAGCCCTCTCCCGTCAAAGGCTGACAGGGGTAGGTAGAGGTAGCTAAACAAGCATGAACAGCCACCAACGAAC
>CAZIDM010000026.1:0-21060 GCA_964537915.1 uncultured Dehalococcoidia bacterium
CTTGCCCGCATCCGTTCGTCCTGTTGAAAATCCGCCGTGGCGGGAGCTTGTCGAATCGTCCTGAGCTTGTCGAAGGACGGTTGACTGTTGAACTGCCTACCAACTTGGGACAGTGTCTTCGTGAGACGCTAGCTGACAGGCTCCGTTCCCGTGACCCCTTCCTCCTTGAGCATGTCGATCGCCTGCGACTCCATGCCGAGCAGTTCTCCGAACACGAAACCGTTGTGTTCTCCAAGCCGTGGCGCGGGCCACCGCACAGCCCCGGGGGTAGCCGACATCTTCCAGGCAGTCCCCGGCAGGAAGTACACTCCCGCCGAGGGATGGTCGACCAGTTCCAGTAGCTCACGCTCCTGGTAGTGAGGGTCGTTGAAGATGTCCTCGCCCTTCATCACGGGAGTGGCAGCGATCCCTGCCTCCTGGAGCGACTCTGTGAGTATCGTGGCCTCAAAGTCCTGGGTCCACGCCCCCAGGATTTCGTCCAGCGCGTCCTGGTTGCGAAGTCTGGATAGGACGTCTGCAAATCGTTCGTCCTCGATCAGATCCGGTCTTCCCATGACCCCGCAGAGGCAGGCCCACTCGCTGTCCGACGCGACGGCAATCGTTATCCAACTGTCCACGCCCCTGCATGGGTAGGCTCCATGCGGCGCCATAGCCGGGTGGCGATTCCCACGGTTCTCAGGTGGCTGTCGGTCCATCTGGAAGCCCAGCAGGTGCTCGCCCACGACCGAAACCGAAGACTCCAGCTGAGAAGCGTCGATGAACGCACCCTTCCCAGTTCGGCGTCGGCGATAGAGCGCCGACAGCACAGCCCCAGCGGCATGTGCTCCACTGATGGGGTCTCCGAAATTCACTCCCGACTTCACAGGGCCGTCCTCGTCGAGATACCCGTTCATCGACGCGATTCCACCCATCTGCTCCTGCCCGATCCCGTACTGGATGAAGTCCTTCCAGGGGCCAGTATTCCCGAATGCGGGCATCGAAAGCACGATGATGTCCGGTCTGAGGCTCCGCAGAGTCTCATAGTCGAAACCCCTGCGGGCCATCAGCCCGGCCCTGAAGTTCTCGACCACCACGTCGCTTATGGACACCAGCTCCTCGAGCACGGCCTTTCCCGATGGATGACGGATCTCGCACGTGATCCCGTACTTGGACATGTGCAGGGTGTTGAACCACCCTGACCTGTTCCAGGGGTCGTCTCCGCGCTCTCCGTCTGGCAGGTTGCCTGATCCGACGATCATCCGGTGGGGGTCCCAATTTCGGGCCGATTCCACTTTGACGACCTCCGCACCCATGTCGGCCAGGAGCTTGGTACAGTGCGGCCCCGCCCAGATGCGGGAGAAATCGAGGATTCTTACGCCTTCCAACGCCAGTGGTGCATTGGTACTCATGGGATGGCTTCTGGCATTCTACCTAATACGTAGATGCCCCAGTCTGCACCAAACGACCGGTAGCCATGAAGATCACCCGCTCTGCAATGTTCGTCGTGCGGTCCGCGATCCGTTCGAGGTCGTGAGCCACCCACAGTAGGTAAGTCGCCCTCCTTATCGCTCCCGGATCGGAAAGCATGTAGGTCAGAAGCTCTCGGTATACCTGCTCGTAGAGAGCGTCCACCTCATCGTCGTCATCGCAGATCTGGTGGCTCGACTCGGTATCCCTGTCTACGAACGCGTCCAGGCTTCGTCGCAGCATGTCCATCGCCCGGTCCGCCATCCTCGGAATGTCGATCAGCGGCTTGAGAGGAGGCTCGTCTCCCATAAGTATGCTGATCTTGGCTATGCCTTCGGCGTAGTCTCCGATCCGTTCGAGTTCCACCGACACGTGAAGCACCGTCACCAGGATTCGCAGGTCGCCCGCCAGGGGCTGCTGCATGGCTATCAGGTCTATGCACTTCTCTTCGAGCGCGAAACGCATCTCGTCGATGATGTCGTCTTCTGCGATCACTTCTTCCGCGAGCTGCTGGTCGCGGTTCTTCAGCGCATCGAGCGATTTGGCGATTGCCTTTTCGACCATCCCGCCAAGCCCAAGCAGATCGTCTTGAAGTGCCCTCAGGTCTCTGTCGAATTCAGCTCGCGGTGGTCGCAACATGATGGGCTCCTTTGCGGTTGTCCGGTCCGTCCTTTTGCATCGGGGTTGCCCTCGGGTCTCGCTTATGCAACTCTCGGGGCCTGCTTGGTGGCGCGCCTTTGGGTCTGGCGCGGTTGACGGCTAGCTGAAGCGACCTGTGATGTACGCCTCCGTACGTTCATGCTTCGGAGTAGTGAAGATCTGACTGGTTGCCCCGTGCTCGACCAGGTACCCGGCCCTGTCATCACCGACCATCAGGAACGCGGTCTCGTCTGAAACGCGCGCCGCCTGCTGCATGTTGTGAGTCACGATCACTATCGTATAGTGTTCGCTCAGTACTCGCACTAACTCCTCGATCGCCAGTGTTGCGATGGGGTCAAGCGCCGACGCCGGTTCGTCCATCAGGATTACTTCTGGCTCTACCGCCAGCGCCCGGGCAATGCAAAGCCGCTGCTGCTGTCCACCCGACAGCTCGAGCGCGCTGTCTCGAAGTCTGTCCTTCACCTCTTCCCACAGCGCCGCCTGCCTCAGCGAACGCTCCACAGCCTCGTCCATGTCTCCCATGTAGCCGTTGACCTTCAGACCGAATACGACGTTGTCATAGATCGACTTCGGAAACGGGTTTGGTCGCTGGAACACCATACCGATCCTTGAACGGATCTCGGTTGCGTCCACTTCGTCATCGTAGAGATCGGCGCCTTCAAACAGGACTTGTCCTTCGATTTTGGCCGACGGCAGGAGATCGTTCATGCGGTTGAAGCAGCGTAGAAGCGAACTCTTGCCACACCCTGACGGTCCGATCAGGGCGGTTATCGAGTACCGCTTGATCTCCATGCTGATCTCCTTGAGAGCCCTGAACTCGTCATAGAAGAGGTTGAGATCATTCACTTTGAAGATTGGAGCAGTCTGCGTTGTCAACGTTAGTCCTCTGACCTTGTCTGATACTTGTTTCGCAGCAGCACTGCAACTGCGTTCATCGAGAGCAGGATTATCAGCAGTACGATGATTCCGGCCGCGGCAAGCGACCTGAACTCTTCCTGCGGTCTGCCGACCCAGGTGAAGATCTGAAGCGGCAGCACAGTGAATCGATCCAGCGGCCCGGGCACGAACGTCACGTACACCAGTCCGCTGATGACCAGGATGGGAGCCGCCTCGCCCACAGCCCTCGAAAGGGCCAGAATGGTCCCGGTCAGGATTCCCGGCAGGGCAGAAGGCAATACCGTGCCCTTTATGACCTGCCACTGGTCTGCGCCCAGCGCGAACGCTCCAAGTCTGTACTCGTTGGGTACTGCCCGGATCGCCTCTCTGGACGCCAGAATCACTATCGGAAGCACCAGCAGTGTCAGTGTGAGCGCGCCGGCAAGGACGACCTTACCGAGCGACATCAACTGCACGAACACTCCCAGGCCCAGCAGTCCATAAACGACCGATGGGACGCCTGCGAGGTTGGATATGTTCACTTCGATGATCTGTGTCAGGCGGTTCTTGGGTGCGTACTCCTCGAGGTAAATCGCCGCGCCCACTCCAATTGGAACGGTAAACACAGCCGTAAACACGATCGTTATGAGCGTGCCCGTTACTGCAGCCTTTACGCCGGCCAGCTCCGGGTGCCTCGACATGTAGCTGGTCAGGAATCCGAAGTCCAGCCACGGGATCCCTTCCACGAAGGTCTGCACCAGCAGCACGAACAGGCCGATCACGCCGACCATGACCGCTGCAAGGAATACCCCGTAGAAGATGCCCCCGACCGTCTTGCGTCGGGCAAGCCTGGGATTGAAATTGGTGGAAAGCTGAGCCATTAGTAAGCCTGCCTCCAGCGTCTGACCACCCAGTGGCCGAGTAGGTTAAGCGATAGCGTCATCAGGAATAGAAGCAGGCCGACGGCAAATATGGTCTTGTACTCGACTGAGTCGTGAGACGCTTCACCCTGTGCGAGCTGCGCTATGTAGGCAGTCATAGTCTGGATGCTCTCGAGCGGATTCGCCGTTATGCGTGGTGTCGCGCCGGCCGCAATCGTCACAAGCATCGTCTCGCCGATGGCCCTTGAGATCGCCAGGATGAACGATGCAACGATTCCCGAAAGGGCGGCCGGTACAACCACCTTGATGCTCGTCTCCAGCTTTGTCGCGCCGAGCGCGTAGGCTGCCTGTCGCAGCGACCTCGGAACGCTGATCATTGCGTCCTCACTCAGCGACGACACCATTGGAATAATCATGATCCCCATCACGACTCCGGCGCTCAACGCGTTGAAGACGATCATGTCGGGGAAGAACCGCTGTAGCTGCGGGGTTACGAAGGTAAGCGCAAAGTAGCCGTATACGACTGTCGGTATGCCCGCAAGAATCTCGATCAACGGCTTGAGGACTCTGCGCGCCTTGTCCGGGGCGTACTCTGCGAGATAGATCGCTGTTGCCAGCCCTACGGGAAGCGCCACAATAGCCGCGAGAACCGTCACCAGGAGTGTCCCTGCAACCAGTGGAAGCACGCCGAATGCCGTTGGCTTGAGAATCGGAGTCCAACGTGTTCCCGTCAGGAACTCGAAGATCGATACCTCTCTGAAGAAACCGATCGACTGGCCTATTAGAATGAAGACTATTCCGAGGGTTGTGAAGATCGAGATGAGCGCGCATCCGAAGAAGATCCAGCGTACGATCGTCCCTTCGATGCTGCTTCCACGGCCACGACGGAATCTGCCTGTTTCGACTTCGTTCCGCGAACTCGCGGGCATGTTACGGGCGCCTGGTGCTGTAGATTCCACCTGTTGCTCCATCGTGTTTCTTCCTAGTCCAGCATCGGCTGGTGTCAGATATGACAACGGGTGGTGAGCTCAACCTGGAAAGGCCATCGCCTCGCCACCCGATATCTTACAGGAGGAGAGGGACGGAGGATTAGTCCCTCTCCTCTGGGCCAAATTGAAGTTACTTCACGAAGGCCAGGTTATTCTGATAAGCCTGCTGCGACAGCGGCACGTATCCGACGTCCGCGGTGAGGTCGCGGCCGTGAACCATGTAGAACCTGACGAAGTCCTTGACTTCCGGCCTCTCGAGGCTGGACCTGTTCACGTAGATGAACAGCGGCCTGGACAGGGGCGAGTAGCTTCCCTCAGCGATGGTCGCGAGTGACGGGGTGACACACCCGTTGCCGCTGTCAACCGCCACCAGCTTCAGCTTGTCGGCATTCGCCGCGTAGTAGGCGAACCCGAAGTAGCCGAGTGCGTTCCTGTCGCCGCTGATGCCCTGTACGAGCACGTTGTCGTCCTCGGAGGCAGTGTAGTCGGCTCTGGACAGCTTGGACTCTCCGTTGATCTCTTCGGTGAAGTAGTCGAACGTGCCGGAGTCGGTGCCCGGCCCGTACAGGTTGATATCCCTGTCCGGCCATGAAGGATCGAGATCGCTCCACGAGCTCACGGTGCTCTCAGGCTTCCACAGCATGTTCAGCTGCTCGGTGGTCATGCAGTCGACGAAGTCGTTTTCAGTGTTGACCATCACGGACAGACCGTCCACGCCAACAAGGAACTCGTAGTAGCTGATGCCGTTCTCCTGGGCCGAGGCCGCTTCGCTGTCCTTGATGGACCTGGAGGCGTCGGAGATGTCGGTCTCGCCGACTACGAACCTCTTGAAGCCGCCCCCGCTGCCGGAGATGCCGACGTTTACCAGCACGCCGGGCTGCTCCTTGCGGTACTCTTCTGCGACTGCTTCGGTGATCGGCGCCACTGTGCTGGAGCCGTCGATCTCGATTGTCCCGGTGAGGGAGGCCATTGGCTTCTCAGCAGCCTGGACGACGTTCAGGTTGTTCTGGTAAGCCTGCGTGGCCAGCGGTACGTATCCCACCTCGCCGGTCAACTGCTGTCCGTGGATCATGTAGAACTCGACGAAGGCCTTGACCTCCGGCCTCTGCAGGCTCTCCTCGCTCACATAGATGAACAGCGGCCTCGACAGGGGTGAGTACTGCCCGCCAGCAATGCTGTCAAGCGATGGGATGACGCACCCGTTACCGCTGTCGACAGCCACCAGCTTCAGCTTGTCGGCATTTGCCGCGTAGTAGGCGAACCCGAAGTAGCCGAGGGAGTTCCTGTCGCCGCTGATGCCCTGCACGAGCACGTTGTCGTCCTCGGAGGCAGTGTAGTCTGCGCGCGACAGCTTGGACTCGCCGTTAATCTCTTCTGTGAAGTAGTCGAACGTGCCGGAGTCAGTGCCCGGCCCGTACAGGTTGATATCCCTGGCCGGCCATGAAGGATCAATGTCGCTCCAGGAGCTAACGGTGCTCTCAGGCTTCCAGATCATATTCAGTTGCTCAGTGGTCAGGCAGTCGACGAAGTCGTTCTCTGGGTTGACCATCACGGACAGGCCGTCAACACCAACGAGGAACTCGAAGTAGGCGATTCCATTCTCGACCGCAGTTGCGGCCTCGCTGCCTTTGATGGCCCTGGAGGCGTCGGAGATGTCGGTCTCGCCAACAACGAACCTTTTGAATCCGCCGCCGCTGCCCGATATGCCGACGTTGACCAGCACGCCGGGCTGCTCCTTCCTGAACTCCTCTGCCACGGCCTCGGTAATTGGCGCAACAGTGCTGGAACCGTCTATCTCTATTGTCCCGCTCAGTTCGACCTTCGGTCCCGTGTCCACCGTCATGGCTCCACGGCCGTGAAGGAGGTCCAGGTTCTTCTGGTAGCTGGCCGGAGGCAGCGGCACGTAGCCGACCTCTTCTGCCAGCTGCGCTCCGTTCTCCATGTAGAACTCTACGAACGACCGGAGCTCAGCCCGCTGCTGCGCTCGCTGCTTGTTCACGTAGATGAACAGCGGCCTGGACAGGGGTGAGTAGGTCCCATTCGCAATAGACTCGATTGTCGGGGCCACGCATCCGCCGCCGTTGTCGATCTCAAGCAGCTTCAACTTGTCGGCGTTGGCTGCGTAGTAGGCGAATCCGAAGTATCCGAGTGCGTTCCTGTCTCCGCTGATGCCCTGAACGAGCACGTTGTCGTCCTCGGACGCCGTGTAGTCTGCGCGGGACAGCTTGGACTCTCCGTTGACCTCTTCGGTGAAGTAGTCGAACGTGCCGGAGTCGGTGCCTGGTCCGTACAGGTTGATATCCCTGTCCGGCCACGACGGATCTATGTCGCTCCACTTTGAGACCGTGCTGTCGGGCTTCCATAGCGAATTGAGCTGGTCGATCGTCATGCAGTCTACGAAGTCGTTCTGCGGGTTGACCAGCACCGAGAGGCCGTCAAGACCAACAAGGAACTCGTAGTACTCGATTCCATTCTCGACTGCGGTTGCGGCTTCGGCTTCCTTGATGGGCCTGGAGGCGTCGGAGATGTCTGTCTCACCAACAACGAACCTCTTGAATCCGCCGCCGCTGCCCGATATGCCGACGTTGACAAGTACGTCTGGAGATACCTTCCTGAACTCCTCCGCAACCGCCTCTGTGACAGGCGCTACCGTACTCGAACCGTCAATCTCAATTGTGCCCTTCAGCGTGGCGCGTTCCCGGATCACTTCCTGCGTGGGTTGCGTTACGCTCCCTACCATGGGAGGCAGCGTGGTCTCGGCGGGCATCGCCGAAGCGGGCTGCTGCGGCTGTTGTGGGGCCGTCGCGGCTGCTCCTACCGCCGGCGCCGCAGGTTGGGCTGCTGCTGGTTGAGCTGGCGCCTGGGGCGTTTCGGACGTAGTTTCCGAGCCGCACGCGGCCATTAGCATGACTCCAAATAGAATTGCCAGGACAAGAAGCCCCGGCAAGTCGGATATCCTGGCTCGCATCTCGCTTAACATGATGGTCGCTCATCCCTTCGCAATTGCTTGTTAACTCTTCAGTTTCGCTCACTGCCGGTGTACCGATTACACTCGGCATGAGCACTCGGAGAAGAACTCTAGCGGAAGCGTATGAACGGACAGTTAAGGCCGGATTAACAGGGCGTTAGCGGCCTGATAAGGACTGGTTAGCATGAGTTTGATCATTCAAGGGCCTGCCACACACCCCCTGCTGCAATGACGACCCCGGTGATCGCTACGAACCAGCCGAAGTTGACTCGTCCCGCGAGTGCAATCAGCGCCCTGATCGACACGAATCCCACCAGTGCCGCCGCCGCTAAGGCGACAAATGCCTCAGGGGAAGAGTGAGCGCCCGATCGAATGCCCGCGTAGAGTCCCGCGCCGACACTGACGGGAATGCTCATGAGAAAGCTGAGCGTGATTGCGTCCCGCCTGTCGATGCCACGCCCAAGGAGCACTGACAGTGTCAGGCCGGACCTGCTCAGCCCTGGAAGCGCCGCGAAGCCCTGCGCTATCCCCGCGAGAGCAGCGTCCAGCAACCCTGCATCATCCCGTTCACGTACTCTCCGGCGCTGTCCCCTGAGGAGCGCTCCGGCAGTCACCAGCATGAGAACTCCGACTACTGCCATAGTGAGACCACCCGCAACCTGCGAGATTTCTTCGATGCTGAGCAGTAGTACCAGCCCGATGGGTGCGCTAACCAGCGTTGCTGCAACCAGAAACTTCAAGACCGGTTCCGGGGAACGCGGAGAACTTGCGAAATCTCTGAGTAACCGCCAGATCTCGGTCCGAAACGCTGCAACGGCAGCGAACGCCGTCCCGATGTGCAGCCAGAGAGAAATACCCACCGCCTCGGACAGGCTGCGCCCTGTAATCAGCGAGTAGGTCGCGGTCACCAGCCCCTCAGAGCTGACCGGCAGCCACTCCGCTACGCCCTGCAGGGCGCCGAGCAGGACTGCTTCAGCGTAGTTCAAGTCGCCCTACGGAGCTTGACCCTGAACTCGCTCCCTTCCCCCTCGACGCTCGTGGCGCTTATGTCTCCACCCTGCGCCTGCACAAGGTGCTTGCAGATCGCCAGGCCGAGCCCCGTACCCTGTTCTCTTCGTGACCGGTCCACCTTGTAGAATCGCTCGAATATATGCGGCAGGTGCTCCCTCGGAATCCCGACCCCTGTGTCTTCGACGGTCAGGGTCACCCAATTGCCCTCGCGCCGGGCTTTCAGGGTTATCTTTCCGCCATTGGGAGTGAACCGGAGCGCGTTCTCAACGAGGTTCGTAAGGACCTGCTCCAGCCTCCGCTGCTCGCCCATCACATGGGGTAAACCCTTCTGGGCCTGGCACACCAACGCTATGCCGTCCGATGACGCCGCAAACTGGAATCTCTCCACAATCTCATTGAGTACGACGTCAACGCTCACAGGCGCAAGGTGCACGGGCATTTGACCGCTTTCCAGGCTGGAAAGCTCCAGCAGTTCGTCTACCAGGGACGTCATCCTGGTCACGTCGCCTCGTATCCTCTGCAGGAAGTCTAGTGCGGCCTCCCTGTCGTCGATCGCCCCAGACTCCAGTATCTCCACCATCGCGCTTGCGGAGGCCAGGGGACTGCGCAGCTCGTGTGACACATTGCTGACGAATTCTCTCCGAGTAGTCTCGATCTGCCTGGCTCTCGTGACGTCCCGAATCGTTAGGACGACGTCCTCCCTGTCATTTCCCGAGACAGGAGTTGCTATCACGTCGAGATACCTGCGCTCGTATAAAAGCTCAAGTTCAGCTCGCTGCATCTGCCGAGTTCCGGCCGCGGCCGACACGAGGTTGAGGACCTCTGGATCTCTGACGACTTGAGCAAGCGGGCGTCCACGGGCTGTCTGTGCGTTGATTCCCAGGAGCCACTCTGCGGCACGGCTGACCAGTGTGATCGTGGTCTCGGAATCGACCACGATCACCCCATCTCCCATC
Source organism: uncultured Dehalococcoidia bacterium (assembly GCA_964537915.1). Lineage (GTDB taxonomy): Bacteria > Chloroflexota > Dehalococcoidia > Lucifugimonadales > UBA1123 > VXRN01. The sequence continues at coordinate 9,788 of CAZIDM010000026.1, forward strand.
GTGTCTATCGCCACTGTCATCCGCCGGCTCTCGGCCTCGTAGGCACGCACCCTGGACTCGATCACCTCGGACATCCTGTTGAACTCTTCGGCGAGTCCGCTGGACTCGTGCGACGGGGATGAGACGACTCGCTGTTCTAGCTCCCCATCTGCCATCCGACCGGCGCCTTCAGTTACCTGGCGCACAAGCGCTCGCTCTCTTCGGGACGCGGCAAGCATGTAGATGGAAGCGGCAAGGCCGGCTGCCCCACAGACGAGGCCGATCAGCCCGACAGTCCTGCTGAAAGAGACCTGCCAGTCCAGGCCCAGGGCACCTATGACCAGCAACGTCGCGCTGAACGCCAGCAGAGGCACGGCAGTGTAGGCGACCGCCGCTCCCCTGAACAGTTGCCGCCAGTTCATCGGTCAGCCGTCGAAGCGGTACCCGACGCCTCGAATCGTTACGATTCGGCAGGGCTGTGACGGCTCAGGTTCGATCTTCTCTCGCAGCCACCGGATGTGAACGTCGACTGTCCGCGAGTCGCCGATGTAGTCGTGCCCCCACAGTCGTTCCAGGATCTGGTCCCTCGTGAACGCCCTGCCCCTGTTGGCGGCCAACAGCGCGATTAGGGAGAACTCGCGAGGCTTCACGGCAAGGTCGTCGCCGTCCAACGTGATCGAGTGACTGGCGAGGTCTATGGTCAGATTGCCTGAGCTTATGATCTCGGACTCGTCCGCGGCGCTCTCTTGGGCGGGCGACGCAGATCGGCGAAGCATGTTGCGGACCCTGGCCAGGACCTCCCGCATGGAGAACGGCTTGGTCACGTAGTCGTCAGCTCCGAGTTCGAGCCCGACGACACGGTCTACCTCTTCGCCGCGTGCCGTCAGCATCATGATGGGAACGTCTGAGTTCCTCCTCAGGATCCGGCACACCTCGAACCCGTCGAGACTGGGAAGCATCACGTCGAGGATCACCAGGTCAGGATCGCTCGACTGCGCAATGTTCAGACCAGACTCGCCATCGGTTGCCGTCAGGGTGTCATAGCCCTCCTGTTCGAGGGTGTATTTCAGGGCGGCCAGGAGGTTGGGTTCATCCTCCACGACGAGCACTGTGTTGGACATCTGGACACGACCTCTTTCCCCAGCGGGTGATAACGACTCTATTTCGAGACTACCACAACTCCCGCGCCGTCTTCATCGCACAGCGCGGACACGTTCCCGGCGCTGTCTTAGATCGCTCCCATCCCTCGCAACCTCACAAGGTCGCTCGCAGAGTATCCCAGCAGCTCGCAGATGACCTCCCGGTTGTGCTCACCAGGGAACGGTGCAGGCCCGAGCGTCCACTCCATCTCATCAGTCTTGAACGGCCCGGATGGATGCCGGAGCGTCAGCTCTCCCGGATGCTCCACGTCCGCGAAGAAGTCCCTCGATTCGAGATGCTCCCACCCCAGGATATCCTCAGGTGTCGCCACGTACGAGAAAGCCAAGCCACGCTTCTGAGCCTGCTCGAAGATGTCCCGCTTGTCGTGCTCCATAAGCCAGGGCAGCATCAGCGAGTCCAGTTCGTCAGCGTTCTCCCCGCGTCCGGCCCGGTCGTCGAATTTGGGATCGCCGAGTTCCGGTATCCCCATCAGCTCAGCCATCTCCGGCCACTTGTGGTCCGGGCCCGCGATAACCCCCACGTGCCCATTCCGACACGGGTACGGCCCCCAGGCAGCGCGCCCGTAACCCCGGTTGCCCGTGCGTTGGAAGTTCGCGCCAGCGTACGAGTACATGCTGAGCGCATTTTCGAGGATCGTAGCCAGGTACTCCGAGATTGCCACGTCGACCTGCTGACCTTCGCCGGTGGAGTCCCGGTGCCAGAGGGCCGAGAGGGTCCCCGCGAACGCGTTCTGCCCGGCCCCGTACTGCGACAGCCGCGCCGCCATGTGTAGCGGCTCCTTCTCAGGGTCGCCAGTGATGTACATCAACCCACCGACGGCATAAAGGTTGATCTCTTTGGCCTCGAAGTCCCTGTAAGGCCCGGTCTGGCCGAAGTTGGAAATCGACGTCATCACCAGCGACGGCTTCTGTTCCCTCAGGCTCTCGTAGTCCAGCCCCAGCGACGCCATGACTCGTGGGTGGAAGTTCTCCACAACCACCTCGGCCCAGTCCACGAGTTCCCGAAGAATCGTCCTTCCCGTCACTGTGGCGATGTCAAGCGTGACGCTCTTCTTGGAAGGGTTGAGGTAAAGGTGCAGCGCGCCTGAGCTGAGGTCGGGAACGCCGTCAGGGAATGGGCCCACCCGCCGGGCCGCATCACCGCCGCCCGGCCTCTCGATCTTGATGACCTCTGCTCCCTGCGTGGCCATCAGCCGTGTTGAATATGGGCCAGCGACCCAGTGTGTCAGGTCTAGGACCCTCAGTCCTTCCAGGAACCCTGCTGCCTTCGACATTCGAGACTATCCGTCTGAGGGGATAACCGCCCTCTTGTGGACCGCTTTGCCGATCGGCTTGTCTCCCTCATGCGCCTCGATTTCGTACGTCAGCCGGTTGCGGTCGACCTCGGTCAGCACCGACCGGACGGTAACGACGCCGCCCACGCTCGTTGGCGCGATGTGCCTGAGGCCGTCCACAGCATATCCAACGGACGTGAACCCTGCAGGCAGGTGCGGGTCAGTCGCCTGGATGCTGGCGTTTTCCATCAGGCCCAGCAGGTGCGGAGTCGAGAGCACGTCGGCGCCCTCTCTGCCCATCCTGTTCGTGGTCAGGTCCTTGGTGACCTCCACTTTCAGGACCGCCTCCTGCCCAGGTGAGATGTTTTCCATCGCCATTCTGGTTTTCTCCTTCGCCTTCTTCAACGTGTCGAAAATTCGCGAGCCAATTGTAGCAGAGCACGACCAACGACCCGGCGAACACGTCAAGACCCTGCTATCCTGATCCGGTGCCTGACGGACAATTCACAGTGAAACTGACAATGGAGGAACCCAATGAAGATCACTTCAGTTGAGTGCAGGATCCTCGACGGTGACTTCCCATTCGTATGGGTGCGCACCGACGAGGGCATCACCGGCATCGGGGAGTGCTTTCGGCGGCAGCCATCCGTGACGAAGACCCTCATCGACGATCATCTCGCGCCCGCGATAATCGGCAAGGACCCCCGTGAGACCACCCCTCGCTTCGAGGACATGTTGCGCGCCGGCTCAGCCGTCGAGATGGGAGGCGCGATCTTCTGCGCAATCGCCGGACTCGACATCGCACTCTGGGATATCAAGGGAAAGGCATTCGGTGTGCCGATCTCGAACCTGCTCGGTGGAGCCCGGCGCGACACCATCCCGGTCTACGCAAGCTCCATGCGCCGCGACCTCACTCCTCTCGATGAGGGCAGACGCGCAGCCTCCTTCGTCGAACAGGGCTACAAGGGGTACAAGCTGCACAGCGCGGTCCCCGGTGAGATCGATCATCCTGCTGACCAGACCGTGGACACCGTGACAGAGGTCAGGGCCGCTGTCGGAGACGACATTGACATCCTCGTCGACGTGAACGGCGCGTTCTCAGTCCACCACTCGATAGAGATAGGCGCGGCCCTAGAGCATCTCGGGGTGTTCCACTTCGAGGAGCCTCGCCCTGCACAGGACCTTGAAGGACTTGCCCAGATCGCCGACGCACTGACAATCCCCATCGCCTCAGGCGAGATGATCTACACCCACCACGACTACCGCGACCTTATCCTGAAGGGCCGGGTGGACATCATCCAGCCAGACATAGTCAAGGTACCCGGCTTCACCGAGTTCATGCGCATCGACGCCCTCGCATCGGCGTTCAACGTCCCCATTACCGTCCACAACACTCAGCCAATTCTGAGCACTGTAGCGCACCTGCACTACTGCGCCGCCAGCGCAATGGTCCCGTACTCGCAGGAGTACAACATTGAGCCGATCTCCATCAGGGACGAGTGGCCCATTCTCAAGGAACCCCTGCAGGTCGTGGACGGCCACATCGCCGTGCCCACAGGCCCGGGACTTGGAGTCGAACTAGACGAAGACATGGTCCGCCGTCTGTCTATCGGCTAGCTGTTCACAGTTGGTTCACTTGTCGATGGAGTGCTCCATCGTGGACTTAGTGGCGGTCCAGTCTGCGCTCCCGATCTATAGGCCCTCGATCTCCACGGGTTCGATGTCGTCAGCGACGTCGAATCCCAGGATTCGTGAGTAGAAGTACAGCTCGGCCTCCAGCGCCCGCATGATGTTCTCCGACTTCCGGAAGCCGTGCTGCTCTCCCTCGAAGGGCAGGTAAGCGACCGGCAGTCCCTTGTTCCGCAGCGCATCCACCATAACCTCTGCCTGGTTGGGCAGAACGACCTTATCCTCAAGACCCTGCAGGAGTATGATTGGACACGAGAGTTGGTCTGTGTGATGTATTGGAGACCTCTCAACGTACAGGTCACGCCGTTCTGGGTACGGCCCAATCATCGAGTCCAGGTACCGCGACTCGAACTTGTGAGTCTCCGTCGCTAACCCTTCGAGGTCGCTCACCCCGTAGTAGCTGGCCCCGACCTTGAACACGTCCCTGAACGTGAGCGATGCGAGCGTCGTGTAGCCGCCGGCGCTGCCTCCGCGTACCATCAGCCTTTCGGCGTCTACCTCGCCTTCCTCGACCAGGTAGAGGGCAGCGTTGATGCAGTCGTCGATATCGACGATTCCCCACTGGCCGTTGAGCCTTCGACGGTACTCGGTGCCGTAGCCCGTGCTTCCTCCGTAGTTGACGTCCACCACGGCGATGCCTCGGCTCGTCCAGTACTGGTACGAGAGATTGAAAGACGTCATGGCCGACCCGGTCGGCCCTCCGTGGCTGACTACCAACAGGGGAGGCCTCTCATCGTCCGGTCCCACGAAGTCGGCATTCCTGACCGGATAGTAGTAGGCGTAGGCGGTCTTCCCGCCTGTGGTCTCGAACTCGATGGAACGGGGTTCCGAGATATACCCGTCGTCCACAGGTACACCGCGCGACTGTTTCAATGGGGCTATCTCGCCAGAATCAGGGTTCAGTGATACCAGGGAGTCGGGCAGCGCAGCCGATCCAGCCTCCAGCGCCACCTGTCCGCCACCTGCCACGATGTCTCCCCGCGACATCTCTGTGTAGGGAGACTCAATTGGCGTGAACTCAGTCGTCCGGGTGTCGATCGTGGCCAGCTTCCAGAATCCGTTTTCGACGTACTTGCAAACGATTTTCTCAGCCGATTCGAACGCATACGTCCTCGTGCCTAGTGCCCACGCAGGCGCTCCAAACTCCGCCTGCATCGGGGCAATCGCTTCGATGTGACCATCCCGGAAACGGTACAGGTTCCACCATCCGGTCCTGTCCGACACGAAGTACAGCGTCCCATCCGGCGACCACTCGGGCTGGAACACCGACTCCCCGGTCTCTCCGGCAATCTTCGTAGGCTCGTCCAGCGAACCGTCGTCCCGAATGTCGGCGACCCATAGCTCGGTGGTATCCCACGGCATGTTGGGGTGGTCCCAGGACAGCCACGCCATCTGCGAACCGTCAGGGCTGACTGACGGATACCCGTAGAAGTCGCTGCCTTCGACGAGTACCTCCCCCTCGCCCCTGTCGCTGACGTCTAATGCCACGACCGTGTTGACCGCCTCCCGGTCTGCGTCTCTGTGGTCTTCCCTGACGCAGATCAGCCGTCCACGCCCGCCGTCTATCTTCCCGTCGGCGTATCGCAGGTCCACGCCCTCAGGCGTGATCGGCTCCGGATGCCCGCCTGGCTCCTGTCGATAGACCCTCTGGTCGGCAAAGTTGGAGAACAGCACCACTCCATCCTTCACCCAGAAGCAAAGTCCACCGTACTCATGCACACGAGTTCGCACGTTGTAGGGCTCCGGCGTGACGTCGCTGACTCCGCCGTCAGGGGTGCGCCGCACAATCACGTTGCGCGCGCCCTCCTGTGGGCGCATCTCGACCCAGTACAGGTCGTCTCCATCGATCTGCATCGCACCCAGGGAGACTGAGTCTTCGACTATCAGGTCAGTCGTTACCGGGGACTTCCAAGATCCGTATGGTGCTGTGGTCGGCATGTCTAAGCTCCAGTGACCTTCCTGAGCAGATCGAAGAATGCTCGTTTACGCGGTGTGTTGATGCCCCAGTTTATGGGGACGTTCTGGTATCCGTCGGAGTAGTTCCCTGAGGCAGACAGGCCGCCGGCCGCATCTCCGGGGTCAAAGTATCCCCAGCCCGCGCCTCTGGACAGTGCTGCGGTGAAGTTGTTGAACGGCTCCTCGAAGTTGAAGTGGTCGTCCTCTGTGAACATGATCGGCTTGGGAGTGTAGCTCGGCAGCGCCCTCGTCTCGTCCACCATGTTCGCTATCCTGGCAGGATCGGTCACACCGTTCCCATGCAGCATCAGGAAGTCTGACACCTCGCACACAGAGTCGTCGGGCACTCTGCCCCCTCCATAGCTGGTGCCGACCAGCAGCCTCTCACCGTCGATGCTGTGACCTTTGGCGCGGGCGATAAGCTCATGGACACGGTGCGGCTGCAATATCTCGTGCTCGTACCTCTGCACGTTGCACTCGTTATTTATCTCGATCACCACGTTGCGCCAGCCGTTCTCAAGCACCCACTGGCAGCTCTCGTCAACTGCGCGGCACACAGCCGCTTCATCACTCAGACGCTCATCCTGTCCAAAGTAGAAGATGCCCAGGACGACAACCATCCCAACTTCGTCCGTGCGTTTCAGGACTCTCGTCAGCCGTTCGAAATGAGCGTTCGACACGAGTGACCCGTCTGCACCGAATGGCGAATTATTCCACGGCTGTGAATCAGGGCCTGGCAGCCCTGACCAGAGTTCCTCATCGCTGTAAGCGATGTCCAGCCTGTCGAGCATCTCCCTGAACAGGTTTTGCCTGTAGTACCCGAAGGGCGCGGCTCCCTGGAGATTGACGGTGACCGCGTCGAGCCCGTGACCCCTGTAGTGCGCTAACCGACCCGAGAACTCGTCCGTATTGCGGTCCGCGTCCCACTCGCCTGAATCAGGGTACCGCCACAGAAACTGTGTCAGAGGGTTGGAGTCGTCGAATATCGCGTTAGCCATCCGGCTGTTCAGGAGCAGACCCTCGATTTGCCACCCACGGTAACTCCGACCTTCGTGCGTGGGCACTCCGTTGATCAGCCAGTCCTTGCCATTGATTTCAACCCTGGTTTCTGAGTGAGACACACGAACTCCTCTCGTAACTGGATCGCCGCGCCCATTCTATCAATCGTCTCAATGTATAATCGATAACGCTGGACCACAGTTGCCTGTCTTGATTGGTGGGCGCCCTCAATCGGAGCGTGGGCATTTTGTCCGCATCCGTTCGTCCTGAGCTTGTCGAAGGACCGTCATCCTCTGAGTCGCCTGCGAATCTGGAACAGCTTCGGACCACAGAGTCGAAAGGAATCTCCGTTGACCGCTCCCCTGGTAATACAAGAGCTTCAGGAAGGCATCTCCATCCTGACACTCGATAATCCCTCTCGCCGTAACGTCCTGTCGTCCGAGATGATAGCGGAGCTGCTGCAGCGTCTCACGGACGCCGGGGAGTCTTCAGACGTTAGGGTCGTAGTTATTGCCGCAAATGGTCCGGTGTTCAGCTCTGGACACGACCTCAGGGAGTTGGCGGACGGGGACAGGGAAGAGCAGACGCTCATCTTCGCACAGTGTACCAGGCTGATGGAGTCAATCCGGCTCCTGCCCAAGCCGGTAATTGCCTGCGTCCAGGGCCTCGCCACGGCGGCAGGATGCCAGCTGGTGGCCACCTGCGACCTGGCCGTCGCCTCCGAGGATGCCGCTTTTGCGACTCCCGGAGTCGACATCGGTCTCTTCTGCACGACTCCCTCCGTGGCCCTGGGCAGGGCGGTTCCCGCCAAGGTCGCCATGGAAATGCTCCTGACCGGCGAGCCTGTAACCGCCCGGGATGCGCTGAAGTCCGGCCTCGTCAATCGGGTCGTTTCCTCTGATGAACTTCGGGAGGAGACACTGTCTCTCGCCCGAAGGGTCGCCTCGGCGCCAGGCAGCACAGTTTCTTTGGGTAAGCCGGCTTTCTATCGTCAGATGTCTCTCGACCGCCCGGACGCCTACGAGTTCGCCCAGGAGGTCATGGTCGATAATCTCCAGCACCCAGATGCCGTCGAGGGAATCCAGGCTTTCCTCGAAAAGAGGCCGCCTGTCTGGTCCACGTAGGGGTTTTCCCAACTGCATTCCTGACCTCCGCGATAGTTGACACAATTGCACCCTTGTGATAACTTGCAATCGTTACTACCGGTTCATGTCATAAGAGGCTTTTATGTCTCCATAAATTCGACTTGAGCCAAGTACCCTTTAGGAGGTGTCGGATGGCTGGTGAAGGCAGAATGGACATTGAGATCATCTACTGCGTTCCTTGACAGTACCACGGAGTTGCGGCCTGGATGGTCAACGAGTTCGTGGCAGAAGGTGGTAAGGACGTATCAATCGAGGTCAAGCCCGGCGTCGGCGGAGTGCTTCAGGTATTCGTCGATGGCGACAAGATCTACGACAAGGCTGAAGAAGGTGGGCAGACGCCTCATCTCAACCGCGTCAAGGAGCTGCGGGCAGTTGTCAGGAGCAGGCTGGACGCACTGGTACCAGCTGACGACAACTAAGCAAGCAACCGAGCAGTAATCAGAGGCCCCGGTTCACTACCGGGGCCTTTTGATTTATCGCAGACCCGGGACCAGGTGGACTGTCATGCGCCCTTCATCCACGTCTACGTCCAGCACAGTCTCGTGAATTGCCGGGATCAACAGGTCCGGACCCTCACCGCCCCGGACGACGTACACGTCATTGGCCGAGGTGTCGAGAATCTCCACGATGACGCCTAATGACTCGCCCTCGTCACTGACCACATTCATGTCGATCAGCTGGAAGTGGTAGAAAGTGTCTTCCGGGAGATCGGGGATCTCATCTTCCGGGACCGTTAGCAGCGAGTTCTGCATCGAGTCCGCCATCGTCCTGTTGGTCACGCTGGACAGGCGGATGACGTAGCCCCCCCGGTAGGGTCGGGAAGCCTCGATGCTCTCACGACTGCCGTTTACGTGGAGCTCTGCGCCTGCAGAGAAGCGATCGGGATGGTCGGACTGGGGTTGTACCTTTACGTCGCCCGCAAGTCCCCATGACCCGGTGATCTTTCCGACGACGACATGCCCGTCGGGAGGTTCTGGGACACGCTTCGCCTCACTCTTGCGGCTTCTTCGCGGCCCACTGGGCGAACGACTCTTGGGACTCGCGCCCGGCGACTTCCTTGAACGTGATCGCGCAGGCATTTGACGGTACTTCAGACGATCTCGAGCGTGGCCCGCGTTCCCTGCTTTACCGCTGCAACTCGAATCAGGTGCCTGATCGACTGGGCCACGCGACCCTGGCGGCCGATCACCTTGCCCTTGTCGTCTGGCGCGACTTCGAGCTTGACGATAACACGTCCGTCTTCGTCCTCTTCCTCAGTTACCCTGACCTCGTCAGGCTCTGAGGCTATCGACTTGGCGATGAACTCGACCAGTTCCTTCATTCTGACGCAGCCTCAGCCTCAACTTCAGGCTCACCCTTGACTCTGTCCAGGGTTCCCAGGGTGGTCAGAATCTGCCTGACCGCATCGGACGGCTGCGCGCCCTGCCTGAGCCACTTGAGCGCCCTCTCTTCGTCAATGACGACCGTGGGCGGTTCCGTCCTGGGATTGTAGTGGCCCAGCTGTTCCACGAACGCGCCGTCACGCGCTGCCCTTGAGTCGGCTACCACAACCCTGTAGCTTGGCTGGTGCCGGGCCCCTGTTCTCCTGAGTCGAATCTTGAGCATCTAGTCCACTCTCAATTGCTATCTGTTCTGTATTGGTGCGAAAGTCCCCTCTCCATTGGGGAGAGGGCTAGGGTGAGGGCGAATCCACGTCCTACATTGAGGGCCTAAATCCGTCCCTCAATTGGGTTCAGCTACCCTTTCCTCGCCTGGCTGAGCTGACTCATCAGCCGCGACTTTCGCCTCGAAGCGTTGTTTGGGTGCAGCGCGCCCTTGGCGACCGCCTTGTCCAGGGCAACTACGGCCGAGTGTACCGCCGTGTCGGCAGCATCAAGCTCTCCGTTGTCGATCAGTCTCCGGGCGGTCCTAATGTAAGTCTTTGCACGTGAGCGCAGTGGAAGATTCCTGTCCCGCTTGCGCAGCGATGCTCGATTCGACTTTGCTGAAGGCAATTGCGCTACTCCATTACGTGAATGTATGACGACAGTAAACTATATCAGGTTTGGGACACCGCGTTCGAATCGGCCACTAAACGCGAGGCACAGGCTGGCCCCGCTACGGTAGTGAGCGAAGGGGAGGGGATTTCACTCCTCAACCTACATATTGCTCCGGGTGACCGTCATCACGCCCCTGATTGCTTCGAGCCTGAAGAACAGCCTGCTTAGCTGATCGATGCCGCTGACGTGCAGCGTCAGCGTGATGATTGACACGCCATCGTACTCCTCGGAAACGCATGACGCGATGTTGACGTTCTCTCCAGAGACAACGAACGTCACGTCCCTCAGGAGGCCGACCCTGTCCATTGCTCTCACCTGGATTCGAACCGGGTACTTGACCTCGGTCTTACCCCAGGACACGGGCACCAGCCTCTCGGGCTCGTCCTCGTGCAGGATATTGGGACAGTTCCGCCTGTGCACGGTCACGCCCCTGCAGCGGGTTATGTAGCCGATGATCTCGTCACCGTTGATCGGGTTGCAGCAGCGCGCCATCGACATCAGCAGGTCGCCCACTCCCAGCACCTCGATGCCCGTGCTGGGGCTGATCGGCAGCCCGAGTTCCTGCTGCCTGTGGACTTCCTCCTCAGCGGGTCCCTTTTCGCGGGCGCTGAGCTTGTTGACAACCTGGGTAACCGAAACCGAGCCGTCGCCCATTGCCGCCAGGAAATCGTCCACTCCTGTGATGCCCATCATTCCCGCGACCTGATCATCGGGGGCTGTAGTCAGCCTTCGGATGTGCCGGTTGTACAGGTCTCGACCGCGCTGGATGTTTACCGACCGCTCCTGCCTCTTGAACCACTGACGCACCCTGGACCGCGCCGAGTTTGTCCTGATGTACCCCAGGTCCTCGTTCAGCCAGTCCAGGCTCGGTCCACGCACAGTCTTGGAAGTCAGTATCTGGCATGTATCGCCGTTCTTCAGCTGATAGGTCAGGGGCACCAGCTTCTGGTTTACCTTGGCTCCAATGCACCTGAAAATCAGGTCCGAGTGTACTCTGAAGGCGAAGTCGAGTGGCGTGGACCCAGCCGGCAG
>CAZIDM010000026.1:21070-38986 GCA_964537915.1 uncultured Dehalococcoidia bacterium
CCTTGAGTTCACCGACTGGCGTGTAGACGAAGACCTGGTTCTGGAAGATGTCGGTCTTGAGTGACTCGACGAAGTCCTCGGCCTCAGCAACGTCCCGCTGCCACTCCATGATCTGCCTTAGCCACACCATCTTCTGCTCGAACGGGTCGCCTGCGCCCGTGCCCTCCTTGTACAGCCAGTGGGCCGCGACGCCATACTCCGCAAGCTGGTGCATCTCGTGTGTCCGAACCTGTATCTCGACAGGATGACCATCCTCGGCGATCACCGTCGTATGGATCGACTGGTACAGGTTGTCCTTGGGATTCGCTATGTAGTCGTCGAACTCACCCGGGACGGGACGCCATCTGCTGTGTATTACCCCCAGGGCGGCATAGCAGTCAGCCACCGAATTGACGAGCACCCTCAGCGCGAAGAGGTCGTTAATGTCGTCCACGGTCTTGTTCTGACGCGCGTACTTCCCGATCTTGTTGTAGATCGAAAACAGGTGCTTCGGCCTGCCGAACACATCAGCGCGAATGGACGTCTTTGCAAGTTCGGCATCCAGGATCGCCCTCGCCTCCGCGATGTAGGTCTCTCGCTCCTCACGCCTCACATTCAGGCGCTGAGAGATATCCTTGTACTCGGTAGGGTGGATCTGCTGAAAGGACATGTCCTCCAGCTGCCACTTGATCTCCCAGATGCCCAGCCGGTGGGCCAGGGGAGCATATATGTCCAGTGTTTCCTGGGCCTTCTCGATTCTCTTGGCCTCAGGGAGGTGCCGGATCGTGCGCATGTTGTGGAGCCTGTCCGCCAGCTTGATAAGCACCACCCTGATGTCCTCGGCCATTGCCATCAGCATCTTGCGGATAGTTTCAGCCTGTGCCCTCGTCGCCTGCTGAGTGCCGGCCGCGCCTGCCGCGACCAGCTCAGCCTCTGTGAACTTGGTCACACCGTCAACCAGGCGCGCCACGTCGCTCCCGAACCTGCCCTGGATGTCCTCGATCAGTACGTCCGGGCTGTCCTCGACCACGTCGTGAAGCAGCCCGGCGGCAAGCGCATCCGGGTCCAGCTTCAGGTCTGCCAGCACCATCGCCGTCTGAAAGGGGTGTTCCAGGAACGGCTCGCCAGACTTGCGCATCTGCCCGTTGTGCGCCTCGGCAGCGTAGTGAAAGGCCTCTTCCACAACTCCGAGTCGCTCCTCAGGCAGGTACTCTCTGGCCTTTAATAGAAGCGTTTCGAGCATGTATGGACCTCCGGGTCATCGGCCCCCTCTCCCTCGGGTAGAGGGTTGGGGTGAGGGTGAAGTCTCTGTGTACCAGATTGGTACAGACTTACCTGCAACAGCCTGATTAAGTGATTATAGTACAATGCCTCACAATTGAAAGCAGGGAGAATCGAGTTGCAGTTTCAGGCCCCGCGAGGCACCTCTGACGTGCTGCCCGAAGACGAAGCTTACTGGAACTACGTGCGGGCCACGGCAGAAGAGATCGCCACCCGCTTCGGCTACCATCGCATCGATACCCCCGTCTTCGAAGACGCCGGCCTCTTTGAGCGGGGTGTCGGGTCCACCACCGACATAGTCGAAAAGGAGACCTACACCTTCGAGGACCGTGGAGGCGACATGCTCACTCTCCGCGCCGAGGGAACGGCTCCCGTCTGCCGTGCCTACCTGCAGCACGGCATGCAAAACATGACTCAGCCGGTCAGGTTATTCTACATCTGCCCCGTATTTCGATACGAACGACCCCAGTCCGGCCGCTACCGGCAGCACACCCAGTTCGGAATCGAGGTCATCGGCGAGGCAGACGCCAGCGTCGACGCAGAAGTCATCGAGGTAGGCTGGCGCTTCCTGGAGCAGGTTGGCCTCTCCGATCTTTCGCTTACCATCAACTCCATCGGCGACCCCGAGTGCAGACCTGCGTACATCGAACGACTCAGGACTTACTACTCCGGTCACCGCGACTCACTTTGCGAGGACTGTACCCGCCGTATCGACCGGAACGCCCTCAGGCTGCTCGACTGCAAGAACGAGCAGTGCCAGCCCTTCGTCGACGAGGCTCCCGCCAGCGCGGACCACCTCTGCGAAGCCTGCGACTCCCACTGGGACGACCTCCGTCGCTACCTCGAAGCGACCGGCCTCGACTACCAGGTCGACCACCGGCTCGTGCGCGGCCTCGACTACTACACCCGCACTGTCTTCGAGATCGCTCCTCCTGAAGAGGGAAGGATGGTCACCATCGTTGGCGGAGGACGCTACGACGGCCTGATCGAACAGCTTGGCGGCAGGCCGACACCCGGCATCGGCTACGGCATGGGACTCGAGCGAGTCATCCAGAACGTCAAGAGCCAGAACGTCCAGCTAGATGGGACCGACCGCACCCGTGTCATGGTCGCCCACCTTGGCGACGCCGCCAAGACCGCCGGAGTACGCATCGCCTCCGAGCTCCGCTCAGCCGGCGTTGCAGCGTCCATCGCGCCACCACGAGGTCTCCGAGCTCAGCTGCGCTACGCTTCCAACTCAGGCGCGACCCACGCCCTGATCATCGGCGACGACGAACTCGCCAACGGTGTCGCAACCCTGCGGGACCTTAAGAGTAGTACACAGGAAGAAGTACCCTTGGCAGGATTGGTGGACGTACTGAGCGCCTGATTCAACTCAACCGTCATTCCCGCGAAAGCCGGAATCCATAGCCAGGTCACCTGAGCCACCCGCATACTATCTGGCGGGCAGCATCCTCATCGGCGCGAGCATTACCAGCACCGCAGAGATCGCGGTCAGTATCCCCGCGTAGTAGAACACAGCACCGTACCCGCCGAAGTTCTCGATAACGAAGTACCCGAGGAACGGCGACACCGCTCCCAGAATCCCGTTCAGCCCGAATATCAGGCCGACTGCTGTCGCCTCAGTGCCCCTTCCGACCACGTCCAGCACCGCCGCCTGAACTATCTGGTGCAGCGCGAAGCTGAACAGTCCCGTTCCCGCGAGTACCAGCGTCAACAGAATCCCGTCGCCTGCCGCTACTGTGACCAGCGAGATCACCGCCGCGAGGAAGAACCCCGGCACCATTACCGCCTTACGCGAAAACCGGTCCGACAGGTACCCCAGGATCGGCGCCGACACTATGCCCATCCCCGACACCAGCGCGTAGTGGATGCCGTAGTCGATCCCTTCCTTGCCCAGCGTCTCGGTCAGGTAGAACGGCGCCCAGGCGAACACAGAGTCCAGACCGACTCCTCGAAGCATCGCAGCAGCCACCAGGACCACCACCCCAGGGTGCCGCATGATGCCAATTGACTCCCTGATCTGCATGGACAGGCTCCGTGTCTCAACAGAACCGATCCGCCCGACGTGACGCAGGAAGATCCACACCAGCACCCCCATGACCAGCGCAGGCAGGACGTAGATGTACATCACGCCACGCCAGCTCCTGAGCACGGTGGGGACCACCCAGGCGGGAATTACGGTGGCTCCGCCAACGCTGACGCCATTCCACTTGGTCAGCACCGACAGCAGCCCCGTCGCCACCACCGGCCCCACCATGTTGCCCAGGTTGGAACCCAGGCCGTGAATTGAGATGGCAAACCCGCGCCGGTCCGCGAACACCTGTGAAAGCGACGCCGCGGAAGGCAGGTGCCACAGCGCACCCGGAATCGACACCAGCGGCACAACCAGTATCAGCACGATGTAACCCGGCGACGCGCCCAGCAGCGCAAAGAAGATCGCCGCTCCCACCATGCAGCCCGTGAGCATGATGCCCCAGTACCGCTTCAGCATGTCCACCACCAGCCCACCGCCGATGTTGACGACACCGAACCCGATGAACCTCAGCGCCAGCAGAATCGTAATCTGAAGCGTGTTCAGCCCAAAGTGCGACGAGATGGACGGCATCATCACCGGCACGCCCTGATCGTATAGGTGCGCCACACCGTGTCCCGCGGACATCACTCCCAGAATCGTAGACCGGTTCTGCACCTCTTCAGGCTGCATGTTGTCTGATTCCAAGACGCGCCCCCTCACGGCTCAAATGCCGCCGCGATTGTACGAGCCATTCACAACATCGTCCAGTCCGGCACGGCAACGCATTCCGGTGTATCCTTTCAACAGCACCCAAACAGGAGGCCAACCAGTGGACGTCTTTGAAGCCGTCAGGACCAAACTCACCGTTCGAGAGTTCAAGCCCGATCCCGTACCCGATGATGTAGTCGACAAGCTCGTGAGGGCAGGGCGGTGGACCGGGAGCTCCCGCAACCTCCAGCCCTGGCACTTCATCGTCATCAGGGATCGTGACACCCTAGCCAAGATCGGAGACATCGCCAGCTCGGGACGATTCATCGCCAATGCCCCGATGGCGATCGCGATAGCAATGGAGAACGCCGACCGCGCCGATCTCGACGCCGGACGCGCCATGCAGCAGATCGAGCTTGTCGCCTGGGAGGAAGGCCTCGGCACCTGCTTCGTCGGACTCCGCATCGCCGAACAGAACAGCCAGGTCAAGCAGTTGCTTGGAGTCCCGGACTCGTTCGAGATGGTAACAGTTCTTCCATTCGGCTACCGGCTCGACGGCAACGACGGAACGCAGGGCATCAAGAACCGCAAGCCCCTGTCCCAGATCGCCCACACAGAACGCTATGGCCAGCCCTACGCCTAGTCACCCGCGACATTGGTACCCGGACTGCCCCTATTAATCTGGCCCTTGTGGCGTAGCCGCGTCTGTCGACCAACGGCTCTCTCTCCCTCATGGTCGACAGGGGTAGGTAGAGTTAGTTAATCAAGCATGAGCAGCAACCAATGAACCCCCTCTCCTGGGGGAGAGGGCTGGGGTGAGGGTGAGAAGGTCGTCTTACTACCCACGCCATCAGGTCACCAGGGAGCAATAATGCCACCTACCACCACACCCACAATCACCACAGCAGTCGGCACCGGAGATCCAGGCTACTCCGGCGACGGCGGACCAGCAACCGCCGCCGTCCTGCGCGAACCCTTCATGTGCGCGTTCGACGCCGCTGGAAATCTCTTCGTCTGCGAGGCGACCAACCACATCGTCCGACAAATCGATGCTGCGACCGGAATCATCACCACGGTCGCAGGCACGGGTGAACAGGGCTACACGGGCGACGGCGGCCCTGCTACCGAAGCCACCATGTACGAGCCTTACTCCCTCGCCATTACCCCGGACGGCAGCATATTCATCGTGGATCGCCTGAACGCTGTCATCAGAAGAGTCGACGGTGTGACGGGCGTTATCACAACCGTCGCCGGTACGGGAGAGCCAGGCTACTCCGGCGACGGCGGCCCTGGCCACGAGGCCCAGATGCGCGAGCCAAACGACTGCTACCTCGACAACCGTGGAGGTCTGCTCATCGCGGATATTCAGGACCAGCGCATCCGACGACTCGATCTCGCAACTGGAATCATCGATACTTTCGCCGGCACCGGCGAGAAGGAACGCTCAGGCAACGGTAAGCCCGCAACGGAGGCCGGTATCCTCGGAGCCCGCGCAGTATGCATGGACAGCTCAGGTAACGCGTTCATCGCCGAACGCGAGGGCAACGGCGTCCGCATGGTAGGCGCCGATGGCCTGATGAGGACCCTTGCCGGAGACACCTGCGAACGTGGCTACACAGGCGACGGCGGACACGCCCTTGCTGCCACCTGGAATGGCCCCAAGGGGATTCGCTGCGACGCCCAGGGAAACATCATCGTCACCGACACCGAGAACCACGCCATCCGCCGGATTGATCGAGGCACAGGCTTCGTGACAACTATCGCCGGAGGACAGCTCGGAGGCCACGGCGACGGAGGCCCCCCAACCCAGGCAGGCCTGGACCGCCCTCACGGAGCAGAGATCGCCGCAGACGGCTCCATCTACATCGCCGACAGCAACAACCACCGCGTAAGAGTTATCTCCACGTAGTGCTGCGGTCGCTGTCTTCAGCAGGACGCTCATTCCATGAGCTTGTCCGGATCAATCCCCACCTCCGCCGCCCACGCCTGCAGCCCACGACGGAACGCCAGCGCCCCCATCGGCGCGATGACAGCCTCCAGCGCTTCCAGCACCTCCGTCGGAGTCGCGCCATTTTCCAGCGCCAGGCGAACGTGTTCCTGTATCTGCGACACGTCGGCCCTGAGCGCCGCCTCAACAGCCACCTGCAGCAGCTCCTTCGTCTTCCTGTCCAGCGTCCGCTGACCCGTGTAAGTGGCCTCGATAAACTGGTTGTACTTCTGAAGCCACTCGAAGTCGGCAGCAGCCATGACTCGGTGAAAATCGAGCGTGTACCCCCGCGTCCGCTCAGCAGCCTCGAGGTACGCCCGCGCCTCTTCAGTCAATCTCGGCTCAGTCATAGAATTCACTCTCCCTGGCAAGTAGGCCGCAGCAATTCTATCAGCACCAAGAACGAAGGCGATGAACCCGGCCTGTGCCCTCCCGAAGAGCAATTGTCAATGTGAGCCCCAAAATCCCCTCTCCCTGGCTGGCAGGGGTAGGTAGAGGTAGTCAAATGAGCATGAACAGCCACCAAAGAACCCCCCTCTCCTGGGGGAGAGGGCTGGGGTGAGGGCGAAAACCTCGAATACCAACCCGTCTCAGCCCTTGACGTTGACGTGTGAGGGCGAAGAGTCCGAGTGCAGCAATCCCTGAATTCCAACCAGTAGCGGGCATGATTACTTGTCACTCTTTCGTATAATGCCGATGACCCCCCAAATCAAACCAGCCTGAGTCTGAGTAAGGAAGACCACTTTGACCTCCATCTTCATCGCCGCATTCGACGGACTCCAGCCCGCACAGGTCCGCCCCAATCTCATGCCCAACCTGGCCCGGTTTGCGTCCGAGGGGGTGTTCTTCGAAAACCACCACCCGGTCTTTCCATCGGTAACCCGGATCAACGCCGCCAGCATGGTCACAGGCACCTACTCTGGAAAACACGGCTTGGCCGCCAACACTATGGTTGCTCGAGATTTCGACCCCACAGCCCCGTTCTCCGCATTGGAACCGACCCTCGCGGACATAGCCCGGAAGACGGGCAGGGTACTCTTTGCCCCGACATTGGCGGACATTCTGTCCGAGCACGGCCTGGAGTACACCGCGATAGGTGTGGGGACCTCCGGGAACGCGTACGTACACAACCCTCGTGCGGACGAGTCTGGCGGCGCCACAATCCATCCCGAATTCACTCTGCCGTACGATCTGTCAGCCAGATTGGAGTCCAGGTTTGGTGAGTGGCCGGGAGAGTCCATGCCAAACACTCCTCGCCTCGACCACGCCGTAAGGATTATGACCGAACACATTCTGCCCGAACGCCAACCAGCGGTCGCCCTCATCTGGTCGTCGGAACCAGACAAGGCCCAGCACGCCCACGGTGTCGGCTCTGAGATGTCCGACCGCGCCATTCGCGAAGCCGACGCCAGGTTCGGCTCGATTCTCCAGTGGCTCGAGTCCAACGGCCATGGCTCGGACACAGATGTGCTTGTCATCTCGGACCACGGATACTCCACAATCCAGGAGGTCGTGGATGTCGAGTGGTACACACGCGACGCCGGCTTCACTCCCGAGGAAGTCATCGTCGCCCCCAACGGCGGCAGCGCCCTCTTCTACTGTCAGAGCGAGGCTGTCAGTCACAGACTCGCGGCCTGGCTTATGGAGAGACCCTGGTGCGGAGCGCTGCTGGCATCGGAGTCCGCAGGGGAGATCGAAGGCACGTTGCCCATGTCCCTGGCAGGTGCTGAGGGACCGAGGGCGCCTGAACTGGCGATGTCGTTCGGATGGGACTCCCGCCCCAATGACGCGGGCTACAACGGATTCGCGTACTCCTCAGGTGGACAGCCGGGTCAGGGACAGCACGGCTCCATGAGCCGACACGAAATGAACAACACCCTGATTGCGCGTGGCCCCAGCTTCAAGAGCGCAACCCGCGTTCAATCCCCGACTGGCAACGTCGATCTTGCCCCCACTGTCCTTCACTTGCTTGGAATCGCAGTACCTGAACGCATGGAAGGCCGTGCCCTGGCTGAGGCGTTGTCCGATGGAGAGCAGTCCGTTGACTGGACCTCAACAACCCACCGCGCCGAACGAAAGACCGCCGCAGGGATGTACTGCCAGACAGTCAGGGTGTCTACAGTGGGGAACACCAGCTACCTCGACGAGGGCAGCGGCTGGCTGATGAGCTAACAGCCCGCCTAACTGGAACGCTGGCGCCGGAAACCAGACCCGCCGGGCACGGTAAGCACCCGGCGGGTTGATACTAACTCGATAGGAAGGACGAGAATCTCCGCCCTGTGCCATTCACTAGGCGGGAGCGAACTTCGGCAGTGTGATTTCGTCCGTGATGTCCTCGAACACCACCTTCAGCGGCATCCCGATCTGCAGCTTCTCAGGAGTCGGGTCGTCCATGACGATGTTGGTGGGCATCTTCGGCCCTTCCTCCAACTCCACGATGGCCGTGACGAACGGCACACCGTCCGGGTACCAGCCCGGATGCGGCGCCCGGTGAACGATTGCGTAGGTGAACAGGGTAGCGTTGCCGCTGGCCTTCACCCAGGTCGTGTTCCTTGAGAAGCAGTACGGTGAGATGTCACGCGGATAGAAGTACGCCTGCTGGGTATCGTTGCAGTACCGGAGCCACAACTCGTGCTCCTTTGCCTTCTGCCAGTAGAAGTCCGACTCGCCCTGCGGGACGGGGATCGGCTTGTTGTATGCCTGGGTCATCTTGATTCACTCCTTGAGTGGGTTGCGCTGACTTAGTCGACCGCGAGTACGACAGTACCGGTGGACGACAGCGATCCTCCGGTGCCGTGCACCAGCGAGAGCTTCGGGTCGTCGATCTGCCTGTCTCCTGCCTCGCCTCTGAGCTGCTTGACCGCCTCGACTACGAGGAACATGCCATACATGCCCGAGTGAGTGTAGGACAGGCCACCGCCGCTGGTGTTCATGGCGAAGTCTCCACCCGGAGCCGTCCGCTGGTTGGCGACGAACTCGGGGCCCTCTCCAGGCCCGCAGAATCCGAGGCTCTCCAGTGTTGCCAGCACGGTGTAGGTGAACGAGTCGTAGATCATTGCGAGGTCGATGTCG
Source organism: uncultured Dehalococcoidia bacterium (assembly GCA_964537915.1). GTDB lineage: Bacteria > Chloroflexota > Dehalococcoidia > Lucifugimonadales > UBA1123 > VXRN01. Next base: position 30,115 of record CAZIDM010000026.1, read on the forward strand.
TCGTGGGTAAGGCCAGCTCTTTCAAGCGCCTTGGGACCCGAGTAGCGCGCCCAGGTTCGTGTGAGGTCGGGCATCGTGCTGATCAGGCCGTGATCGTGACCCTCAGCCGCGCCAAGAACGTAGACCGGCTTCTTCGGCAGGTCCCGCGCCCTCTCTGCGGTTGTGATTACGTACGCGCCACCCGCGTCCGTAACCAGGCAGCAGTCTGGCAGGTGGAACGGCCACGCAATCCAGCGTGAGTCGTGGTACTCGTCGAAAGTCATGGGGACGTCTTTGAAGTACGCCCTCGGATTGAGGTTCGCCCACTTGCGCGTGGCGACTGCGACTTCGGCCATTCCCTGCCTGGTGTAGTCCTCGCCATACTGGTGCATGTAGCGACGGGCTGCCATGGCATAGTTGATCGGCGCGCCGATGAAGCCGTATGGGACCTCGAACTGCGGTCCAGGCTCGGATGCGTTGCTGCCGGCGCGGGAGCGAGCGCTTCGTCCGGCCTCGCCATGAGTTACGAGCGCGACCTCGCAGTACCCGGCGTTGATCGCCGCCATCGCGTGGGCGATGTGGATGACGAACGACGAGCCGCCAACTGCGGTCGAGTCCGTATAGGTAGGCTCGATACCGAGATACTCAGCCAGGGTGAGCGTGCCGAAACCGGCCGATAGCAGGCCGTCGACGTCGCTCATCTTCAGTCCGGCATCTTCCAGCGCGTTGTACGCGGCTTCGGCGTGGTGTTGCAGAGACGACTTGTTTTCTACCCGGCCAATCTCGTCGGACTCTGCCGCCCCGACGATAGCAACGGTTCTTGATAAATCAGCCATATTGGCGCTGACCTCCTGGGTTTACTATCGGGCGTGCTCGCCGGATTTAGAGCTTCCGACTTGAGTTCATCCGCCCGAACTCTTCATAGCTGTGACGCACTTTCTCCTGAAAGCGCCGAATAGGTTAACCCACTCGCGCAGTCTAGGCAAGCGAACGTCTTGAGTGAGAGGGGTTGAAGTGGGACACGGGAAGACAGTCCCGTGCTTACGGCGCATGGCTGGGTGGGGAGTACAAGCTGCCACCCAGCCTGAAAGCCTAGCCCCAATCGGGGGACTCTATCCTCGGGCGCATTAAATCAATCCGCCCGGACAATTCGTGACCGATTAGCCGCCCACTGAGGCGACGGCGTCTGCCTGGGAATCGTGAGTCTGGATGATCTTGTCGAAACCGCTTATCTGGAAAATCTCACGCACTGGCCCGGAGAGTGAGCAAAGTGCGAGATCCTTGCTATTCCTCTGCAGGACCCTTGCTATCAGAAGAATTACTCGAAGGCCCGCACTACTGATATATGTTAGGTCTTCCATGTCGAGCACCATTGCGCCGTCATGGTCGTCAATTGCCGCCTCCAACGCGTCCTGGAACTCGCGCGCATTCGCGCCGTCGATTCGGTCCTGAGCCTTGGCGATTAGAACCTCGCCTCTCAGCTCGGTGCTTATGTCCATCTGTTCCATCTCCTTGATGTTCAGATTTCCCGTTGTTTGCAAATCTCACTTACAGACCACTGCCTGTAGTTTATATATCCTAATCATAACAGGATGCCGCAGATTAGGCTCTCTCTATTCTATCCACTTGTCAAGGGCGTGCTGTTACCTTGACCGTCCCCGATTCACATCCTAGAATGCGCCCAACAATTGGCACGAGGATGTATGAGAAAGACACGCACGGTTGAGCTTATGTCTGCCGGTGGTGTAGTTTACCGCACCGACGGCAAAAATGGGATAGAGGTTGTGATTTGCGGACGGGAGTACCCATCAGTCTGGGGACTTCCAAAAGGCACGCCCGACCCTGGCGAGACTGAAGAGCAGACCGCATTGCGTGAGGTCCGAGAGGAGACTGGACTCCAGGTCGTGTCCGAGCGCTACATCGACAGCATCAGGTACTGGTTCGTACGCGCCTCCGACGGTGCGAGATGCAACAAGATTGTCCACTACTACCTGATGAGGCCTGTTGGCGGCGATCTGTCTCAGCACGACCACGAGTTCGACTACGTCGAATGGAAGTCGCCCTCAGAGGCCTGTAGGACGCTCACCTACGAAAATGAGGTGGAAATTGTTCAGAAAGGTGCTTCCATGGTCGGGGAGGGAGTCTGACCGCACTGGCGGTAGAGACCCCGTTTTCGTCGAGGGAGAGCGCGTACTCCTGCGTGAGAAGCAGGTGACGGACATTGCTGACGACTACGAGTGGCGTACGGATCCTGAACTCGCAGAGTTGGACGCGACGCGGCCGCTCCAGATGAGCTTCAGCGACTTCGAGCGTTACTCAATCGAGGAGCTCAACTATCCGGCCTCTCGCTCAAAGCGCCTCGCCGTCGACACCGTATGCGGCTCTCACATCGGAAACGTCATGTTCTACGACATCGATCTCCGCACCGGAGAGGCCGAGCTAGGCATCATGATCGGCGACAAAGACTACTGGAGCCAGGGATACGGCACGGAAACAGTCGATCTCCTTCTTGACCACATGTTCCAGGAGTACCCGTTCAACCGAGTGTATCTGCATACGCTCTCCTGGAATCACCGCGCCCAGAAGAGTTTTCACAAGTCCGGGTTCAAGGACGTGAAACCGGTGCGCAGGGGTGGGCTCGACTTCATTCAGATGGAGATTTGGCGCCACGAGTGGGACGCCATGCGTGCGGCCGCAATCTCTGAGTCTGTGAACGAGCCCTCCAGCGGAAGCTAACCCGCCACCTGTCCGCTAGACCTCGAACGACATCAGTTCGTCCGTAAAGACGATCTCCCCGTCGTACAGCTCCCGGACATCCCCGATCCCTTTTTCCATCTCTCCGTGACCTGATAGGTTCGGCCCTATGTGGACCAGAGCCAGCTTCTTGACACCGGCCTCCTGTGCCATCTTGGCCGCGCCTTTGGTACCGCACTGGAATGAAGCCTCTCCGTTTTCATCCATCACGTCCTGGTGGTCCCAGCACATGCACAGCATTACGTCCGCATCCTTCGCAAGGTCGCGCACTGAGTCGCACGGCTGCGTGTCGCCGGTAAAGACGACCGAACCTCCGGGCGTATCGAACCTGTATGCCAGCGAGTCCAGGAAGGGCTGAACGTGCTCCGCATGCGCAGCCGTGACCTCCCAGTCTGGTCCCGAATAGATCCGGCCCGGCCCTATGTCCTTCGCGAACACGTCAGGGGCTGGCCGGGGCAGGGTGCCCCCTCTGTTTTCGTAAACCCTCTGGCTGAGCGGATGACCGACGCGAGCCTTCCAGTCGTGCGCGAATACTCCATCCTCGCCAAGAATCCCCTCCGTGATTCGCTCCGTAAGCGTCGGCCCATAGACCTCCAGCCGCTTCTCTTTCCCGATGCTCTGGTCCCACCTGCACAGCAGGAAACAGGGGTAGTCGATGTCATGGTCGAAATGATGATGAGTAAAGAAAAGCTGGTTGACGTCGGTCGGCCACAGCCCGGCCTTCACAAGCTTGTGAGTAGCGGCTGGCCCGCAGTCGACCATTATCTTGTCGTCTCCGGTCTCCAGCACGTAGGCGCTCCCAAATCGTGTCGGCGTCGGCGTGGGAGTGCCTGCTCCCAGTACGTGAACTTTTGTCATGCTGATTCGTTCCTCCTCCATGAGATGTCCCGGTATCGACCAGGGCATGGCACACCATACCAATTTGCTGGTGATAACTGAACACTCACATCCTTCGCAGCGCCGGAGACATCGCGTACGTCACCAGGATCACGGGCGTGCTGATCAGGGCTCCTATCACGATTGCCTCCTCGTTTCCAAACAGCGAGGCCAGTGCGCCCCCCAGGATGAACCCCAGCGAACGGAGCGAACAGCGCGATGGTCAGCCCCGGCAGTCCGGTCACCAGTCCCACCCAGAACTGCGAGCCGGTCAGCGTCAGCGCCACCCAGCTCATGGCAAACCGGCGCACCTCGGCGCCGAACTCAAACGGCACGTCCGCGATGAAGTAGTTCCTGAAGTCCGCGTCGCCAAGGATAGAAAGCGACGCAGGCCGACGCTTGAATAGACTCATGGGAAGGTTTACGGGACTGTCTGTAGGCCACCCGCGGGAGTGGTGTGACCCGGTCCCCGGAAAGCAGGACGGCGGAGCCCGCAGACCCCGCCGCCTTTATTCAGCATCTGGTAATGTCGATGTACGAGAATCCCGGCTAGAGCCGCGATTCAGCCCTCTCCTTGAGTTCCTGTGTGACCTCGACGACTCTATCCACCAGGTGCGCGGGGACCTCTTCGAAGTGGTCGAACTCCATGGTGAAGCTCCCCTGGCCCTGCGTCTGGCTGCGGAGCTCTGTCGCGTAGCTGAGCATCTCCGACTGCGGCGCTTCGACCTGCACGGCAGTCGTGCCGTCCCCGTTCGGGACCATGCCCTGGATCCGGCCGCGCCGCCCGTTGAGGTCTCCGATGATGTCGCCCGTGAACTCGTCCGGAACGCTGATCTCCACGCTCATGATCGGCTCCAGGATGACGGGCTTGGCCTGTTGCAGACCCTTGGTCGTCGCGTGACCGCCTGCGATCTCGAACGATACTCCCGACGAGTCGACCGTGTGGAAGCTGCCGTCCACCAGCGTTGCCTTCATGTCCACCACAGGGAACCCTGCCACTACGCCGTCGCTCAGCGCGCCCCTGACGCCCTTTTCTACCGAGGGGATGTACTCTCGCGGCACAGCGCCGCCAACAATCGTATTGCCGAATTCGAACCCTGATCCTCTCGGAAGCGGCTCGACTTCTATCCAGACGTGGCCGAACTGTCCGTGTCCGCCTGTCTGCTTCTTGTGCCGGTACTCCACTCGCGCCCTGCCGCTGATCGTCTCCTTGTACGGCACTTGCGGAATGTCCAGCACCATCTCTGCACCGAACTTCCGTTGCATCTTTTCGAGCGCGATGTCCAGGTGAGTGTCGCCCAGTCCGCCCATGATCAACTCGTTCGTGTTGGGCTCCCGGGTCAATACCAGTGATGGGTCTTCCTCCACGATCCGCGCAAGCGACGACGTCATCTTGTCCACGTCGGCCTTCGTCTTCGGATAGACAGCCATCATGTACACGGGCGCCGGGAACTCCAGGCCGCCAAGGATAAGTGGCTGTTCACGCGAGGTGATCGTGTCTCCGGTTAGCACCGAGTTGAGCTTGGTCACAGCGCCGATGTCGCCTGCCGCCAGTTCCGGTACAGCTTCCTGGTCTCGACCTCTGACCTCGAACACCTGCCCGATTCGCTCCGCCTCGCCGCGACTCGCGTTCTGAAGCTGCGAGTCGCTCTTGAACGTGCCGCCGTACACCCTGAAGTAGGACAGCTTGCCTACGAACGGGTCGGCAGCAGTCTTGAACACCAGCGCGGCCAGCGGTCCGCTGCTTTCGCAGGCGACTTCTACGGTCTCGTCCGACCCCGGCAGCCTCCCGGATACCGCGGGCGAGTCTGCAGGAGAGGGCAGATATGCGGCCGCGAAGTCCATGAACTCGCTGACACCGACTCCGTTAGCTGAAGCTCCTGCCAGGATCGGGACCAGAGTCCCGTCAATCAGGCCCTTCTTGACACCACCGAGCATCTCTTCTTGAGTGATCTCTTCGCCTTCGAGGTACTTGTCGGCCAGCTCGTCATCGATCTCCGCAACGGCCTCGATCAGTCGCTCTCGTGCCTCCTCGACCTCCGCTTCGAGACCATCCGGCACGTCAGCATTGGGATTGAGCACGTCAATTACGCCACTGACCGAGGACTCCGCTCCGATTGGGAGTTGGACTGGGACCAGGTGCCTTCCAAATCGTTCCTGCAGTGCCTCGACGACACCCGCAAAATTCGCGTTCTCTCTGTCCAGTTTGGACACGTAGACTACGCGGGGAAGGTCTCGCTCCTCCGCGAGTCTCCACATCTGTCCGGTGCCGACTTCGATCCCGGCCTGTGCCGCAACGACTATCACGGCAGCGTCGGCAACCCTGACGCCCGAAATCACCTCGCCCCTGTAGTCGGCATAGCCGGGCGTATCGATGACATTGAGCTTCGTATCCTTCCAGGGCACGTTTACGATCGCCGTGTTTACGCTGGTCGTCCGCTTGTGCTCCTCTGGTTCGTAGTCGGAGACGGTCGTACCGTCTTCCACTGTCCCCAGGCGAGTCGTGACCCCAGCAGTGTGGAGCATTGCCTCGGTGAGAATAGTCTTACCCGCTCCACTATGCGACAAAAGAGCAAAATTCCTGATGCGCTCCGTGGTGAAGTTGGGCATTACTGTACTCCTTAGATTCTGTATAGCTAACTTGCATTCTATGCAAACCCTGCCAAGCACGCAACGCTTATCCGCAAAGACCGGAAATCATGCGCGCAAAAGCTGGAAGCCAGTCGGTGACGCAACGGTCTGGTACTGAGTCGAGATGATTGTGACAGTCTGATTCGCCCCAATCGTCATACCGGCGAAGGCCGGTATCCAGAGTTCGCGGCAGGTCGACATATGTCAGGACCATCTGGACACGGTACTGGACTTCGGTTGAACGTACTTTCAGGTCGGACTCAGCTCACCGAGTCTGTACACGCCTCCTCGCAGGTCTCTCGTTCGCCCTGTTGAAAATCCGCCGTGGCGGGAGCTTGTCGAAGGGCCGCTCGTTCATGGTTCGACAAGCTCACCACGAACGACCCACTCCAGTGACACTCAATAATGAAAAGGCCCTGGACTCAGCGCACCGAGTCTGTACACGCCTCTCCTTTGAGTTTACGCTATCCCGGTCGATATTCCCTTACGTGAATTGGAGTCTTCAACATGATTGGATTCTTAGGCGGGACCGGACCCGAGGGCAGGGGACTGGCATTGAGGTTCGCAATGGCGGGCGAGTCCGTCATGATCGGTTCCAGGGACGCCGCTCGGGCGACCGAAGCGGCCGAGTCGGTCACTGCGATTCGACCGGGCCTGCCGGTCACCGGCGGACTCAACGAAGAGGTCGCGGCGGGGTCGGACATAGTCTTCGTAGCCGTGCCCTACGCCGGACACCGGCCAACCCTCGAGTCCCTGCACGACGTCCTCGACGGCAAGCTGATAGTGGACGTCGTCGCCCCGCTTGCCTTCAGCCGCGGCGTCGCCAGCGCGGTCACCCCCGAGGCAGGCTCCGCCGCCGAGGAGGCCCAGCAGATCCTTGCTAACTGCCCAGTCGTTGGAGCGTTTCATAATTTGAGCGCGGAAGAGCTGCTCGAGCCGGACACTGTCATCGACGCTGACGTCGTCGTCTGCGGTGACGACGCCGAAGCCAAGTCCCGTGTGATCGAACTGGCTGAGTTGATATCGGGAGTGAGGGGTGTTGACGGCGGAGGTCTTGCCAACTCCCGTTACGTCGAGAACCTGACGGCCCTGCTGATAAACATCAACAGAATCTATCGGGCACATTCCACCATCAAACTGGTAGGAATCTAGACTGGAGGACGAGGCGAATTGAGCGGGTTTGTACTGAGCATCCTGATTGCGGCGACGGCCCTCGGAGGCCTGAACGTCGGTCCCGATGTTCTGCCCGGTTCGGCATCCGGCGCCGGGGTGCAGGTTCTCGCCTCCAACCACAGGATCGAGTTTCCGGAGCGAATTGTCATCAACCTGACCGCCGAGGCTCCCGAAGACATACGCTCGGTCCGCATCTTCTACCGCATTGGCCAGTCCAACTCGCAGGTCTACGCCTATCCCGAGTCCTTCGACAACACAGGACCGCTCTCTGCGAGGTTCGACATCAGGACGGGAAGGGGCGCATTCATCCCCCAGGGTGTCGACATCGAGTACTACTACGTCTTCACTGACTCTCAGGGTCGGGAGTACGAGTCCGACCGTTACATCTTCCCGTTCCTGGACCGCAGGTACGACTGGAAGGGCATCGAGTTCGATGACTTCACACTCTACTGGCACGACCGCTCCGAGCGTGCCGTGCGAAGTGTGGGCGCAGATGTCTCGCTGCGAATGAGGCGGGTCAAGCAGGTGCTCGGCCTCGACGGCGACTACAACTTCAAGGCCGTCCTCATTAACGACAAGGCAGAGGCGGCACGCAGCTTCCCGCCCGTCAGCCAGACCTCACAGGACGTGTCCCTCTTCGGCGGATTCGCCATGGGAGACCACGGGGCTCTCATCCTGGCAGGGCTTAACCACGACGGCCTGATTCACGAACTGACCCACCTGATGGTTGACGAGGCGCTTGGCTCCCGTAACAGACGCATTCCCGCGTGGCTCAACGAGGGAATAGCGATGTACTTCGAGCCGCACGGCCATCAGCGCGAGTCTGAGGTCAGGCGAGCCGTCGCACGAGGACGTCTCATCCCCCTCAGGCACATGAGCGCCGTCCCAGGACGTCCCGAGGATGTCCGTCTCTTCTACTCGCAGTCAGCCAGCATCGTGAGATTCATGGCAGACGCCTTCGGTGAAGACCGTCTCTCTGCACTCTTTAGGTCCATCGGCGATGGTCAATCCACCGAGGATGCACTGGTCTCTACCTACGGACTGACCACCACGCAGCTCGACGGCGCATGGCGTGCCCACCTGTCCGGCAATCGATCGATCTTCGACGTCGTCGACCCCGGAAGTCTGGGCACCTCAGCCATCATAGGCGGCGCACTCCTCGCCACCGCCACCGTCGCAACAGTAGGCTGGATCAAGAAACTCCGCCAACCCGACCCCACAGAGTAGCCAGACCAAAACACAAAACCCCCGAAAATGGCTGCCTGTTCATCTAGCGCTGATGTAAACCGTCACGTACTCAATCAACCGGTACTGCGTCGCTATCCAAAAGTCCTCTCTCCTTCAGAGCCTGCCCCGGACTTGATCCGGGGGCTGACAGGGGATGGTAGAGGCAGCCAAACAAGCATGAACAGCCACCAACGAACCCCCTCTCCTGGGGGAGAGGGTTAGAGCCTGCCCC
>CAZIDM010000027.1:0-38475 GCA_964537915.1 uncultured Dehalococcoidia bacterium
AAGCCAGAGCATGTCGAACTGCTCCAGCACCTTGGCGATGCGGAGGGCACCCTCTGTCTTGAAGTGGAAGTTGAGGTCCAGGTTGATGTCGATGTCGTCGCCGACTGCGTCCCGGAACGTTCCTATCAGCTTTTCGACGTGGGGAACGAGCCACTTGGGGGCGTACTGGTCGGTGGAGCCGACTCCGCCGCTGAAGCCTCCGCCGAAGGTGGCGTCCTGTCCGGGCATGAGAATGTTGGTCTTCAGGGCGGTAAAGCCGCGCTCCTTGACCTCATGTCCAAGATTGGTCACGGCCTCCCAAGAGTCAATCGGGGGAGTGCCGAGGATGTCGTGGTGCCTGATGCGGGAGCTGCCGCAGTGGGACCAGTACACTCGCACCTGCTCCCTCGTGGGACCTCCGAACAGCTCGACTACCGAGATGCCCAGGGCCTTGGCCTTGATGTCGATGAATGCGCAGTCGAGACCGGCGATTGCCTTGGCAGCAATTCCGCCGGGGCTCTGACGAGTGATGCGGTACATGTCCTGGAAGCGCATCTCGAAGGCCCGGGGGTCTTTGCCGATGAGGAGCGGCTTCATGTCGCGAATAGTTCCCTCGATGCCGTGAGGGGAGCGTCCATCGCTGCATTCGCCCCAGCCGGTGATGCCCTCGTCCGTCTCGACTTTGACGAACATCCACGGCCTCCAGCCAGCGTCAACGATGAAGGTCTCGATATTTGTGATCTTCATTTGTGAGTCTTCTCCAAGGATTCGGATTTCGGCTCGGATGATAACACAACGACCCCCGATTCATTGCCGCTCGTCCGACTGGGGTGACATAATGGCCTCACGAGCGACCGAAGCGGGAAAGCTCCGGTCGCATCTGATCAGATTACCAGTAACCAGGAGACGTCAATGCCAAACCCTGTGGCCTTCTTTGAGATCGGCGGTAGACACGCCTCGGAACTTGGCGAGTTCTACAAGAGCCTGTTCGGCTGGAATGTGGAGTCTGCCGGGCAGTCCGCGGCCGGAACGGACTTCTTCTACGTTGAACCTGGAGACGGCGGGATCGGTGGCGGCATAATGCAGACCGCCGGGGAGATGCCTCCCAGCTACGTAATGTTCTACGTGGGCGTGGAAGACCTGAAGGCTACGCTGGAGAAGGTCGAGAGTCTGGGCGGGAAGACCGTGGTCCCGCCTATGCCGATTCCGAATGACATGGGCCAGATTGCAGTGTTCATGGATCCCGACGACAATGTCATCGGGCTTCATTCAAACTAGTACCCTGTCCAGATGGTTCTGACATACATCGACCTGCCGCGAACTCTGGTTACCGGCCTTCGTCGGTATGACGATCAGGGCGAATCAGACCGTTACATTCATCTGGACCTTAGTACTAGCAATCCAGGCTTTTTGGGTCTGGTTGTATAGCCTGCACAGGTCTGGACCAAGCAAAGGGGTAGGAGAAAGAGATGGCCAACATAGACCAGGAACTCGCATTCGCACCGGCGACAGAGCTACGCGATCTGATATCCAGCAGGCAGGTCACATCGGTAGAGCTTACGGAGATGTACCTGTCTCGTATCGAGAGCCTAGACGGGCAGCTCAACTCCTACCTGACCCTGACACCTGAAATTGCAATGGAGCAAGCTCGCAGGGCTGATGAAGCGACCGCGCGGGGCGAGAGCCTTGGGGCGCTGCACGGCCTGCCAGTCTCGCTCAAGGACCTGCAGATGACCAAGGGCGTCCGTACTACAGGCGGGTCTCTCGCCTACAGGGACAGGGTTCCGGACGCTGATGCGGCCTGCGTCGAAAAGGTGCTAGGGGCCGGAGCGGTGATGCTGGGGAAGACCAACACGCCTGAGTTCGGGCTTCTTGGGGCGAACGAGAACCGGTTGGGAGAGCCGTGCCGGAATCCGTGGAATCCTGATAGGACGTCCGGGGGATCAAGTGGCGGTGCAGGCGCGGCGATTGCCGCCGGACTCTGCGCGCTTGCCACGGGCGGCGACGGTGGAGGATCGATCAGGATTCCTGCCAGTTTCAATGGAATCTACGGGATCAAGCCGACGCAGGGAAGAATCTCAAGCTACACGGGCGTAGATGCTCCTCCGGCTGCAAACATCACCAGCCAACAGGGTCCTCTGACACGGACCGTTGCCGATACAGCCCTGATGATGCAGGTTATGTCCGGCTACGATCCGAGAGACTCAAGCTCACTCAGACAGCCGGTGCCGGACTTCATGGGAGCGCTGGACCGGAGCATCGAGGGACTGCGAATCGGCTGGAGTCCAGACTTTGGGTACCATCCGGCGGACGAGGAAGTTGCGGAGGTATCTCGGGCAGGAGCCGATGTGTTCGCAGAATTGGGATGCAGCGTCGAGGAGTCGGACCTGAGCCTCGACAATCCGTTCGACACCTGGATCGTCTTCTTTGCGGGAAACGGGTACGCGGTCAACGGGCATCTCTTAGACGACCCGGACGACCCGCTGAGCTGGTATGGACGCTGGGCGATCGAGTGGGGAGCGCGGCTGACGATGCCGGACTACATCCGTGCGCTCGGTGAGAGGGACCGGATGATCAACCAGTTCATGGACCAGTTCGACAAGTTCGATCTGCTTCTCTCTCCAACCATGCCTACGACCGCCTTCTCAACTGAGGAGTACCCCCAGACGGTGGGCGGTTTGGAGCCGTACCCTATTCCGGCGTGGGGATTCGTGCCCTACACTCACCCGATCAACACGATCGGTTTCACAGCGGCGAGCATTCCGTGCGGGTTCGACTCGGACGGGATGCCGGTCGGGCTGCACATCATAGGCAAGCCGGGAGACGAGGAGACCGTGCTGGCGGCGTCTGCCGCATTCGAGGCGGCGCGTCCGTGGGCACATCTGAGACCGCAGGTGTCGTAGGACAATCTCGTCTCGTTCAGCGGGGTTTCTCAAATGAGAGTCGGTACGCAGGAGATCGCAGAGAAGCTGCTTTTGCTCTTTGCTCATGTGGCACTCGGGGCGTTCCTATCGGGGACTATGGGGCTGCTGCTGTACATCGTAATGGTCCCTGTCGTTCAGTCGTTCTGGAGCATAGTTGACATCAACTTCGCATTGGTTGGCGTGCTGACGATTGGGTTCGGGGCGAGCGTGGGGAGCTTCCTCGGGTGGTTGAACAGGGACCTCAGCAGGTCAACGCTGCTCGTGATCCTGTTGCTGACACTGGCGGTGACGCTTCTGACAGCCTGGGCGGGGCTTCACAACAGCAGGGACGTAATCAAGCACGTTGGGAAGCCTGGAATACCCGCTCTTACCGGGATAGTCGTTGGCGCGATCATCGGAGGCAACGCACTAAACCTCGTGTTCTGGTCGGTGAGGACAGTGCGGGACCCGCGGCTCTGATTTCACCCTCACCCGTCGAGGGCTGGCAGGGGCATGTAAACCGACTACTCGTTCGTCACCGGATCAAGTCCGGCGCAGGCTCTGAGCTTGTCGTAGGGCACCCCACTCCTCGATTCCCGCTTCCGCGGGAATGACGGTTTGTGGATACATACGCCTGTCAGCCCTTCGAGAGAGAGGGTCAGAGGAAGTATGCCTACAGTTGGCGGAGGCGGGGGTCGAAGCGGTCGCGCATCCAGTCGCCCAGGAAGTTGAGCGACATGACCATGAGGAATATGGCGAGGCCCGGGAAGAAGGTACTCCACCAGGCGGTGGTGACATAGGACCTTCCCTCGGAGACGATCAGGCCCCATGCTGGAGTGGGAGCCGGGATACCTGCGCCAATGAAGCTCAGCGTGGCTTCGGTCAGGATTAGCTGCCCTACCCTGAGCGTTGTAATCACAATGACCGTGTTCAACACGCCCGGCAGAATGTGCCTGAGGACAACGCGAGAGGTGGACGCCCCAGCCACTTTTGCCAGGGCTACGTAATCGCGTTCCTTTAGGGTCAGCACTTCTCCCCTGACGAAGCGGACAAAAGAGGGCCAGGTAAACATCGCCAGCAGCGCCATCACCAACCAGAGGCTGGCGCCAAGGACAATTACGGCTACCAGTGCGATCAGGACGAACGGAAGCGAGAGCCATACGTCGACCACTCGCATGATCAACTCGTCTGCAAGACCACCCAGGTAACCAGCAACCAGTCCGAGAGAAGTCCCAATAATCACTCCGGTGGTCAGTGAGACCGCCAGCACCTGCAGCGAAATGCGAGCTCCGTGGATGATCCGGCTCAGGACATCGCGCCCAACGTGGTCGGCGCCCAGCAATCTGTCAGTAGCCTTGAACTCGTCCTCTTCAGCCCAGTACTCGGTGTACCAGATTGGCGGTGCGTTCCGCAGGGCCAGATGCTGCTTGAAGGGATCCTGAGGAGCGATCTGAGGGGCGAACAGTCCAGCAACCACCAGGAGGGTGAGCACGATCAGCGGGAGAATGGGCCAGCGCCTTAACGCGTACCACACTTTGCCAGGCAGATTGCGAGACTCGAAGCTGGACTCAGGAAGTAGGGATATTCCCGTTTGCTCGGCCATTCAGAATTCCTAGTCGTACCTTATTCTGGGATCGACCAGGCCGTAGAGTACATCCGCCAAGAAGTTGAAGAATGTGTAGGCTACGGCGAAGAAAAGGACTATGCCCGTAAGGAGGGCAAAGTCGTTGTTTTCAACGGCCGTCAGAGCAAGTCTTCCAATTCCCGGCCATGCAAACACGAGCTCGACGACAGTCGCGCCAGTGATGAAGCTCGCAAGGAAGAGGCTGGAGTAAGTAATCGGAGAGATCAGGGCGTTCCTGAAGGCGTGCTTCCATACGACGGCGCGCGTCTTAACGCCCTTGGCCCTGGCGAGCTTTACGAACTCTGAGTCCAGCACCTCCAGCATCGAGGAGCGCACAAGTCTCAGGTATGTGGCAGAACCGAGCCATCCCAGAGTGATGGTAGGCAGAATGAAGTGCCTGATCTGCGTCCCCAAGTCTTCCCCTGGAAGTGCACGACCAGCCGCAGGCAGCCAGTCCAACTGCACCGCGAAGATGACGATCGCCATGATGGCGATCCAGAACTGGGGCAGTGCCTGTCCAAACAAGGCGAATCCTCGACCAAGATAGTCGAGAAACCCTCCTCTCCTGGTGGCTGAGAGGACCCCTAGAGGGATGCCCGTCAAGACCGCGAAAAACCACGCGGCAATTGCGAGCTGTATGGTAGCGCCGAGTTTTCCGGTGATCAGCCCGGATACCGGGGCACGGTCCAACAAGGTCTTGCCAAAGTCGCCCTTGAGCGAGTTGCCGAGCCATACCAGGTATTGAATTACAAGGGGCTTATCAAGGCCGAGGTAGCGGGAGATCTCTTCCTTCTGCTGCTCGCTGAGGCCGTAGCCTCCACCCTCCTGCGTGTAAACGAGGAGGGGGTCTCCCTTAACCCTGGACAACCCAAATACGATGATCGTCGCGGCAAGCAGCGACAGTATCGCGAAGTAGGCTCGTCTGACTAGGAATCGCCTCATACGGGCTTGGGCCTCGTGGCTAGGGGTTCTTCAGGTGAGGGAAATTGCTATCCCCTCTCCCCTGAGTGGAGACGGTCAGGAGCGGCGGCGATTGAGGTCACCCCAACCCTGACCCTCTCCCTGAGGGAGAGGGGATTCTGGGCGGTTGCTGGATGTGGGTACTACCTTTGAGCCGGAACGATGTTCCAGAAGGCGGTTGTGCCAAATGGGCTCGGCTCCATGACCCACTCATCAATTGACTTGGGATTGTAGATCGTCAGGTTGGGTACAGCGACGACGCCGGGCTTGAGAGCCCAGAAGTGCATCAGGTCGAAGTACTCGCTGTTCAGTTCGACGCGCTTCTGAGGGTCGTTCTCTTCGGCTACGTCGAGATAGATCTGGCTGATCCACTCGGTCTCGTAGCACATGCAGTACCCGCCGCGGGACAGGCTCGACTCCTCGATGCCCTTGGGCCAGTCGAACGGGTAGATGGTCTGTCCATCGTCGCCGGAGGTAAGTCGCGGCACGGTCGCGCTGCGGTTGACCAGTCCTGGGCGATAGACGGCGTAGGGGAACTTGAGGACTTCGGTATCGATTCCGATTTCGCTCATCATGCCGCCAATGGCGTCGCCAATCTCCTCACCGAGTCCACCAGTGTGGCCGGAGGAGATGAACAGAGGCATTTCCATTCGAACGCCGCTGCTGTTCCTTGGGAACCCAGCATTGTCCAGGTACTCCTCGGCCATCGCGGGGTCGTAGGGGTACTCCCACTTCTCCTGCCAGAACTCGCTCTTTTCGTCAACGTAGCCTACGTGAACAGGCCAACCAAGATCGTTCAGCAGATGCTCGTTGATCGTGTCTTTGTCTATCGCCATTGCGACAGCCCAGCGAACCAGGCGTGCCTGTTCCATGTCGCCGCAGCTCTGGTCCATCTGAGTTGGGTCCGCGCCGTCCGGGCATGCAAGGGCATCAGGATTGTTCCCGTCATTGGGCCTGTACGGGTTTCCGATCCACTGGATGTCGCGAGCGTAGACGCCGTTTGCGGGAGTGTTCAGGTCCTCGCCGGTCAGAGCATTGTGGGTCTCCCAGAGGTTCCCTGAGAAGATCACGCCCTGCTGGCTGGCGTTTCCTGAACCCGTGCTGGCGAATCCAGCGTCGAGGGCTTCTGGAACGCTCTTGATGGCCAGTTCTGTTGCGTCGAGCTCACCCGTTTTGAGGGCGGCTACACGAGTAGCGTCCTCAGGCATGGCCAGGATGACGACTTTCTCGACGGCTGGATCGAATTCCCAGTGATGGCCGGACTTGGTGAAGACGGCGCGGTCGTCCCTGATCCACTCATCGACCTGGAAAGGGCCGGTGCCGACGAAGTTCTCGCGCATCCAGTCCTCGCCGTTCTCTTCCTGGGCCCTCTGAGGATGGACGACCATGCCGACGAAGCCGTTGCCGTTCATCATGTAGGTGTGCCAGTGGGAGTCGACAGCAGCGAATGTGTAGGTAATCTGGTTGCCCGATGCGACGGCGGGATTCTCGCCAAACAGCGTCGAGAAGTAAGAGGCGCTCGGGGCGATGCTATGGGTCGTGAGCAGCGGATTGACCTGGTTGTAGCTCCAGGCTACGTCCTCGGCGGTCATCGTCCCCCAGCCATTGTGGAATTCGACTCCCTGACGGATGTCGACAACCACGGAGAGGCCGTCCGATGCCAGTTCCCAGCCGGTGGCCAGCTGGCCGGCGGCGTACTCAACGGTGCCGTCATCACGCCATCTCCAGGTGAACAGGTCTTCGCCAACGCCCCATGCGACCGCATCATACTGCGCGCAGAAGACTGTGCCGGCTCCGGGACTGCATCCAAGAGCCGACTGAGCAAACTGAATCGTGCCCATAGGGTTCTTGGGGTCAGCGGCATCATCAGTGCCCGCCGCTATCGGTACCGGGACTGCGGTTGGGGCCGCGGGAGCAGGCGCTGTAGTCGGAGCCGCAGCAGGCGCTGGGGCCGGAGCGGTCGTCGCAGCAGGCGCTGGAGCCGTCGTCGCGGCCGGTGCGGGAGCGGGGGCTGTTGTCGGAGCAGCCGGCGCGGGTGCTGGAGCAGGCTCCTCTTCTTCTCCGCACGCCACTACCAACAGCAATGCGACTACCAGAGTCGCCACTATGGTTAGAGCTTGGAATGATCGCGTCATCTTGCTTCTCCGGGGACTACTATCACGGTCGTTACTCGTTGAACTGAACACAGTCCCTTGGGTCCAAGGCTTCTGTGTCCGGGTGAGGGTCGATCAACAGGGCCAGGAACGGCTGGCTCCAATAGCCGTTCCATGTGTGCGAACTTATACGCTTCCCAGTTTTGGTTGTCAAGACTCACGAATCACATTGCAGTCGTCTAATACGCCAGGGTTACAGCCACGACACCACCGACGGTCATCACTATCGATAGGGTCTTGATGACGAGAATCCTGCGTTCCAGGGGCTCGTTCAACACGTTCGATACGCCGATGCTGAGCACGATGCCGAGCGCGAAAACGAACAGGGGCCTCGTGGCCATGACCGTCGACACCAGCGAGACGGGGCCTGAGTAGATCGCTCCCAGCAGGAAGGCCAGAGCGACGAAGACCAACGCACCCTCGGTGAAGAGAATGAGTCCAACGGAAGTTGGCCTTCGCAGAGTGTCGATCAGGTCGCTCATACCGCTCGGCCTGATGGTGAATACGACGCAGGCTGCGCCGTTGCCGAGCGCCCTCCAGAAGAAGAGGGTCCAGACGTCCATGCTGTCCGCGACCATCTTGCTGAAGACCTGGCTCAGTCCAAATCCCGCGCTGGCGAATATCAGGAGGATGAATGCGAAGACCTGGCCGCTTCCTCTGTCCCCAGCCCTTGCGGTCGGGCCAAGTGACATCAGGGCCGCGCCGGCAACAGTGATGAATATGCCTACCCATGCGAGCAGTCCCACCTGCTCGCCAAGCAGGAAGAACGCGAGTACGGCTACGAAGATGGGATACGTGGATGTGACCGGGATGACACGAGATACGTCCTGTGTGCCCATTACCCAGAACATGAGCACGAGGTATCCGCCCGAAGTAAGACCTGAGACTACAGCGAGAATCACATCCTGCCGCGTATAGCCAGTCCACTCCGTCCAGGGAATTATGACAATCGCCAGCAGGAACTGGGTGAGTCCGACCATCACGATGAAGGTCCGCGGGTTGGGCGTGAACCTGGCAATCAAAATCTTGTCCATCGCCGAGATGAAGGCGAAGGTAACGGTACTGCCGAGGGAGAGAAGCACCCAGGTCATGGAATCGGAATTGGGGAATCGTGAATGGTGGAGGAGGCGAAGTGCCGTGAAGTTGAAGTCTTGAGCATCTGAAAGGGGGCTAGAAGGTCGCGCCGTCGCCGAGGACGTCGCGGATCATCAGGCGCGAGCGCTGGCTGTCCTTGATGCGACCATCCAGTTCGTCGGCGTCGCCCCAGACGTCCAGGATACTGTCGGTCAGACGTTGCTGGACGGCTGAGTGCGTGCCGTCATCGGCGAGGTTGACGAACTCGCCAGGGTCGGTTTCCAGATTGTATAGCTCGACGTCCGGGGACTCGCTGTCGTGGCTGTAGGAGAGCTTCCACCTGCCCTGCCTGACCATGGCGCGGGGCCGGTCCGTTCCATGGGCGAGGTGTTCGGAGAATGCCTCGTCCTTCTGTTGATCAATTGCGCCGGTCATCTGCGGTAGCAGAGAGACCCCGTCAAGGTTCATGAACGACTGGTCTGTAGAGGCAATGTCGAGAATCGTCGCCGTGGCATCCACCAGGGAGACCGCACCGGAGAACCTCTGGCCTCCTTCGATCACACCGGGCCAGGAGATCTGCAGGGGAACCCTAGCCGACTGCTCGTAGAAGTTCATCTTGCGCCATAGCCCGTGTTCGCCGAGTGATTCGCCGTGGTCTGACGTATGGATGACGACAGTGTTCTCATACATCCCGGAATCTTCGAGAGCATCCAGGAGCCGGCCGATCTTGTCGTCCAGGTAAGTGATCAGGCCGTAGTAGGCAGCGCGGGCAGTGCGGACTTCGTCCTCGGTGTAGCCGCTGAAGTTGAACGCCTGCCTCAGCCGGTTCGCCGCAGCGGGAAGATTGTCGAGGTGTCCAGGAGGGTTGTTCGGCAGGTCTGCGTACTCGGGCCAGTACTGGGAGAAGTAAGGTTCCGGCACTATGAACGGGAAGTGAGGCGCGACGAATCCGACGCATAGTGCCCAGGGAGCGTCCCGTCGAGCCGGGTCTCTGAGGTACGCCAGCGCCGCGTCCTCGATGGTGTCGTCGGCCTCGATCATGGGGCCGGTGCCTGCCCGGGCTTCCTGTACGCTCGGCCACGGCTCGTCGGACGTAGGTACGCCATCCTCCCACAGGTAGATTGGATGCCTGCCACCGGTGGAGAGGTCGGGTCTGGAATCGCCGCGATGGCCTCCCCCATGGGGGTCGTAGGCGAGTTGCGCCTGGAAGCCGTGAAGCTGGTCGGGCCCGATCAGGTGCATCTTGCCAGAGAGTGCGGAGTCGTATCCCAAGGACCTAAGCAGGTAGGGCCAGGTGGGCGCGTCAGACGGCAGGGGCTTGGCGTTGTCCCATCCCTCGCAGTTCGAGACGTACTGACCGGTCATGAATGACAGTCGCGACGGTACGCAGAGGGGCGAGTTGCAGTAGGCGGCGTCGAATGTAGCTCCGGCCTCGGCAAGTCGCTCCATATTGGGCGTATGGACGAAGGGATGACCGTAAGCCGAGGACCACATCGGTCCATGCTCATCGGACATGATTACAAGGAAGTTAGGGCGGTCGGTCACAGGGCTGTCCCATAGATGCGTTCGGGTACGACGATGATGGCGGCTCGGCGGTCGTCGATCATGGCCTGGTCGTACTCTTCCCAGTTCGGGTGCTCCTGGCCGGAGGCCGTTCGGTAGATTCCACGCAGGGCGTCTCTTAGCTCAGTGTCGTCAGACTTCCCCCGGCGCAGGACCACAGCGTGGCCCTCGAGCACGACATAGCCCCACCAGTTAGATTTCGAGACCAGCAGCGAGCAGCGGGGATTACGAGCGAGGTTGTGGAGCTTCGCGCGGTCTTCGGTAGTCGTGAAGCCTGCGCCATCGCCGTATGGGCCGACGGTTACTATGCTCATCTGCGCCGCACCGTCCCTGCGGAAGGTGGTCAGGACCGCCTGATGGTTTTCGGAAACGAAATCAGCGACGTTGTCAGGGAGCAATAGTCGTCCTCTCTGTTATGCCAGGAAATCTATCTCGTAAAGGTCGTAGTGGGAGTGGTCCATCCCGAGGCTCTTGTAAGTCTGCTGCGCCCTTGTATTGGTGCGCTCGACGTACAGTCTGACCCCACAGAGTCCGTCGTCGGCCTCGGTGAGCGAGAGTACGTGATTGTGCATGGCGGTGTAGACGCCCCGGCGACGGTAGTTCGCGTCCACGAAGACACTCTGAATCCACAGGAAAGTGGCGTTGCGCCAGTCGCTCCACTCGTAGGTGATGAGGAGACTACCGACTACGGTGTCATCGATTTCGGCCACGATGTAGAAACCCTTGTCGGGAGAGGCGAACACTGCGTCGACTCCTGGGTTGACGAGCGACTCGTCCAGGGTCTTGCCCTCTGTTTCGAGGGCCATCGCCTGCTGGAACTCGACGATGCGGGGAGCGTCCTCGGGGCGAGCCTGACGGATCGAGGGACTTGATCGAGCCAATTTTACCTCCGGATGAACGTGGGTGAGCGAGCGGATTGTAACACAGGCCTGCTGCCGGTCTCTGAATTGACCTCCCTACATAGCGGTGCTATCGTCCAGCCATTCATCGCTATCAACAGACTCAGACTGTGAGGTCGTCATGCTTCCCAAACCCGCCAAGGACGAGTTCAAGCGTTCCACTTCAGTATCGTCCGAGACGAATGTCGCGGTGCCCATGAGGGACGGGGTTGTGTTGCGGGCGGACGTATACAGGCCGTCCGGGGGTGGCAGACACCCTACCCTGCTGCAACGGATTCCGTACGGTAAACACTCTCCTCGTTACAGGAGCATGTACCTTGATCCCATGAGGGCACTGGACCGGGGATACGCGGTCGTGATCCAGGATGTCCGGGGACGCCACGCCTCTGACGGCGAGTGGTATCCGTACGCCAACGAGGCGGTGGACGGGCACGACACGATAGACTGGGTCGCGTCTCAGCCGTGGTCCGACGGCACCGTTGGCATGTTTGGGATCTCGTACCATGGAGCGACGCAGTGGCTGGCTGCCACTGAGGGGCATCCTGCGCTGAAGGCTATCGTCCCGGGTGTCACGGCAGACTCATACTACGATAGCTGGACATACCTCGGAGGCGTCTTCCAACTGTTCTGGCTGAGCGGATGGGCGTCGGGGTTCGTGCTTGACGACTTTCCTCCGAGATCAGAGCGGTCCCCTGAGGCGCGGGCGTTGCTGAGAGAGTGGCGGCGTGACCCGTTCTCGATCGCGAATCATCTCCCGTTGAGCGACATGCCAGCGCTGAGGGAGGTGGGCGAGTACTACTACGACTGGTTGGCCCATCCGACGTACGACGACTACTGGAAGTCGTTCGCTCCTCGTGAGAAGTACGACCAGATCACGGTGCCTGCCCTCAATCAGGGAGGCTGGTACGACGGGTTCATTCGGGCCACCCTGCGGAACTACGAGGACATGCAGGAGAATGGAGGGAGCGAGCTGGCCCGGTCGCAGCAACACCTGGTAGTTGGGCCGTGGCTGCACCAGCCACTTCCAGATCCGTCGGCAGGCAACGGGTACTTTGGGCCGTCGGCGTCGGGGGCAGCAATTGACTGGCATGGGATGCAACTGGCGTGGTTCGACAGATGGTTGAGGGACGAGGACAACGGCGTCGACTCCGATCCCAGCGCGTACCTGTTCATAATGGGCGCGAATCAATGGCGGGCCGAGGAAGTATGGCCTCCCCCGGATGCCGAGACGATGACGTTGTTCCTCCGCAGTAGTGGGAGGGCGAACTCGCTCAACGGAGACGGGGCGTTATCTGCCGATCCTCCGTCATCGGCTGAGCCGGCAGACCACTTCCTATACAACCCAGCGAACCCGGTGCCGACTGTGGGTGGCGCTCACCTTGGTGGCGTGCCAACTGTCTTCGATGTGGGAGTCCAGGACCAGCGCGGTGTGGAGTCGCGTGGAGACGTTCTCGTGTACACATCGGAGCCGCTTGAGCAGGATACTGAGGTCACGGGCTACGTAACACTGGACCTCTGGGCGTCAACCACGGCTGTGGATACCGACTGGACGGGCAAACTGGTGGATGTGCATCCCGACGGCAGCGCGCTTAACGTCTGCGACGGCATCCTGCGGGCCAGCTACAGGGACTCGCTGGAATCACCGTCGGCTATACAGGCTGATGGAGTGTACCGATACAGCGTGAATGTTGGGCCAACTGCGATGCTGTTCCGCAAGGGGCATCAGATCAGGCTGGAAGTGTCGTCAAGCAACTTCCCAGCGTATGCGAGGTACACAGGTTCGCCGCACGACCAGTCAGCCGATATGAGTCCGTCGACTCAGACTGTGCTGCACGACGCCGACCACCCGTCGGCTCTGCTGCTTCCGGTCGTTCGGAGATAGATGAGGGCTAGTCTTCAGACGTATAGTCGGCTATACGGCTAGGTATGAGTCGGAAGATGACGACTCCCGGATTGTCTTCGCGATAGCCTTCGGCGAAGTCGCGTCCTTCTTCCTCTCCGTAGTAGCGAGTTGCCATCGACAGGACCAGGTCGTAGAGGGGTCTATCGACCTCTTCGACCGTGCCATCGACGATCACGGACTTGTAAGGCGGCTCTCGCCAGTCGACGCAGAGTGAGGCGTGAGGATCGCGAAGTAGATTGCGCCACTTCAGTGTGTTGCGTCCGGTAAAGAAGTAGGCGGCGCCGTCCTCCCACTGATACCAGATCGGCGCAGAGCGAGGTCGGCCCTGCGCGTCGACGGTGCTAATGACGCCGACGAGGGTCTGCGATAGGAAATCTTCCAGGTGGGGGCTCACGTTAGTCATTGTGTCAGGGGCCTCTTATGGTTGAGTTGTTGGTGTAATGAACTCGCATGTAGGGCCGGTAGACCTACTCAGTCGCTGATCCAGAGTGACTAAAGGACAGTGGGAAGACTCTGCGAGTGCGACATACCATGCGTCATAGGCCGTTAGATTGTTCCGAAGCTGCCAGATCCGGTCGGCGAAGGGTGAGAAAGGATGCAACTCGATATCGTGCTCGACAAGATCTCGGTGTGCCGCCAAAGCTACAGACGATGCCACGTCGCCAATGCGTTCAAGTCGACGAAGGATGTTGCTGGACTCTACGGGGATCAGTTCAGGTCCTAGCACAGGACCGTCAGACAGCGCGCGTCTTGCCCACCTGCCGTCAGGACCTTGGTCAATTAGAAACGCAACAAGAGCAGAGGAGTCAACTACCGCTGTCATCGCCGGTCAGCGTCACGCGCTTCTAGAATGGCAGAAACGGGGACCCGGACTCCTGACTCTTCTACCCTCCTACGAACTCTGTCGATCCACTGCTCCGAAGAGCCTCGCGACAACTCAGCACTTTGCATGGACGCGATTTTCTCCAGTTCGCAGCGTAGGTAGTCCTCTAGAGGCTGGCCAAGTTTCCTTGCTTGAGCTGCCAATTCATCACGGATATCTTCAGGAACGTCTTCGATTGTTATATCAACTGGCATGATCTCATTCTTCCAGACGTACTGGTAAATCGCAAACCACAGATTCACTTATATTTAACACTACCTTACTGGTCAGTCGGCGGCCTGGGCGGAGCTTAGCTTAAGGCTTGGCAGGACGCTTCTGAGGTAGTGTCCGGTCTGGGAGTGGTCCATGGCGGCGAGGTCCTCGGGGGTGCCCTGGGCGACCATGTCGCCGCCCTTGTCGCCGGCTCCGGGGCCGAGGTCGATCAGCCAGTCGGCGCTCTTGATGAGGTCGAGGTGGTGTTCGATCAGGACGACGCTGTTGCCTGCGTCCACGAGACGGTGAAGGACGCGCATCAGGTGGGAGCAGTCCTCGAATGACAGGCCGGTCGTGGGCTCGTCGAGAATGTAGAGAGTCTGGCCTGTGGCCCGCTTCGACAGCTCGGTCGACAGCTTGACTCGCTGTGCCTCACCCCCGCTGAGCTGGGTTGCGGGCTGTCCGAGGCGAATGTAGCCGAGGCCGACGTCGTACATCGTCTGGAGCTTACGCTTCACGCGAGGAATATTCTCGAAGTGTTCGAGAGCCTCGGTCACGGTCATGCTGAGGACCTCAGCGACATTCGCGCCCTTCCACTCGATCTCGAGCGCCTCACGATTGTAGCGGGCGCCTGAGCAGACCTCGCATGGGACGGTCACGTCCGGCAGGAACTGCATCTCTATATTGATGTAGCCGTCACCGGTGCAAGCCTCGCACCTGCCTCCCTTGACGTTGAAGGAGAAGCGACCGGGCTTGTAGCCGCGGGTGCGCGCTTCGGGAACGGTAGCGAACAGTTCACGGATTGGCGTGAATGTGCCTGTGTAAGTCGCTGGATTCGACCTCGGTGTGCGGCCGATGGGAGACTGGTCTATGTTGACGACCTTGTCTATGTTCTCGATACCCTCTATCGCGTCGCAGTCGCCGGGACGCTCGCGAGACCGATAGAGAGTCTGGGCCAGCTTCTTGTAGAGGATCTCGTAGATAAGCGTGCTCTTACCCGAGCCAGAGACCCCGGTAATGCAGACAAGCTGTCCCATTGGAATCTCTACGTCAATGTCCCTGAGGTTGTTCTGCCGGGCGCCCCTAATGGTTATCGACTTGCCGTTGCCTGTTCTTCGCTCGGTGGGTACGGGAATCTGCTTCGCGCCACCCAAGTATTGACCGGTCAGCGACTCCGGGGTGTCTATGATCGCATCGACCGGGCCCTCAGCAACCACATGTCCTCCGTGCTCGCCCGCGCCTGGACCCAGGTCGACGATGTGGTCGGCGGCGCGCATTATCGCCTCGTCGTGCTCGACGATCAGGACCGTGTTGCCTATGTCCCTCAGGTTCTGCAGGGTGCGAATCAGCCGGTAGTCGTCGGCCGGATGGAGCCCGATGGAGGGCTCGTCGCAGACGTATAGGACGCCCATCAGACCGGACCCAATCTGGGTTGCGAGCCGTATTCGCTGGGCCTCGCCTCCGCTCAAAGTGGATGCAGTGCGAGAGAGGGTTAGGTAGTCAAGGCCGATGTTAAGCAGGAACCTCAGTCTTGCTTCTATCTCCTTGAGAATCTGCTCGCCTATGGCCTTTTCGCGTTCGGTCAGGATGTCTTCGGGTTTGGCGCCGTTCGATGACGGGGCCTCGCCGGAAATGACCTTGATCCACTCCAGCGCCTGGTATATCGAGCTGTCCGTCATGGACGTTATGTTCGATCCACCGATAGTTACAGCCAGAGCCTCTGGCCTGAGCTTCTGTCCCGAGCAGTCGGCACATGGTCGGGCCGACATGTACCTCTCGATCTCCTGGCGGACGTGGTCGGACTCAGTCTCCATGTAGCGACGTTCGAGGTTATTCAGGACACC
Source organism: uncultured Dehalococcoidia bacterium (assembly GCA_964537915.1). GTDB lineage: Bacteria > Chloroflexota > Dehalococcoidia > Lucifugimonadales > UBA1123 > VXRN01. Next base: position 15,978 of record CAZIDM010000027.1, read on the forward strand.
CTCGAAGCGCGTGTCCCAGCGATATGTGCGCCCCCGCTGGGTCTTGTGCGTGATACGAATACGCTTCCGGCCGGTGCCGCGGAGGAGGGCATTCAGCTGCTTCTTCGTGAACTTCTCGATGGGGTCGTCCACCTCGAATCCAAACTCCCTGCCGAGGGACTCAAGCTGGCTCAAGTTCCATGAAGCTACGGTGCCGGTGCGGGACCATGGCTCTATTGCGCCTCCGACGATGCTCTTCTTCCTGTCGGGAATAGCGAGGTCGGGGTCGACTTCGAGCTTGTACCCGAGGCCTGTACAGGTCGAGCACGCGCCGTGCGGGTTGTTGAAACTGAATGTGCGCGGCTCCAACTCTCCCATGCTAATGCCGCAGTGGACGCACGCGAAGTGCTCTGAGAAGAGCATCTCGTCCTCGCCTGCCACATCCACGAGGACTGTGCCGCCGGCCATGCGAAGGGCAGTTTCGACGGAGTCGGTGACGCGTCCGACGTCCGCGCTGTCGCCTGAGACGAGGCGGTCAACCACGATCTCGATGGTGTGCCACTTCTGCTTGTCGAGGTCGAACTGCTCGCTGAGGTCGTGGACCTCGCCGTTGACGCGCACCCGGACGAACCCGGCCTGGCGCGCGTTCTCGAACACCTCTTTGTGTTCGCCCTTGCGCCTCCTGACCATCGGGGCGAGAATCTGCAGCCTGGTCCTCTCGGGCAAAGCCAGCACGGAGTCGACTATCTGTTGAACAGTCTGTCGCTCGACCGGGCGTCCGCACTTGTAACAGTGGGGGCGCCCTACCCTCGCGAACAGGAGCCTGAGGTAGTCGTAGATCTCGGTGACGGTGCCCACCGTGGAACGCGGGTTGTGGGAGACGCCTTTCTGGTCGATGGAGATTGCCGGAGACAGGCCCTCAATGTACTCGACGTCCGGCTTGTCCATCCGGCCCAGGAACTGGCGCGCGTAGGCGGACAGAGACTCAACGTAGCGACGCTGTCCTTCCGCGTAGATCGTGTCGAACGCAAGGGAGCTCTTGCCCGAACCGGAGACACCGGTAATGACCACGAGCTTGTTGCGTGGAATTGTGACATCGACGTTCTTTAGGTTGTGCTCGCGCGCTCCGCGAACGACTATGTTTTCTAACGGCATAGTTTGAGAGCGTCCTCCACAGGCGGGATTGAGGATGCATCACCGGCCCATTCTGAACCGAATTCGCAACCCTGATTCTAGCATCGGAGGCACGGGGGCGTAAGGTTGCCTGGCCTGTCCTCGCCTGGAGATTCGAGCATCTGCGCTGATGCCGGTGAAACAGAAGTCCACCAACGCTGATTGCCCTGCCGGACTGCCGTTAATCTTGTTAGCGTTATTTGGCAGGTGGTACAATTCGACAGCTTGTGCCTTTGAGGTATCAGGCATGTATCACAAAGCCGTGAACGATTCAGACGTGAGGTAGGTGGAGCAAGTTGGCTGACATCAACGTGGCGATAATCGGCGTGGGGAACTGCGCATCTTCCCTAGTACAGGGGATACACAAGTATTCCGACGCCGGCCCCGAGGATAGTATTCCGGGAATCATGCATCCGGTGCTCGGCGAGTACGGGATCGGCGACATTAATGTTGTTGCCGCCTTCGACGTCGATGCCAACAAGGTCGGGCTGGACCTGTCAGAAGCCATCTACGCGGAGCCCAACAACACGGTCAAGTTCCACGACGTTCCTCACACTGGAATCTCAGTACAGCGGGGCATGACACTGGACGGCGTTGGCGAATACATGTCGGACATTGTCGAAAAGGCGGATGGGCCTACGGATGACATCGTCGGGACCCTGAAAGAGCGCGAAGTCGACGTGGTCATCAACTATCTGCCGGTTGGGTCGGAAGACGCCACACGATGGTACGCAGAGCAGATCCTGGCGGCAGGCGCGGGCATGATCAACTGCATCCCAGTCTTCATCGCAAGTGGCGAAGGTGACTACTGGCAGCGGAGGTTCAGGGACGCTGGCGCGCCGATTATCGGTGACGACATCAAGTCGCAGGTCGGAGCCACGATCGTGCACCGCGTGCTGACTAGGCTGTTCATGGACCGCGGCGTCGACCTGGAGAGGACGTACCAGCTCAACTTCGGCGGGAACTCCGACTTCCTGAACATGCTGGAGCGCAGCCGGCTGACCTCCAAGAAGATCTCCAAGACAAACTCCGTGCAGTCCCAGGTCGATACGGACCTCGAAGGCGACAACATCCATATCGGCCCCTCTGACCACGTGCCCTGGCTTTCAGATCGCAAGTGGGCTTACATCAGGCTCGAAGGCAATAGCTTCGGCGATGTCCCGCTGAATGTTGAGTTGAAGCTTGAAGTCTGGGACAGCCCGAACTCGGCTGGTGTAGTAATAGATGCTATCCGGTGCGCGAAGATCGCGAAGGACCGGGGCCTCTCAGGACCCATCCTGGGGCCGTCAGCGTACTTCATGAAGTCGCCTCCAGTGCAGTACACTGACTCTGTCGCGCAACAGATGGTCGAAGACTTCATCACAGGCGTAGACAACTAGGCGAACCGCCAGGCATCCCGCTACCCTCCCCTGCGTTCAGACGTGAGTCTGAATCTCCTGTGCGTCACTCGATCTATCGCTCAGTTCGTACACATGACTAGTCAACTGACTGGAATCAGGATAGAATGGGGACAATCCGGCTCTTCGACGATCAAGCCCCCTGAGCAGCCACTATCACTACAGGTAGCGCGACCCCTTTGCAACGCGCTCCGGATCGCCGACTGAAGGAGAGGGTATGGACCGACCATCCAAAATCGGCCTATTCTCACCGTACGACCACGCCTACACTGGCGGAGTCCAGAGTCACATTCGTGAACTCGCCGACCAATTTCGGTTGTGGGGCCATACGGTTCGCATAGTTGCGCCAAGTTCATCCCCACAACCCGGCGACGACCCCGACTTCATCCCCATGGGTCGAGCAGTCCCTCTGCGGAGCGCAGACTCCATAGCCAGGGTGTCGCTATCGGTCTGGCTACATCCCCAGATCAGGGACCTTCTCGAGCGAGAGCAATTCGACATAGTGCACATGCACGAGCCTCTAGTTGGATTCGTGCCCTTTAGCGCGCTCCGCCATATAGATACCAACAGAACGGTCACGGTTGCGACGTTCCACAGCTACCGCAGACGCCGTGTGTGGTGGGCCATCGGGCCAGATCGACTGGCGAACAGGCTGCTGAACCGGCTGCATGGACGAATCGCCGTATCCAATCCGGCGGCACACTTCATCAACAGTCACTTCCCCAGTGACTACCGGATAATTCCGAATGGCGTGAGAGTGGACGACTTCAGCGATTCTGAGCCTCTGCCGGAGTTGATGGACGGCAAGACCAATATCCTGTTCCTGGGCAGACTCGAGAAGCGCAAGGGACTGAAGTACCTGCTTACGGCCTACAGTCGTCTCAAGTGGGACAGGCCCGACATCCGGCTGATCGTGGTCGGCGGCGGTCAGATGGACGCTGACTGCTATCGCATCATCGGCGAGCGCAATCTGCAGGACGTCGTGATTGTCGGACGCACCTCGGACGAAATGCGGTCGAGGTATTTCAAGTCTGCACACATCTACTGCTCGCCAGCCACCGGCAAGGAGAGCTTCGGAATCGTTCTGCTCGAGGCCATGGCAGCAGGCGCACCTGTAGTGGCAACCGAGATCGAAGGTTACGCAAGCGTAGTCGAGCATGGACAGAACGGCCTGCTAGTCCCTCCCAAGGACGACGAGGCGCTCGCACAGGCGATTGCCGCGTTGATCGATGACGCCAGCCTTCGACAGCGTCTGATTGCCGAGGGAGCGAGAACTGCCGACAGTTTCCGCTGGGAGAGCGTCGCGAGGCGAGTCATGGACTACTATGGCGAGTTTGTGCCGGAGCAAACGGCGGCGGCCACCGTATAGCGGCGAATTTGACCGCACTCAGGCTCCCTGCCTAATATGACTCGATACCCTGAGAATTGTGCGGTGAAATCATGACGGGCCGGGACAGCGCTCGGCAGGCGGTGGCGGACTACGTTGAACGGCCCGTGGCGCGCCTGTTCTCACGACTTGGACTTACACCCAACTCAGTTACCCTGATCGGCCTGGCCATCGCCGGGGCCGGCGCATACACAATAGCGATTGGGAACTGGTGGGCCGGCGGTCTTATCGTCCTGTTCGCCGGGATATTCGACCTATTTGACGGCGCACTCGCGAGGGCCACCGGCAAGGTGTCTGACTTCGGGGCACTCCTGGACTCGACCGTCGATCGCGTGTCCGAGGCGGTGGTCCTGCTGGGGCTGCTGGTATTCTTCCTGTCCAAGGACAACGACCTCGGTTCGATACTGGTCTACGTCGCGCTGGCGGGTTCAATCATGGTGAGCTACATGAGGGCGAGGTCAGAAGGTCTTGGCATCGACTGCAAGGTCGGAGTAATGACGAGGCCCGAACGTGTGGCCGCAGTTGGAATCGGATTGATCGTCGGGCATTGGGTGCCGGTCGTGGTCCCGGTGGTGCTGGGGGTGATCGGCGCGCTGACGACCGTTACGGCGGTCCACAGGCTCATCCACACTTCCCGCATGATCGACAATGAGGAGCAGGGCGTTCAGTGATGTCTGCAGGCAATCCTCTGGCAGCGCTGCGAGCGTAGACTGAGTGAGGAGCTCGTGCACGTCAGTCAGACCAAGATCCAGTCCATAACCTTTCGCAGGCTGAGCGCGTTTCAGTCAATGCTGCAGCCTACAGATTCCCGGAGTTAGATGTTGATATCAAACCGCGTTGTTCCGGTTTTGCCCAGGGCAATCCTCGCATTCATCGCCTGTATATTCGCAGCGCTGGTTACCGTACAGATTACGTATGGGTCCTCGGGCACTATTGCTGTCAGTTCCGCAGATGTTGTAAGTGAATTTCCCGAAGGGATGCGGTTCTCCATCGAGGTCGAGTCTGAGCAGGAGATAGAAGAGGTCGCCGTCAAGTTCCGCACGGGTACCCAGACTCGTGAAGTGTACGGCTACCTGGAGTTCGATGAGGCGAAGGTCGTGGACTCGGAGCTGTTCTGGCGGACGAACACCTCCGGGCGCTACATACCTCCTGGAACCATCATCTACTACTACTTCGAGATACGGGATGCTGATGGCAATGAGCATGTCACCGAGGTAGAGGAGTTCATCTACGAGGACGCCCGATTCACGTGGGATGAGGTCTCAGATGGACCGGTTGCGGTTGCATACCACGGGCCGGTGATGAGACGTGCCGAGATTATTCTCGAAGCAATCGTTGATACCCTTGATTTCATGGGGCCCATCCTGGGAGCGGACACCTCGGTGCCGATCAGGGTGACCATGTACAACAACGTGAAGGAGATGCTGGAGGCGCTTCCCCCAGGTTCGAGCACGATCAGGCGAGAGCTCATCACGGAGGGGCAGGCTTTCACGAATATCGGCACGCTGCTGGTACTCGGAGGCGGGAGCAGGGCCAAGGGCACCGCGTCCCACGAGGTTACACACATACTGAACCACCGCGCCGGGGACGCCGCTGCCCGGAGCATACCGTCGTGGCTGGATGAGGGTCTCGCCGAGTTCGGGAACGTAGATCCCGGAATCTCGTATGACATCGCGCTTGAGTTCGCGATGGCGACGGACAGGCTGCTGCCGATTACTTCGATGCCAATCCTGCCGGGCGACCCTGAGGACGTGATCATCTTCTACGGGCAGGCGAGGAGTCTGATCCAGTTCATGGTCTTCAGATACGGTCCTCAGGCCATGCGTGAGCTCCTGAGCACTCTCAAGGCGGGCACGAACATGGAGGACGCGATCCAGGGCATCTACGGAGTATCGCGAATTGAACTGGAGAACCAGTGGAGGGACACGCTTGGCGCCGACCACTACGTTCCTCCGGATAGAGAGAGCTCAAAGCCGACTCCGATTCCCAGGCCCTCGCTGCAGCTGTTCAGCCTGACGCCGCAGGCGGGGTCTGAGACAGTGGGCAGTCTTGAGCCCACACCAACTCCTGAGCCTCCGCCCGCACCTGCGCCTGCGCCGACGGCAACGGAACCGCCTGCCGTCTCGGAGACGGATGATGAAATCGACACGGAAGGAGTGGAACGGCGGGAAGGCGGATCGGCCTGCTTCGCTCCGACGACACCAACCATGCGTTTATCCGACCTGGCACTTCCTCTAAGTGTGCTCGGCCTGATAGGGCTTGGGCTGCGCAGACGCAGGAGATAACGCGTGGAAGACGAACTAGACTGGATCAAGGCTGCCGAGCAGACCTGGGTTGTCAGGTACCCAGCGCAGAAGCTGGCAACCTTCGGCATCACGTCACTCTCGTACTACGTGGTGACTGAGCCAATCTACAGGGACCTCCAGCCGGACAGCAAAGAAGGAGTCGTCAGGACGGGGAAGGTCGTTGCACAGGAGCCTTCCATCATCACTCCTTACTACGCCATGAACCTGGAGGGGTTCAGCCCAGAGGCGTACCGCTACCTTGAGCATGTGTCCAGCCGGCACGGGCCTAACAGCCCCGGGATTCTGTACGAGTACAGGAACGAGCCGGAGGGCACAGAGATCGTGAGCGGCGACGCGGGAGAGATCGCACTAAACATCGACGCCCGGTTGACCAGGGAACAGAATAACCTGTCAGTTGTTATGGTAGGCGTCGACGAGCTGTGGGACGTATCGTTGATCAAGTTCATCTATGAGCTTACTTCAAACTCCGCTCCGCACCACGTTGAGGAACTCGGGTCAAGAGGCCTCCTCGATCCCGCTCCGGGGGCAGGCGGACTGCCCATGGCGGCTGTCCAGAGAATCGAGCGCATGTTTTACGAAGTGTCCCGCGGACGCGATCCTGAAGACCTCAGGCAGGAACTCGACCGCTGGGGAGCCTTCGGCATGTACGAGGATAGGTTCCTTAATCTGTTCCGCCGTTAATTGGGTCGGCCACTGAATCGTTGCCACAGCAGGCGCACCGTCATAGCGAAGTGGCTTGTTCTCGCGCTCGTGTCACTCACCTTCATTGGCTTCCGAAGCGACGGGCTGGCAATGAGTCCGCAGCAGGAACTCTCGGTGGAGTTCGCCCACGACCTCATTGGGTGGCACCTGGTAAATTCGCACTCCAAGTGGACTCACTTGCTTCACAGGATGGTGTCTGGTCCCCGCCTCTCCGACTCTGACCGACTGAGCGAAGTCGACCTGTTCTTCGAGTTGGGAGATGAAATCAGGCAAATTGCCAGCCGCGTGGAATCAGGTAACGCCGGCGGGCGCAGCCCTGAAGAACTGCCAGGACTGGAGACCCATCTGGAGCGACTTCGCGGCCAACGGGCCGATCTGAGAAACGACGTCGAAGAGACGATCGAATCTGAGATAAGCACCGTCATCAGGAGCAACAGACTGGGGCTTGCCGGTGACGTGGTGTTCCCTCCTGTCGACGTCAGACTTGAGGCGCCGCCCATGGTGCTTGTGACATCTCCGAGAGACAGGATCGAACGCCTGGACGACGTGCTGCTCAAAGCCGACATGGGGATCGAGTCGAGGGAGGATGTTGAAGAGAGGGTCACAGAGACGTTAGGACTTTCCTCACTCGTGCTGGAGGTAGGGGGAGTAGCTACCTTTCCAGCGTCAGTCCATCACGGCACGGACTTGAGAAACACTCTCCGCCTTGCCGCCCATGAGTGGGTCCATCATTACCTGTTCCTGAGACCGCTGGGGCGCAATCCATACGCTACCTCAGAATTAATGGTCCTCAACGAGACCGTGGCGAGCGTAGCTGGTGACGAAATCGGGGACATTGCACACTCAGCCATGAAATCTCGGACCCCAGATGAAGACAGGAATGGTCGCGGGGCAGAGGTCGAGTTTCACGTAGCCGACCTGGCTGAACATACGGAAGTAGACTTCGGAAAGTTGATGAGAGAGACCAGGGTGACCGTCGATAGGCTCCTGGCAGACGGGAAGGTCGAAGAGGCGGAGTCATACATGGAGGTGCAGCGGAAGCTGCTCACTGAGAGCGGACACCCAATCAGGAAGCTGAACCAGGCCTACTTTGCCTTTTATGGCACGTACGCGCACGGTCCTGCTTCAATCGATCCGATTGGCCCCCAGGTACGGCGGCTGAGAGAACTATCCAAGGATGTTGGGGAGTTCCTTACGCGGGCCGGTTCAGTAACCAGCAGCGATGAGCTTCTTGAGCTGATTTACCGCATTGAATCAACCAGTCGTTCTGGATGAATTCGTGGTCATGGATTTGGCCGGCGCCTCAGCGGGGTACTGACGCAGCTAGTCTGCGGCGATCCATTCGGCGGCTCGTTCCGCGACCATGATTACGGTGGGGTGAATTCCGCCCGACCTGGGGATCCTTGGCATCACAGATGCGTCGGCCACCCAGAGACCCTGCAAACCCTTGACGCGGCAGTACTGGTCAACAACTGCCATGGCGTCTGATTCAGACCCCATCCTGCATGTGCCGGATACGTGCCGAGCCGTTCCGACCGTCTGGCGCATCCACTGAGTCAAGGCATCATCGTCCGTCAGGATGTCGTCCGACGGGTCGACCACATGATCCAACACACTCCCGTACGCTGCGGACTCCAGAAGTCGTACGCCAAAGCGCAGACCCTCCCTGACGCGCCGGACGTCGTCCGGGTGCTGGAGGTAGCAGTAGTTGAACTCCGGCTGGGCTCCGGGGTCGGCAGAGGCGAGCCGAACGTATCCCGAACCCCTGGGAAGGCCTAGCAGGCATGATATGCGCGCCGCCCTGTCAGGGGGAACTTCGCCCGTCCTGTATTTCGTTCGTACCCCGGGAACTCTTTCCTGTCGCTCGTCAACCACGTTGCCGGTACGTAACACCATGTCGTTGGTCTCGTCAGAGCCGCTCGAGGTGTAGTGCAGGCTGAAGTGCGGGGAATCGAGGTCGGAAGTCAGGGAGACTCCGTCCCTGACCTTGAAGGTGACATGGGAGCTCAGGTGGTTCCAGAGTCCCTGACCGACACCTGGGAGATCGTTTACCGGTACTATTCCGAACTGATCGAGGTGGTCCGCTGGGCCGATGCCGGACAGCATGAGTATGTGCGGCGACCTGATCGCCCCAGCGCTCAGGACGACCCGGTCCGCCGAGACCGTGAACACCTCTCCTCCGCTCTGAGCCTCCACACCGACGGCCCTGGAACCTTCGACTAGAATTCTTCGTACGAACACCTCTCCCCTGACCGTGAGGTTCAGGCAATGGCGCATCGGGTTGAGGTAGGTCATGGCGGCGCTCATCCTGACGCCACCCAGGTTGTTTGTGGGAGACACGCCGACGCCAGCGGGGTTCGGGCCGTTGGAGTCCGCAGTTACGCCATATCCCTCTGCGACGCAGGCGTCGTGGAAGGCCTTCTGGATGGCGGGCCAGGCACCGGACTGGCGTCGTCTAACCGGCATCGGCCCGTCCGCGCCATGGAAATCGTCCTGAATGTCCAGGTCGTGCTCCATCTTCCGATAGAACGGCAGTACCTTTTCGAAAGACCACTCGTCGTTTCCGAGGGCGGCCCATGAGTCGAAGTCTTCGGGGAACCCGCGCTGCATCGCCTGGCCGTTGATGGACGAACCGCCGCCGATCACTTTGCCCTGGGCCACATGGATCTCGCCCTGCTCTTCGGTGGCGGTGCCGCGCAGCGCCCAGTTGTGTTCCGAGTCGGGCGCTTCCGCAAACCTCGTATGGCCGTACCTAATCTCGTCAGGCAGGGTTCCGGGATCCGGGTAATCCCTCCCCGCTTCGAGCAGCAGTACGGACCTGCTCCGGTCCTCAGCCAGCCTGCTCGCCAGGACCGACCCGGCCGCTCCTCCGCCAACTACGATGATGTCGTACTTCATGGGCCCCCGCCTTTCGTACCAAGGACTAAGCCGTCACCAGCAGAGAGGTTATCAGGTTCGCCTCCTGTGTCAACGGATAGAAGCCGCGATGAGACAGGAGCGAGCAAGTATCGAAGGCAAATTGGAGCATCCTGGAGAAGACCCCGTAACTGAGGCTGGGAACTGAACACTCCATTCATGCCGTCCCTCATGAAGATGCGCAATCCATAGTCCTAACGTCCTGTGTTACCATATCGTTACAATAGTTACTAAGATAGATTCAGGCGGGGTGGACCCACAGCATGTATCGACCAGAAGAGCCCGAGGTTAACTTCGATCAGATCCTCGAGCGAATTAGGGGATTTTTCGGCCGCTTCAAGATAGGCGGAGTCGGCGGTGGTGGCGGCAGCAGCGTGTGGGCCATCATTGTGCTGGCGTTGTTCGGCATTGGCATCCTTGTGTGGATGGGGAGCGGCTTCTTTACCGTTCAGCCTGGTGAGCGGGCGGCGCTACGCCGGCTCGGAATGTTCGACAGCATCCAGGAACCTGGACTGCACTGGTGGTGGCCAGCCCCGGTTGGGGCCAGGGACATCGTCAAGGTTGACGACATTCGCAAGCTTGAAATAGGCGTGAGAGGCGGCACCCCGGCCCTCGACGAGTCACTAATGATCACGGGCGACCCCGATGAAGCGGGACTGCCTGGAGAGGCTCCAAACATCGTCGACGTACAGCTTTTGGTGCAGTACGACATCAAGGACCTCCGACAGTTCCTGTACAGGACGGTGGACCCAGCGGGCCAGACCATTAAGGACGCCACCGAGACTGCGCTTCGCCAGGTGGTCGGCAGCAGGCCGATCGACGACCCTCTCACGGACAAGAAGGAAGACACACAGGCTGATACCAAGCTGCTCCTCCAGAGATTGCTGGACGAGTACGAGACCGGCATCAACGTACGTGAGGTCAAGCTGCTCAACGTGTTCGCGCCTGAGCAGGTCAAGGATGCCTTCGACGACGTCGTCCGCGCCAAGGAAGACAAAGCACGGATCATCAACCTTGCTGACGCGTACCGCGAGTCTGTCCTGCCAAATGCGAGGGGTGAAGCGGCGAGGCTCACTGAAGCTGCCGAGGCCTACAAGCAGGAGCGCGTCGCTTATGCTGAAGGTCAGTCGCAACGATTCCTGTCGATCCTGAATGAGTATGAGCTGGCGCCGGAAGTTACGAGACAGCGACTATACCTCGAGGCGATGGAGGAAATCCTTCCCGACATCCGGAAGTACATCATCGATGATGATACCGGCGGTGGTCTGATCGAATTCCTTGATCTGACCGGAAACAGCGAACTCCCGACCTCGCTCGGCAGCAGGAACTAACAGGAACACCAACTGATGAAATATCTAGCGATAGCCCTAATCGTATTGGCTGCCATTGCGGCGATCGTGGGACCGCAACTGTTCTTCGTCGTAGACGAGAAGCAGCAGGCCATCGTGACCCGATTCGGAGAGGTGCAGCAGTCGATCAGGAGCCCCGGGCTCTACGTAAAGACGCCCTTCATCGATGCCACGACGTACTTCGACAAGCGGCTGCTGAGCTTCGATGCTCCACCCGAGTCACTGCTGACCAAGGACAAGAAGCGACTCATCATCGACGTGTACGCCAGGGGGCGGATTGTCGATCCCGTGCTGTTCAGGCAGACTGTTCAGACGGAGAGCCAGGGCAAGGCTCGTGCGGTCGACATCATTACGTCAGAGCTGCGGCGCGAGATCGCAAGCGACAACCAGGCTGAGATTATCACGACCAAACGCGAAGACATAATGCTTCGCGTCAGGGAGATTGTGAAGCCCAAGCTGATGGAGTTTGGGATCGACATCATAGACGTGAGAATCAAGCGCGCAGACTTCCCACCTGAGATCGCTGAATCCGTCTACGCAAGGATGCAGTCCGAGCGTAAGAGGAAGGCGGACAAGGAACGAGCCGAGGGACAGGAGATCGACGCCGAGGTCCGCGCCGCTGTGGACCGCGAGGCAGCCATCATCAAGGCGACTGCCCAGAGGCAGGCAGAGATAACGCGCGGTGAAGGCGAAGGCCAGGCAATCAAGATCTTCGCCGAGGCGATCGCGGAAGATCCCGAGTTCTACAAGTTCCAGAGGTCACTCCAGGCCTATCGCAAGATATTTGAGGCCAACTCAACGGTAGTGCTTCCGGCAGACAGCGACCTGTTCGAGTTCCTGCAGTCTGAGGAAGGTCTCAACGGTACCTTCGGTTCTCCATAGTCCCTCCTGGGTCACAGCGAGAATCGTTGAGAGCCGTGACATAGACATGGGAGCTAGCCCTACCCTGCTGCGTGACTCCTACATGGTGACGTCTCTGCCTCCTGGAAACTAGCAGGTACCTCGATCATGGCAAGAGTCCAAGTCCAGGTATTCGACGAGTTCACGAACAGCGTCGACGCCGATTGGTTGACGTCAGTTGCAGAGACCGCACTTGGCATCGTAGAGGGCGAGACACAGGGGCTTACCACGGTTGTCATCGCTGACGATGAGACGGTGTCGGAGCTAAACGCCGACCATCGCGGCCTGGAATCGACGACGGACGTCCTGTCGTTTTCCAATGTCCATTCAGGGACTTACTACGGCGCTGACAACCGCGAGACAGAGGCGTTTGATTTCGTTCTTCCGCCCGGTCACCTGTCAGAGGTGGGTGAAGTGATTATCTCGCTTCCCCAGGTAGAGAGGCAGGCTGAAGAAGCGGGTCATTCGCTGCAAAACGAACTCGCAACACTGGTTGCTCATGGGATATTTCATCTGCTAGGTTACGACCACGAAGTCGAGTCCGACGCCGTCGTCATGATGGCGAGAGAGGCTGACGCGAAGGAAGAGATGGGGAAGAACGGACTTATCGACTAGCGTCGACTCCACACCAATCCACTCTCTGGGTTCCGGCCTTCGCCGGAACGACATTAAGGCAGTCCGTACGGTCCATTCTCACTCTGGGTGGCAACTGCTTTGTCGGAAGTGCTGTACAGGAAGTGGCGTCCACGTGCCCTGGATGAAGTCGTGGGGCAGGAGACGGTCACCAATACTCTCAAGAACGCCGTGTCCAGCGGACGGCTTACCCACGCGTACCTGTTCTGCGGCCCTCGTGGGACCGGAAAGACTAGTACCGCCCGCATCCTGGCAAAGGCCGTCAACTGCCTCGAACCACGAGGTGGAGAGCCAGACAACTCCTGCGAGAACTGCCAGGCAATCATAGAGGGACGAGCGCTCGACCTGATTGAGATCGACGCGGCCAGCAACCGTGGCATTGACGACATTCGCGAGCTGAGCGACCGGATCGGCTTCGCGCCAACCCAGTCTCAGTACAAGGTCTACATCGTGGACGAAGTCCACATGCTGACGGACGCGGCGTTCAACGCGCTCCTCAAGACGCTTGAAGAGCCGCCAGGGCACGCGATCTTCATTCTGGCCACTACAGAGGTACACAAGGTACCTCTCACGATCGTCTCCAGATGCCAACGGTACGACTTCCGACGCATTCCAATTGAAGCGATACACCAGAAGCTGGCACAGTTGAGCGGGGCTGAGGACGTCGAAGCTGAGGCCGAAGCGCTGGACCTGATCGCCAGGCACTCTACCGGAAGTCTCAGGGACGCAGAGAACCTGCTGGAGCAGGCCGTCGTATCCTACGGGTCGCCTCTGACAGGCGACCAGGTGAGAGACATGCTGGAACTCACCGGGGACGAGGACGCCCTGGACCTGTGCGAAATGGTGGTGGGACGTAAGCTGCCCGACGGCCTGAGCCTGATTGGCCGCATCGCGGACCAGGGCTCCGACCTGGGACAGCTCCAGCGGGCCGTGACCGAGTTCCTCAGAGCGGTCATGCTGATCAACGCCGGTGCAGGAGACTCTTCGCGATACTCGGACTCGACAGCCGAGCGGCTGGCAAAGATTGCCGCAGGGGCAGACCCCGGCCTGGTGCTGCGTGCCGTGAGAGCATTCGCGGAGGCAGACGTCAGGCAGGACGTGTCGTCACCACTCCCACTTGAGTTGGCGCTGGCTGAGTCCAGCCTGGAACCCGTCGCCGTAGCCGCATCACCACCTCCACCGCCTGTGAGACAGCCCGCGGGCAGAGCGTCATCAACTCCCCCACAGCCCTCCGGGGGAAGACCGCCTGCCCCGCCAGTCCAGCAGCGCAGGGCGCCCCCTGCCCCACCTGCGCAAAGTGCGCCGCCACGACCTGCTCCTGTAAGGAACTCGGACCAGCCACTTCCCAATGATCCCGACGAGCGGTTGGCCGTCATTTGGCCCGAGCTGCTGAGGACCCTCAGGAACACGGGATCGCGGTTCAAGCTGGGGCCGTTGCTGCGCAGCGCGCGAGAGTATAATCTTGAAGACAACCGGATAGTCGTCAGGTTCGCGCACAGTTCGCACATCGAACGGGCCGAGTCAGAAGTCGGGAACCCGACGGTCAGGCGAGAATTGAACGACGCCATCGCCCAGGCGATGGGCAGCGAGTTCGAGCTCGCAATCGAGCTAGCGTCTGGAAGCGAACGAACCAATAAGAGACAAAGTGAGCAGAGCCACCTTGTCCGCGCAGCCCAGGCAATGGGAGCGAGGCTGGTGGAGACTATTGAGGAGGACACATCTCAATGAACCGCCGAATGCTCCGTCAGGCCCAACAACTGCAAAAGAAGATGGCGCAGCTCCAGGAAGAGCTGGAGACCGCGACGGTCGAGGCCACCTCGGGCGGTGGTGTCGTTACCGTGGTTGTTACGGGCAAACTGACAGTAGAGTCAATTGAGATCGACCCCGAAGTCGTCTCCCCAGAGGATGTCGACATACTTCAGGACCTGATAGTCGCCGCCATCAACGAGGGGCTGTCAAACGCGCAGGAGATGGTCAGTTCAAGAATGGGAGAGCTGACCGGCGGTCTCAACATACCGGGCCTCACGTAAATGACCAGCCCAGCCGTCTACACCGTTGCGCCGATCGCGAGGCTGATCGAGGAGTTCAGCAAGCTGCCGGGCATTGGACCGAAGTCTGCCCAGCGACTCGCTTTCCACCTGATACGTATGCCGGAAGAACATGCAAATGAGCTAGCGGCAGCGATCATTGGAGTGAAGGAGAGCGTGGCGATGTGTTCCCGATGCTTCAACCTGACCGAAGACGACCCCTGCGACATCTGCGCCGATTCGGGTCGTGACCCCCAACGGATCTGCGTCGTAGAGGAGGCGCTGGACGTCCTGGCCCTCGAGCGCACGCACTCCTACAGGGGTCTGTACCACGTACTTCACGGCGCAATCTCACCGATGAACGGCATAGGTCCCGACCACCTGAAGATCCAGCCGCTGCTCCAGCGCCTGTCGAGCGGGGATGTCCAGGAGATCATTCTGGCGACAAATCCCAACGTGGAAGGTGACGCGACGGCCATGTACATACATGGGCTTATTTCGCCTCTCGGCGTGTCCGTCACGCGACCTGCGCGGGGATTGCCTGTCGGCGGCGACCTGGAGTACGCGGATGAGTCGACGCTGGGCCGGGCAATTGAAGGCAGGCAGGTCTTCTGACCGAGATGAACCGGTCGAGGTCGCGGACGTACAGGACCAGCGGCGTGGTGCTACGCCAGTACCCACTTGGGGAAGCTGACCGCATCGTGTCGATTCTCACGCCGGACCTGGGCAAGGTCAGGGCGGTGGCGAAGAGTGTTCGCCGACCCAACGGTCGGCTCAGGGGGCACCTGGACCTCACCAACGTTATCGAATTCGCCGCGGCTTATGGGCGCAATCTTGACGTCATCACCGAGGCAGTGCTGCGTGACGATCATCCCGGCTCCCGTGAAGACCTGGCTCGACTTTCTCATTCGATTTACGTCTGTGAAATCGCTGACCTGTTCTCCCAGGAGAGAGCTGCCAGCCGGGCTCTCTTTGAACTGGTGAAGGAGACACTGAAGGCACTTGGGGAAGTCCACGACCCCTGGCTCGTAGGCAGATGGTATGAACAGCGGGTGCTGGACGTGACCGGGTTCAGACCCCAGCTCGAACAGTGCGTTGAGTGTAACTCGACGCTGGAGCCGGGAGACCACGTCGTAGATTTGGCGGCTGGCGGGGTGCTGTGTCCGCAGTGCAGAGGACTCGGCATCGGTCAGAAGGTGCAGGTATCGGAATCGGCGATGAGGGTGCTCAGGTACCTCCAGCGGACTGAGAACATTGCGAGCCTTGGAAGTCCGAACCTGAACGACGGACTGAGAAATGAGGTGGAGCGCATCAGTTCGAGGTACGTCAGGTCGATTGTAGAGAGGGACATCCGGAGCGCTGAGTTTACGCGGCGGGCTAGTTCGATCTGAGCTCGGACAGATCATGTTGACACGGGGCGATTTTCCCTGTCAGAATTTGGCGGTGGTCGTTGTTACTGACGATTACGTTTGCTCTCAGTCCACGTGCCCCTGTAGCTCAGGAGGATAGAGCACCGGTTTCCTAAACCGGGTGCCCCGGTTCGAGTCCGGGCAGGGGTACCATGATGTACTGTACTGCGAACTCCGCCATTCAGGGCTATTTCGGCGGAGTCCGCTCCTCCCATCGGACTGTCATCCGGCGTGGGTATTGTGTAGACGATAGCTGCCCTTCCCTGCCTGACCTCGACCTCCCTGACGAAGGAGTGAACGAACGCTCTGGTCTCGGTCAACTCACTGGTCATGAGGAACTCGCTCATCTCCTCTGCGAAGGTGGCTACGATGTCGGCACTGTCGAGTAGCTGCCGACGCTCGGCCAGTAATTCCCTCGCCTCATCAGCGGCCACCTCCAGCTTCTCCTTGCGCTCACGGTGTTCCCTGATACGCTCCGATGCGTCTGCCATCTCGATGTCCGTCGTCTCTATGACGTGCCAGATACGGCCCAGCCTCCGTTTCACCTCCTCTAGCTCCTCCTCAGTGGTCTCCAACTGCTCCCGCTTTTCCTTTACCACCCCGTCCATCTCCTCATCCAGCAGCTTCACCAACTCCCTGATGTTGGACTCTGTGAGGATGTTCCTCCTTATCTGCTCAACGATGAGCTTCTCGAATTTCCTCGCGTTGAGTCTCGGGGTCGTGCATGTGCCGCTGCCACGCTTGATCAGGGTGTCGCAAACATAGTAGGTGTACCTGCCGCTCTTGGCCTCTGAAGCGACCATGGCCTTGCCGCAGGTCTCGCACTTGGCCAGTCCGCTGAGAAGGTAGGGGCTGGATGCCCTGCGCGGGTTCACCTTGCTGGGTGCACGGGACTTCAGCAGCCTGCCGACCGTTCGGAACTCTGCTCTGGAGACGATAGCTGGAAAGGCGTTCTCGACGCGCACCGGAGGCGCACCGTCCTTGGCTTTGGCTCCCCACACCAGCGTGCCCGTGTAGGCTTCGTTGCCCAGCATGGTGTGGATGGTGGTCTTGACCCATTTCCTTCCGTTGGTGGTGGATATGCCCTCGGCGTTGAGGGTCCTGGTCACGTCGAGGATGCTCTTTCCCTCCAGCACCATGTCGAAGATGCGCCGGACCACGGCGTCTGCTGGCGGGCTGAGTTCCAGCTTCGGGCGTTTCTTCGGACCGTCCTGAACGTAGACCCTCCTGTATCCGTAGGGGGCGTACGTCGTCATCCAGAAGCCTCTGGAAGCGGCCTCTCTCATCCCCCGCGTCACTTCCTGCGCGAGATTCTCCGAGTAAAATTCATCGACGGACTCGATGATCGCTTCGAGCAGTTTGCCCGTGGGGGTGTCATCGGCCTGCTCGGTGATGGAGACGACACGGACTCCTCGCCGCCTCAGCATGGACTTGAAGGCGACGGCGTGCTCGCGCTTGCGGGTGAAGCGGGAGAACTTCCAGACGAGGATCTCCTTGAAGGGGGCCTCCGACTTGGAGGCTTCGTCGAGCATCCTTCGGAACTGCGGCCTGTCGGCGATCCTTCCGCTCTCTGCCTCGTCCACGTACTCACGGGCCACAAGGTAGCCGTTCTTCCCGGCGTAGTCCCTGAGCGCCCGAAGCTGTGCGGATACTGACAGGTCAACGTCCTGCCGGTCGCTGGACACCCTTGCGTAGAGGGCCACCGGTATCAGATCGAGTCGGTCTTTCATCAGTATCTTCTCCTGGTTCATTCCTGTTTCGTCTGCCGGGATCTGAGTCTTTCCATTCGCTCCCGTCTTCGCCACTCTCGTTCCTCCATGTACAGGCGGATGGCCTCACGCAGAAGCTCGCTGACGGTGCGGTCCTCCTCCCTGACCACTTCCCTTAGCTCCTGCGCCATCTCAGGCGGGAGGGAGAAGGTGATGATGGCGGTGTTCCTTGGCTTGGTGGGCATGGTCTCCCTTTTTTTGCCTGTTGAGGTAATACTGTGTCTTACTCTTATCATCTCCAATACCCGGCTCCTTCGTCAAGGTGGCTCCTTCGGAAATCCACCCGGTACGAGTCGTCACTCCAGCTTAAACCCTCGATGATGCTGTTCTGCCACATAGCTGCCACATCGGAGCAAGCAATTTCGGGCCTGAGTGCCGGGTCTGCTGTGAATGGGCCAGTTCCAGGGTAAGTTCGCAGGTGAGCCTGTTTCAGAAGGCTCTTGGGGGATCAGCCGGGCGTGTTGATCGCCGCCTGGCCGACCAGGGGCTGACACGTCAAACTACAATCGCCCTGAGACGTTTTTCGCAGTGGGTGGACCGCTCTTTGCTGCCCTGACCCAGTTCCGTAACCGTCCCATAGACGGTGGGTGAAAGAAGGGGGCGGGGAAACTTGGTAAGGTTTCGGTAAATAAAGAGAGACCAAGATCAAGAGACCCCGCTGATATCCAGAGTAAGATTCGCACTTCCACAGGTCAAGCTCCACCCAGACACTCGACCGTCAGCCTGTCCGTACTGTGGCAGCGTGTACTTGAACCGCCATGGACTGGTCACCAAGCGCATCAGAGACCTCTACGTCAACGATGTAACGACTCACAGGTACCGATGCTGCGACTGTGGACGCACGTTCAGACACTACCCACATGGAGTTGACCGACATGACCAGAGCCACAGACTAAGAGGTATGGCTGCGCTGAGTTGGGATCTGGGTCTGTCGCTACGTTCGGTGAGCCATCTGCTGGGAGCGCTGGGCTGTGACCTGTCGAGGATGAGTGTATGGCGCGACGTGCAGGAGTCGGGATCGAACGCACTGGACGGATGGTTGAGTGGACATCGCGGTCGGGTGAGACTGATGGGTGCCTATGAGACTGTGGTGAAGGTTAGAGGCAAGCAGACTGTGGTCGGGTTCGTCACGGATGCTGAGAGTGGACAGCTTGTGGGAATGGACGTGTTGGCAGAACGTGACAGTGACGGCTTCGTCAGGTGGCTTGAGAGATATGTGAGTCGGTTCGGTGTGGAGTCGATGGTGGCCGACGACCTCAACACCTACAAGCAGGTGGTCAGTCGTCTGGGAGTGGACCACCAGGTGTGTATCGCACACGTCAGAAAGTGGGTGTGGAATCGACTCAGCGAGATAGATGGGTGGTATAGGTACAGGCAGAAGATATGGCTTTTGATGACAGAGTTACCCAAACGAGGCGGTCGAGAACTGCTCGACATAGAGACTCGTGTCCGCAGACAACCGAAGCTTCACAGGCTGGTGGTGGAGTTGTGTGAGAAGTGGAGGTCGCTGACGTGTCACCAACGAGTGAGGGGGATGCCGCAGACCAATAACTGTACTGAGCGGACGATAGGCAGGAGCAAGGCATGTGCCGGACCTGAACCGGTATCAGGTACAGGACGGTGAGAGGGTACAAGAGCGAGGATGGGATGATGAACGGTCTGGGACTGACACAGTGGGTCTGAAGTGGCCAGGAGGGACTCGATCTCGGCGATCTGATCGCTGCTTAGACACGAGCGCTCTCCGGTCCACGCTGACTCTTTCCGCCCGCCACCAACATCTCACACCGCCTGTGGGACAGTCTCATGATCACCTGCCCTCTTCGTCACACTGTGGTAGAGTTACGCATTGAGGAGCCTGAATAACTGCCCTTTAGAAGCTCCCAGGTAGGAATCTCAATGAAAGTGTCTGTTAACCGGAAGTGGGCCGCAGTCGTCCTGGCAACCGTAATCGGCGTGGTATCCGCCGGCTGCCAGGCAGAGCCACAGGTGGTTGAGGTGCCTGTGGTGGTCGAAAAGGTGGTGGAGGTCGAGAAGATTGTTGAGGTGCCGGTTGAGGTGGTCGTTACGGCAACTCCGCTCCCCGGCCCAACACCAACGCCGGGTCCAACCGCGACGCCGCGACCAACCGCAACACCGCGACCGACTGCGACACCCGAGCCCAAGCTGCACATACGACAGAGCATTAGCGCGGGTGGGCGTCATGCCTGCGCCTTGCGCGAAAACGGTGAAGCAGCCTGCTGGGGCAACAACGATTTCGGCCAAGCCACCCCGCCGAGGGAAAGGTTCGTGTGGGTCAGCGCGGGCTCGACTCACACCTGCGGCATCCGCGCAGACGGCACGGCCATCTGCTGGGGGAACAATGAACATGGTCGGGCTACGCCACCGCGAGATGAGCGTTTCAGGGAGATCAGTTCGGGTGCGGAGCACTCCTGCGGAGTGACCGAAGACAACAGGGCGGTCTGCTGGGGAAGCAACGAGTTCGGTCAGTCGGACGCCCCCGGAAGCGCGTTCTTATCGGTGAGCGCGGGCGAAGTTCTGACCTGCGGTGTGCGTGAGAACAGCAGGGTTATGTGCTGGGGCTATCAGATCAGTTGGAGGGATGATAGAACTCAGGAAATTGAACGGACACACACGCCACCCGGCAAGTTCGTCTTGTTTAGCGTAAGCTTGGGGTATGATGGTTTTGGCGCATACTCCTTAATGGCCCCATGTGGCCTGCGAGCTGACGGCGAGGTAGTGTGCGGGGAAGTGCGACCTCCGACCAGTACATTTGTGTCGATCAGTAGCCGGGGTGGGGGGCATACCTGCGGGGTGCGCGAAGACGGAGCAGCAGTCTGTTGGGGATACAGCGGTGAAGGGGAGGCAGACGCCCCATCCGGTTACGACTTCGTGGCGGTCAGTGGCGGCTTTGATTTCACCTGCGGGTTGTTGGAGGACGGCGCGGCGATATGCTGGGGCAATAACCGGGATGGCCAGGCAAGCCCGAAGGGCGGGCGATTCGCTGTGCCGGGCAACGGGCCGGACGCTCAGTCGTCGTCCAGCAGCTATTTCAACACCGCCTCCGTACTCGCCAGGTTCTCGACCTCCGATCCGGCAGTGGGCGAAACCCGCTCAGACGCGGTGGGTGACATCGTCTCGCTGCAAATCGAAGGCAACGCCGACAGGGAGCAGGTCCTGGACCTGCTGCACGTCATGGCGCCCGAGCTCTCGATCAACGAGCGCAGAAGGGCCGCTGACGAGCTTGGCAGGATCTCCGGTGACGGACGCTGGGACCAGTCCGAGACTGAAGAGGGCGTCCTGTATCTTGCGACTCTGATCACGGGCGATGATCCCAACCCGAGAGAGCGCATCAACGCGACCAGCGTTCTTGTACAGAAATACGAGGCCGGAGAACTCGACGCCGACACCGCGCTGGACTTGATGAACACCATCGCTCCCGGTCTCGGAGTCCATGAGCGCAGGCAGGCCGCGGCGTCACTGGCGAGACTATCGGCAGAGGACGACTGGAACGATGCCGACAGGATGGCGGCGGCCAGCGAGGTGTTCAGGCTGGTGACGGGGGTCCCGCTCGCTGCCGAGGAGCGCATGGGAGCAGCCGTGGACCTGGCGGGAGTGGGCGTGAAGGTCTTCGGCTCGGACGACCAGTTCGACGACAGGGATATCGACAACGCCACCGAGATAATCAAGCAGTCCCTGAATGGGGAGCTGACCTCAGAGAGCCTGCAGAAGATACTGGCCTTGGGAAACTGAAGACTGCGTGGAACGGGACTGAGTTCTCACGCTTGTCCAGTGTCTAGACGAGCTCTTCTTCCTCACAACGGCTGCCGCTCGGATGCGTCAGTTGGGGGGATTCCAGGAATGTGTTCGTCGGGCCCTCTTCGAAGATGCACTGAGACGTCCTCGGTGACCAAAGTCTATACGGCCTGCGCGGTCGTCAGGCGGTAGCAATGGCCATTGCTGTCCTGCCACCTGGTCCTGCGCTATCTCAGGCGCCCCGGCTGTTCAGTGCATTGTTACTCCAACCACCACTGCCACTCACCACCAGGCTCTCACGCAAGTTCTTCCTACGCCAACCAGGGTTCCCTTGCCAACTGCATCAGCTGAATCAACCCCTTCTCCGGTAGTAGTGGAGGTGGTTTCCCTGACCTACGCCGGTCCGTAAGCCTGCTGTCACGCCTACTCCAGAGAGGATAGAGAATTTCATTACAATTGAAGGGACTACTATGAAATGTCATGCTGGTTTTTCTTAGGGGGGAGAGATCAAGAGGCCGGCAATCGCATCTAAGTGGTACGGAAGTTGATGAAGGTCATCCAGCGTATCGTGGTTGCCTGCGGGAAGTTTCGGAGATTGGCTGGAGTGGGGGCATCGTCTCAACTGAGGATCGCCCATGAACGATATCCGAGAAGCACACACATGGGTAATCTGTCAGTCAAGCGTTCGATTCTGTCTGATCGTCGTGTGGAGCGCACCAGGCGACACAGCCTGACCAACATCATGGTCACCGCCATCTCTGCGCTGTAGTGTGCGGAGCCGACTCCTGGGTGGACATC
>CAZIDM010000028.1:0-350 GCA_964537915.1 uncultured Dehalococcoidia bacterium
CGACTCCGGATGGAACTGGATGCCCTCTATGGGATATTCGCGGTGGCGCACTCCCATGACGAGGCCATTGTCAGTCCAGGCGGTCTCTATCAGGTCTTCGGGCAAGTCGTCCCGGTACACGGCGAGCGAGTGGTAGCGTATCGCCTCGAACGGGTTCGGCAGACCTCTGAACACGCCCTCACCGTCGTGGTGGATGAGGGACATCTTCCCATGCATGATCTCTCCGGCACCGCCCACAGTGCCGCCGAAGGAGTATCCAACGCACTGGTGGCCGAGGCATACGCCGAGAGTGGGAAGGCTGGTCCCGAAGTGTCGGATTACGTCGTTTGAAATACCCGCCTCAGCGGGGG
>CAZIDM010000028.1:360-37516 GCA_964537915.1 uncultured Dehalococcoidia bacterium
ATGACGATCTTCTCGGGCGCCATGTCCGCGATCTCTTCAAGCGAGATCTGGTCGTTGCGGGCCACCTGAACGTCTGCTCCCAGCTCACACAGGTACTGGTACAGGTTGTACGTAAAGCTGTCGTAGTTGTCTATGAGGAGTATCATTGTTGGGCTCTCCTTCGTCCTTCGACAGGCTCAGGACGAACGATGTGAATCAGATGTCTATCTCCTGCTCGGCCTGGTCTATCGCCGTCAGGATCGCTGAGGCCTTGTGCAGGGTCTCCATGTACTCGAACTCTGGTGTAGAGTCGTACACGATCCCTCCGCCTGCCTGAACGTGCGCGACGCCGTCCTTAACGACAGTCGTGCGGATCGCGATCGCGGTGTCCATGTTGCCGGAGAAGTCAAAGTAGCCGACTGCTCCCGCGTAGACGCTGCGCCGGTCCGGCTCCAGTTCGGCGATTATCTCCATGGCACGTATCTTGGGCGCGCCTGAGACCGTGCCAGCCGGGAAGCAGGCTCTCAGGGCGTCGTAGCTGGTGTAGCCGTCCTGCAGCTCTCCTGTAACGTGCGATACTAGGTGTATGACGTGGGAGTAGCGTTCGATGTCGAGAATCTGCGTTACATCGACGGTGCCGGGCTTGGAGACGCGCCCCACGTCGTTGCGTCCCAGATCCAGGAGCATGATGTGTTCCGCGCGTTCCTTCTCGTCGTTGCGCAGCTCCTCTTCGAGGGCGAGGTCCTCGACCTCGTCCCTGCCCCTTCGCCTGGTGCCGGCAATGGGATGCACGGCGACCCGACCGTCGACGACCTGTACCAGCAACTCCGGTGACGCCCCAACGATCTGGAAACCATCGAGATCAAGGTAGTACATGTACGGTGATGGGTTTATGGCCCTGAGCGACCGATATATCTGGAACGGATGGGCCGAGGTCTTCCTCGACATCCGCTGGGCCACGACTGTCTGGATCACGTCTCCAGCGATGATGTACTCGCGTGTCTTCTCGACCATCTCCTCGTAGTATTCGCGGGTCATGTTGAACTCGAGGTCGGCGTCAGTCTCGCCATCCAGATTCGGCTCGGGAAGCTGGGGCTGCCCCTTGAGCCTGGCGACCATGTCGTCGATGCGGACACATGCATCTTCATACGCCCGCCTGACATCGCCGTCGACCGTCGCGTGGCTTACAACCTTGATCTTGTGCCGAATATGGTCGAATACCAGGTACGTAGTAGACAGCATGAACACCGACTGGGGGAGTCCAAGCGGATCTTCGTCCGGAGATGGAAGACGCTCGAAGTGCTGGACAGCGTCGTAAGCGATGTAGCCGACTGCGCCGCCATTGAACTTGTCGAGGTAGTCGACGTCCGCCAGCTTGTACTTTGCCAGCATCTTCTCGACAGGTTTGAGCGGGTCGATGTCGCCCAGCGGTTCGTTGGCGCCGGTCTTAACTATCTCTATTGGATCTGTGCCGATGAAGCTGTAGCGGGCAAGGCGTTCGCCTCCTTCGACGCTTTCGAGGAGGTACGAGTATGGAGACTTCGCTACTTTCAGGTACGCTGACACCGGCGTTTCCAGGTCGGCGCTTATCTCCCTGTAGACAGGAACGAGGTTCGCGTCTTTTGCGTACTCCTCGAACTGTTCCAGTGTTGGGTAGTACATTTCAGTTTTCCTTGTGGGGAGAAGAAGGCTAGCCGGGCAGGACGAAGCCTACGCGCTCCTTCATCTCATCGAGCTTGGGGCTGGAGACCTCGCGTGCCTGATCGGCGCCAACGGCCAGGAGCCTGTCCAACTCGGCT
Organism: uncultured Dehalococcoidia bacterium; assembly: GCA_964537915.1. Taxonomy (GTDB): domain Bacteria; phylum Chloroflexota; class Dehalococcoidia; order Lucifugimonadales; family UBA1123; genus VXRN01. The sequence continues at coordinate 2,139 of CAZIDM010000028.1, forward strand.
ACATCGTTCATCAGCTCGTCGTAGCGTTCCCTGATGGGCCTCAATCCCTCAATGACAACCTCGGCGACGCGGCGCTTGAGGTCGCCGTAGCCGCGGGCGTCCGCGAAGTCGCGTTCAACCTCGGCCTCTGACCTGTCAGTCATGACCTTGTAGATACCGAGCAAGTTGTTTACGCCTGCTCTCTCGGGATCGTCGCTGAAAGTAATGTCATTGCCAGAGTCGGTGACTGCCCGCATGATGGAGCGTTCGATCTCTTTGGGCTCATCAAGCATCCTGACGGCATGACCCCTGATGTGGGAGTAGCTCTTGGACATCTTGACGTTGGGATCGTTGAGTCCCATGACGCGACCGCCGATTTCGGGGATCACCGCCTCCGGAATCACGAAGGTCTCACCATAGATACGATTGAAGCGGAGGGCGATGTCGCGGGTAAGCTCGACGTGCTGCCGCTGATCGTCACCTACCGGCACCTCATGGGCGCTGTACAGCAGGATGTCGCCGGCCATCAACACCGGGTAGTCGAGCAGGCCTGTGGACACGCTTTCGAGACCGGCAGACTTCTCCTTGAACTGCGTCATTCGTTCGAGCCACCCAATGGGTGTGACACAGTTGAGGATCCAGCACGCCTCGGCGTGGGCGGTAACGTGACTCTGAACGAAGAGGGTGCTCTTGGCGGGGTCGATCCCGCTGGCAAATAGCACCGCCGCGAGTTCGCGGCTCTGGCGACGCAGTTCGTCCGGGGCGATATCGACGGTAATCGAGTGGAGGTCGACGACGCAGAAGAAGTTCTCCTTCTCGTCCTGTCCCTCCACCCAGCCCTTGAAGGCGCCAATGTAGTTGCCGAGCTGCGGGTCGCCGCTTGGCTGGACGCCGCTGAAGACCCGTCTTCGTGTTGGAGTGCCGGGTCCGGTATCTGTAGAAGGTGTCGTAAGTGTGGTCATGATTGCTCCGTTGAGCTTGCTTCAGGTCTTCCCTGTCGGGAGAATGCCGGGACGAAGGGGCAGGTGAGACTCCCACAAGTGTCGGCGGACTGTCCTGTACACGCCTTCACCTCCAAGTGCGCCAGTTTTCGGCAAACAAAAAACCCGTCCCCCAAAGGGACGGGTATCGATGATCCGTGGTACCACCCTAATTCGCCATCCGCAGCAGCGGACAGCCTCTAGTCAGGCACGGAGGACGCATCCTCGATGCCCTGGACGTTGGTAACGGCGCCCATTCCGTCCAAGCCTACAGTCCGCCGAGGCGGAGTTCGGTTGGCGGCTCCCAGGTCCATTCAGCCCCCTCGTAAGCGCCGGGCTCTCACCTGCCCCGACTCTCTGAGGCTCCGTCGGAAGACTTACTAGTCCTGATCTCAGCCTTTTGATGTGTTGAGTGAGTATAGCCGATGGGCGTCGGCGAGTGTCAAGAAGCCTTAAATCGACTCAGCAAGTGGAATGATCTCTTCAGCGAAACGGGATATCCGGTCTTCGGTCTCAACCGGCTCGGGGCTCCGGAAGTCGAAGATCAGGTGCGTCACGCCAGTGTCCGAGTAAATTCGGATGTCCTCAAGCACGTCTTCAGGACTGCCGGAGAAACGTCGACGGGTACCTTCCTGGTCCATCGTAGCATCGTAGAGAGGTGCCTTCATCGAAACGTCGATTGAATCGGGGTCACGACCTGCCTGTTCGGCAACTTCCCTGAGCATGGCGACGTTTTCTGCCAGCTCTTCGGGCTCGAGCGGAGTTGCGGGGATTGCTCCTACCGGATGCCAGGCGTTGCCGAGCCGGGCGGCGCGCCGGATCGCAGGGCGACTCTGGCCGCCAATCCAGATGGGCGGATGGGGCTTCTGAACAGGCTTTGGCAGGAAAGTGACATCCGAGAAGCTGGTGTACTTTCCATCGAATGAGGGATTGTCCTGGGTCCAGAGTGCGATGAACGCCTGGAGGTACTCGTTGGTCACGGCTCCCCTCTCCGCGAAGGGGGGAGAGCTCAGGAGCTCAAACTCCTCTTCCATCCAGCCGACCCCCGCGCCAACGATCAGCCTACCCTTGGAGAGTACGTCCAGCGTGGCGAGCATCTTGGCGGTCAGCAGCGGATTGCGATAAGGCACAATCATGACGCTGGTGACAAGGCGTATTCGCTCTGTGACACCAGCCAGGAAGGCGAGGGTCGTAATCTGCTCGGGCCACTCGCCTCCGCCCATGTTGCCGCCGGCCAATATGTCGCCGGTAAGGCTGTAGGGGTACACCGATTCCACGTTGTGGGGCTGCAGAATGTGGTCCGGGGCCACCATGCAGAAGTAGCCCAACCGGTCGCCGAGTCGAGCGATTGACGCGAGCGCGTCGGGCTGAGCGCCGGCGCCGTTGCTGGGGAGGTAGAAGCCAAAGTTCATAACACCATTCCTTTGCGGAATCCGCTGTCTTTGAAAGGTCAAAGCCCCTGAGTTACGAAAGCCGGAGCATTTCCTGGTACAATTCCCCTATCGGAGGCTGAACTTGCTAAAGACTGAACATGCTGAGACGGCCCAACAGTTCCTTAACGCTGCGTATCGTGAGTTTGCACTTGGAGATATGCTCCAAGCGTCCGAGAAGATGTGGGGTGCCGCTGTGCATGCCATCGAGGCAGCAGCTCAGGAGAGGGGCTGGGAGTATGGCAGCCACTACAAGTTACTCGAAGCCTCAGACCGACTGTCTGAAGATCTGGGCGACACTCGAATTACCGCCGGCATGGTGGCAGCAAGGGCATTTCACGCTAATTTCTACCATGGATTCATGGAAGAATCAGAGTTCAGTCGCGGGGCGAGACTCGTTGAAGTCCTTGTGGAACGAGTAGTCTCCAGCTTGGCCGAGGATTGACGACTACCCCGACCATTACTCGTCTGAGGCGAGAGTTCCGGCCTGGGCCCAGTTCTCCTTGGGGACGTCCTCGAAGATTACGAACGTGGCGTCGGCGGGAGCCTTGCCGATGTTCACTACGGCATCGGTAATAGCCTTGGCGAGTTCCTGCTTCTGCTCATGTGTGCGTCCGGGCCACATTTCAACTCTAACGATTGGCATTCTCTTTCTCCTTTTGCGAAGTCCTGTTGGCAGCGGTGTGAACTGAAGGGCCGGTTACCTCAAGAGTGGTACGACCCTGTCGAGGATCTCGATTCCTACGTCGTATTTGGACATCAGGGGCAGCCGGTGTATTCCACCCTCACGGTCGAGGATGATCACACGGTTGTCATCTACGGCGAATCCGGCGTCTACTGCAGTGATGTCGTTGGCGACGATCATGTGCAAGTCTTTTGATATCAATTTGGACTGGGCGTTGGCGATGAGGTCCTCGCTCTCCGCAGCGAATCCGACCTTAACCAGGTTCTCAGCGGCGAGGCCCGCGATGAGGTCCGGGTTCTTCACGAGATCGATCGTCCACGTGTCTTCCCCACCCTTCTTGACCTTCTGGTCGGAAACCTCCGCAACTCTCCAGTCGGCAACGGCGGCAGCCATGACGACGGCGTCGGCGCTGGCACACTCGTCGTAGAGGGCGTCTCGCATGGATATCGCCGACCCCACTCTGACGACACGTACACCTGTGGGGTCCGGCAATGCGGTGGGAGAGGTTACCAAGACCGCGTCGGCGCCCCTGTCCCTGGCGGCTTCGGCTACCGCGTAGCCCATCTTGCCGGAGGAGTGGTTGGTGATGACACGTACGGGGTCTATGGGCTCCTGTGTGCCGCCGGCAGTGACCACGATCTTGCGACCAGTCAGGTCGCCGTCATTGCCGAGTACGATACGAATGTGTCCTATCAAGTCGGGCGTCTCGAGGAGCCTGCCTTTGCCCATCAGGCCGGACGCGAGCCGCCCCTCGGCAGGTCCCGCAATGTGGACGCCACGACGCTTCAGCAACTCGACGTTTGCCTGTGTCGCAGGGCTGTCGAACATGTTGGCGTCCATTGCAGGAGCCACGAGCAGCGGGGCCCGAGTGGCCAAAACGGTGGCTGCGATGGCATCGTCGGCCATTCCGTGGGCGATCCTCGCCAGGGTGTTTGCGGTCGCCGGAACAACTGCGACTATGTCGGCACGTTCGGCGAGGGCGACGTGGTTTATGCTCAGCTCTGAGTCCGGGTCGAACATGCTGGTGACGACTGGCCGATGCGTGATGGACCTGAAGGTCAGCGGAGTGACGAACTTCTGCGCGGCACCGGTCATTATCACGTCGACATTTGCGCGCAACTGGGTCAATTTGCTGGCGAGGTCGACAGCCTTGTAGCAGGCAATGGAGCCACTGACGGCGAGGACTAAGTTAACACCCGATAGGTCTTGCGGCATTGTCTAACGCCCGTCCCTGTTCATATCGAAGACTATCTTGAGGCCTGTCAGCGTGAGGTTGGGATCAACAGAATCGAATACACCAGCCTCTGAGGCCACCACTTCCGCCAAGCCACCGGTCGCGACCACGCTGGCGTGCTGTCCAAGCTCGTCCCTGAATCGCCGGACCATCCCTTTGACCAGCTCGGAGTAGCCGAGGACCAGGCCCGACTGTATCGCGTGGACTGTGTTTCTGCCGATGGCTGTAGGTGGCGGGGCCAGTTCGACCCTTCTGAGCATGGCTGTCGAGTGAAAAAGCGAGTCTGCGGCGATGGAGATTCCGGGAGCTATCGCGCCGCCGAGATAGTCGCCCTGGTCATTCACGGCGTCGAATACGGTCGCGGTCCCGACATCGACGACAATCACCGGGCCGCCAAACATCTTGAATGCCGCAGCCGCGTCCACCACGCGGTCCGCGCCGACGTCACGCGGGGCGTCATAACGAACACGTATGCCCGTGCGAGTCCCTGAGCCTACTTCCAGAGGCTCGACGTGAAAGTACGTCCTGGCAAGGTCCACGAAGCTGCGAGTCAGTGGCGGGACCACACTGCACAGCGCAACCGCGTCAATGTCGCTCAGCGCCATTCCCTGCAGGGGCAGAAGCTGGTTGATCGTGACGGCGTACTCGTCAGGCATCTTGCGCGTATCTGTGGCGAACCTGAAGGTCGTCCTGAGGTCGTCCCCTTCGAATACTCCGATGGTGACGTTCGTGTTGCCTATGTCGATGGCGAGCAGCACAATCTACTTCAGCGCCGGCATGACCTCTTCACAGAACAGCTTCAGGGATGACGCGATATTCTCGGGCGGGATCTCCTCGCCGGCGTTGAACTCAGCGACCACACCGGTCAGGCTCAGCTGGTCCCGCAGCCTGCCAAGCTGTTCGACGACCATATCAGGGGTCCCTACCGCTACCTTTTCCTCTCTGACCACATCCCAGGTAATCTCAGCTAGCTGAGAGCTGCGTTCGGCCCGATCTTCACGGGGGTCCGTACCTGCCCGGGACACGGAGTCCGCGAGCTGGTTCCCGAGTCTCTTGAACTGCTTCATGAAGCTGTTCTCGGGAGTCTTCACCCCGTCTTCCTCGGTCTCACTGACGTACACGGGTATGCGAAGAGATATGTCTGTTGGGCCGGCATGTCCGGCGTCATCCCATGCCTGCTTGTACAGGGCGACCTGCTCCGCCACCTGCGACGCCCCGAGGCCACGAACTCCGACGAAGATCGGGTAGCCGAGCTCTCCCAACAGCGGGAACGTGTCCGTAGTAGTTGCCGCAATCCTGAACGGAGGGTGCGGACTCTGGAAGGGTTTTGGAGTCAGGCGCACCTCATCGTAGGAATAGAACTCTCCCTCGTAACTGAAGGTGTCGGACATCCATGCCCCTCTGATGATCTCAAGATACTCATAGAAGCGGGCGCGGCTCTCGCCGTAGGCCATTCCGTAGCCCTCGTAGGAGCCTGGAAAACCGCTGCGACCGACTCCGTACTCAAACCGGCCACTGCTGACCTGGTCGAGCGTGGCTGCCTCCTCGGCCATCCTGATTGGATTGCCAAGGGGAATAACGTGCACGGCAGTGCCTATCTTGATCTTGCTCGTACGCCCGGCAATCGCGGCGCCGAGCACTAGAGGAGCGGACAGGACGGACCTCTGCGGATTGAAGTGGGACTCCGCCATCCAGACTCCATCCAATCCCAGTGACTCAGCGAATTCAATGTGGGCGAATCCTTCGCTGAACGCGTCGGATTGAGTGAGACCCGGCCGTGTGTGAAACTCCATAAATGAGCCGAATTCCATTTGAACCTCCGGGCAGCCTCGATCAGGGCCGCTAGTGAATCCAAGCGTACGCCTTCGCCAGATTGCGGTCAAGATTTGACATACGATGACTCCTTCGCGACGGTGTCGAATCTCGTCCCGGATTGAATGCTGTTCATGAAATCAGTCAGACTTACAGGGCAACTCAAAACCGGAACAGTTAAGGGGAACCACATACATGCAGGCCGCAGATAAGAAGCCGCTGGTAGTCGCAAGCAGTGTCCACAAGACCTACAGCAGTGGCAAGGGTGTGAAAGTGCATGCATTACGCGGAGTCGACCTTCGTGTCGACAAGGCGGAGGTCGTGGGCATCATGGGGCCGAGCGGCTGTGGCAAGACAACGCTACTGAACTGCCTTTCCGGCATCGACAACATTGACGAGGGCGAGATCACTATTGGCGGCGTGTCATTAGGCGAGATGGACGACGACAGCAGGACAGACTACCGCGCCGAAGAGATGGGGTTCGTGTTCCAGCTCTACAACCTTCTTCCGGTCCTGAGCTCAGTGGAGAATGTCGAATTGCCGATGCTGGTGAGCGGGTCAAAGCCAGCAATTGCGAGAGAGCGAGCGATGGAGTCGCTGGAGCTGGTCGGCCTCACGGACTGGGCCGGACACCGACCCGCCGAACTCTCAGGGGGTCAGAGACAACGGGTGACGATCGCCCGGGCACTCGTCAATGAACCTGAAATCGTCTGGGCGGACGAACCGACCGGAGACCTGGACTCTGAGACAGCCCAGGAGATCATGGACCTGATTCTCGAACTGAACAGGAAGAACAGCCAGACGTTCATAATCGTCACGCATGCCCCTGAGATAGGTGAGCAGTGCAACCGGATCGTGCGGATGCGCGACGGCCGCATTGAGAGCGACGGTCTGGCGGACTAGATGAATCCCCTGAGCTGAGCGACCCTGGCTACGCGTCCGACTCCCACGAGGAACGCCGCGTCACGGTAGCTGATTCCCTCGGTAAGAGCGGTGTGTCGTACCGTCTGGTAGGCCTTGGTAATAATCGTGTCCAGCTCTTCGTTCACTTCCTCCAGCGTCCACCTGTGCTGGTACAGGTTCTGGGTCCACTCGAAGTAGGAGACGATTACTCCTCCAGCGTTGACCAGGATGTCGGGAATTACGATCACGCCACGATCTTCGAGTATGGCGTCCGCCTCTGGTGTGACAGGATGGTTGGCGGCCTCGACGATTAGATCAGCCCTCACACGCGGGGCATTTTCCTCGTTGACGACGCGCCCAACTGCTGCCGGGACCAGTACCTCGCAGTCCAGTTCGAGGAGTTCATCGTTGTCGATGTAGTCGGCGTCCCTGAAGCCGACTACCGTGCCAGCATCTTCTGCGTGGGCAACAAGGGAATCGATATCAAGCCCGGCGTCGTTGTAGACGCCGCCATTGACGTCCGATATCGCCACCACCCTGCAGCCCAGCTCGCCGGCGGTCCGGGCCGTCCATGAGCCAACGTTTCCGAAGCCCTGTATGACTATGCGCGCGCCGTCCGGGTCCATACCCAAATCGGCGGCTGCGCTGCGCATGACGAAGACCACTCCCCTTCCTGTGGCCTGTTCGCGACCTACCGAGCCGCCCAGTTCTACGGGTTTGCCGGTTACGATTCCTGGGGTGTAGCCATGGATCTGTCCGTAGGCGTCCATCATCCAGGCCATAGTCTGCGCGTTGGTGCCGAGGTCTGGCGCAGGAATATCACGATTGACGGCCAGGAGGTGTTCGATATTGATCGTATACCGCCGTGTGAGCCGGTTGAGTTCTTCAAAGCTGAGGGAGTGGGGATCGCACTGGACTCCGCCCTTGGCGCCGCCGAAGGGGACATCAACGATGGCGGTCTTCCACGTCATGAGCGACGCGAGGGCGGAGACCTCTTCCTGATCGACCTCAGGGTGGTAGCGCACGCCGCCCTTGTAGGGGCCTCTCACACCGTTGTGCTGGACCCGGTATCCGTTGAAGACCTCGATTGAGCCGTCGTCCATTCTCACGGGAACAGAAACGCGAAGTTCGCGCCACGGTCGACTGAGCATGGCGCGTACGCCATCCGAGAGACCAAGCCTTTCGGCGGCGCGGTCGAAGAATACATTTACACCGCCAAAAGTTGACTGAGGTGAGTTACTTGTCATGGATATGCCTTCGCGATCTCTGGAGACGGAAATAGTGCAGCCATCCGGTTCTTAAATTCTAGCACCGGGCCTTGCGCGGCGTGGCCCTATTTCACAGCTTCGAGATCGGCGGTGAAGGTAGAACTCCACCATGACGCGGTGTTGCGCTCCACGACGTCGTTCATGCGCTGCCATCGGGCCTTGCGTTCGGAAAGGGGCATCCTGAGCGCGTTGTATAGAGCCCGTGCCATCCCGTCAATGTCGTACGGATTGACGATCACGGCATCGCTGAGTTCGGCAGCCGCGCCCGTCAGGCTCGAAAGCATGAGCACGCCCGGGTCATCAAGTTGAGAGACGACAAACTCCTTGGCAATCAGGTTCATGCCATCTCTGATCGGAGTGACCATGTTGACGTCTGCGTCCCTGTAGAAGGCGGCCAGACTCTCCTGGCTGAACTGGCGGTACAGGTAGCGCACGGGAACCCAACTGCCATCTGAGTAGCGACCGTTAATCTCGCCGGTCAGTCGCTCAACTGTCTCGCGTTCGCGGATGTACTCAGGGACGCGGGCTCGCGATGGGTTGGAAATCTGGACCATGGTGACTTTGCCGTGCATGTAACGGTGCTGCTCAAGCATCCTGGAGAACGCCTGCAGCCGGTGGGGAATTCCCTTGGTATAGTCCAGACGGTCCACACCGATGATGATCTTGGTCGTTGGTCCCAGGTTAAACATGTCCCTAAGGGACTCACTGGAGCTCCTGGCCGCGTTCTGAAACGTGGATGGGTCGATACCGATGGGGTATACACCCAGTCTCGACGATCGCTCCCCGTAGGCAAGGTCTCGACCGTTCCAGTCGCCCCCCAGTTCAGACCCGAAGGCGTCAACGAAGTTAAACAGATAGCGCCTTGTGTGAACCCCGATCAGGTCAAACGACAGCAACGAGCCAAGAATTTCCCTGGACCAGGGCAGTATGGAGAATATGTCGGCCGCCGGGAAGGGGATGTGAAGGAAGAACCCCAACTTGCCTCTCCAGCCAAGGCGCCGGAGCTCCTCTCCCACGAAGAAGAGATGGTAGTCGTGTATCCAGACTATATCGTCGTCCCGTAGCACCTCTCCCAGGGCGGTTGCATACCTTCGGTTTACACGTCGGTATGCCCTGTAGGTGTCGTGACGGATCTGGGTGCGTTCGATAAAGCTGTGGAAGATGGGCCAGAGAGTACGGTTGGAGAAGCCGGTGTAGAACAGGTTGGCTTCATCGGAGGTGAGGTCGATCGTGGCAAGCTCAACGGCGCCGGGAGTTCGTTCAACTTCTCTCCCAATCCTGGACCTACGAGGAACGGCGCGGCCGCTCCAGCCTACCCACATTCCACCAGTCTCTACCAGGGAGGCACGAACGGCGCTGACGAGACCTCCAACTGCACCCGCCCCTCGGCTCGACGGGTCCAGGTCAGAGGCCGCCGGGACTCGGTTGGATACCATTACGAGCCGTACCATGGGCGAATGGTAGTCGGTGCCTGAGAGTGGGTCAACCGCTCAGGGCAAGTTGAAGGGGTAATAGGCCCGTGCTATACTTGCGAAAGCTATAGACCGCACATTTTTGAGGATTAAAACAGCCTTGTCACGGTACGTTTCAGCTACATGCACTTGTTGCAGCATCCGTCTCTGCGCACGGCGTTCAGACACGGTTGCCGCTTCCCGGTAGCTAGCTGGCGGCCACGGCCATCTCCAGGATGGCCCAGCTTACAATCGGCCTCCAAGTCAACGCCCTGCGTTCGACACGGGAGGCTTTTGTTTTGCAATGAGTCCACGGTAGTAAAGCAGCAACCAGCGAGCAACAGAGAATCGGAGGAGCGTAATGACAACTACAGCGGTCAGGCCACTGACTCCCTACCAGGTGAGAAGGTACAGCCGACACATCATCATGCCGCAGGTGGGCAGCGTCGGGCAGCGAAAGCTGATCGATGCGAAGACTCTGATCGTCGGGGCCGGAGGGCTGGGGTCGCCCATAGCCATCTACCTGACGCTCGCCGGAGTGGGAACGATAGGGCTGGTGGACTTCGACACTGTTGACGTGACCAACCTACAGCGCCAGGTGCTCCACTACGACGGCGACATTGGAAAGCCGAAGGTTCAGTCCGCAGTTGAGACGCTCAACGCGTACAACCCGGAGACCAATGTGATCACCCACGAGGCTCCTCTGAATTCGGACAACGCCATGGAGATCATGGCGGACTACGACATCGTCATTAACGGGGCCGACAACTTCCCGGCCAGGTACCTGGTAAACGACGCAGCTTACCTGTCGAACAAGCCCCTTGTGGACGGCAGCATCCTGCTGTTCGATGGGATGGCGACGGTCTTCCTGCCGGGTCAGGGCTGCTACCGCTGCCTGTTCCCGACTCCTCCGCCTCCAGGCGAGGTCCCGAGCTGCGCCGAGGCAGGTGTCCTTGGAATGCTTCCGGGAATGGTGGGTACGATCCAGGCCACTGAGACCGTCAAGCTCATCCTGGGCATCGGCGAGTCACTCTCGGGCCGTCTGCTGCTTATCGACGCGCTGGAGATGGACTTCAGGGCCGTCAAGCTGCGGCGCAACCCTGAGTGCCCGCTGTGCGGCGACAACCCTACGGTCACCGAGCTGATCGACTATGTCCAGTTCTGCGGAGGAGCCCCACTTACGGGGTAGCCCGGCGACACCGAACGAAGCTTGTGAAACGAGCTTCACCGAATAGGAGAAACAAACAATGGCAGAGCAACCTGCACATCCTGAATCTATCGTCTCGACCCAGTGGGTCGCTGACAACCTGGGCAACTCAAACGTCGTGCTACTCGAGGTGGACGTCGACACGGCCGCATACGACCAGGGTCATCTCCCAGGCGCAGTCGGCCTGAACTGGAGCACCCAGCTCAACGATCAGCTTACGCGTGACATTCTGACTCGCGAGCAGATGGAGAGCCTTATGGGCGAGTCGGGCATCAGCAACGACACGACCGTCGTCCTGTATGGGGACAACAACAACTGGTTTGCCACATACGCCTTCTGGCAGATGCGAATGTATGGTCACGGCGACCTGAAGATCATGGACGGCGGCCGGCAGAAGTGGATCGACGAGGGTCGCGAGGTCACAACCGATGCACCGTCCGTCGAGGCGACCAGCTACACGGCATCCAATCCAGACACGTCGATTCGCGCGACGCGTGACTACGTCCTGGGCGTAGCTTCAACTGACAACAGCACGGGTCTCGTGGACGTCCGCGCTCCCGATGAGTTCGACGGCACACTGCTCGCACCGGCCCACCTTCCGCAGGAGGGCTCCCAAAGAGGCGGCCACATCCCGGGCGCTGCAAACGTACCGTGGGCCTCTGCGGTCGCAGAGGACGGCACTTTCAAGTCCGTAGAAGAGCTCCGGGAGATCTACGAGGGCAAGGGGATCACCGGCGAGGGTGAGACCATTGCCTACTGCCGGATCGGCGAGCGCAGTTCACATACCTGGTTCGTTCTGAGCCAGATCCTCGGGCACAACAAGGTGCGGAACTACGACGGCTCGTGGACCGAGTACGGATCAATCGTGGGAGCGCCGATCGAGAAGTAGCTCGGGGCACATCCAGACGCACAAGAAGTAGGGGCAGCCCTTGTGGCTGCCCCTTTCCGTTCGATCACTTCTGCGGGCGACCACAAGGGTCGCCCCTACGATTGCCTGATTGCCGTCAGCTAGACAAGTGCCTGCCTGTCGACCTGGCTTCCAGCGAGATACACGTCCGCGACGTTTCGCAGCGCGTTGATGTCATCGAGCGGGTTACCCTCGACGACCAGCACGTCTCCCTGCTTTCCCTGTTCCAACGTCCCCACAGAGTCGTCAATCCAGCACGATCTCGCGGCGTCCCTGGTCGCGGATACTATCGCCTGCATGTTGGTCATGCCCGCCATGGCGTGGGACTCGATCTCGGTCTGGAAGTCGCCCATCGGGTAGAAACCCCAAGCCGTGTCTGAACCGGCGCTCATCGCCACGCCCGCATCCACCATGCGCGCAACGTTCTCCATTCGAATGTCGGACGCCTGGCGCATGAGATCGAGCTCTGCCTCCTGCTGGGGTGTGAGGTCGGACGAGTTCTCCAGCATCCTGATGCGAGTAACGGCTCCACCCAGTGTGGGATTGACGTAGACGCCCTGCTCGGCGATCTTCTCGGTGATCTCGGGCCGGTAGACGTCAGAGCCGTCCGCCTCCTTGTGGACGCCGTGAATAATAGTGTCTATGCCAGCTTCCAGTACGTTCGCCATACCCTGGGATGACGCACAGTGCGCAGCGGCGTGCATGCCGAACTTGTGGGCCTCCTCGCAGATAGCCGACAACTCATCGACGTTGAACGAGGGTCGCAGCGGGAAGCTTGTGCGCGTGCTGCCGCCGGTGGCGGTTATCTTGATGAAGTCAGCGCCTTCCTTGATAAGCTGTCGGACTGCAGCCCGACACTCGTCCTCGCCGGTAGCCTGGATACCGAAATAGCTCAGATGGCCGCCGATGATTGCGACGGGCCTGCCCGCGAGCACGAGTCGTGGAGATGGCACGATGCCCATTTCGACCGCATCGCGCAGCAGGAAAGTCGTGCGGTTCTTCGCACCGCAGTCGCGCACGGTGGTGACGCCGGAGTAGAGATGACGCCTGACGTTCTGAGCGGCCTGAACGGTGAGGACCTCGTCCGGGAGGGTCACCAACTCGTCGCCCGCGCGTCCGTCTCCAATGCCAATCAGGTGGACGTGGCTATCCACGAGTCCCGGAAGGATTGTGGCGTTGCCGTAGTCCACTTCCCGAACCGTTGCTCCCTCAGGAGCCTGCACAGTCTCCTGAGTGCCAATCTGGCTGATAGAGTCGCCCTGCAGCATAATGGCAGCCTGCTCCGCGACTGGTCCGCCGTTGCCATCGATCAGTCTCGCGGCTTTGAGGATTGTGAAATCAGGACTTTCCGGCATTACTGGTACTCCCTTACTCAGACTGGGCTATGGGCTGGAAGACGTGGACCTACAGTGGCGCTGGCTGCTGACGGACCGCGAGGAGTGACTCATCTGAGCCACGTTCGAGTTTCGAGCCGCCGAAGAATACCTCTCTGACGTTCCAGAGATCATTGATGTCATTGGCGGGGTTGCCGTCTACAACGAGCACGTCCGCAAGTTTGCCGGGTTCCAGCGTTCCGACCTCATCGTCCATGTCGAGGGCGGCTGCTGCCCAACTGGTGACGGACAGCACACCCTGCAAGTGTGTGTAGCCTGCGTGGACGAGGAGTTCGGCTTCGTACACCGTGTTTCCGAGCTTGTAGTTTCCCCACGAGGAGTCGGATCCGGTGATGACCTTCAGGCCCATCTCGATCATCCTGCGAGAGTGGTCCATCTTGACATCCATGCCCCTCCGGGTCCCGTCAAGGTCCGCTTGCTCCCGGGGTGTCAGGCCAACGTCATCTCGCTTGTGGGCGAGTACCCACGCGCTGGAACGCCCAACGTGAAGCGTGGGATTAACGTATACGCCCTGTTCACCAATACGTTCGGCGATGTCCTGGCGGAAGTTGTCGGTGCCGTACCCTTCTTTGAAGGCACAGTGGATGATCATGTCTACGTCTGCGTCCAGCGAGTTCGCGATTCCCTGTGAAGACAGGCAGTGGGTCGCAGTGAGTTTGCCGAACTTTCGCGCCTCTTCGGTCACAGCCTGAAGCTCATCGACAGTGAAAGACGGCCTTAGGGGGAACGAAGTGCGGGTACTGCCGCCGGTTGCGGTGATCTTTATGTAGTCCGCTCCCTCCTTGATCAGCTCCCTGGTGAGGGCTCGAGTCTGGTCGGGACCCGTAACCTCGCCGCCGAAGTAGCCCATGTGACCGCCGATGATTGCCACAGGTCGCCCGCACAGCACCATTCGGGGGCCAACGGTGAGGCCGGCGTTGATGGAGTCCCTCAGCCTGAACATCGTCACGTTCTTGGGACCGTTCTCCCTGATCGTCGTGACCCCGGAGTAGAGGCTTGCCCGCGCGTTTCGGGCCGCCTGCACAGTCAGGATTTCGTCATCGAGCAGCGAGAGTTCATCTCCGAACCTGCCGTCGCCAAAGCCGTTGTGATGGGTATGACAGTCGACCAGGCCCGGAAGGACGGTACAGCCGGGGTAGTTGTGGGTCTCTACGGTCGCACCCTCAGGGGCAGAGACATCAGCGGCGCGTCCTACAGATACGATCTTGCCGTCGTGCAGGAGAACCGCTCCGTTGTCGATCGGCGGCCCGCCGAGGGAGTCGATTACTCGATCGGCGGTTATCAGCTGGTATTCGGAGCCCGTTGTCATGTCGCATCCCTCCTCAACAGCACAGACGTTAGCACGGGTACGCCGCAGGTGCAACGACACATGCGCCAGCGCAGTTTGGGATGCTATTATTATTCAGTCGCGCGACACGTGGGCCAACGTAGCTCAGTGGTAGAGCAGCGGTTTCGTAAACCGCAGGTCGGCGGTTCGAATCCGCCCGTTGGCTCCATCTCTTCCGCAGCGCTCCGAGACTAGTATCCCCTGTCCCCCTGCGCGTCCCTGAGGTACTCACGGATCATCAGGGCGGCAGTAGCTCCCTCCCCTACGGCGGCGGTGAGCTGCTTGGTACTCCCAGATCTGGCATCCCCGGCCGCGAATACGCCTTCGATGTTGGTCTCCATAGACGGACCGGTCTGTATGGCGCGACGTTCGTCCAGGCCCACTGATCCTTCAATAAACAAGGTGTTTGGGTCAAGTCCGATGAAGATGAATGCGCCAGCGGCGGGGACCTCATTGACCTGGCCTTCATCGTCGACGGTGACGACAGACTCCAGCTTGGGTGTGCCCCTGAACTCCTGCACCTGCGTGCGCAGGCGCACCTCCAGGCCGGGATGGGCCTCAGCCTTCTCCCTCAGGATGCGGCTGGCCCTGAGTTGGTCTCCACGTTCCAGTAGTGTGACCTTGTCGGCAAACCGGGTCAGGAAGAGCCCCTCTTCTACGCCGCTGTTGCCACCGCCTACCACCACCACCTGCTCGCCCTTGTAGAAGGGGCCGTCACAGGTAGCGCAGAAGTGGACGCCTGCCCCGATGAGGTCGTCCTCTCCGGGAACGTTGAGCCGCCGGTAACGGGCTCCGGGAGTGAGAAGAACAGCGGTCGCTGAGTAGTCGTCCCCGCTCTCCGTACTCACCACCCTGTACTGTCCCTGTGCACTTACGGACGTCACCGCCTGAGCGGGCAGAACCTCGACCCCGAAGCGTTCCACCTGTGCGCGAATCCTGTCGGCGAGGTCGCCGCCTCCGATGCCGTCAGGAAAACCAGGGTAGTTGTCAATCCGCTCGGTCACACCCGCCTGCCCTCCGACCCCGCTACGCTCGATAACGAGAGTGTCTATGCCCTCACGCGCGGCATAGAGGGACGCGGTGAGACCGGCTGGTCCGCCACCGACGACAATGAGGTCGTAGTGTTGCCGTTCGGCCCTGGGGTTGATCCCCAGCCTGGCCGCGAGTTCGGCGTTGGACGGCTCCGCAAGGAACGAGCCATCCTCGAAGACGATGGTAGGAATGATCTGCCTGCCATCGTTGATGCTACTGACGTACTCGCGTGCGCTCTCGTCATGGTCGATGTCTATCCAGTTATAAGGGACTCGCTGCTCGCCGAGGAACTGCTTTGATCGACGGCAGTCCGGGCACCAGGGAGCACCGTATACGGTCAGGGCTGCGTTGGTCATGTTCCACTCCTATCATTGGCCTATGAGTGCCGATTCGCAGTGTGATACGGCATCCTAAATTCAATGGTAGGCGAGGACTAATGCGCAAACAACATTAATATAGATTCGATTCATACATAGAGTAGCATTTATGCTAGTGGAGAGCAGCGAGCGCTCTCAGTGTGAGGGCAATGCAGGCGGCTTGCATCCCAAGGCGGTCCGCGAAGGCGGTGAGGCTACCGCAGGGTCCACTCCGTACCCGAGGGGGTGTCCTCGAGGGAGACGCCGAGGTTCGTGAGCTCGTCGCGAATTCGGTCGGCCTGCTCGAACTGCCGGTCGGCGCGGAGGTCGGACCTCAGGTCCACCAGAAGTTGGATGAACGGCCCCGCGGATGTGCCTGCGTCGTCGTCTGACTCAGCGAGTTCAAGGCCTAGCACGGCTGCCAGTTCCACCAAGGCCTGCTGGGCGTCTGAAACGTCTGCATCGCGCTCACGCCCCCTGTTGATCTCTCGGGCGAGGTCGAAGAGCGCGGCAAGGGCACGCGGCGTGTTCAGATCGTCGTCCATTGCGTCGACGAACCTGGTGCGGAACTCCTCGGGGTCCACAGATGGACCGGAACCGGACTCTACCCGGAGCGCCTGTCGCAGCCTCCTGAGTGCCCGTTCCTGACCCTGCACGACCTCTTCGCTGTAGAAGAGCGGAGACCTGTAGTGTGAACTCAGGAAGAAAAGCCTGAGCGCCTGGGCGTCAAACGCTTCAAGGGCTTCCGGAAGAGAGATGATGTTCCCGAGGGACTTGCTCATCTTCTCGACGCCCAATCTGAGCATACCGTTGTGGAGCCAGAACCTTGCGAAGGGTTCGACATCCGTGAAGGACTCTGACTGCGCGATCTCGTTCTCGTGGTGAGGGAAGACCAGGTCTTCGCCTCCGCCGTGAATGTCGATGGACTCGCCGAGGTACTTGATCGACATCGCGGAACACTCGATGTGCCAGCCGGGACGACCGGGACCCCAGGGGCTGTCCCAGGCAGGTTCACCTGGCTTCTGAGACTTCCAGAGGGCGAAATCTAGCACGTCTTCCTTGCGCTCGTCGATTTCAATGCGGGCGCCGCTGAGCAGGTCGTCGATGCTCCGATGGCTGAGCTTACCGTAGTCTTCGTCTCGCCTCACGCGGAAGTAGACGTCGCCTTCGACGTCGTAGGCATATCCCTTATCGATCAACGCCTGGATGATCTCGACGATCTTGTCGATCTCCTGAGTAGCCCTGGGGTACTCGTGCGCGGGAGCCACATTGAGCTCGCCCATCGCGTCTATGTACTCCTGGATGTTCGCGTAGGCGAGGTCGGACACCTCGATGCCGCGCTCGTTGGCGGCCGCGATCATCTTGTCGTCGATGTCTGTGAAGTTCTGGACATGCTTGACGTTGAAGCCACGGAACTCAAGGTACCGGCGGACGACATCGAACGACACCGCGGACATTGCATGCCCGATGTGCGACGAAGAGTACGGGGTGATTCCGCAAACGTACATGCGGACCTGCCCGTTGGGAGAGTCGAAGTCGTGTAGCTGACCCGAGAGGGTGTCGTAGAGTCTCATGCTTTCGAGATGGTGACGACTACGATGCAGCAGATCCCCTCTTCCCTGCCAACGAATCCGAGATGGTCTGTAGTCGTAGCTTTCACACTAACGAGCTCGTCTTCAATCTGCATGGCCTCGGCGAGCGCAGTGCGCATATCGCCAATGTGGGGTCTGAGCCTGGGTCGTTCGGCGACAATTGTAGCATCAAGATATTCGAGCCGCCACCTGGAGGCGCGAAGCATCCCCACGGTCGCGGACAGGAGAGTGGTGCTGCGTACTCCCAGGTATTTCGGGTCGGACGAGGGAAAGTGCTCGCCGATATCGCCCAGGTTCGATGCGCCCAGGCAGGCGTCGATTATGGCGTGGACGAGCGCGTCACCGTCGCTGTGGCCATCGAGGCCCGTGTCGTGCGGAATGTGAACTCCGCCGAGGACAAGTTCCCTGCCCTTAACGAGGGGGTGAACATCGACGCCGATACCAATCCTGAAAGTCACCGCTGCGACCTCTCAAGCCTGGCCCAGGCGATTGCCTCTGCCACGGGCACGTCTTCAGGTGTAGTCACCTTTATGTTCTCGTGTGACCCCATGAAGAGCTTGACCGGCTGTCCGAGGGCTTCGACCACGGCGGCATCATCGGTCACATCGTGGCGAATCCGCGAGTGCGCCTCCATGAGCAGGTCGAATCTGAATGACTGTGGAGTCTGGGCAGCCCAGAGGGTTTCCCTGTTCGGGGTTGAGGCGACTGTCATCTCCGGTGTGGCGACCTTGATTGTGTCCTTCACTGGAACTGCGGCTGATGCGGCTCCACAGGAACGCGCCTCATCTACAGCACGGGCTATTATCGCGTCGTCGACGAAAGGGCGTGCCCCGTCATGAACGATGACAATATCTACTTCTCCGAGAACGTTCAAGGCGTTCAGCACAGAGTCTTGCCGGCGGCGACCGCCGGGAACTACCGAAGCAAGTTTGGAGATGCAGCGCTCTCTGGCGATCTCGTTGACACGATGCACGCTTTCGGGTGCAGTCGCGACCGAAATGGTGTCTACGTGCGGAGAACGCTGGAAGGCTTCCAGGCAGTACACGAGCAGGGGTCTGTCGAGAATGGGAATAAAGAGCTTGTCACGGCCATCCATTCGGCGGCTGGACCCTCCGGCAACGACCGCGACTCCAACCGTCGGGCGCAGGCCGGACCTGGGTTCAGTGCTGGAGGACGTCAAGCGACTCGATGCCTATGACGGACTGGCGAAGATCATGCAGCCAGCGGCAGTCTGAAGGACCCGCGCCACGGTGACGTCTAGCTCGCTGTCAATGTAACGCACACCGGAGTCGACGACGACCATGGTCCCATCGTCGAGGAAACCGACTCCCTGGCCCGGCTCCTTGCCCTCGTGAAGAATCTTCAGCCTGAGGGTCTCGCCAGGGATCATCACAGGACGAAGTGAGCTTGCCAGCTCATTTACGTTGAGCACGGCTATTCCGTCTATCTGGGCGACGCGGTTCAGGTTGAAGTCGGTAGTAAGTATCGAGGCGCCGATCTCCTTGGCAAGACCGACCAACTTCGCGTCAACTTCGCGAGCGTCCGGGTAATCGATCTCGAGGATCTCCGTCCGAACCTGGCCTTCTTCCCTGATCTCGCGAAGCAACTCCAGACCCCGGCGGCCACGGGTGCGCTTCATCGAGTCCTTGGAGTCTGCGACGTGCCTTAACTCATTCAGAATGAATCGCGGCACAATGAGCGTACCCTGTAGAAATCCGGTCTTGGAAATGGCCGCTATCCGGCCGTCTATAATGGCACTGGTGTCAAGCAACACTGGACCTGCATGACCATTGCTGGAGGTCGCCGCAACGCCATTGACCGCCGAGAAAGTTCGACTGTCAGGCAGGAACCTGTGGAAGACGTCCCTCGACGGTGCAAACAGAAGCGTCGCTCCGAGATATGCAAGGAAGAGGCTAATCGCAACCGGAAGTATCAGGCCCAGCCAGCCGGGAATTCTGAACAGGGGAATCGAGACCAGGAGGGCAATCAGTAGTCCAACGACCATGCCGACGATGGCGGAAAGCAGCCGGGACGTGGGGATTGTGTGTGTCTGATTGGCTATGCTGCGGGAGAGGCCGGCGGTGGCGAATGGCGTGGCAACAAGTCCGACGATAAGTCCGGCAATCGTCAATCCAAAGACCCAGAAAATGAATTGTTCCGGGCCCCACACATCTGCTATGAAGTTACCGAGACCCCATCCGACTACCGCTAGGATGGCGCCTCCTGCAATGCGGGATAGAATATCCGCGACCATGCCTCAGCACCCGTCCAGTTTCTTCTGCGGTCCACCACCTCGTAGAAACAAGCAATCTACGCCCATTGGTATGATCTACAACCGGGAATCGAATCCAGCTGAACCGCCGGGTCGCAGCCTGTCCTCCCGAATGATGCCGGAGCATTGACCAATTTCAGAATAACATTGGGTTAAGGTAGTGTCAAAGCAAAAGAAGGTCTGATAACTGTTCAATTGGGCCTGCCCTAGTTCTTCGTTGGTGAGTAAGTGTTGAGCGATCAAGATTCAGTAGGCAACGCCGGTTCAGACAGAGGTTTTGGCGCACAGGCCCGCCGGTGGGGCAAACGTGCAGCTGTCGCATTCGCCGCGCTCCTGGCCCTGGTAGCGCTTTGGTTCACGGTCACCCCAGAGGGGCGCGTGGCGTGGCGCACTGCCCTGTTCATACCCCAGGTCGTGGGCTCTCTTCCGGTCAACCCTCAGCCCTGGGTAATGGGAACACCCTCGAGGGAGGAGGTATTTCACGAGATCAGTACCGGCCGAGGCAGCGCGGACCTATACGCGCCTGCCGGAGACGGCGTCCACAGCGGAGTCCTACTGTTCCTTGGAGTGAACCCTGCGGGGCGAAACGACCCTCGAGTGGTCGGGTTGGCAGAGGGACTTGCCCGGTCGGGGGCCGTCGTGCTGATCCCGTGGTCCGAGGGAATGACCTCTCAAAGGGTCACCGCACAGGAAGTCGATGACCTGGTGAGGTGGTTCGAGTTTCTGCTTGAGCACGAGCGCGTGGACCCCGAGCGTGCCGGCGTGGGGGGATTCTGCGTCGGAGCGTCGCTGGTTGCGGTCGCTGCGAGCGACGAGCGAATACAGGACGATGTTCAGTTCGTGAACTTCTTCGCGGGATACTACGACGCACGGGACCTCATTGTGGCCGTGCTGTCGAACAGCAGGTACTACGACGGTGTTGTCGAGCCGTGGACGCCAGCGGATCTCAGCAAGAGAGTTGTCACAGCCCAGCTCATTGAAGAAATGGATAACCCAACTGAAATTGCCCTTCTCAATGGCATGTTCGTTACCAAAGACACCTTCGTGGACCAGGCTGTGCTTTCCACTCTGTCGGAGGAAGCTCAGATTACCGGCAGGCTACTGTCCGGGGTGGGCACAGACGAAGCGAGGGAGCTTGTCGCAGGGTTGCCTGCATCGACCCTGGAATCTCTGGCATCCATCTCGCCCAGTTCATCAGTCGAGGGGCTGAGAGCCAAAGTGCTGATCATGCACGATCGTGAGGACAATCTCGTCCCGGCTGCCGAGTCGAGACGGCTTGCGGATGCACTCGCGGCCCGAGGAGACGTGCGGCACACCGAGTTCTCTCTCTTCCAGCACCTCGATCCGACAAAGCCTGTCGGGCCGGCGGAGTACGTGCGAGAGTTGTCCAAGCTGTTCAGGCACATGTACATGGTATTGGATGAGCTGAGGTGACGTGGGCAGTTGGCTGACAAGAGACCGCTGAATTGATATAGACTGAAATCGCAAATTCAAGGAGGAATGGACTACAAAATGGGTTATGAGTTCAATCACGTTCACCTCAAGGCGCCGGACCCCAGGAAGACGGCCGAGTGGTACGCTGAGGCATTCGGCTTCACAATCGTCAGTGACATTGTTCGCCCCTACGGAGACCAGTTCGTCGTCACGAGAACTCCGGACGGTGTGACCGTGAACATTTCCGGGGCCAGGACCGGCGAGTCCATGGGCGACGGAGACGCTAACGTCCACTGGGGGCTCGAGCACATCGGAATCACCCTCGACGATCTGGACGCAGAGCTGGAGCGACTCCAGGGTATGGGGGCCGAGTTGAAAGAGGGTCCCATCGACGTTCCCAACGGCCCTAAGATCGCTTTCATCGCCGGTCCGGACGACACACGGATCGAGCTTCTTGAGCTCAGAGGATAGACTCCCCGCAAGACGCTTCAGAAACAACGCATTCCGAGCAACCAGAGGTCAGCCATGCCAAGACGATCGTATTTCCCGAATCCTGACAACAAGCCTTCCGGGTTTTCGCCAGCCACCAGAGCGGGCGACCTGATCTTCGTATCCGGTCAGGTCTCAGTAGACTCAGGAGGCAACATCGTTGGCGAAGGAGACGTCTACGCCCAGGCGGTCCAGTGTCTGAGCAACGTCGAGGCAGCATTGAATGCTGCCGGTGGAACACGGGCGGACATCACGAAGATCACGTGCTTTCTGATCAATGCGGAAGACTACCCAGGGTACGCGAAGGCCAGGCTGGAGTTCTTCGATGGAGACCCGGGACCCGCATCCAGTACGGTATTCATCAAGGGACTTGTGAGTCCAAGCTACCTGATCGAGATCGAAGCACACGCCGTGGTCGGCGTATAGGGGCGTAGCCGAAGACATGGACGACTCCTGCGTCTTCTGCAAGATCAGGGATGGGGAGATCCCTGGGGAGATCCTTTTTCAGGATGAGCATTGTTTTGTCATCCGGGATATTAACCCTTTGGCCCCCGTTCACCTTCTCGTAATCCCCCTGAAGCACTTCGCTGTATTGTCGGAGGTACAGTCTGACTTCGACGCAACTATCGGTGCAATGTTCGACGCCGCTCGTAACATGGCTGCCGCTGAAGGTGTAGCTGAGAGTGGATACAGGTTGGTAATCAACCAGAATCGGGACGGGGGACAGGACGTGTTCCATCTGCATCTGCACGTGATTGGGGGACACCGGCTGGGAATGCCGGTGTAGGCAGGTACAACTAGATTGGCTGGTTTGCCAGACTCAATAGAGTCTCGACTTATCGAACTCCCCGCCGGGCTGCGAGATCACGTGGAGCGATCACGTGAAGTCGGGCAGGAAATCGCGATCAGACACGGAGTCGATGCCCAACTCGTCGACACTGGGATTGCTGCTCATGACCTAGCGAGAGCCGCTAAGAAACGTGTCCTGCTGAGCGAGGCTGAGCGGCTCGGGCTGGAAGTAGACTTCGTTGAGATGCACCAGCCCCTGCTGCTGCACGGTCCGGTAGCTGCTGCGTGGCTCGGCGAGGACGATGACTACAGCGCTGGCGCAGTCCTGGAGTCTGTGCAGTTTCACACAACCGGTCATCCGGGCATGAGTGAAGTCGCCAAGGTCGTGTTCCTGGCGGACAAGCTGGACCCGTGGAAAGTGGAGCGTGCGTCGTTCCTGAGTCAAGTGGCCGAGATTGCCCGCACTGACCTGGATGCGGCGATTCTTCTGTACCTGGACAAGACGATCGAGCGGCTGATTGCAGATCGCCAGATGGTCCATCCATTGGCGCTGAAGTATCGGAACGACCTGATCGCGCGCGGGGTCAGAACGTAGTCCGACGATGGGTTAGTCCAGTCTACTCGTTGGCCAGGTCAGCGCATGTCGACCAGGATATCCATTGGGGCGCCGACGTACGAGTCACGGGTGCCGAAGCCGGTGGTGAGGGTGATTACCTGTCGACTCACAGCCGGTGGATCAGAAGATGCGGGCGCTTGCTATCGAAAGTCCGAGGAAGACTACTACCAGCGCGATCGTGAACCTGAAGAGCTGCAACTCCAGACCGCGCCGGGTCCGGAACGAGTTGTCGGCTGCTCCAAACAGACCGGTGCCCTGCCCTTTCACCTGGATCAAAATTATTATCACCAGGAGAATCGAGACAAGTATCTGGATGATGTTGAGAACCGTCACGTTCGGCTGACCTCGTAGTTCAAGTGAAAGTAGCTTTACACAGAATTGGACTGCAATTCAACGGCACCGCGCCGCCTGCCATTGGTCGAAGCGTAGACTTCCATAACCGCAGTGGCGAGTTTATCGGAGTCGTGCCTGACAGGGTGGCTGGGATCAGACATGTCGGTCAGGACGACCTGCGCATGTGGAATCGGTCGGCCATCGTGGAAGACTGGCTGTCCTGCGAAGCGATTGTCCAGTGGGAGCGGATGGCTGTTCGCCAGGACGTAGTCGGCGATGTCTTCGAATGTGTGCCTGTGTAATGCCTCCACATGGTCACGCACAGAGTACGAATCGGTCTCTCCAACCTGCGTGGCGACGTTACAGATGTAGACCACAGTCGCATCCGTCCTGGCGAGAGCGTCTGAAATGCCGCCTACCAGGATGTTCGGGAGGATACTCGTGTAGAGGCTGCCAGGGCCGATTACTACGATGTCCGCCTCTTCTATCGCCTCGACCGCCAGCGGATGAGCGGGAGCCGAGTCGGGTTCGATCATCAGCCTCTCGATGTTCCCGCCATGGTCGGTGATGCTGGACTCCCCCCGTACGACTGTCCCATCGCTGAAACGCGCGAACAGTCTGAGGTCGGCAGTGGTCGATGGCAGAACGCCTCCACGAACCGCGAGCACGCGGCTGGACTCGACAAGGGCCTGATCGAAGCTCTCGGTCACGTTGGTCATTGCGACTATGAACAGGTTTCCGAAGCTGTGCCCCTTGAGGCCGCTGCCCTCATCGAAGCGATACTGGAACAGGTCGGCCAGCAGTGTCTCGTCTTCAGAGAGGGCTACGAGGCAGTTCCGGAAGTCTCCAGGGGGCAGCACGCCAAGTTCTCGTCTGAGAATGCCAGAGCTGCCTCCGTCGTCGGCGACGGTGATTATGGCGGTCAGGTTGTCAGTGTGCATTCTGAGGCCCCTCAGCAGCACCGATTGGCCAGTTCCGCCGCCGATAGCGACAACTTTGGGCCCGCGGCCCCTGGACCACCTGTTATAGACGGTGTCTGCGACGGCGTCGATAGACTTCGAGCGCATGAAGAGAGGACTGAGCGCCCTGTAGAAGCCGTACATGGACAGCAGTATCGCGCCACCCCCAACACCAAGCAGTAGGAACCCCTCAAAGTACCAGGGAAGAAAGTCCGGGAAGCCGACCGAGAAGAACTTTCGGATCAGGTATGCCAGACCAATCGAGCAGAAAGCGACGCCGATCGCGCCAATCAGCGCCCAACGCTTCAGACCGACTCCAGGATGCAGCAGGCGCAGGAATCGCTGTAGACGGGACACCGGGGCGCCGTTCACGCTGGAACCTGGCGAAGCGCCGTTGCTGTAGGCAGCCATCAGCGCATCGCTTCCAGCTGCTCACGGACCATCTGGCTGGCCATTCGAGGGTTAGCCTTGCCGCGAGTTGCCTTCATAACCTGCCCAACCAGGAAGCCCATTGCCTGCTGCTTGCCGGATAGGTAGTCTGCAACAGGGTCCGGGTTGGCGGATATGGCCTCCTGCACGGCAGTCAGAACGGCGTCTGTGTCGGATATCTGGACCAGGCCCTCAGACTCGGCAATCTGCCGGGGCGTCTGACCTGTTTCGAACATCTTCTCAAAGACCGTCTTGGCCATGGTCGAACTGAGCGTTGAATCGTCGACCATGGTCTGCAACTCTGCCAGTTGTGCGGGGCCGATCCTGACCTCCGAGATATCCTGCCCGGACTGGTTCAACAGCCGCGCCATCTCTCCCAGCATCCAGTTGCTGGCGGACTTCGCGAATTGCTCCGATTTTCCGGTCTTCCCAGGGGCCGCGGCCAGCACTTCCTCAAAGTAGTCTGCGGTGGACCTGGTGGTAGTCAGAAGCCCAGCGTCATACTCCGGCAGTCCAAGCTGAGTGACGAACCGGCTCTTTCGAGCGTGGGGCAACTCTGGAAGAGTAGACTCAATCTCGTCGACCCAGTCTGTCGAAATCCTGAGAGGTGGCAGGTCAGGCTCGGGGAAGTAGCGGTAGTCGGAGGCTCCCTCCTTTACGCGCTGGGAGACGGTCACGGCGTCTTCCTCTACCCAGCCACGCGTCTCCTGGACGATTCGACCGCCAGACTTGACCACTTCCACCTGGCGCTCAGCTTCGTACTCGAGCGCGCGATGGACGGAGCGGAAGCTGTTCATGTTCTTGATTTCGACCTTGGTGCCGTACTCCTCCTGTCCGACGGGCCGGATGCTGATGTTGGCGTCGCACCTGAAGTTGCCCTCCTCCATGTTGGCGCTGCTCGTGCCAATGTACTGGAGGATGGAATGCAGCTGCACCAGGTATGCTCGAGCCTCATCTGCGCTCCTGAGATCGGGCTCCCCGACGATCTCCATTAGCGGGACCCCCGCCCTGTTCACGTCGAGCAGCGAGTACCCCTCCCCGAATCCCTCAGTGCGGTGCATGAGCTTGGCGACGTCCTCCTCGAGGTGGACGCGCGTAACGCCAACGCTGCGCTCGATTCCGTCTACCTCTATTGGCATCGTGCCGTTGGAGGCGATGGGCAGGTCGTACTGGGATATCTGGTATCCCTTCATAAGGTCTGGGTAGGGGTAGTTCTTCCGGTCGAACTTGGTGTACGAGGATATGTCGCATCCGAGGGCAAGGCCTGTGCGGATCACGTGTTCCACAGCTTTCCGGTTGATGACCGGCAGCACACCGGGCATTCCCATGCAAACAGGGCATACCACGGTATTGGGGTCAGCATCCTGATAGTCGGAACTGCACCCACAGAACATCTTGCTTTCGGTGGATAGCTGGGCGTGGACTTCCAGCCCGATGACAACTTCAAAATCCATGTTGGCTGCTGTCCAAGAGGAAGCTAAATAGCGAGGAAAAACACAACGTAAAGTATATGGAACAGCCGCGAGGGTTACAACGCCGTGGGGCTAGCTGGTCAACTCTGACTCAGGCCAGGCATCACGTCCGATCAGGGGGACGAACCGGCAAGCTCCCAGTGCCCTGGTGACCACGCCGTCCATGGTCCTCACTACCTTCAGGAGGCTCTGTTCGCGCAGGCTACCGACCGGAATGACAAGCCTGCCGCCGAATTCGAGCTGGCCGACAAGATTCTGGGGAATCCTTGGCGCTGCCGCTGCCACGACTATGGCATCGAAGGGAGCATCCCCGGGACGTCCCAATAGAGGCCCTGCCTCTTCGACGCGAATGTTGCCATAGCCCAGGCGGTCAAGCAGCAGCCTCGCCGACTCCGCGAGCTCAGGGACGCGCTCGACTGTGACAACCTCGCGAGCAAGCTCGGCAAGGAGTGCGGCCTGATATCCGCTGCCGGTACCGATTTCCAGCACCCGATCAAACCTGCGGAGCTCCAACTCCTGGAGCATGATCGCGACGATCGTCGGCTGGGAGATCGTCTGCCCTGCGGCGATTCCCAGTGCGATATCTTCGTAGGCCACGTGACGTTCCACAGGACGCACGAACCGCTCCCTGGGGACTGCGGCGATGGCGTCGATTACCCGCTTGTCGGATATCTCCCCCGACAACTTGCGAAGGAGTCTATCTCTTGCCCGCTCTACTGGCATGACCCCATTTGATCCCGATGCTGACGATGCCGCCGGAACTTACGTATCAACACCTTATCAAAACCGAGGGTGTTCCAGCCTCAGGCCGGTTCTGACGACTCCACTGCTCATTGCGGTAAACTAGAGCACATATCATTGCGAACTACTTCGGAGGGTCCCGTTGCCTAGATACTATCCGGCCTTCATTGACGTACGAGGTCGCAACTGCCTCGTCATCGGCGGGGGTGCGTTGGGGGAAGAAAAGGTCGTGAAACTGCTGGAGTGCGACGCGAAGGTTATCGTGATCGCACCTGAGGTCACTCCAGTGGTCGAGGCGCTGGCCTCTGACGGCACGGTCGAATGGCTCAGGCGCGATTACAGGCCCGGCGACCTTGCACGTGCTTTCATCGCCATAGCCTCAACGGGTGACGACGAGACGGACCGCCTGATCTACGAAGAAGCAGAAGAGCGAAACGTACTGCTCAACGTCGTGGACGTGACACACCTATGTACATTTATAGCCCCATCCGTAGCGCGAAGGGGTGAGGTCACTGTCGCGACATCAACCGGGGGAGCCAGTCCGGCGCTGGCCCGGACCTTCCGTGAGAAACTGGAGTCCAGCAGGATCCTCGAGTACGCGGACCTGGCGCCTGTTCTGGCCCGGGGGCGCGCTGAACTTCGGCAGCGCGGCCTGAGAGTCGCTCCCGACCACTGGCAAAGCTGCATCACCGAGGAACTGCTCGATACCGTGCAGAAGGGGGATGAGACCACTGCCTACAAGATGCTCGAAGAGGGCCTCCTGGCTGGCGCGGAGCCGATGTGAACTCCATGACGGATCGCGTGCTAAAGATCGGCACCAGGGGGAGTGCGCTCGCGAGGGTGCAGACCGACGAGGTTGTCGACGCCCTTCTGGAGGCCTGGCCTGATCTGAGGGTCGAAGTCGTTCCAATCACGCCGGACGGCGACCGTCGAAAGGCAGCACCTCTCCAGTCTCTCGGCAGGGGGACATTCGTCAAAGGACTGGAAGAGCCTCTGCTGAGTGGAGAGATCGATCTCGCTGTCCATTCAGCCAAGGACATGCCATCGGCGTTGCCCGAGGGCCTGACAATAGTCGCCTATCCCGAACGCAGGGACCCCAGGGACGTGATAGTCAATCGATGGGACTTGGGATTCGCTGAACTGCCTTCAGGCGCCACCTTGGGTACCAGTAGTCCAAGGCGTGCGGGGCAACTTCTCGCTGACCGGCCGGACCTGGAGATCGTCCCTGTTCGCGGGAACGTGGATACGCGGATCGGCAAGGTTGGAGTCGCTGGATATGATGGCGTTGTGCTGGCCGCAGCCGGTCTGGAACGCCTCGGCTGGATAGACAGGGTATCCGGCTACCTGGAACCCGATCTGTGCATTCCCGACGCCGGTCAGGGGGCTCTTGCCGTAGAGGCTCGCGAGGACGATTCTGAAGTAGCCGAGTTGTTGGCAGCCGTAGACGACATCAATACACGCACAACAGTTACTGCAGAGCGAGAGTTTGTAGAGGCCACTGGAGGTGGATGTCGCGTCCCGGTCGCGGCGTTCGCGACCGAGTCGGAAGGGACGCTAACGATTCGGACGATGGCGTGTCTTCCCGACGGCTCACAGATCTTCAGGTCGACTACTGAGATTTCTGCGTACGATCCTGTGGTGGCAGGACGTGAGGCAGCAAAGGCGCTGGAGGCCAAGGGTGCGGATGTCATCATGTACGATGGGCTCAGACGATAACGGAACATGCCAGCAGTGAACCTAGTGTCACAACTCTGGGCCAGGAAAGAAGGCGCGGGATGAGCAAGACAGGGAAAGTGTCGCTTGTCGGCGCCGGCCCTGGAGACCCTGAGCTGCTTACGATCAAGGGGCTCAGGCTTATCGAGTCGGCTGACGTGATCGTGCATGATCGACTTATCGACGAACGTCTGCTGGGGATGGCGGGAGCCAAAGCAGAGCTGGTGAACGTCGGCAAAGTACCTGGCGGTGTCGGACAACGGCAGTCGGACATCAACGAGCTTCTCATCAGCGAGGCGCGTCTGGGCAAGAGCGTCGTCAGGCTAAAGGGCGGAGACCCGTACGTTTTCGGTAGAGGTGGCGAAGAGACCGAAGCACTGGCCGCGGCAGGTGTTCCTTTCGAGGTTGTCCCAGGCGTTACCTCAGCCGTGGCGGCACCGGCCTATGCGGGCATTCCTCTGACTCACAGGGACCATGCCTCGTCATTTACGGTCGTAACCGGTAGCAATTCAGAGACTGGTGATGGGGACGCTACAGACTGGGCGGCACTGTCGAGAACGCCTGGTACGCTGGTGATTCTCATGGGGTGGCGCTCTCTTCATGAAATCGCCGCGACGCTCATCGAGAACGGGAAGCCGCGAGATACGCCGTCCGCAGTAGTCAGTTGGGGCAGTGAGCCGTGGCAGAAGACCGTGACAGGCACCCTCGAGTCGATAGCCGACGAGGCTAAGTCTCAGGGGCTGAAGGCTCCGGCGACTGTTGTGATCGGCGAAGTCGTGGGACTCAGCGAGCGACTCAACTGGTTCGAGACGTTGCCGCTTCTGGGTCGGCGAGTTCTTGTCACCCGCACGCGTAACCAGGCCGGCATGCTTTCGAGGCGTCTGGCAGAACTCGGAGCAGTCCCGATCGAAATCCCTACCATAAGTGTCCGGCCGCCGGATGACTACACGGAACTCGATCAGGCACTAGCCAGGATTTCTGAGTTCGAATGGACGGTTCTAACGTCGGCCAACGCGGTCCGGGCGGTACATGATCGCCTAAGCGCCACGGGCCTCGACTCGCGAGCGTTTCATGGCGCCAGGGTTGCCGCGATCGGCCCGGCGACCGCACGGGCTATCGGTGAGTTTGGCATATCCCCAGACCTGGTTCCGACGACCGCGACGTCCAGAGGGCTTGCCGATGCCCTGTCAACCCAGGTCGGCGCAGGCAGCAACGTGTTCCTGCCAAGAGCAGACATCGCGACCCGTGAGCTTCCAGAACTCCTCCACGAACTCGGGATCAATGTTACAGAAGCAACGGCATATAAGACCGTCATACCTGCTCAGTCCTGTGAGAGGGCGGTCGAAGCCATCAGGGCCGGTGTAGACATCGTGACATTTACGAGCTCGTCAACGGTCAGAAACCTGCTCAGGATCCTCGGCAGTCAAGCGGAGCCCCTCTCTGACGTCAGGGTGGCCTGCATCGGACCGACTACAGCTTCGACTGCTGGAAGGCTGGGATTGAAAGTTGATATAGTTGCGAATACTCCAACCATTGATGGGCTGGCACAAGCTCTCGTCGAATACTTCACGAATGGGGAATAGTCCGGGAATGGCGGCGTATCCCGCAACAAGAATGAGAAGACTCAGGGAGAATCCAGGTCTCAGACACCTGGTGGAAGAGACACGCCTGTCGACTTCGGACTTCATTTATCCGCTATTCGTCACTCACGGGCGTGACACGCGCACCGAGATACCGCCCATGCCCGGTATCTACCAGCTGTCTCTCGACCAGTTGATCCATGAGGTCGGAGAAGCGGCGGACGTAGGCATTGAGAGTGTACTTCTCTTTGGGATTCCCGCACACAAGGACAACGTGGGAACGGAGGCATACGCCAATGGCGGGATCATCCAGGAAGCCATAGGCGTGATCAAGCAGGCCGTTCCAGGCATGACCGTGATAACTGACGTGTGCCTGTGCGAGTTCACCGACCACGGTCACTGCGGGGTTATCGACGGAGATCGAATAGACAACGACGCCACGTTGGAACTCCTTGGACAGATGGCAGTCGCCCAGGCGCAGGCCGGAGCGGACATGGTCGCACCTTCCGCAATGATGGACGGCCAGGTCTCCGCCCTCCGAAAGGCACTGGATGACGCTAAATTCCCCGACATGCCAATCATGGCATACTCCGCCAAATACGCGTCGGGGTTCTACGGACCATTCAGGGTTGCCGCTGACTCGGCTCCGAGCTTCGGAGACCGCAGCAGTTACCAGATGGACCCGCCCAATATCAGGGAGGCTATGCGCGAGATTGCCCTGGACATCGAAGAGGGCGCCGACATGGTGATGGTAAAGCCCGCGCTCGCTTACCTCGACGTTCTCAGAGCCGCCAAAGAGCAGTTTGCCACGCCGATAGCCGCTTACAACGTCAGCGGCGAGTATTCCATGGTGAAGGCAGCAGCAGAAAACGAGTGGATAGACGGCAGGCGCATTACACTGGAGATACTCACATCAATCAAGCGCGCGGGGGCTGACGTGATCCTGTCGTATCACGCGAAAGAGGTCGCCGGGTGGTTAGGCTCTGAATAACTCTGAACGCATGGAAGAATAATGCCAACTTATATCCTGCTACTTTCCCTGACACCCGAAGGCCGCCATCGAATGCTCGACAATCCCGACAGGCTCCTGATTGCCGAGCAGTCGATCGAAATTCCTCAGACGCAGGTGCATGGACTTTACGCCGTCCTGGGGGAGTATGACTTCGTCACCATACTCGATGCGCCAGACAATGAGTCAGCCGCCCGCTTCTCGATGGAGCTTGGTGTTTCTGCCGGAGTGCAGATTACAACGCTCCCGGCGATTCCGATTGGCAGACTCGAGCGCGCGCTGGGAGAGGGTGAACCGGAATTGGACATTGCGGGGGCGCCGAACCCGAGCGACTTCATCCCCAACGACGACTAGCGAAGCCTGACTGGTCGTCTGGAGCTGATCGGCCACAGCCTGATCGATGCGACTCCGGCTATCTGCGTCATGGGAATAGGTCCCCAAGCCCTGCTGTCCGTGCTGTGGGCACGGTTGTCTCCGAGTACCATGCACTCGCCAGGTGCAACGTGCCACGACCTCGACCCGGTCCCTGGATCAGCAGGCAGTCCTCCGAGGTACTGCTCAGCGTGGTGCAGACCATTGAGGTACAACAGGCCGCACTCGAAAGAGACACTGTCTCCCTCAATGCCAATGACTCTCTTGACCTGCCAGCCGCCGTCTAAAGTGCCTGATGGATTGAACACCACGATGTCGCCGCGCTGAGGTCTTTCCCGGAGTCTATTGACGAGCAGTACGTCCCCATCAAGTAGAGTAGGCTCCATGCTTGATCCTCTTACGAGGTATATTGAGGGTCGCAGGCCCCAAACAGACAATCCAAGTGCTCCACTGACGTACCGATGGCTGAAGACAGTATAGCCCCACACACCATGGTAGAAGAGCGTTGGGCCAAGGTGGGGGATGACTCCATCCCGTATCTTGTAGCCGGCACTGCAGGTCCGGAGGTTGTCGCGGTCCATGGAGGCGGCGGCACGCGACGGGAATGGGTCGAGATCATGTCAGTCCTGGCATCCAGCCATCGGGTGGTGGCGCCGGACCTGATTGGATTTGGCGACTCTCCCAGACGGGACATCGTTCATTCGACCAGGTACATTGGCGAATTCCTTGAGTCGTTCCTGGAGGCCACCTGTAGTGGTCGAGTAACACTGATCGGCCATTCGCTGGGCGGGCGGGTCATCCTGGACGTTGCCGTGCGCAGGCCTGACATTGTGAACGGCCTCGTTCTGATTTCACCGCTTGGGTTTGGCGACCTGTCCACAGCCGGAAGGGTATTGAGTATGGGCGCGTGGTGGGTAAACAGAATTCTGCGACGCAAACAACCCTTCCCGCGCCTGGATGTCAACCTGATTGAGCCTGACCCTGACGCATTCTCGGGTATCAGGTGTGAGTCCCTGCTGATCTGGGGGAGCAGAGACCCTTACTTCCCAATTTCTCACTCAGAGAGGGCGCTGAGAGCGATACCGAACTCCAGCCTCAGCGTGTACCGGGGCGCCGGACATGCCGCGCATCGGGCCCAGGTGGAGCGGTTCACATCCGAAGTTCAGGACTTCATCCAGCGCAGCTAGTGACACGATGGCTCAGGGTTGCGCGCCTACCTGTATTTCTGTATCTTCATACCGAATCCAAAAGGCAACAAGACTGCCGAATCAAGAAAGGAGTAACGCAGGCTATGACATTTGCGTCTACTTTGAAAGGACTGCTGGGAGTGCGTGAGGCCAGCGCCCACTGCGACATCCCATGCGGAATCTATGACCCCATCGCGGCAAAGATCGCCGCGCAGACGGTGCAGAAGATGGTGCTCCGCATCGGACAGCTCGAAGGCGACGACGTCGGCGCACAGAACTCGCTGTCCCGCTATATCACCGTCAAGGAAGAGCACGCGGAGCTTTGCAAGCACGAGCTTCGAGTTCTCTGGGCTGACTACACATGGCCCGGCACGGATGCCAACGATATCGCGGCCAAGTTCAACGCCGCTCTGAAGCTTGCCGGCCAGTGCAAGCAGACCGTCAGCATGGACAACGCTGAGGCACTGGTTGCCGCAGTAGACGACATCGCAGCGGCCTTCTGGGCCACGAAGGGCGTCGAGTACAGCGACCCTGTCGCAGCGGCACGCTACGGAACGTAGGCAATCTCTAACGGGGAGCGCCAAACTCCTTAGAAACAACCAAGGGGCGTTCGATTGAACGCCCCTTCTGTTTTCCAAGATGCCAGCTAGCGAGGTCAGTCCATGTAGTCCTCGCGCGGCGGGCTGAATATGTCCAGCGCCTTGGATGGCTGATCCGTGGCCACCAGGCCATGCTCGACGCCGCCCGGAATGATGTAGGTGTCGCCCGGTTTCACCCTGGTGGTCACTCCGCCGATAGTGAAGTCGAACTCCCCCTCCAGCACCATGCCAGCCTGTTCATGTGGGTGCTGGTGCATCGGCACTTCTGAGTTCGCGTCTATCTCGACCACGCTCAGCATGACCTTCTCCCCCCACATGGTCCTGAGCATCACACCGGGAGCGAGCTCTCTCTGTTTCACGTCATTAGGATCGTAGGTATAGGTCAAATCGGCTCCTCCGGGAGTTTCTATAGATTCTGTTTATGCTCGCTCCATGGCGCGCTTATGTTGGGGAGTCAGACAGGCGGTGATGAAGTCGTTATTCGGCGTTGGGACGCCCAACTCGCCGCCTAACTGGGAGACCTTGCCATTCAGGTTACCGAACTCCATCGGCCTGCCGGCATTGAGGTCCGCGTGCATTGAAGATATCAGGTGTTCTTTGTCGTCGATGAAGATCTTCATGATCGAGTCGACGAGACCGGGGGCGAGATTCACGCCAGCCGCCTTTCCAACGGCGGCTGCCTCGGTAATCACTCCGAGTGTCATCTCCCGCGTCTCTGGAGAGTCCATAACCTCCAGGAACGACGAGTGCGTGATACAGGTCATCCCGCTGAGGCCGCAGATATAGACCAGCTTGTTCCACAGCGCCTCCTCGATGTCCTCGGCGACCTCGGAATCTATGCCAGCATCAGCGAAGAGCCGTTTGATCTCGGCACCGCGCTGCGAAGGACTGCTGTCCTGTTCAGCGAAGACTATACGGCCCTCCCAGCCAACCTCACGAAACACGCCGGGAGCGGGATGGGCTGCTTCGACATAGGCTGCGCCCAACAGGACCCGCTCCGGACCGAACACGGCCGACAGCTCGTCCCCACTTCCGACGCCGTTCTGCAGGGTGAGTATCGCAGTATCAGGCCCGACTGCAGGCGCGATTGTGTCCATCGCCACGCTGTTGTGGTAGCTCTTGACGCAGAACAGGACGAGATCGGCAATCCATGACCCATCGGGACGTTCGACAGCATTGGTTTCGACAGTGAAGTTTCCAGCGGTCTCGCTTTCGACTATCAAGCCGTTGCTGTTGATGGCAGCCAGATTTTCTCCCCTGGCGACGAACAGGACATCGTTTCCGGCCTTCGCGAGGAGACCTCCAAAGTAGCCGCCGACAGAGCCCGCGGCCATCACGAGAACATTCATACTGAGACTACCCCTACTGCTCTTTCAATTCTACAAGGACGTTTACGTACCTGGTGTCCGAGTTGTTGATGACCCGATGTATCTTGTGCTCGCCGTGGAAGCGCCAGGTGCCCGGACCTGAGGGGCTGTCATCAGACGTGCCGTCGTCGTATTCGACTGTCAGCCCCGCTCCCTCAACAACGATCGTGACGTAGTCACGCTCATGCATGTGCCAGTCGCTTTCCTCACCCGGATTGACGACCAGGTTCCAGATTTTGACTTTGTCATTCTCAAACAGAACATCGGTGGCTATGTCGCCAAGTGGTGCATCCCCTCTAGGCATATTAGGCTCCTCCTGTCACTTCTCTTCACAGTCCTACTTTATCTCAATGATCGAATTGCTGTAGACGGCGTCACCTACGTTGGTGACCCTGTGGATCGAGCCGCACTGTCCCTGCACGATTTCGCCGAGGGCATAGTCGCGTTCCGATGATGTTCC
>CAZIDM010000029.1:0-23435 GCA_964537915.1 uncultured Dehalococcoidia bacterium
CCATAGAGGGCATCCAGTTCCATCCGGAGTCGATTATGACCAAGGTCGGCAAGGACCTGCTGCAGAACTTCCTTGACATGTCTGTCCCTGCCGCCACTGCCCATAGCCAGGAGAAATAACATGATCCAGGAGGCAATAGAGACTGTCGTCTCCGGACGCAATCTCAAGACGGACCAGGCCTCGGACGCCATGGAACAGATCATGACGGGCGAGGCGACCCCGGCCCAGTTCGGCGCTCTTGTTACCGCCCTCCGAATGAAGGGCGAGACTGTCGACGAGATCGTCGGCATGGCGAGAGTGATGCGGGAGAAGTCACTTCATGTCGATGTCGACGGCGTAGTAGTCGATACGGCAGGCACCGGCGGAGACAGCTCTTCCAGCTTCAATATCTCGACCACAGCCGCCCTTGTGGCCGCGGGTGCAGGCGCGAAGGTCGCCAAGCACGGCAACCGCGCAATGTCCGGCTCAACAGGGTCTGCCGACGTGCTGGAAGCTCTCGGCGTTGACATCACCCTGTCGCCTCCTTCGGTTGCCAGGTGCATCGACGAAGTCGGATTCGGCTTCATGTTTGCCCAGGGTTTCCACCCATCGATGCGATTCGCCGCTGGACCTCGTCGCGAGATAGGCATACGTACTGTGTTCAATATCCTCGGTCCATTGACCAATCCCGCAGGAGCGGACCGACAGGTCATAGGTGTTGCAGACCCAGGCCTCGCCCGTCGCATGGCCGAGGCCCTTGGGCGACTTGGCAGCCATAGGGCGCTTATCGTGCACGGCACTGACGGCATAGACGAACTCTCAATCTCGGCGCCCACATCAGTCTGGAGCCTTGAGAACGGTGGAGTTACCGAGTCTGAGGTCACTCCCGAACAGTTGGGCCTCCAACGCGCCCCGATCGAGTCGGTCCAGATTGACAGTCCCGAGTCGAGCGCAGCTATGGCCCGCGGCGTCCTGTCGGGCGAGTATGGCCCTGCCCGCGACGTTGTGCTGATGAACGCATCTGCCGCGCTTGTGGTCGCGGACATCGCTTCTGACCTGGTCGAGGGTGTAGAATTCGCTGCCCGCTCCATAGACCACGGCAGAGCCATCGCCAAACTCGACGAGTTGGTTGAGCTGAGCCAGGCACTAGAATGACACACGATTCCAGTTCCATCCCAAACGGAGTTCACCCCGCCGTCGCCGATGCTGACGCCGTACTGTTTGACTTCGACTTCACGCTGGCCGACTCATCGGCAGGCATTGTCACGTGCATGAACTACGCGCTCGCAGAGCTGGGTCTTGGCGAGGCGTCGACTGAAGACATCATCAAGACTATCGGACTGTATATCCCAGAGGCCCTCGTTGTTCTCAGGGGAGAGCAGTACCGGCCCCAGGGTCAGGAGTTCATGAAGCTCTTCACTCACAAGGCCGACGAGGTCATGGTCGAAGACACCTACTTCCTTCCGGGCGCGAAGGAGGCTCTCAAGACTCTTCACAAACTCGGCTATCGGCTGGGAATTGTCTCGACCAAGTTCCGCTTCCGAATCGAGACTGTACTCGAACGCGACGGCCTGCTCGACACTGTCGAGTTGATCATCGGCGGCGAGGACGTTACCAACCACAAGCCCCATCCCGAAAGTCTGCTCAAGGCGACCGAGGGACTTGGACTGCCTGTAGAGAGATGTGTCTACGTCGGAGATAACGAGGTCGACGCCAGTGCCGCCAAGGCTGCCGGCGTGAAATATGTCGCAGTAAAGACCGGGTCCACCCCAGTTGAGACCTTTGACTCCTATCCGAGGGTGGCTATGCTGGAGAGCGTAGCGGACATCATTTGTGAGTAAACTCCAGTCTGTTAGAATTAGATTGCTGCCAGCAGGTCCGCTCTAGAAAGGCTACCTCCGATCATGACTGTCAGAACCGACTCCCCCGACATCCTCAAGAAGATCGTCGAGGTCAAGAGCCGCGAAGTGGACCGTCTGAAGGACGAAGTGCCGATCTCCGAACTCGAGACACGGCTTGAGCAACAGGCCGACGCACTCGATTTCGCCTCCGCTCTGTCCGGTACACGCGTGAAAGTCATCGCAGAGGTCAAACGGGCCTCGCCTTCACGAGGCGTCCTTCGCGAAGACCTCGATGTAGAGTGGCTCGCAGGCCTCTACGTCAACAACGGCGCGGCCGCAATCTCCGTCCTGACAAATCGGGACCACTTCTACGGCAGCATCGAAGACATGGAGGCGGTGGCCACAATTGCCCACCGTAGCGGCATACCGGTGCTCCGAAAGGAGTTCGTCTTCGATCCGTATCAGGTAGTAGAGGCACGCGCGCATGGCGCCGACGCGGTACTGCTGATTGCCACCATGCTCAGGCCGGACCAGCTCATGCGACTGAAGCAGCAGGCTGAAGAGCTTGGAATGCAGTGCCTGGTTGAGGTGCACGACGAGGACGAACTCGCAGTTGCCGTCGAAGCCGAGGCGAAGATCATCGGCATCAACAACCGCGACCTTCGAACATTCCATACCACACTCGACACTACTTTCGAACTGGCGGGCAAGGTCCCGCCCGACTGCATCCTGGTTAGCGAGAGCGGACTGCGCACTTCCGAGGACATCGAACGTGTACGAGAGGCCGGCGCGTCTGCCGTCCTGATCGGCGACGCCCTGGTGACGGCTCCGGACCCGGGCGCGAAACTCA
Organism: uncultured Dehalococcoidia bacterium; assembly: GCA_964537915.1. Lineage (GTDB taxonomy): Bacteria > Chloroflexota > Dehalococcoidia > Lucifugimonadales > UBA1123 > VXRN01. The sequence continues at coordinate 2,671 of CAZIDM010000029.1, forward strand.
GTGAACTCACGTGACCAGCTTCAAGATCTGCGGTCTTCGCGACGTGCCCAATGCGCTCGTTGCTGCTGAATCTGGCGCGGATCTCCTCGGTTTCGTCTTCGTGGAAGGCGTGCGGCGTCAGTTGCAGCCCGAACAGGCTGCGGAGATCATCGCTGAATTAAGAAGTTCCGCTCGTCCTGAGTCTGTCGAAGGACAACCACCCGGTATAGTGGGTCTCTTTGCAAACCAGTCACCACGTTTCATTAACGACATGGTCAGACTTTGCGGCCTCGACTACCTTCAACTGTGCGGTGACGAACCGCCCGAATTGTGGGACCTGCTCGACGCCACGGTCATCCGTCAGGTCAAGGTCAGGGAGGACCTTCCCCGAGACCAGTCTCTCGACATGGCGCGCCGGAAAGTTGAGGAAGCCCTGGACGCTGGACAACGAGTGCTCCTGGACAAGCACGAGGCCGGCCAGTTGGGTGGTACCGGTATCGTCTTCGACTGGGGACTTGCTCATGATATCGCGAAAGACTACCGCGTGACTCTCGCCGGAGGCCTAACGCCGGAAAATGTCGCCGATGCCATCGCCGCTGTCCAGCCCTCGGGCGTGGATGTCTCAACCGGTGTCGAGACGGACGGAGTGAAAGACCCTTCAAAGATCAGGGCATTTGCCGCTGCCGTACGTGGCGCAGGGTAAGCTCTGTGTCTGCAATCCAGCTCAAGCCACAGTCCGTCGAGATCGACGCCCCGCGTGAGCTCGTCTTCCAAATGCTGTCGTCCTTCCGACGCGGCAGAATAGCCGGCGACAACGCAGAATCGACCAGGCTCATATCTGAAGACGGCAATGTGAAGACCGTAGAATTCATCACCAGGGCCGGACCCTTCTCGTACAGAACACTCGAAGAAGTCACACTTCACAGGCCCGAAAAGATCGAGTTCAGGCACCTCGAAGGCCCCCTCGATTTCTCTGAAGAGGAGTTCACCTTCGACGAGACCCCAGACGGCGGCACCCTTCTCACTCACTCCGGTAGCTTCATCTGGAAGCGCTTTCCATTCTTCGGGTGGTTCGGCGGGATCATCTACACTCGACCCATGTACCACAGCGTCATTCGCAAGCACTTTGCGACCGTCAAGGAAGCCGCCGAAGCGAGGGCCTCGCGTAGCCATGTCTTTAGACGCGACCGTACCGCATCCTAGTTAATGTGGACTCCATAGGTACGGTGTGCTATGTTCATTTGCGGAATTTGCGACCCCAGAGGTGGCTTTGAATGTACTCCCACGATGTCCTGATCATAGGTGCCGGATTGGCCGGTATGAGAGCGGCGCTGTCTGCGGCGGAGAACGGGGCTGACGTAGCGGTCATCTCCAAGGTCCATCCTGTCCGCAGCCACTCCAATGCTGCCCAGGGTGGCATTAACGCTGCACTTGAGCACGCCGGAGACGACTGGCGCGATCATGCGTACGATACCGTCAAGGGCTCCGACTATCTCGGAGACCAGGACGCGATCGAGATTATGTGCCGGGAGGCCGGTTCCGAAGTTATCCAGATGGAGCACTACGGCGTCACCTTCAGCCGTGACGAAGAGGGCAGACTGGGCACCCGCGCATTCGGAGGACAGGGCAAGGCCCGCACGTTCTTCGTTGCCGACTTCACCGGTCAGGCGCTCCTGCACGTTCTGTACGAGCAGATTATGAGGGCCGGAGTGCGCGTGTACGAAGAGTGGTTCGTTCTCGACCTGATCGTCGAGGATGGCCGGTGCGCTGGCGCTGTCGTCATGGAGATACGCTCCGGCGAAATTCACGTCATCAGGTCAAAGGCCGTAATCATGGCCGCTGGCGGACTCGGCAGAGTCTTCGAGCCTTCGACAAACGCCCTGATCTGCACTGGCGACGGCATGGGCCTCGCCTATCGGGCAGGCGCGTCTCTGATGGACATGGAGATGGTGCAGTACCATCCCACCACCCTCAAAGGAAGCGGCGTGCTGATCACGGAGGGCGCGAGAGGTGAGGGCGCTCACCTGCTGAACTCCGAGGGCGAGCGATTTATGGAACGCTACGCTCCCAACATGATGGAGCTGGCATCCCGCGACGTGGTCTCCCGAGCCGAACAGACTGAGATCAACGAGGGACGGGGAGTGGACGGCTGCGTGTTCCTCGATATGAGGCACCTCGGCGAGCGCGTGATTCGCGAACGCCTTACGCAGATTCTCGACATAGCCCGGGACTTCGCCAATGTCAATCTGCTCGAAGAACCGGTACCGATCCGGCCCGGAATGCACTACCAGATGGGTGGCATCAAGACGGACATCGACGGCCAGACCCAGTTGCCCGGCCTTTACGCCGCCGGCGAAGTCGCCTGCGTGAGCGTCCACGGCGGCAACAGGCTCGGAGCGAACTCTCTCCTGGACACGCTCGTATTCGGACGCAGGTCCGGCGAGCACGCCGCAGAGGTCTCCAGGTCCAAGTCACATGGCTCAGTCGACGACACGGCTGCCGACGCTCAGAAGGCCAACATCCAGCGGCTTCTGGACAATGAACAGAACGGCGGCGACATGTTCGGCCAGATCAGGCAGGACATGGGCGGGACAATGAACGAGCACCTGGCCGTCTACAGGAACCAGGAAGGCATGGAGACGGCCCTGGATACCGTCAGGCAGCTCCGTGAACGCTACCGGTCCGTTTACGTGCCGGACAAGGGCAAGACCTGGAACACCAACCTGGTCTTCACGCTGGAGCTCGGCTTCATGTTGGACTGCGCCGAATCTATTGCCCTCGCAGCCATCGAGCGCAAGGAAAGCCGCGGCGCACACACCCGCGAAGACTTCCCGGACCGTGACGACGAGAACTGGATGAAGCACATACTCGTCGAGCAGACCGAAGACGGACCGGCTCTCTCAGAGTTACCCGTCGCCATTACTCAGTGGGAGCCTCAGGTCAGAAGCTACTAAGATACTAGCCCGCCTCCCAGGTGGAGCGGGTCGGGCTGAAGGTCAAGCCACCCCTTATGCAAAAGAGGAAATCACATGCAAGTTAAGTTCAGGGTCAAGAGATACGATCCCGACGCCGACCGCCCGGTAGCCCACTACGACGACTTCGAGCTTGAGATGAACGAGTCCAATACTGTATTGGACGGGTTGATCCGAATTCGCGAAGAGATGGACGGCACCCTCGGACTTCGTTGCTCCTGTCGGAGCGCCATCTGCGGCTCCTGCGCAATGCGTATCAACGGCCAGGCGGGACTGGCGTGCAACACATTGCTTATCCACGCGATGCCGAAGGACGGCGGCCCAATAGTGGTCGAGCCTGCCGGCAACCTGGAGGTCCAGAAGGACCTCATCGTCGACTTCGCCCCGTTCTGGAGCAAGGTACGCGACGTCCAGCCCTGGCTGCAGCCCGAGGGTCCCGAGCCGGAGACCGAATATCTCGCCCCTGCTGACGCCATGCAGCACCTGACGGGCGTGACCGCCTGCATCATGTGCGGGGCATGTGTGTCGGACTGCACCGTACTGAACGTCGATGAAAACTTCCTGGGTCCGGCAGCTCTGGCCAAGGCCTACAGGTTCGTCGGCGATCCCAGGGACGATGCGGACGACGGCCGCCTTGGCGCTCTTAACGAGTACGGCGGCGTGTGGGACTGCACACGCTGCATGCAGTGCGTAGAAGTCTGTCCCAAGGGCGTCGACCCTATGGGCAGGATCATGGCCCTCAGGGACCGCGCAATGGAGGCTGGGTACGTCAACACGACCGGCGCGCGACACGCCAACGCGTTCGCCGAGTCCGTAGAGCACAGTGGCTGGCTGGACGAGACCAAGCTCGTGGTCAAGAGCCACGGTATGACGAACTTCCGCGAGATGCTCAAGCTCGTCCCTGTTGGCCTCCGTGCTATGAAGGCCCGCAAGATGCCACCGCTGGTACACAAGAGCATCCCCGGAGTGGAAAACGTCCAGCGAGTCTTCGAAAAAGTCGAGAGCCGCGAGGACGACTAGTGGTCCTTTCCCGGATTTGCACGAATGGCACCACCGGACCCTACCGTCTTTCCCGCGAAAGCGGGAATCCACAGCTGGAGTAGCTTTCAGGTCTATACAGGGAATCCAACAGACACACACAAGGTAGAAAACAGACCATGAGATACGCCCTATATCCGGGCTGCGTTTCACGCGGCGCCTGCCCCGAACTCTACGACGCCACTCTTGAGGTGTGCCGCAGGCTCGGAATCGAGCTTGACCTGGTGACCATGCAGGGCGCTTCCTGCACCGGTGCGGGTGTGCTGCAGGAGAAGAACCTGCGACTTGGCGACACGCTGAACGCACGCACCTTCGCGATGGCTGAGCGAGCCGGTCAGCAAATCATGACCATCTGCTCTACGTGCCAGGGTGTAATGTCCCAGGCCAACGCCCGTCTCCAGGATGACGAGTACAGGGCCTCTATCAATGAAGACCTCGCCGAAGAAGGCCTCCAGTACAGCGGCACAGCCGATCCCCGTCATCTTCTCTGGGTAATCGTAGAGGAGATTGGCGTCGAGAAGCTCGAGTCAATGGTCGTCCAGCGCCTGCCAAATATGAAGCTGGCCCCATTCTACGGCTGCTACATCGTCAGGCCGTCTTCGGACCTCAAGTTCGCAGAAAACCCCGAGCGTGAAGACGCCCTCGAACGCGTCATAGAAGCCGTTGGCGCCCAGGTCGTGGACTTTTCCGGCAAGACCCTGTGCTGCGGATTCCCGATCCTCACCATCAACGAGACAAACTCGCTCAAGATGGTTGCCAACCACACGATGGATGCCAAGGGCCTCGGCGCGGACGCGATGGTAACCCCGTGCCCGCTGTGCCACCTCAACCTCGACGGATACCAGCCGCAGGCGGCCAAGGCGAACAGCCCCATGGCTCCGATCGATATCCCGATCCTTCACCTGCCGCAGCTTATCGGACTGGCTCTCGGAATCGACCCGAAGGCCATGCGCCTGAACCGTCACATAGTTTCGACCAAGAATTTGCTCTCTGAGCTCGCCCTGACACCTTAAACTCCTCACAATCGCGAAAGGGGGGCGTGTCTCGAAGTGGCGCTTGGCTCGCTGGCTAGATCTTCCGCCCGCCGCCCATGGGTCGTTCTTGCCCTATGGGCTGTCGCATTCCTTGGGTCGTTTGGCGTAGTAGGCTGGCAATGGCACGACGCATTCACCACTGAGGGCGTTATCTTCGACGGGTCCGAATACAACGTCGGCGAAGAGATACTCGATGAACGATTCCGCGGACCTCGTCCAGCTACCGAGGTTGTGGTAGTCCACTCCGACACCTACACGATCGTCGATCCTGAATTCGAGGCCACGGTACAGAACCTGTTCTTCGCCCTGGCCGCCCTCGCTCCTGAAGTCGTCGCGAGTGTCAGCCAGTACTACAACTCCGGCTCAAACTGGCAGGTCTCAGACGATGGCCACTCGACCATTATTGCCGTGACCATGGCCGGAACTCTCGATGAGGCTGCGGCCAACGTCTCTGAACTCATGAGCGTGGTTCGCAGCCACAACAGGCAGGACGACTTCGAGGTTCTCATCGTAGGCGAGGCCTCGGTTGCAGCGCGGCTTGGAGAGTCCGCGACTCGGCTCTACCTCGTCTCTCAGACGATAGGATTCGGCAACGCTGCCTACTATATCGCTTTCGCTGTATTCCTCGCCGTTGGTGCATTTGCTGGGATGCGGTTGCCCATTTTCGTGGGCTTACCAATGGTCGCTATACCTTTGGCGATTGCAGTCATGATCGGAATGCTGCTTCCCTTTCATGCCGTTGCTGCCAACCTGCTGGTTATGCTCTCGGCGTTAATCGGACTGATCTTCCCGGTCCTGATCGCCCTCAGGTACAGCGAAGAGAGGCTGCGAGGCTGTGACAATCTGGACGCGATTGAAAGGGCGTGCTCAACGGTCGGCATGGCCATTGCCTTTGGCGTTCTGACTGCCGCGATCGGGCTGCTGGGAATGCTGGCCGTCCCCGCCAACCTGGTAATCAGCGTTGGACTCAGCGCGATTCTCGCCCTCTGCGTCCCACTGATTGCGGCCGTGACCCTGACCCCCGCGCTGATAACCCTGCGCTACGACCGGGTGGCAAAGTCCCGGGCCGCAAAGTCTGATGACTCAGAGGAGACAGGCAGCGACATCGCGAACAGCAAGGGCAGGCTCTCCCGATCGCTGGACTGGGCTGTCACGGCTGCCATGAAGCAGCCGGTGCTCAGCTTTCTCATCGCGATAGTCGTCCTGGTTGCACTATCGATCCCAGTCCTCGACCTGACACTCGGCTTCAACAGCCCCGAGACCATACCCAATCGTCACGACGACAGAAGCGCTTACGGCCCTCAGCACAACCGGGCATTCACTCGGCTTACCGAGAGATTCCCTGCCGGTGTCATGTCACCTGTAGAGGTAGTCATCGATGCCCGGTATGCTGACCCGGATGTTGGGAATCGCGTTAGAGACCTTCAGGCCGCTCTGATTTTCAACCAGAACTTCTCAGGGCAGACGCTGGTCCAGACCAATCTGGACCAGGACGTAGTCCTGATGACAGCCCCTACCATCAGCCATCCCGAAAGTAACTCGGCAATTGGAGCCGTGCGCGGACTCAGGGACGAACTCCTGCCGGAAGTGTTTGGCGACTCCGGAATCGAGGCCGTGGTTACCGGCCGCTCCGCATTCGCCGCCGACCTGCTTCACCTAGTGGAGCGTTATACTCCCGCCGTCTTGGCATTGGTAGTGGTAACGAACCTCATCGTCCTGATCCTGGCGACTCGCTCGCTGGTAGTCCCGGCCCTGTTTACGGTAGTGAACCTGCTAACGGCGGTAGCGGCCATCGGCGTTATGGCATTCCTGTTTCAGAACGTCGCCGGGTCTACAGATCAGGCAGCGGTTATCGAGGCCTGGCTGCCCATGTTGATCATTTCGCTGCTCTTCGGGCTTGTTACAGCCACTCAGCTTGTCTTGTTGGGACGTATTAAAGAGGGCGATAGCCGGAGTGGCGGCAGCGAAGAGCCTATCGCAGCAGGAATGAGCGCCGTTGTTGGGATGATCACGCTGGTATCCCTGGTAATGGCAGTGGTCTTCGGGAATCTTGTCGTCGAGTTATTCGAGTGGAGACTGTTCCCACTTCATCAGTTCGGGGTAGCGATGGCTGCTGGCCTGGTGCTGAACACTGTGGTTGTGCAGATGGTACTTATTCCGGCAGCCTTGAAGTTGCTCGGAACATCGGCCTGGTACTTACCGAGATTCCTGGAATGGCTGCCTGACCTTGGATTCGTGCGAAAGTCACTGCAACGGTAACGGCGGTTGCCACCACGACGGGGTCTCATCGACCTCGATCTCCGTCACCCACTTCACCCACTCGAACCCCCTGCGTCCCGGCGCCACCAACCGCACGGGAAAACCGTGACCGCGTGACAGCTGCTCTCCGGTAACGTGCGTGGCGAGGATCAGCCCGTCTACGTCCCTCATCGCGTATCGCCTGTAGTAACCCGTTACAGACCGCACGACTATCGATCTGGCCTCCGACGAAGGCCCCGCCTGCTCGAGTACATCGGCGACCCTTGTCCCGCTCCAGCGCTGTGTCGTATGCCAGCCGCCCGTGCAGTCCAGAGTCGCCGTGATCTCAGCCTCAGCCGTGAGGTCTTCGTATCTAAGCGTCACAGGGCGGTCCACCACGCCCGTGACCTTTAGTTCCCAGTCGTCGACGTCAATTGGGGAGGGGTTGTCATTCAGCCACGAAACTCGCGGAAACGCGTTCCCCGTGAACTGACCCCGATCGTACGACCCCGTGAATCGTCTCTCGCTGCCCGGAAGCTCAGCGGCAGATACTGTTCGCTCCACAAGTTGCCAGCCGACGAACCCAGCAACCGCCAGACCCAGCGCTCTGATCGCCAGACGACGCTCGACCCAAACCGCAATCGGGAACTTGCCCAGCATGTACCACGAGTGCCAAACCAGCAGTGGGACTATCGCTGCGCCGGCGTAGATGTGCCAGCTCATCCCGCTGAACAGCCACCATCGATACGAGCCGCCTATGGACCAGAAGAGGCCCAGCGTCATGGTCGCCACTAGCCCAACCACCAGTGCCAGCGATGCGACCCGGACTGAACCCGTCCTCGGCCACCTCAGCGACCTGAGAACATTCAGCACCTTCCAGGATCCCACCACCAGGATGCCGTAACCGGCAATGCGGTGGATCTGTATGTGGAAGGCCCGCTCCTCGGACCCCGACGTCAGGCCATAGAACCCCGATACCAGCTCGAGGAACAAGAAGAAAAGCAGGAGTATGTTTGCCCACGGAAAGCGCATCAGCCATCAGCACAGTCGTCAACTGCTGCTGATTATACGCTGACGTGAAGCCTTGGGGACTTGCTTACGCAGGGCCGGTAAGCCCTGAAAGCCTATCCGGCGTTCGCCATCACGTCGACGAGCTCCTGGACCGCATCCGCAGAGTGCTTCAGCGCGGCCTGCTCATCGGCAGTCAGGTCGAACTCGATTATCTCCTCGACGCCGTTCGCACCGAGCCTGAGTGGCACACCCACGAACAGTCCGTCGATACCGTACTCGCCCTCCAGCAAGGCGGTGCAGGGGAGTATCTCCTGCCTGTCGAAGAGGATCGCCTCTACCATCTGCATGATCGCAGCGGACGGAGCGTAGTACGCGCTGCCCGTCTTGAGGAGGTTGACGATCTCAGCTCCACCGTCCTGTGTGCGCTTGACGATCTCGTCGATGCGCTCAGCCGACAGCACCTGTGCGATAGGCCTTCCGCCGACCGTCGTGCTGGCAGTCACGGGTACCATCGTGTCGCCGTGGCCTCCGAGGACGTACGCCTCGACTGAGTTCACAGACACGTTAAGCTCCTCTGCAAGGAACGTTCGGAACCGTGCCGTGTCGAGGATGCCGGCCATCCCGACGACCCTCTCTTTGGGAAATCCGCTGACCTGGAACGCCCTCTGTGCCATCGCGTCCAGTGGGTTGGTCACGAGGACGAGAATACAGTCCGGCGAAGCCGCGACCACAGACTCGGTCACCGATGTCACAATGTTCATGTTAGTCAGGAGCAGGTCGTCCCGGCTCATGCCGGGTCGTCTTGCTATGCCGGATGTTATGACGACGACGTCCGAGCCAGCCGTGTCCGCGTAGTCGTTGGTGCCGACCACCCTGGCGTCCGTTCCCAGTACAGGGCCGGACTCAAGCATGTCGAGCGCCTTGCCCTGCGGCAGACCCTCGACGATGTCGACCAGCACCACGTCGGCGTAGCCTCTGTCATATATCCTCTGCGCAGCCGTCGCTCCGACGTTGCCTGCGCCAACTACCGTCACCTTGTTCCTTGCCATCGAAGTCCAACCTCCGGCGCGGTCGCGCCCTTCTGACGTTTGAAGGGGCGGGTCAGTAAGCACCCGCCCCTCTGTTTACACTCTTCTATTGGTCTCGTAGTCGGGGACTAGCCGACCGTGTCCACGTACTCTTGCCAGCGGTCGTCGAGCGTCGAATCTGCGACAGTGTCCATGATGTACTGTCCGAACTCAGCGCTCGTCGCACCGGTGTCGCGCCCGGTCATGACGATCTTGCGCTCGTACTGACCGCATACGTCGATCGCCTTGTGCAGCCTGGCGCCCATGTCAGTGTATCCAATGTGCTCGAGCATCATGGCGCCTGCACGCAGCAGAGAGCTTGGGTCGGCGAAGTGCGCCCGGCCGGTACTGACCATTCGTGGCGCGCTGCCGTGGATGGCCTCGAACATCGCGTACTGCTTGCCGACGTTCGCGCTGCCGGCAGTTCCGACACCGCCCTGTATCTGCGCCGCTTCATCGGTGAGGATGTCGCCGTACAGGTTGGGCAGCGCCAGCACCTGGAAGTCCTTCTGACGGGCCGGATTGATGAGGGCGGCCGTCATGATGTCTATGTACCAGCCATCCCACTCGATGCCCGGATAGTTCTCTGAGACCTCGCGTGCGATGTCCAGGAACTTGCCGTCGGTGGTCTTGACGACGTTCGCCTTGGTCACGATAGTTACGCGGTCCTTGCCCGTTCGACGTGCGTGCGCGAACGCGGCGTCGATGATCCGCCTCGAACCCTGCGAGGTGATTACCCTGAAGTCCATGGCGAGGTCATCTGAGACGTTCAGCCCCTGGCTTCCGACGGCGTACATGTCCTCCGTGTTCTCACGGAAGAACGTCCAGTCGATGCCCTCTGAGGGGATTCGGACTGGCCTGATGTTGGCGAACAGGTCGAGTTCCTTGCGCATCGATACGTTCGCGCTCTCGATGTTCGGCCAGCCGTCGCCCTGCTCCGGAGTGTGGGTCGGACCCTTAACCGTGACGTGGCACTGCTTGATCTCGGCGAGTACGTCGTCAGGAATCGACTGCATCTTCTCGGCGCGATTCTCGATGGTAAGGCCATCGATGACCCGGAACTCCACCTTGCCCGAGTCTACTTCGGGCTTAAGCAGGTGCTCCAGAACTGTCTGCGTCTCAGCGCTGATCGATGGGCCGATGCCATCTCCTCCAAGCATCCCCACAACGATAGGTGAAACACTCGCATAGTCCACCCAGTCAGGCTCGTTCTTCAGGCGCTCTACCCTCTCCAGCTGCTGCGCCACGACTTCGCCAAAATGGTTCTTTGCATTCTCGATGTTTTGATTGTCAGCCACGACTGGCTCCTTTCCTCTTGTTAGTCAGGTCAGCCCGACATGATTTGGATTCCTAAGATTGAATAACTGCCAGCACCTGGTTTCTGGTTACCTGCACACCCGGCGCCACTGGCAGTGAGGACACTGTGCCGGCCGACGGACTCGGGATGGTGTTCTGCATCTTCATCGCCTCCAGTACCAGCAGAGGCTGGCCTTCGTTAACCTGCTCTCCCTCCTCGACAGCGAGGCTGACTAGTATGCCCGGCATCGGCGCGGTAACCTGGACTTCCCCCTCGGATGGCTCGGTCTCTTGCTGGGATGTTGTGCTGGCAGGGATAGACGACCCCTGGTGGGCTACTCGGACTGTCGGCGCGCCTCCAACATCTGCGCCGACCGGGTCCACGTCCACCTCGAAGAACTGGTTGCCGACGTACACGTTGAACCGTCGTGCCCTTGCGCTCCTCGGCGGTGCACCGTCCGCCTGTTGGGCCTCAGCCACAGGTGCTGCTGGCGCTTTCTCTTCAACAGGCGCTTGGTCGAGACCGTGCTTGACTCGCAGGAACCGTTCTCCGGTTTGAGGATACAGCGCGTATATGAGCACGTCGTCCACGTCCGAAGTAAGATCTGCTACGGCTTCCCTGGCCGAGTCCATTTCCGGCTCGATAACGTCTCCAGGCCTCTCAGGACTGGCATCCGGAACTTCCACCCCCTCGCCCTTCAGCTTCTCGACAAGTTCCTCGCTCAGCTCCGAAACGGGCTTCCCGTAACCGCCGCTGACGTACTCCTTCACAGGCTCGGACACGGCTACGTACCGGCCGAAGAGCACGTTGCTGACAGCCTGCGCTCCCACCATCTGGCTCATCGGGGTCACCAGCGGCGGGTAGCCGAGGTCCGCTCTGGTCCGTGGAATCTCGTCTAGTACCTCACCCAGCCGGTCAACTGCGTCAGCCTCCCTGAGCTGGGACACCATGTTGGACGCCATGCCGCCCGGTATCTGGTGCTTCAGCACACCGGGGTCGATGACCGCAGCCCGCGTTGGCTGCATGTGCTGCGCGTACTTGGGCAGCACCGATTCGAGAGACTCTCCAATGCCTAGAAGGGCCTCTACGTCGACACCTGGATCGCGCTCCGTCCCGGCCAGTGTCACTGCAATCGGCTCCACGGCCGGCTGGGACGTTCTCAGCGCCAGCGGCGCGAGGCACACGTCCAGGATATCCACCCCGGCCTCCACGGCCTTGAGCGCGCTCATCGAAGCCATTCCACTCGTATAGTGGCAGTGAAGTTGGACGGGGAGGTCGCTGTCTTCCTTGAGCGCGCTGACGATCTCGAATGCATCGTAGGGAGCAAGCAGACCGCCCATGTCCTTGATGCAGATGCTGTCCGCGCCCATGTCTCTCAGGCTCCGGGCCTTGGACCTGTAGTAGTCGAGGTTGTAGATAGGCCCGCCCATTCTCCCCTCGTCCGTCACCGTGTAGCACATGGTGAGCTGGAGGTGCTTGCCGGCGCGCTTGACCGCAGCGGCTGCGCGCTCGAGGTTTGGCTCATAATTCAGGGCATCGAACACCCTGAAGATGTCTATCCCGTTCTCGGCAGACCGCTCCACGAATGCGTCGACTACGTCGTCAGCATAGTTGCGATAGCCGACCAGGGACTGTCCTCTCAGAAGCATCGACAGCGGGGTATTCGGCATCAGCGACTTGAACGTCCGCAGCCGCTCCCACGGGTCTTCGAACAGGAACCGCGTCGCGCTGTCGAAAGTCGCTCCTCCCCAGACTTCCATCGAATAAAATCCGATGGAGTCCATCGCCTCCGCCAGCGGAGCCATATCCTCCGTCCTCAACCGCGTCGCCATCAGGCTCTGGTGAGCGTCCCTGAACGTCGTGTCGCTGAGTTTTAGGGGAGGTCCGTTCATCGCATCCTGGCTCTCGTCAGTAACTGATCAGTCCCGGCCTCGCCAGGTTACGTTAGCTCCAAATCCACGAACTGCGGGTCGGCCGGCCAGAGCCATTCGCCAGGACGAAACTCCTCGCCTGGGGGGACCCTGTGACGACTCCGCTTCATTCTCGAGATACGCTTGGACGGCAGCAATTGCCGCAGCGACCACGTCGTTGTCGACACCGTTTGAGCAGTTCAGCGTAACGGATGTCAAAGCGGAATGCTCCCGTGCTTCTTGGGAGGCAGATGCTCGCGCTTGTTCTCGAGCATCTTAAGAGACGCGATGATCTTGGGCCGTGTCTCCAGGGGATCGATTACGTCGTCGATCATGCCGCGAGCCGCAGCCGCGTACGGATTCATCAGGCGCTGTTCGTAGTCGGCAACCAGCTCAGCGCGCGTCGCCTCGGGATCGTCGGAGGCTCGAATCTCGTTCCTGTGAATGATGTTGACCGCGCCATCCGCGCCCATCACGGCGACCTCGCCGGAAGGCCACGCGAAGTTGACGTCCCCTTCCAGGTTCTTGCTGCTCATCACGATGTATGCGCCGCCATATGCCTTGCGAGTCAGTACGCTTATCTTCGGCACGGTGGCTTCGGCGTATGCGAAGATCAGCTTCGCACCGTGCCTGATTATGCCGCCGTACTCCTGGTTGGTTCCCGGCATGAATCCAGGCACGTCGATGAACGTGACCAGTGGGATATTGAACGCATCGCAGAATCGCACGAACCTCGCGGCCTTTACGGATGCGTCGATGTCGAGCACCCCCGCAAGCTGTGCAGGTTGGTTGCCTACGATGCCGACACTTCGCCCGTCGAAGCGGGCAAACCCCACGATTACATTTGGAGCGAAGTTCTCGTGCACCGGCATGAAGTCGCCGTTATCAACGACATGGCGGACCACGTCCAACATGTCGTATGGCTGGTTCGGGTTGTCCGGGACGATGTACGCGAGGTCATCGTCCTGCCTCTGCGGATCGTCGCTCACCTGGACCCTCGGTGGGTCCTCCATGTTATTGAGCGGGAGGAACGACAGCAGCCGCCTGACTTCCGACAGGCAGGCCTCTTCACCCTCGACGGCAAAGTGTGCCACTCCGCTGCGAGATGCGTGTGCGTTCGCGCCGCCCAGGTCCTCATGGCTGACGTCTTCACCGGTGACAGAGCGAATCACGTCTGGCCCGGTTATATACATCTGCCCGATGCCAGACGCCATGAATATGAAATCGGTAAGGGCAGGGGAGTAAGTGGCTCCACCGGCGGCCGGGCCGAGGATTACCGAGATCTGCGGCACCACCCCCGATGCATGCACGTTCTTGTGGAATATCGAGCTGTATCCACCAAGGCTGTCCACGCCTTCCTGGATACGGGCTCCGCCGGAGTCGATCAGGCCGACGACCGGTGCTCCGGTCGACATGGACAGGTCCATCACCTTGCAGATCTTCTGAGCAACGGCTTCCGAGAGTGAGCCCCCTAGCACAGTGAAGTCCTGCGAGTAGACGAATACGAGCCGCCCGTCCACCTGGCCGTAACCGGTCACAACCGCGTCGCCAAGAAAGTGCTGGTCAGCCAGGCCAAAGTCTGTAGCCCTGTGAACGACGAACGTGTCCAGTTCCTCGAACGTTCCGTCGTCCAGAAGCAGATCGATCCGCTCCCTGGCGGTCAGCTTTCCCCGGCTGTGCTGTGCGTCGATTCGTCGCTGGCCACCGCCAAGAAGCGACTCATCACGCATATTGCGCAGCTGGGCTCGACTATCGACTTTTCGCCTTATAACCATACTTAATGTGTACTTAAACCAGCCCTCGGAAAGTCTGCATCAGTGTAGCTAGATTCCCAACTGCGGGCAAGATTCCCCACTTGCAAGCAAGCCCTGCAAGTTAGAGAATCACACCGACACGTGGGTATCACTGGTAGCTTCCTGTCACTTCGATGAATACACACTTCAGGGAACACGGAGAAGAGACATGAGACTGGTCATCGCAGGCTGCGAGTATTCCGGGACATCGACACTGGCATTCGCCATCGATGACTGGCTTCACGAGAAGATGGGTGTGCGCTTCCCGCTGATCCACGATCACTGGAAGATTCCAGACACCTCAGGCCACCCTCAGGCGGACATGTCGGACGACGAACGCAGCCAGGTGCTCGCGCTCAGCGCAGAGCTCAAGGAGATGACCCAGAGGCACAGCCTGTACTATCACATCCAGGCCAACTCCTGGAACGGGCCGGACTGGATGGCGATCGGCCTTCACATCGACGACTCCGTGTACGGTCCGCTCTACTTCGACTACGGTGGAGACGGACAGCCCCACGACCGAAAGGTCGTGTCCCAACAGGTCGAGAGCTCGATTCTCCGATTCGCGCCGGACATAGTCCTCGTCCAGGTCACGGCAGATGCCGATGTAATCGCCCAGCGCATGGAGGCCAGTCCTCATCCCAACAGTCCCCTGAAGAGCGCCGACATCGGGGCAGTGCTCAGCGCCTACGAAGACGCCTTCGAGAGATCGACGTTCAGGCACAAGATAGCGCTTGACACTAGCTCATCCAGCGTCGAGGAGACAGTAGCCGAGTTCGAAGCCAGGATTGAGCCTCATCTCACCGAGGCCGACCGCTCCCGTATCCTGGTCCACCGTAGCTGGTAACGAGCTAGGACTACTGCCAGGCCCTCCACCTGTTGGCGATCGGCATTCGGCGATCCCGCCCAAAGTTGCGGGGAGTGATCTTTATCCCTGGGGCGGCCTGCCGCCGCTTGTACTCCGACCTGTCCACCAGGCCGATTATATGCTTGACCACGTCCGGGTCTTCGCCCGTCGAGACGATCTCCTCGAAGCTCATGTCGTCTTCCACGTAGGCCTTGAGGATCGGGTCCAGGCGCTCATAGGGTGGCAGACTGTCCTCGTCGAACTGGTCCGGACGCAGCTCCGCGCTCGGCGGCTTTTCGATCACCGCTATTGGGATCACCGGGTGCTGGGCCACGCTGTTCCGGTACTCTGACAGCTCGTAGCACATGACCTTCGGCACGTCCTTGATTACGGCGAACCCGCCGGACATGTCGCCGTAGATGGTCGCGTACCCGGTTGCCATCTCGCTCTTGTTGCCTGTTGTTAGCACCAGCCAGCCGAACTTGTTTGAGAGCGCCATTATCAGGTTTCCTCTGATCCTGGACTGTATGTTTTCCTCAGAGACTCCCCAGTCTGTTCCCTTGAATTTGGGCTCCAGCGTGTCCAGCATCGCCTCGAAAGGCTGCTCGATCGGCAGAGTCCACATCTCTATTCCCAGGTTGTCGGCCAGTAGCTTTGCGTCGACGACGCTACCCTCAGACGAGAAGCGCGACGGCATGGACACGCCAACCACGTTCTCACTGCCGAGTGCGTCAACGGCGATTGCGGCAACCAGGCTCGAGTCGATACCCCCTGACAGGGCGACCAGCACCTTCGTAAATCCGCACTTTCTGACGTAGTCCCGAGTCCCGAGCGTTAGCGCCTCATACACTTCCGCCGGTCCGTCGTAGAAGGTTCCCATTGCGAGGCTATTAGCCTCATCCTCTGCCTGTTCCCCATCCCAGTCGGATACGTGCACCAACTCGGCGCGCCCCAACTGTCTGATCGAGTCGTGGTCTTCCTTACGAGGACGCGGGTCCCTCAGACGAGACCTGAATACAGTCTCAACGTCCAGGTCGACCACTAGGAGGTCTTCTTCAAACTGGCTCGAAGACGCGATCATCTCGCCGGCCGGATCGAACACCATGCTCCCGCCGTCGAACACCAACTCGTCCTGTCCCCCGACCATATTGACGTAGGCCAGGAACACCTCGTTGTCAGCCGCGCGCGTCGCCAGCATCTTCTCTCTCGACCGCCACTTGCCTGCGTGAAACGGCGACCCGTTAATGTTGACGATCACCTCAGCCCCGACCGAGCGCTGAACGACTGACGGGCCGACTGCGTACCACATGTCTTCACAGATGTTGACACCGACCGGCGTGCCGTCCAGCACATAGACAGGGCAGGTGTCGCCCGGTCGGAAGTAGCGGTCCTCGTCGAACACTCCGTAGTTGGGCAGGAACTGCTTGTGGTAGGTGCCGACGTGTCTTCCGTCGTGTGCAACCGCGGCAGCGTTGTAGACCTCTCCGCCAACAAAGTCGGCGAAGCCAACCACGACGCAAATGCCCTCGGAGGCTTCTGCAATCTGCTCCATGCACAACCGATTCTCGGCCAGAAACTGGGGCTTTAGAAGAAGGTCTTCGGGAGGGTACCCTGGGACCGTAAGTTCCGGGAAGGCTACGAGATTCGCGTCTGCGTCTCTCGCATCGCTTATGACATCGAGAATCTTCGCGGTGTTCCCAGGTAAGTCGCCGACCGTTACGTTGATCTGCGCCAGCGCGACTCTTAACTTTCGCATGGGCATATGTTGGCCTTAGCTAACTGGTCTCGCCGGACTTCGGTACTGGAGTCGGCTGAAAGTGTCCTTGAAAGGGGGCGGCAGTACCCGTTTCGGGACTACCGGCGCACGCTCTTTACGAAGTCTTCTATCCTTACGAGCGCCTTCTCGATGTTCTCCGTTGAGTTGGCGAATGAGAACCGCACGAACCCCTTCCCGAACTCTCCGAATGACTCGCCAGAGAGGCAGGCGACTCCGCCGTCCGTTAGCAGACGATCGGCGAACTCCTTGCTGGACAGGCCGACGCCTTCTACATTCGGGAATGCGTAGAACGCTCCCTGGGGCACCGGACACCGGATCCCGTCAATAGCGTTCAGACCGTCCACCACTATGTCGCGCCGCTTCTCGAACTCGGCGACCATCTCATACGAGTCGTCCTGGGGCCCGCTCAGCGCTTCCAGGGCGGCTATCTGGGTGAAGCTGGCGGTGCAGGAGACGCTGTTGGTGACTAGCCTCGAGATCGGTTCCACTAGTTCCATCGGCATCACGCCGTAGCCGATTCTCCACCCTGTCATGGCATAGGTCTTCGAGAATCCATCCAGGATGACCGTTTGCTCTCGCATCATTGGGAAACTGGAAATCGAGTGGTGCTCGCCTCCGTAAAGAAAGCGACTGTAGATCTCGTCAGAGAGCACCAGTATGTCGTGCTCCTTGGCGAGATCGGCGAGGCTCTCCAGGTCTTCCTTCGGGATTATTGACCCGCACGGGTTGTTCGGCGAGTTGATGATCATCAGTTTCGTTCTGTCGGTGATGCTGTCGGCGACTGCATCGACGTCGACGTTGAATCCAGTCTCCTCGTGGAGCTGCATGGGTACAGGGACGCCTCCCATGAACTCGATCATCGATTCATAAATCGGGAAGCCAGGATTTGGGTACAGCACCTCATCGCCCGGGTCGACCATAGCCATTATCAGGAAGAACATGATCGGCTTTCCGCCGGGAGTCACGACCACCTGGTCGCCGGTCACCGATATGCCCCTCGTGCTGCTGATCTCCTCAGCGATCCGGTCCCGGAGTTCGGGGAAGCCTGGGGAGGGCCCATAGCTGGTGAACCCGTCGACCAGCGCCTGCCTGCCTGCCTCCACAACGTGAGACGGTGAGCCAAAGTCCGGCTCTCCGATCTCCAGGTGTATGACGTCCATGCCTTCGGCTTCTAGAAGGCGCGCCTTGGCGAGTACCTCAAATGCGGTCTCTGTTCCAAGACGCGCCATCCTGTGGGCGAGTTTCATGCGGCTTCCCTCTCGTACGGCGTACTGTTGGTCTCGAAGCCGCCCATACGTTATCTGTTCAGGCGATTGGGCTCTGGCTTCGCCAACAGTATAAACCCATGCATCTGCCCTATGATACAATTCGCCTGCGCCAGCGACAAATGCGGAGGTCTTTCAATTGAAGGTGATTCTTGGAGTTCCGAGAGGTTTCTGCGCTGGTGTGGTGCGGGCAATCGACATCGTCGAGCTTGCCCTGCAGAAGTACCCGCATCCCGTGTACGTTAAGCACCAGATCGTCCACAACCCGTACGTGGTCAAGTCCCTCGAGGACAAGGGCGCTCAAACGGTAGAAGACGTGGATGAGATTCCTGAGGGTTCCACAGTAGTGTTCTCCGCCCACGGCTCGCCGCCTGAGGACTTCCAGAAGGCCGAAGCGCGGGGCCTGAACGTGATAGATGCCACGTGCCCCCTCGTTACCAAGGTGCACAACGAAGCCATACGCTACTCTTCCGATGGCCGCAGACTGATCCTCGTTGGACACCGAGGCCACCAGGAGGTCAAGGGCACGATGGGCCAGACGGACATGCACCTCGTGGACGACAGGGAGCCGCTTGGTCTGCCCGATTGGAACGACGATACGCCGGTCACGGTTCTTACCCAGACCACGCTGTCTGTAGACGACACCAGCCGGTCGATAGCACACATCGAAGACCGATTCTCCAATGTGGTGGTCAGAAACGATCTCTGCTACGCGACCACGAACCGCCAGGAGGCGGTCAAGGAACTCTCCACACTCGTCGACCTCGTCCTGGTGATCGGCGCCGAGAACAGCTCGAACTGCAACCGCCTTCGCGAGGTGGCAGAAGCCAACGGCGTCCCAGCGTACCTGATCAACGGCCCTGACGAGCTCGATAGTTCCTGGATCGAAGGTGTCGAAAACGTCGGCATTACGTCTGGAGCGTCCACACCGGAGGAACTGGTGCTGTCGGTCATCGACGCACTTGCTCCGGACGAGGTCACCACCATCGACGGTGTGGACGAAGACATAAACTTCGTCCTTCCCCACGAGTTCAGGTCCTGACTGTCCATGCACGCCAGTAGGGCGCATACCGGTCTTCCACTATGGAGATAGTCGTCGACAGCCTGCTCGAAGGCGCGCGCCGCGCCAGAGGCGTGGTCGTTATCATCGACGTCTTCCGGGCGTACACCACCGCTGCCGTTGCCCTCTCAAAGGGGGCGGAGAAGATCATCCTCGTTGCCGAAGTCGACGAGGCTCTGGCGCTGCGACGCGATGGTGCAGGGGACATGTGTGTGGGCGAGGTAGGCGGCATGAGGCCGGAAGGCTTCGACTTCAACAACTCACCTTCCCAGATCGAACGGGCAGACGTGAATGGCAGGACGATCATCCAGTCGACTCGCGCGGGCACGGTGGGAATGACAGCCGCAGAGGGTGCCGACCAGCTTTTCGGCGGATCGCTGGCGGTTGCCTCAGCTACGGTGGAGGCGGTCCGCCGTCTCGATCCACCGTTGGTCACCATCGTTGCAATGGGGTCCGAGGGCCGCATACGCACGGACGAGGACGAACAGTGTGCCCTATTCATGCGGAATCTGCTTGAGGGAGTGACTCCCGACCACCACAGCGTTCGCTCGTTGGTCCTCGCGGGCAGCGAAGCCCGAAAGTACGGCAATCCGGCCACACCTCACTTCCCTGCCGAAGACAGGGACATGGCGGTCACCATCGACTCCCATGACTTTGCCATCAGGGTAATCCGGGAGGATGGCCTTCTGGTCGCCCGAAGACAGTCCCTCTGAAATTAACATCATTCAGGAGAATTAGGATTGAAATACAGACAACTCGGCAAGTCCGGCCTCCAGGTGTCAGCCGTCGGGCTTGGCGCCAACAACTTTGGGGGACGCGTCGATGCCAAGCGCACGAAGTCGGTCCTGCACGCAGCCCTCGACTCCGGCGTCAACTTTATCGATACTTCGAACAGCTACGGCGGCGGCCTCTCTGAGCAGTACATCGGCGACGCTCTCAAGGGGCGCCGCGAGCAGGCCGTGATCGCGACCAAGGTGTCCAGCCGTGTCGCAGAGGGCCCCAACAACTCCGGCAACTCCCGAAAGCACATATTCGACCAGGTCGATATCAGCCTTCGAAAGCTCCAGACCGACTACCTCGACCTCTACCAGATTCACTGGTGGGACCCAGACACGCCTCTCGATGAGACTCTCAGGGCCCTGGACGACCTCGTCCGCATGGGCAAGGTCAGGTACGCGGGCTGCTCGAACTTCAACGCCTGGCAGTTATGCGAGTCGGACTGGATCTCAAAGACCCTCAGCATAAACGCTTTCGTCAGCGTCCAGCCTCGGTACTCCATGCTCTACCGGCAGCCTGAGGCGGAGCTGCTCCCCCTGTGCGAGAGGTACGACATCGGAGTCCTACCGTACTACCCCCTCGAAAACGGCTTCCTCACAGGCAAGTACCGCAGGGATGCTCCCGCGCCTGAAGGTACGAGACTGGCCGCCGATGACAGGGGAGTGTTCACCGACCACAACTTCGACATTCTCGAGAAGCT
>CAZIDM010000029.1:23454-35994 GCA_964537915.1 uncultured Dehalococcoidia bacterium
GCGAGCAGCAGGGACATACTATCCTTGAGCTGGCGTTCGCCTGGCTTCTGGCCAGCCCTTCGGTGAGTTCCGTAATCGCTGGCGCGACCCGGCCCGAGCAGATCGAGGCCAATGCTGCCTCTGCCTCCTGGGAGCTATCTTCCGACGACCTCGCCACAGTGAACTCGATACTGGACACGCCATGAAGTTCGGATTTGTCATCCCGCAGAACTGGGGTCTCTCCGACCCCCAGGATGTAGTCCAGTTCGGAGTCCGCGCCGAAGAGCTTGGTTACGACTCCGTCTGGGTCAATCACCACATCCTCAATGTCGGCTACATCTACGACCGGCTTGAGGACAGACCCTACTACGATGCCCTGACCGTGCTCACCTGGGTAGCCGCTGTGACCGAGCGCGTAAGGCTTGGCACAACCGTGCTCGTACTCCCGTACCTGAATCCGCTGGTTCTTGCAAAGACCGTCGCCACGCTCGACGTCATGTCCGGCGGGCGTGTCTCACTCGGCGTGGGAGTGGGCATGCTTCGCGAAGAGAACGATGCCCTCGGCAGCGACTTCACCACCCGTGGCGCATACGCGGACGAGTCGATCGAGGTCATGCGCGATCTGTGGACGTCTGAGGACCCCAGCTACAGCGGCCGCTTCTTTGACTACGGCGGCTTCAAGTTCTCGCCCAAGCCCGTACAGTCACCCGGAGTCCCGATACTCATCGGCGGGATGAGCCGTGCCGCCATGCGCCGCGCCGCACGTCTGGGTGATGCATGGCACCCCAACGGCGGCTCAGTCGAGGAAATGGGGGAACGGTTCGAGACTGTCAGGACGATGTGCGCTGAATTCGACAGGGACCCGGACGAAGTCACTCTCGTCGTGCGCGGCGAACTCGGCGTCCTCGATACTCCATCCGACAGCCCGTCTACACCGATGATTGGCACCCCCGACCAGCTGCTGCGGACCATCGAGGGCTACGAGTCGATCGGGGTTTCGGAGATAGTTCTCCAGGTCGGCACCGACGACGTCGACCGCATCCGCCGGACCCAGGAAGCCTTCGCCGAACATGTGATTCCTAGAGTGTCAGCCTGAGTCTTCGGCTAGCCCTCACCGTTTACTATTCTCAATTCGCTACGGCAGACGCTCCGCATCCGGCGCCGGCTCCACCTCGAAGGTGTTCAGCGCACACGCCAGCATCCCGTAGTATCCCATGGTCGCCGTAAGCTCGGTCACACCCTGTACACCGAATCTCTCTTTGGCAGCGTCGAACGTAGCATCCGACACCCGCTTGTTTCCGAGCATCTCACGACCGTACCCGATCACAAGCGACTCGTCCGACGTCAGACCGTCAAGTGGTCCGCGGTTGGCGACTGCGTCAATCGCTTCGGCCCTGACACCGGCATCCCTCGCCAGCACGACATGGGCAGACCACTCATAGTGGCAGTCGAACTCCCTGGCAGCGGTTATGATCGCCAGTTCTTTGACATCGGGGTCCAGGGTCGACTCGAACCGTATGTATGCACCGAGATGCGCAGCCCGTCCGGCTACCTCGGGGCTGTTGAGCAGCACCGCAAACGGGCCGCTGATCCGACCCCGGCTGCTGGCTATCGAGTCGAAGTGCTGGGCAGCTTCCTCGGGGACATCGCTGCGCTGTTCAATCAGTGGGACTCTTGCCATTTTTTCTTACCTTTCACACGTCGCACGATCTTCTTTAGCTATGGCGGCCCAATGCTACCATAGCGCGGTGTTCACTGGAGATTGATCATGAAGGCTGTCGTCATACAACATCACCGGTATGAAACCCTCGGCTCGGACTTCGAGTCAGTGCTGACCGGCGCGGGTTTCGATATCACAACGATACCGGTATACGCAGGAGCGCCGGACTTCCAGTCGTTCGGCGCGCCACTCCCGGAGCGGGACGACATCGTTGTGGCACTGGGTGGCCCCATGTCGGCGAATGACGAGTTTCCGGCCCTTCAGGAGGAGATGGCGTATCTTCGTGATGCGGCGAATCACGGCATGCGAGTCCTTGGAATCTGCCTTGGCGCTCAGCTGCTCTCGAAGGCGCTGGGCGGCGTGATTGAGCCCACTGGTGGCTACCAGTTCGGACTCAGGAAGATCTGGGTTTCCGAGGAGGGCTGCGAGGACCTCGCATTTGGAAGGATCGCCACTCCGCTCGTGCCCACGCTGCACGGCGAGTGTTTCACGACGCCGTCCGGGGCGACCCGGCTCGCCGAGGGATTCATGCTTCGCCGCGACGGTACCTATCGCCGATTCGATATGGCGTTCAGATACAGAAATGCCTACGGAGTGCAGTTCGAACCCCAGCTCACCTTCGACGAGCTGTGCATCTGGGACCGTGAGCTGGCCACGGACTACGACCTCATGGGTGAACGCTTCGATCCAAAAGAAGAGGCCGCCCGCAATCTCCGCGAGTTCAGGCAGTTCTACCCGGTCCATCGCGCCCAGATGTCCGCATTTCTTCGCGCAGTGCTCTCCTTGAAGAACTCATTCTGAACGAAGTAACCGTCATACCGGCGAAGGCCGGTATTCAGGAAGAGCCGACTATCTACGCCGACGCCTACTCGACACTCGGGATTGTTGATAACATGGTCGCTGACCAAAAACGCTCGATCCAGAGGTGCGTCACAAATGACCCAGTTATCGGCACATCAGTCCGCATCCTTCAGCTCCGCCATTCCCGATACGACGTCGGACGTTACAGTCTCCGGCCTTCAGGGAGAGGTCACCATCACGCGTGACAGCTTCGGAATTCCTCATGTGAGAGCCGGGTCTGAACACGACGCCTTCTTCGGACAGGGCTTTGCCACGGCGCAGGACCGTCTCTGGCACATGGACTACGATCGTGCCCGCGCCTATGGTCGATGGGCGGAGTTCATCGGCCCCGACGGGGTGGAACACGACCTCATGATGCGCAGGTTCCAGATCCGCACCTCAGTCGAACGGGACTGGGAAGCCCTGTCAGAAGAAGCTCGTGCGATGTTCGAGGCCTACACAGCCGGCGTCAACGCGTTCATGGAGTCATCGAATGCCCTGCCCGTGGAGTACGCGCTTATAGGCGCCGAGCCTGAACCGTGGAATCCCCTGGACTGTCTGGCTGTCTTCAAGGTCAGACACATCATGATGGGCGTGTTCGAGGGCAAGACGTGGCGAGCGAGGCTGGTCAACGAGTTTGGCCCGGAGAGGGCGAAGAGTCTCCTCAGGGGCTACGGAAACGAGTGGCGCGATCGCGTGAAGAGCATCTGGGGCGATGAGAGAGCCGCCAGCTTCTCGAACCAGCTGGTAATCGTCCCGCCTGGAGAGGAGTCGGAGTCAGACATAATCGAGGGACTCGACCAGTTGGAAGAGGGACTCTCGGCGGTTGACTGGCTCAAGGACGACGACAGCGGCTCCAACAGTTGGGCCGTTCACGGCTCCCGCACGGCGTCCGGCAAACCTCTCGTCGCCGGAGATCCCCATCGCGGCCTGGATACGCCCAACGTCTACTACCAGAACCACATAGCCTGTCCTGAGTTTGACGTGATCGGGATGTCGTTCCCTGGCTGTCCCGGATTCCCTCACTTCGGACACAACGAACAGGTCGCGTGGTGTGTCACACACGCCGGAGCCGACTACCAGGACCTCTACGTCGAGAACCTCCGCGGCAGCGAAAATGGTCCCGAGTACGAGTACCAGGGTGATTGGCGCCCAGCGGATGTGAGCGAGGAGTCTATCGCGGTCAGGGGTGACGACGATGTGGGAATCGCAGTCCTGTCGACTGGCCATGGCCCACTTATCGCAGAGAGCGCCGACGGCTCCAGGGGCCTCGCATTCAAGTACACAGCGACTGCGGGCCCCAACCTGGGATTCGAGTGCCTTCGTCGAATGATGCTCGCGCAGGACATCGACGAAATAGACGAATCGATGCGCGACTGGGTGGACCCGTGCAACAACTTTGTCTTCGCGGATGTCCACGGGGACATTGGATACCTCAACCGGGGCCAGGTCCCCATCCGCTCGATGGCCAATGCATGGCTGCCGGTGCCGGGCTGGACCGGCGAGCACGAGTGGAGAGGCCCTATTCCCTTCGAGGACCTCGCGAGGATCAGAAATCCCGAGGACGGACTCATCGTCACGGCCAACAATCGCATCGTTGGCGACGACTATCCGCACTACATCGCTCTCAGCTTCGCCCCCGATCATCGTGCGAGGCGAATCCTCGACAGGCTTACTGACCTCTACGACGCAACCGTAGAGGACATGGCAGCCATACACTCGGAAGTGGTCTCCATCCCGGCTCAGGTCTACGCTAAATTCCTCGCCAATCTGTCGACCGATGGCATGTCCCAGATTGAAGAGGCGAGCATCCGGCACCTCAAGAATTGGGACGGCAGCATGGACAGAAACCTGGTTGCCCCGACCATCTATAGCGCGATCAGGTCTGAAATACACGGGCGCTACTTCACCAGGCTGTTCGGCGACCTTGCCGGCGTTGCACTGGGCGCGCAGGGTAGGGGCGCTCCAGGCCACCTCAGGCAGCTTGCCTCCCTGCTGGTGGCCGACCTGCAGAGCGGAGTCGAGGTCGTTCGTCCCCCTGATCCCGACTGGGAGTGGGACTTCGACAGCGAGCTGGACCAGGGCTTCTACGAGGCCGTTCACAGGCTCTCCAGGACAGGCGTTGGATTGGGCAGGGACGTGGACGCCTGGAAGTGGGGCGACGTCCATCGCACCAGGCCAAGGCATCCCCTGTCGGCAGCCTTCCCGGACGCCGCGGACCTGCTCGATCCGCCCGGCTTCGGCATGAGCGGAGACGGAGACACACCCCAGGCAGGGAGCTACGGACTGGTTGCACCAGGCTCGTCGTCCACTCTTTGGGACTCCTTCACGATCACGGGCACGTCCGTCGCCCGTTATGTCTGGGACACCTCCGATTGGGACAACTCCCGGTGGATTGTGCCCCTCGGATCGTCCGGCCACGCGGGCAGCCCTCACTATGCTGATCAGGGACCGATATGGGCCGACGTCGACCTGATTCCGGCAACGTACTCATGGGACCGCGTCGCCGAAGATGCTGAGTCAGTCCAGACCATTACCCCGGGGGAGCAGCCCTCAACCCCACTGGTTGTGTCGCCGTCAGAGAATGGCGCCAGCCAGCCCCAGGGAGACGGCCTGTACCAGGGATCCATCGCCTCGTATGGCGTTGTGATTCAACGTGACGTCATGGTCGAGATGCGTGACGGGGCGAGGTTGGCGACAGACCTGTACCTTCCTGCCGTCAACGACGTTCCCGCCACTGGCCCGTTCCCCGTGATACTTGAGCGCACACCCTACGACAAGCTGGCCGCCCGCCAGACCTCCAGGGGCAAGTTCTTCGCCCGGCGGGGCTACGTCGTCGCGATACAGGACGTGCGCGGCAGGTTCAGGTCAGAGGGAGACTGGCTGCCCTTCTTCGACGAAGCCGAGGACGGCTACGACACCGTCGAGTGGCTTGGCGCCCAACGTTGGAGCGACGGCAAGGTCGGCACCATGGGCGACTCCTACGCAGGCTCAGATCAAGCTGCGTTGGCAACCCTCAACCCCCCACACCTATCGACAATGATCGTAGCCGTCGGAGCGTCGGACTACTTCTCGAGCTCCATGCGACACAACGGCACCCTCGAACAGCGATTCCTGATCTACGCCTACCGGATGGCCACCACCAGCCCGGAGGCAAAGGCCGATCCTGCCCTGGGCGCTGCCATCCTCAACATCTTCGAGAATGGCATGCCCGAGGTCGTCGAGAACTTCCCGATACTCAAGGACACGTCAATTCTGCGACGGGTCCCAACTGTAGAGCAGTGGATTGTCGACCTCCAGACCGTCGGCGAGCGCACGGACTACTGGAAGCAGCGGGGTTACGCGCCGGTCGAATACTATGACGAACACGCCGATGTCCCGACCCTCTACCTCGGCGGCTGGTACGACTCCTACGCCCGCAACTCCACAGAGAGCTACATGAGGCTCAGCCGGCTCAAGGAATCGCCGCAGAGACTCCTGATGGGCCCCTGGACGCACGGTCAGTACGAGATCACCCACTCAGGCGACATCGACTTCGGTCTCACAGCCCACATCGACTACAACGATCTCAAGCTCGCCTGGTTCGACCACTACCTCAAGGGAATGCACACCGAGGTCGCAGACTGGAGTCCCGTCCGCTACTTCACGATGGGCGGCGGCGATGGCCGCATCAACGATGAGCACCGGCTCAACCACGGCGGCTTCTGGACCAGCGCAGACGACTGGCCTGTGCCTGGCACTCGCTTCGTGCCATTCTACATTCATGGGGACGGCACCCTGTCCCGGAAGCAGCCCGGAAGCGAGGAGCAGCCGACCACGTCCTACGTCTTCGATCCGACCGACCCCGTCCCGACAATCGGCGGCGGAATCTCGGCCGCCAACCCGATCATGGAGCCCGGCGCCTACGACCAGCGTGGCGACCCGACACGGTTCTACGGCACCCAGGACCACCAGCCCCTCAACGCCCGCGCCGACGTCCTGTCGTTCCAGACGCCTCCACTGGAGGCCGACGTCGACGTAACCGGGCCGATTACCGTCAGGCTTTGGGCAGAATCTTCGGCGGTCGACACCGACTTCACCGCCAAGCTCATCGACGTCTATCCGCCCGCGCCGGAGTACCCCGAGGGGCTGGCGATCAACATCACCGATTCCATCATTCGCGCGCGCTATCGGAACGGCTACGACGAGCCCGAGTTCATGGAGCCGGGCGAAGTGTGCGAGTTCGAGTTCGAACTCTACCCGACGTCGAACACGTTCGTGGCCGGGCATCGCATCCGACTCGACATCAGCTCGAGCAACTGGCCCCGGTTCGACGTGAACCACAACACCGGAGCCCCACTTGGAGTAGACAGGACATACGAGGCCGCCCGCCAGACAATCCACCACAGCCCAGGCCGAGCCTCACACATAGAGCTCCCCGTGGCACGGTAGCCAGGTGCTCACGTGAGCAAGACTGACTCCACCTTCTCCCTCAAGCTTCATGGGGGAAGGTAGCCGATAGGTCGTTCGTCCTGAGCTTGTCGAAGGACATCCCCATGCTCTGGATTCCGGCCTTCGCCGGAACGACGAACTGCGAATACCTCTCCCTGCGGGCTCCCTCAGAGCCTGCCCCGGACCTGATCCGGGGCAGGCTCTGAGGGTGAAAGCTCAGTTCAAAACCTTCCCTACCGAACAGCCCTGCCGGGCAGTGCCCCAGTGTGTGAGCCACCATCAACAACCACAGTCCCATTGACGATGACGTACTCGATCCCCACCGGGAACTGCTTCGGGTCCGTCCGGGTTGCGGGAGCCCTCACAGACCCCGCATCGAACACCGTAATGTCGGCGTTCATTCCGTCTCGGAGAACACCCCTGTCCTGAAGTCCCAAACGCTGCGCGGGGAACGAAGTCATCTTTCTGATGGCGTTCGGCAGTGACATCTGCCGCTCTTCACGGACGTACTCCGCGAGAATCACAGGGAAGCATCCGTACGTACGCGGACTCGGGAAGTCGCCCAGCAGCACCGCGTCGCTGCCTACCATCGAAAGTGGATGCGTGACAAATGCTGGCAATGTCTTCTGGTTCAGGCCCTCAGCCACGTAGCAGGTCTGCAGGTCTTCTTCGATCAGCAGATCGCACAGCGCGTCGACCGGGTCCTGCTTCCGCATTTCAGCGATCTCCGCGATTGACCTTCCCTCGTACTGGTGGTTCTCGGGGCGCTTGAAGTACGTCAGCCACATGTCGTGCCAGGTGGGCGCGCGCGGCACGACCTCCCCACGCAGCCTCTCGCGGGCGTCTTCATCCGCTAGCGCCTGCTTGAGTCGCTCAGGCCCTCCCTCGTGTACCCAGTCTGGGAAGACGATCAGGATGCGCGTGCTCCCGAGGCTGTACGGGTAGCTGTCGAAGGTCACGTCCTGTCCCGATGCAGCCGCCTCTTCCACAAGTCCCAGTAGCTGCGGCGCTCCGCCCGGAGACGGTGCCTTCTGGTAGAAGTGAGTGATGTGCACGGGCACACCGCTCCGCTCGCCGATCTCGATCGCCTCCCTGAACGGGTCCATGAACATGTCCCCGGACTTGTACCTTACGTGCGTGTGGTAGATGCCTCCGAGGTCGGCGACCTGTCTGGACAGCTCTACGAGCTCGTCGGTGGACGCATACCCGCCGGGAGGGTAGTCCAGACCCGTGGACATTCCGATCGCGCCTTCCTCCATCGCCTCACGGATCATCGCCTTCATGTTCGCGATGTCGCTCTCCGTGGCCGGTGTCGACTCCCATCCGATGGCATCGATTCGCACAGGCGAGTTGCCCAGTATGTACGCTATGTTCACTGCGGACTTGCGGTCGAACATGTTGAGATACTGCTCGACCGTCGACCACGAACCGGGAAGGGGAGGATTGCCGTCCAGCCCTGAGTTGATCTCCACGAATCGTCTGAAGTCGTCCTGCGACTTGAAAGGCGCGTATGAGTTGCCGTCTACACCGATCAGTTCGGTCGTAATGCCCTGCCTGACCTTGGGCTCGTGCTCCGGCTCAGACAGCAGGACCAGGCCGGAGTGGGCATGCATGTCTATGAATCCAGGACATACCGTCAGCCCCGTGGCGTCTATGGTGCGGGCCGCCTCGACATCCTGGACAGACCCTCGAAACACCTTGAGGGTGTCTCCCTTGACCCCCACCGAGCCGTAGTAGCCGGGATTTCCGGTTCCGTCGATTATCAGTCCGTCGCGGATCAGGATGTCTAGCATTTGCCCACCTCAGTCTCTCGTTTAGGAGGCGATTGTACAACTAGGAGGCGATTGTACAACGTCAGCGAGTTGCGTGGTGGTAGGGTTAATTCAGGGGTTGATATAATCGATTCGTTATGGCCCCGGCGAGTACTCGCCTGAATCTGCGGCCAGTAACGAGGACGTATCCAATGTTAGACCTGAAAGGTCAAGTGACCGACTTACTTTCCCGTATATCCGACATCATGGTGCGTCTTTGACCTCGACAGTAAGCGGAACGAGATAGAGGAACTCGAGAAGCGGGCTTCGGACCCGTCATTCTGGGAAGACAACAAGCGGGCGCAGACCGTGATGCGTCGACTTTCCGGCATCAAGGACGAGGTAGAATCATGGACCGGTCTGAAGACCAGGGCGCAGTCTCTCTATGAGTTGATTGAGTTGGCCCTCCTCGAAGAAGAGGACTCCTTGACTGATACCATGAGCCAGGAGCTCGCCGAGCTGCTGTCCAAGTTGGACAGTCTCGAGTTCCTGCTCATGCTCTCCGGTGAGTATGACGACCACAACGCAATCCTGGCATTGCACTCGGGCGCTGGGGGAATCGACTCCCAGGACTGGGCTCAGATGCTCATGAGGATGTATCTCAGGTGGGCTGAGCGCAGTGGATTCAAGACCGAAGTACTCGACATGTCGATGGGAGAAGAGGCTGGGATCAAGAGCGCGGTGGTGCAGGTGAGCGGTCTGAACGCGTACGGTTTCCTGAAGGCCGAGAAAGGCGTCCACAGACTGGTACGGATCTCCCCATACGACGGTAACCATGCAAGGCACACGTCGTTCGCGCTAGCAGAGGTGATGCCTGATGTCGAAGACGATTCGGACGTTACAATCAACTCCGACGATCTCAGAATAGACACCTTCAGGGCAGGCGGCCACGGAGGTCAGAACGTCCAGAAGAACTCGACCGCCGTGAGGATCACCCACATCCCAACCGGTATAAGGGTCACCTGTCAGAACGAGCGATCACAGCACCAGAACCGTGAGATCGCAATGCGGATTCTAATGGCACGGCTCGTGGAACTTGAGATGAAGAAGCGTGCCGAGGAACTGGCTCGTATCAAGGGTGAGCACATCTCCCCTGAGTGGGGAAACCAGATCAGGAGCTACGTCCTTCATCCCTACCAGATGGTCAAGGACCATAGGACCGATCACTCCGTATCGGATGCCTCCGCTGTACTCGATGGTAATCTGGACGACTTCATCACATCGTATCTAAAGACAACAGTAGGAAAAGAAGCCGCAGCAATATCCAGATAGCCGTAGGAACCTTATGAGAATACTTGTCACTCTGTTTGTCGCCCTTACCCTAGCTTTTGCCCTCGCCTGCGGAGGCGGGGAAACCGAGACCCCCACGCCTGAACCACAGGCGCAGTCCGAACAGCCTACTCCCGAGCCTACACAGGCCCCTGGCAGTGAGGCTGCTCCAACCGCAGCTCCTGCCACCGCCGCGGAGACCGCCGACGAGGAAAAGCCGTCGGGTGGTGTCTTCCGTCGACTCTGGTCAGACCCCCCGACACTTGATCCCCATCTGACCTCAGACACAACGTCCGCGGGTCTCGTCGTTGAGATATTCAGCGGCCTGGTTGCCCTGAACACTGACCTGCAGCTGGTGCCCGACGTCGCTGAGAGTTGGGAGATCAACGACGATGGAACGGTATACACGTTCTACATCCGAGAGAACGCGAAGTTCCACGATGGCAAGCGCGTGACGGCCGACGACTTCAAGTGGTCCATGCAGCGCGCTGCTCATCCCGACACGGCCTCGCCGGTCGCCGATACCTACCTTAACGACATTGTAGGCGTCGAAGCGGTCCTGGAAGGCGAGTCCGAGGACATTAGTGGAATCACGGTAATCGATGACTCCACGCTTCAGATTGAGATCGACGCCCCCAAGGCGTACTTCCTGGCCAAGCTCACGTACCCGACCGCATACGTGCTCGACAGTGACAACGTTGTCGCCGGTGGCAGGACATGGACTGACACTCCCAACGGTACAGGTCCTTTCAAGCTCAAGGAATACCGCATTGGTGAGCGCATCATCCTGGAGCGCAACGAGCACTTCTACCGTGAGCATGCCAACGTCGACTCCATAGCCATGAACCTGGCCGGCGGTCAGTCGATGGCGATGTACGAGAACGATGAGATCGACATTACCGGTGTCGGGCTGTTCGACCTCGACAGGGTACTGGACCCATCAGAGCCGCTCCATGAAGAGCTGGTCGTGGCGCCCCCCGACTTCAGCATTTCATACGTCGGATTCAACGCCAGCATGGCCCCGTTCGACGACCCCAGGTTCAGGCAGGCCCTCAATCACGCGGTGGACAAGCAGCTAATCGCCAATGAGGTGCTATCCTCGCTTGTGGAACCCGCATACGGTATCCTTCCGCCTGGCTTCCCCGGCTACAACCCTGACCTGACCGGTCTCGAGTACGACCCTGACCTGGCAAGGCAGCTCCTGGAGGAGTCCGATTACGCTGATCCGACCACCAGGCCCAGGATAGTCGTCACCGTGCCCGGAACGGGTGGAACGATCGGACTCGACCTCGAAGTCGTGATCGAAATGTGGAAGCAGGAGCTTGGAGTTGAGGTCGAGATCCAGCAGGTTGAGTGGGCGACTTACCTGCAGGACCTGGACCAGCAGAAGTTCCAGGCCTACGCCGGCCTGGGATGGCAGGCAGACTACCCGGACCCGCAGGACTTCCTGGATATCCTGTTCCACACGGAAAGCTCGCTAAACCATGGAAAGTACTCGAACCCTGAAGCCGACGTGATTCTGGAAGAAGCCAGGACCGAGACAGACGTCGAGCGTAGGGTTGAGCTGTACCGGCAGGCCGAGGACATTATCGTGAAGGATGGCGCGTGGCTCCCACTGTGGTACTCTGGTGAACGTTACGTCCTAATCAAGGACTACGTTGAGGACTACAAGGTGACGCCGATGATCGTCCCCAAGCTCAAGAACATTCGCCTGACCGACTGACTCCCGCCTGCATAGACCGAAACGAGGATAGGGCGTCCTGACGGGCGCCCCAACACCAAATGTGGCTGTACATCACAAGAAGGCTGCTGTGGCTGCCCGTGCTGCTTTTCGCAGCTTCGCTTGTCACATTTACTCTCGGCCGATTCGGTCCCGGTGATCCCGTCCAGGTCATCCTGGGCAACAGGTACGATCCTGACTCCGTAGTTACCAAGAGCCTCAGAAGGGAACTTGGGCTCGACCAGCCATTTGCCGTCCAGTATGGCAGCTATATGTGGGGATTCGTCAGGGGTGACTTTGGCGAGAGCTACCGCTTTAGAGGGCGTCCCGTTAGGGATCTGCTGACGACCAAGATGTGGGTGTCATTCCAGGTGAACCTCGCGGCCCTGATCGTCAGCCTTTCGATCGGACTGCCTCTCGGCTTTGTCATCGCGCACAAGCAGGGAAGTTGGATCGACCCATCGACTGTTGCGACGGCACTGATCTTAATGTCCATTCCCATCATGGTCAGCATACCCGCATTCCTTTGGGTAACCTGCTTGAAGACTGACCTGCTTCCCTGTTCAGGATGGGGAGGCTTCTGGGATCCTCGGATTATCACACCCGCAGTCACGATGGGGATACCGGGCGTCGCGGGGCTCTTAAGGCTGATGCGCGCAAGTACTCTCGACGTTATGGGCCAGGACTTTATACGGACCGCTTACGCTAAGGGACTGACGTCGTTCGCGGTCGACTATCGCCACATCTTGAAGAATGCCATGATTCCCATC
>CAZIDM010000030.1:0-35845 GCA_964537915.1 uncultured Dehalococcoidia bacterium
CATGGTTCGACAAGCTCACCACGAACGAGCTACTCCAGTGATACTCAATAATGAAATGGCCCTAGGACTCACTCTGAGATTTCGCGAGTGTCGCTACTGCTGCATGAAGCGGCGGAAGACCTCTTCTTCTGAGAGTGCGTCCGAGTGGAACCATGCGTCTTCGATGGAGCGGTGAAGGTCGTCGAGCTTGGTCAGCATGTCTGCCATGAGCGACGCCACTTCTTTGGGGCTGGAAGGCGAGCCATCAAGATCGTCCAGCATGCCAATGGCGGCGGCGATGTTCTGAATTAGCTCGACCGGCGCGACGTGCGTTGCGTTGTACCGGGCTGCGGTGAGGCAGCCACGCAAAGAGGAGCCGCTGTCCCGGGTCAGCAGCGCATCGAGGGCGGACTCGTCCGACTCTACAGAGACGCCGCGAACAGATGCCGCCATCCGGGCGACCTCGTCCAGGGTCCGGGACGAATCCGGGTTGCCTCCCTCCTGCTCAGCCGCCCACTTCAGCACACGGGCGACGGTTTCGGCGCGCTCTATCCAGCGTCCCAGCCATAAGAGGTTGTACACGCGGGAGTCCGTCAACCATCGGTCTGTTCCCAAGGTTACTGTCCTGGGGTCCATTTGATTTTCCTTTCATCCTTTAGGAACTGGGTTGGGGATGTCCTTCGACAAGCTCAGGACGAACGAGTTGTCGGTTCACCTGCCCCTGAATGCTCCCGGATCAGGTCCGGGGCAGATTCTGAGGGAATGTTCGTCATGCTGTGGTGACGACGTATGCTTCGTTGAGGAACCTGAGGGCTTCGTCTAGGTCTGCTTCTGTCTCCTCGAAACGAACGGACGCGATTGCGGCGTGTTGCGTTGACCCTCCCTTGGAAAGGAATGAGCCCTTGACCGGGGAGACGTCCGTGTAGTCTCGTCCAACCGACAGCTTCACGTAGTCGCGGGCCGGCGGGGCGATCACCCCTCTCGTGGGGTCTGCCCCTATCCAGCCGTGCATCGGGTGCATGAACTCGACCCACGAGTGTGTCTCGCCGGTCTGGCCGGTGAGCAGGCCGCTGACGTACCGGCACGGGATGTCCAGGGCACGCAACATGCCCAGAGCGAGGTGGGTCTTGTCCTGGCAGACACCCTTCATCACGTCCAGCACCTGATCGGCAGTCGTCGCAACGCCGGTAGTGCCTCTTCTGTACTCCACCTCCGTGTAGACCCAGTCGTTCACCGCGCGGATTACGCGCATCATCGAGTCGGAGCCCGAGGCGATCCTGAACGCCAGCGGGGAGACCGTCTCGGGGTCCACGAGCGGCGAGGGCAGCAGGTACTCCAGCGCGCCGGGCTGTCCCCTGGCGTCATCGATGTGCATGTCCTCGAGTGAGGGAGCGTCGGTCGCGAGGCTCACCTGGCCAGAAGTCGCAATCACGAGCGAATCGTGGTGTTCGACGATCCTGACCCTGTTCACGTGGTTGCCGAACCGGTCGCTGTACTCGACGCCGACGCCGGAGGGAAGCGTCCACAGTTGGCTCCGTACGGGATTCTGACCCTCACCCTCTCGCGGAAACAGCCTGATCTGGTTGTCGTTGTGAAGAACGGTGCCGGAGTAGCTGTATCGAGCCGCATATATGTAGGAGACGGTGAGGGGTTGGCTGGTTATCTCACCACCCAGGTCGGTTTGCATAGGCCACCCGAAGAGTTGTTGGTGATGCGTCCCCGGGGGCGGGCCACTCGGGTCAGGCCTCCGGGAAAGACAGTCACCTTACCATTTCCGTCCTGGATCGCGAACACGCGAAGGTCTATGTGCCGGGGTTCCAGTGTGCCGTTCGAGTCATTGAAGACCATGTGCCTGGAAAAGTCCAGCGTCTCCTGAGCAATGTAAGCGTCGGGGTCTTCGAGAATTCCCTGGGCCACTTCAGTCCTTCGTTCCGGTCCGAGGTCTGGCATCACGTAAACACCGGTGCCGCCGTAACCCTGTCTGTCCTTGATGACGAGATCGTCCAGGTTGTCCATTACGAATCGGCGAGACTCCGGATCCTGCATACTGTAGCTTGGGGCCTGGCTGAGTATCGGCGACTCTCCAAGGTATCTTTCGATCATTTCGGGCACCCACATGAACACGAGCTTGTCGTCCGCCGCGCCCGTGCCCAGTCCGTTCACCAGGACGACCTTGCCCTCCAGGTAGGCGTCCCGAAGTCCGGGGACGAATATCTCGAGGTCTTCGACGCGCCGGTAGATGACGTCCACGGGCATGTCTCCATCGATGGTGCGAGTGTACACGCGCCCGTCGTACCCGACGTACAGGTCCGTGCCCTCCACGAGAGGTATTCCCAGGGTTTCGGAGAGGTAACGGTGTTCGAAGAACGCTGAGCCGTACTTGCCGTCCGTCAGCAGCACACACGAAGGGGTATCGGTGTCGCAGAGCGAGCGGAACATGTCCAGGAAGGCATCCCTGATCCGGTACTGCTCCACCTCGTATCCGGTAACGAACTCGGGGACTATGTCCGAGACCATCTCCACGGACTTGAGCTGGTAGCTGATGCCGGAGGGAATCCTGAGATTGTCCTCCAGGACATAGTAGTCGCCGTCGCCCATGTGTACGAGGTCCACGCCGTACATGTGAACGAAGATGTCCTTCGGAGGCCTGAATCCCTGCACCTCAGGGTAGAAGTACTGTGATGTGAACACAACATCAGGGGGAACGATGTCCTGGCCGTCGTTGTATAGATCGAGGAGGAAGCTGTTCAGTGCCCTGATCCGCTGCGTGACGCCTGCCTCAATGACATCCCAGTGGTCACCCGGGATAACCCTGGGTATCCAGTCAGCGGGCATCAGCCGGAACTGCTTAGGATCGAGATAGAAGGTGAAGGCGTCGCGGAATACCTGACTCTGGGCGGACTCCCATCGCTGGATCATCCCCTCTACACCCAGCGTCTCCACCACTTCCGCAAGGTGAGCGTAGTGTTCCCTCGGCCGCCCATCCGGATACTGCCACTCATTGAACACCATTGCCTCTTGCGTGACGTTGGAGGTAGTCATAGTTGATCCTTCGGCTAGCTGGAAACGCAGGGGGCAGTCTTGATTCTAGCAATCGGGGCATACAGGCTTCCAATTCAGCAAAACCGCCCAGGTGAGAGTGTAACCACGAACGCTCGTGATATCCGGTCGCACTTCCTGCACACAGCGATCTCCAGGCGGACACTCTCAGACTGTTGACACAGAGAGTCACTTCCATTATATTCATTCATCGACTATCTAATTGACTTAAGGTATCAATTAGCAATGCAAATTGTTTGAGAGTGGACAGTTTCTACTGACACTAATTCTCTAAAATAGTCGACAATCTGATCACCGAAGATGGAGGAGTTAACGGAGAGATGATTGAAATAAGACATTTGTCCAGCAAAATGATACTAGTTATCAGCGCAATAGTCGCGATTGCATTTGTAGTCGCATGTAGTGATGACACACCCCCGCCGGAGTCTGCTGCCAGTCCATCTCCTCCAACAATGGCTCCATCAGCGCAGCAGGCTCCGGCTTCTCCAACCACAGCTCCGGCGGCACAACAGGCCCCGGCAGCTGCCCCTACCGCCCCTCCGGCAGCTCCGCAGGCTCCAGCGCCTGCGCCGACCACGGCTCCGGCAGCGGTGGTCAGCCCACCCATGATGGATCCGCTTGAGGTGGTCACCACCAGCAACATCGTGGCCGACTGGGTGAGCCGGGTCGGTGGCGAGCGAGTGAACGTGTTCTCGCTGCTTCCGCCGAATGCGGACCCACACACGTTCCAGCCCGGCGCCCGCGACACAGCTCGTGTAGCGGACGCAGACCTGATCCTAACAGTCGGACTAGGACTCGAGTCCAGCTGGCTGCACGATCTGATCGAGAACGCCGCTCCAGACCACGAGATTATCGTCGAGCTCGGAGAGTCGGTTGATCCTCTCGCCTTCATGGAGATGGGAGACCACCATGAAGAAGAGGAAGAGGGCCACATGGAGGAAGGTGGCCACATGGACGACGAAGACCATGCGGTAGCCCTGGGACGCCTGCTGGTAGGCGACGCCGAGGAGGCGCACCTATCTGTAGTCGACCTGGCGCATGACGAAGTGCATGTCGGCGAGTTCGCTATCGCAGCTCCGGTTGGAGGACTGTATTCCAGCCCGAATTACCGTTTCGCTTTCGCGCTAGCACGCGGCGAGGGCGACAATGACGACAGGGTGCACGTGTTCGACGCCGGCATCTACCTGGTCCCACACGGCGATCACGAGGACCTGGTGAACGAAGAGATTACCAAGCTCTCCCTGGAGACCACTGACGAGCGCCCGATCCACTTCGCAAACGGATATGGATGGACTGCCATCTTCAACGACGGCACGGGCCGGGTGGCTCTCTTCGAAGAGCACGAGATGGAAGAGTTCGGCAACGAGTACAACGTCGTATACTTTGAGTCCGGGCTGCAGCACGGAGCAGCGGTCCCGTTGGCAGGCGACGTGTTTGCTATCACCAAAGCCAACCCGGACTATCCCGACAAGAACCCAAGCAGCCTGCCGATAGGCGTCGAAGTATTCGACCTGGATGGCAACCTTCTGTATGGCGACGCATCAGAGTCGTGCCCTGGAATGCATGGCGAAGCGCACAACCACGACGGTGCAGCATTCGGATGCGTGGGCGGCGTGCTGTTCATCGAGTACCACGACGGCCACTTCGACCACTGGTTCATCGACAATCCCGCCGAGATGCGTGAGGAATCCCGCATCGGTTCAGTGTGGGGCCACGAAGCCTCGCCACACTTCTTCGGCAGCGCGTCCTACAGAGGCGAGAACGGGTTCGTCAACGACGGAATCTGGATGATCGACGCAGAGGGCCGTACGATGGTGCAGGTAATTGCTCCGGAGGACGGAAAGCGGAGCGCCGGGTCCGCATTCAGCTCCGGCGGCCACGAGTTCTTCGTGCTCACATACGACGGCCTGCTCAACGTGATCGAAGCAGAGACGGGAGAAGTCGAGTACGTTTCCCACGAGCCTCTGGTGGACCCGATAGAGCCGGGGGCAACGCCCTCGTTCATCGTAGTAGGCGAGATGCTCTACCTTGCAGACAGGGCCGGGGGGCACGTGCTTGAGTACAGCCTGGAAGAGATGGAGGTTGAACGCGAGTGGGACATCGCGGGCGCCCCGAGCCGGATAGCGTTCCTCGGCCTATCAGGCGTCGAGGGTGACGACCATCCTGAAGCGGGCCACGACCACGCAGATGAACACGGTGACGAGGACGAGCATGCTCACGATCACGGCCCACTCGATCCCCACTTCTGGTTCGACCCACATCGTGTAGAGCGAGCTGCAAATGAAATCGCCGCCAGGCTGTCTGTGTTGGACCCTGACGGCAGCGATGTCTACCGCTCAAACGCCGAGGCGTATAGCGAGGAACTTGACGAACTAGCCCACTGGATTGAGGACCAGGTCGCACTGATACCTGAGGACAGACGTCTGCTGGTCACCAGCCACGACAGCTTCCAGTACTTCGCAACTGCGTTCGGTTTTGAAGTCGTGGGCGCGGTATTCCCGGGCGGCACCACAGAGGCCGAGCCTTCAGCCCAGGAGATGGCAGAACTGATACACGAGATCGAGGAGGCCGGCGCGCCAGCGGTGTTTACGGAGACCATCGTGTCCGACACCCTTGCCGAGCGAGTCTCAGAGGAAGCGGGAGCCGAGATTGTCTACGGTCTCTATACCGGCTCTCTCAGCAACCCTGATGGGGACGCGGGCACATATCTCGACCTCATGCGCTACAACACCATGTCAATAGTGGAAGCGCTCAAGTAGCGAAGCAGTGTTCGACAGTCCTGCCGCATCTGCGGCTCGACTGAACGGATAGAGAAAACAGCCCTCTCCAGTCGATTTGGAGAGGGCTGTTTCTTTTTGTGCAAAAGCCACGCGGTTCGCCTGATGCACTGCAGGACGAGGGAAGTCTGGAGCGGGAGAGGGGATTCGAACCCCCGACCCCTTCCTTGGCAAGGAAGTGCTCTACCACTGAGCTACTCCCGCTCGGACGTGTGATGAGGGTCAGTAAATGGTGCCGAGGGTCAGAATCGAACTGACGACACCAGCATTTTCAGTGCTGTGCTCTACCAACTGAGCTACCTCGGCTGATTGGCGTCGTTAATGGTAGGGTTTGGCGGTTTTTGGTGTCAAGGTTTGAGATCGGTACGTAGCATGTTTTGATTCGCCAAGTGACCTCGTCAGTCCTTCCACCAAATCGAGTGGTTCGCATCATATTTGTCATCAAATAATGTATAATATGATGCACCTCACATCCGTATGCTGGAGGTACATAGTGAGAACCACAGTTACTATAGACGAAGATCTGTACGAGGATGCCAAGTGGCTAACTGGTATCGAGGGTAAGACCGCACTGGTGCGAGAAGCTCTCTGCGCACTCGTCGAGCGAGAGAGCGCCCTCAGACTAGCCAAGCTCGGGGGAACTCAGCCTCAGTTGAAGTCCGTGCCAAGGAGGCGGAGTGAACCTGGATGATCCTGGCTGATACTTCGGTATGGATCGATCACTTGATAGTCGAGAATCTTCACTTAGTATCGTTGCTGCAACGGAGGCAGATACTGATTCATCCCATGGTGATCGGAGAGTTGGCTTGTGGCAACATGCGAGATCGCGCAGATGTAATGAGGCTACTCAGAGGACTTCCAAGGACACTCGTAGCTACACACAGCGAAGTGCTGTTCCTCATCGAGAGTCACCGTTTCAAGGGTCGAGGTATCGGCTTCATTGACGCCCACCTGCTGACATCCACTGTGATGGCATCTTCAGCGCAACTCTGGACGAACGACCGTCGGCTTAGAACTCTGGCTAGTGAACTGGGCGTTGCCTACGGACAGGCATAGCGACCTGAGGCTGCGACCGCAGGAGGATCGTTACATCGTGGGGACGGTGTTGACGGAGTTGGGGAGGTTGGTGGAACCCATGAGGTACTCGTCGATGCCTCGTGCGGCCTCGCGGCCCTCGGCTAGCGCCCAGACCACCAGGGACTGTCCGCGGGCCATGTCTCCGGCTGCGAAGACGCCTGGAACCGACGTCATCTTGCTGGCGTCTGTGACGACGTTGCCACGGCCATCGAGGTCGACTCCTAGCTGCTCCAGCATTCCTGCCTTCTCGGGGTGAACGAAACCGAGCGCCAGCAGCACCAGGTCCACGTCGAGGTCGAACTCAGAGCCTTCTATCTCAATCATGGCGGGGCGTCCGGTGTGGTCGGGCGGACCCCAGTCCAGGCGGACCGCCTGCATCTTCTGGACCGTGCCGTTGGAGCCTGAAAAGCTCTTCGTCAGGATGTTGTAGTCCCGGACGGCGCCCTCCTCGTGAGACGAAGACGTCCTGAGGACCAGGGGCCACTGTGGCCAGGGATTGTCGTCGCGGCGAGCCAGCGGCGGCTCCGGCAGAAGCTCGAACTGGTACACGACCTCTGCACCCTGCC
Organism: uncultured Dehalococcoidia bacterium; assembly: GCA_964537915.1. Taxonomy (GTDB): domain Bacteria; phylum Chloroflexota; class Dehalococcoidia; order Lucifugimonadales; family UBA1123; genus VXRN01. The sequence continues at coordinate 7,460 of CAZIDM010000030.1, forward strand.
TGTGAGCGGTGCCGACACAGTCTGAGCCTGTGTCTCCCCCTCCCAGTACGAGGACGCGTTTGCCCTCCGCGAGTATTCGCTCGGACGATTCAACAGTCTGACCTTCGTTGACGCGGTTCTGCTGCGTGAGGTACTCCATGGCCAGGTGAACGCCGTCGAGCTCGCGGCCCGGTATCGGCAGGTCTCTCGCGATAGTCGAGCCCCCGGTCAGGCAGATCGCGTCGAACTCGGAGCGGAGTTCGGAGGCAGGTACGTCCTGTCCAACGTAAACGCCGGTCCTGAACGTGACACCTTCAGCCGTCATCTGGTCGACGCGGCGCTGGACGACTTTCTTCTCGAGCTTAAATTCCGGGATTCCGAGCCTGAGGAGGCCACCGATGTACTCGTTACGCTCGAACACGGTTACGGTATGCCCGACGCGGTTGAGCTGCATCGCGGCAGCCATACCTGCGGGGCCTGATCCAATCACCGCCACGCTCTTGCCAGTGCGGGTTTTCGGCGGCTCGGGTACTATCCATCCCTCTCGCCAGCCCCTGTCCGCGATGGCCTTCTCGACATACTCGATGGTGACGGGGTCATTGTTGATGTTGAGTACGCACGAGCCCTCGCAAGGAGCCGGGCAGATACGGCCCGTAAACTCCGGGAAGTTGTTGGTGGAGTGAAGCTCGTGAAGCGCTTCGCGCCACTTGCCTCGATACACGAGGTCGTTGAAGTCGGGGATGATGTTGCCCAGCGGGCATCCGCCCATGCAGAACGGCACCGAGCAGTTCATGCACCGTCCGCCCTGCTCTCGGGCTTCTTTATCGGACCACTCGTTATAGAACTCGAGCCAGTGCTGAGTGCGTTCTGACGGGTCCTGCGTGGATGGCGCGCTGCGCGCCCACTCCATGAATCCTGTCGGTTTTCCCATTCGCCGTAGTTTCCTAATGGTCGACTGCAGCTTTCGGATGCAGTCCGTGTATTTCTTCTGGTGGGCTAGTCGCCCGCTGGCACCGCAGCTTCCCGGTCTCTCCCGGCGCGCTCGGCCAGCACTCGCTTGTAGTCTATGGGCATCACCTTAACGAATCGCGGCAGCATCTCGTCCCAGTTGTCCAGAACGCGCTGTGCGTTGGCACTGCCGGTGTATGCGAGGTGGTCTTCGATCAGCCTTCTGACCGCAGCGATGTCGGCACTCTCTTCAACGTCTTCCAGATAGACCATTTCTCTGTTGCAGAGGTCTGTGAACTTGCCGTGCTCATCGAGAACGTAGGCCTCGCCTCCGCTCATTCCGGCGGCGAAGTTGCGCCCCGTCGGGCCGAGCACCACGACGCGCCCTCGCGTCATGTACTCACATCCGTGGTCTCCGACGCCTTCAACCACAGCCTCAGCCCCCGAGTTGCGAACAGCGAACCGCTCACCCGCAACGCCGCGAATGAACGCCTGTCCGCTGGTCGCGCCATAGAGGGCTACGTTGCCGATGAGAATGTTCTCCTCGGGTACAAACCTGGCCTTCTCGGGCGGCCTGATCGTCACACGCCCTCCCGACAGGCCCTTGCCGAAGTAGTCGTTCGAGTCGCCCTCGACATGGAAGGTCACTCCCTTGGCGAGAAATGCGGCGAAGCTCTGACCGACAGAGCCTTCGAACTCCACTGTGATCGTGTCCTCAGGCAGACCGTCCTCGCCGTACCGCCTGGCGATCTCGTAGCTGAGCGTCGTGCCCACGGTCCTGTTGGAGTTCGAGATAGGCATCTCAAGCGAGATTGGGTTACCGGACTCGATTGCGTCCCGGCACAGTTCGATGAGACTGTTGTCGAGAGCCTTCTCGAGCCCGTGGTCCTGCGTCTCGCAGCAGTAGGTGGCGATGTCGTCAGGCACGTCAGGCATCTTCAGAAGACGAGAGAAGTCGAGCCCCCTGGCCTTCCAGTGCTCGATGGCTTCGCGAGTATCGAGGCGGTCCATCCTGCCGACCATCTCGTTGATCGTGCGGAAGCCCATGTCGGCCATGATCTGCCTGAGCTCTTCGGCTACAAAGAAGAAGTAGTTGATGACGTGCTCAGGCTGACCCGCGAACCTCTTGCGAAGCTCGGGGTCCTGTGTTGCGATGCCTACGGAGCAGGTGTTGAGGTGGCACTTGCGGAGCATGATGCAGCCCATCGCTATCAGCGGGGCCGTTGCCATGCCAAACTCCTCGGCACCGAGCAGACACGCGATTGCCACATCGCGGCCGGTCTTGATCTGACCATCGGTCTGGACGATTATCCGTCCGCGCAGGTCGTTTTCGACTAGCACCTGCTGGGTCTCGGCAACTCCGAGCTCCCATGGCAGGCCGGCGTACTTGATTGACGCCTCAGGCGATGCGCCGGTGCCGCCGCTGTCGCCGCTGATCAGCACAACGTCGCCGTGTCCCTTGGACACGCCTGCGGCAATTGTCCCAACCCCGGCCTCCGCGACAAGCTTCACGTGGATCCTGGAGCTGGGGTTCGAGTTCTTGTGGATGAGCTGCCCGAGGTCCTCGATCGAGTAGATGTCGTGGTGTGGAGGCGGCGAGATGAGCTCGACACCTGGCGTCGAGTTGCGCACCCAACCGATGTACTCGTCCACCTTGTGGCCGGGGAGCTGTCCGCCCTCTCCGGGCTTCGCACCCTGCGCCATCTTGATCTGCAGATCGCTGGCGTTGGCGAGATAGTTGATCGTCACGCCGAAGCGACCGGATGCAACCTGTTTAATCGCGCTGTTGCGAAGGTCGCCGTTGGGGTCGGGCTCGTAGCGATGCCAGTCCTCGCCGCCCTCGCCGGTGTTGGAGCGGGCGTCGATGCGGTTCATGGCAATCGCAAGCGCCTCATGCGCTTCCCTGCTGATTGACCCGAGCGATATTGCGCCCGTTGCGAACCTCTTGACTATCTCGCTGGCAGATTCGACCTCGTCAAGTGGAACAGGCTCGTCCGCCATCTTTAGGTCGAGCAGGCCGCGAATGGTACACATCTGCTGTGAGTAGTCGTTGGCCCAGTTCGCGAACTCCTTGTAGGTCGCCCAGTTGTTGGACCTCGCGGCATACTGGAGCTTCGCGATTGTGGTGGGATTCCACATGTGGTACTCGCCGTCGCGTCTCCACTGGTAGAAGCCGCCGACGTCGAGCTGCATACTTCCTGGCGTTACGAGGTCCACGTAGGCGAACGAGTGTCTTGCCCTCGACTCCTCTTCGATCTCGTCGATGCCTATGCCGCCGATGCGGGAAGGCGTCCAGGCGAAGTATTCGTCGATGAAGTCCTCGTCCAGTCCGATAGCCTCGAAGATCTGGGCGCCCCGGTAACTCTGGATGGTGGAGATGCCCATCTTGGCCATGATCTTGACGACGCCCTTGTGCGCGCCCTTGATGAAGTTGTACTCAGCGGTCTTGTAGTCGATGTCGGTCAGGAAGTATTCCTCACGGATCATACTATCCATCGACTCAAAGACCATGTACGGGTTGACCGCCCCAGCGCCGTAGCCCACAAGCAGGGCTAGGTGCGCGATGTCGCGCGGCTCCCCAGACTCCACGACCAGGCCGCAGCGTGTGCGTGAGCCTTCCCTTATGAGGTGGTGGTGGACGCCGGCAGTGGCCAGCAGGCTCGGGATTGGTGCATGTTCGGAGTCGACACCTCGGTCCGACAGAATAAGAATGGAGTAGCCTTCGTCGATGGCCTGAGACGCCTCACGGCACAGCCTGTCCATCGCGTTCTTCAGTCCGCCCCGCTCTTCGGGGTCGAACAGCATCGAGAGGGTCTTGGACCTGATCCCGTTGACGTCGATCTCTCTTATCTTTTCGAGATCGGAGTTCGTGATAAACGGCTCTTTGATGGTTAGCTGCCGGCAGTGTTCAGGGGACTCGTCGAACAAGTTACGCTCGCGCCCTATCATGGCGCGGGTCGAAGTGATCAACTCCTCTCGTATCGAGTCCAGAGGCGGGTTCGAGACCTGCGCGAAGCGCTGCCTGAAGTAGTGGAACAGCACAGGCGACTGCTCCGACATGACCGCCAGGGGGACGTCCGTGCCCATCGAGCCGACAGGGTCGGCGCCAGTGAGAGCCATAGGCTCCAGGATTATTCTGAGGTCTTCAAGCGTGTAGCCGAAAGCGGCCTGTCTGCTTTCCAGGGTCTCGAAGTCCGTGCCGTGAAAACTGGCTGGCTCCGGCAGGTCTTCGAGCTGGACCGAGTTGTCTTCGAGCCACTGTCCGTAGGGACGCCTTGACGAGAGTGCAGCCTTGAGTTCCGAGTCCTGCACAATCTCACCACGTGAGGTGTCGAGCATGAACATGCGGCCGGGATAGATGCGTTCCTTGTAGAGGACCTTCTCGACGGGCACGTCGAGCACTCCGGTCTCGGAAGCCATCACGAGAATGTCGTCGGTGGTGACCAGGTAGCGACACGGACGTAGGCCGTTGCGGTCGAGCACCGCGCAGATCTTCTCACCGTCGGAGGCAATTATCAGTGCGGGGCCGTCCCAGGGTTCCATCATGGACGAGTGGTACTCGTAGAAGTCCTTCTTGGACTGGTCCATTGGAATGTGATCGCCCCACGCCTCCGGGATCAGCATCATCATCGAGTGGTCCAGGGAGCGTCCGGACGCCATCAGGGTGTCAAGCGCGTTGTCGAGAGTGGCGGTGTCGCTCTGCAGTGGGGTGACGACCGGCGTGATCTTGCCGACGTCATCGCCGAGAATGTCGGACTCGAAGTTCTTCTCGCGGGCATTCATCCAGTTGATGTTGCCCTGGAGGGTGTTGATTTCGCCGTTGTGGATGATGAACCTGTACGGATGGGCAAGTCTCCACGCGCCGAGAGTGTTGGTGGAGAACCGTGAGTGCACCAGCGCGAACGCCGTTATCATCTCTTCGTCATTGAGATCGTGGTAGAAGTCACTGAGCTGGTGGGCCATTATCAGGCCCTTGTACACGATGGTCCTGGACGACAGGCTGCAAATGTAGAAGTCGCTCTTCGCGGACAGGTCGTCGCCGAGAATCGCCTTCTCCACCTGCTTGCGGATGACCAGCAGGCGCAGGTCGAAGTCGCGTCCTGCCTCTGTCGCATCGCCACGTCCCACCAGGAACTGGCGAATTGCAGGCATGACTCGCGCTGACAGCGTGCCTATGTTCTCTGGCGAAACGGAAACGTCACGCCAGCCCAGGAAGCGTTGCCCCTCTTCTGCGACGACGCGCTCGATAACCGACTCGCAGCGGGCACGCTCATCGGCATCGCGAGGGAGGAAGGTCATGCCGACACCGTAGTCGCCCAGTCCAGGCACGTCGATGCCAGCTCTTCCGAATGCCGACACGATGAAATCGTGAGGCATCTGGACCATGATACCCGCGCCGTCGCCGGTCTCGGAGTCCGCGCCAGAGGCGCCCCTGTGACCGAGGTTTATCAGGACCTCGAGGCCCTGCTCGATGACACGATGGGACTTCTCGCCCTTTATGTTGGCAACGAGCCCGACTCCGCAGGCTTCGTGCTCGAACGCCGGACTGTACAGTCCGTTAGTCGAAAGTTGGGGCGTATAGTCCTTTTCGTAGCTGCTCATGGTGCCATTTTCCTAGAATCGGTAAGAAGGTGGGAGGAGTCACCCTCACCCTTCAAGGGAGAGGGGGTAGTTGTAAACGGCTACAAGGCCGGCAGGTATCGCGCTATTTCGTAGTCTGTTACCTGCGATCTGTATCGCTCCCAGTCGATCCTCTTGTTTTCGACGAAGCTCCTGAAGACCGAGTCGCCGAGGGCATTGCGAACAAGCTCGCTCTCTTCGGTGATCCTCAACGCTTCCAGCAGGTTTGACGGGAGCGACTCGATTCCGTGGGCCTGTCGCTCTTCATCGCTCATTTCGAACACGTTGGAGGCCGTAGGGTCCGTCAGCTCATACTGCTTTTCGATTCCCTCCAGGCCGGCAGCGAGCATGACGCTGAATGCCAGGTAGGGATTACAGGCCGGGTCGGGCGAGCGGAGCTCCACGCGGCGGGACTCCTCGCGACCCTGCTTGAAGCTGGGAACGCGAATCAAGTCCGCCCTGTTGACCGTGGCCCAAGTGACGTGGACGGGAGCCTCGAAGTTGGGGACAAGTCGCTTGTACGAGTTGACCCACTGGTTGGTGACGGCGGTAATCTCGCGGGCGTGCCTCAGCAGCCCGGCGATGAAGTGTCTGCCAATGGAGGAGAGACGTTCTGTATCCTCCGCGTCGTAGAAGGCGTTGCGTCCACCCTCGAAGAGAGACTGGTGGATGTGCATTCCGCTTCCGTTGACGGTGGCGATCGGCTTGGGCATGAAGGTCGCGTAGCAGTCGTGGCGCTGTGCGATCTCCTTTACGACCAGCTTGTACGTCATGACCGTGTCGGCCATCGTAAGCGCGTCCGTGTGACGGAGGTCTATCTCATGCTGGCTTGGAGCAACCTCATGGTGGCTGGCCTCTACGGGTATGCCGAGCTCTTCAAGCATTAGCACCGTCTCGCGGCGCATGTCAGTGCCGAGATCGGTCGATCCCTGGTCGAAGTAGCCGCCCCGGTCCATGGGCGTAGGATCAGTGTCGTTGCTGAAGTAGAAGTACTCGATCTCAGGGCCAACGTAGTACGTATATCCCGCTCGGGCGGCCCGCTCGATGTTACGTCTCAACACGAACCTGGGATCGCCCTCGAAAGGTGTCTCGTCCGGCGTGACGATGTCGCAGAACACACGGGCGACAGCGTTTTCACGAGGACGCCAGGGGAGAATGGCAAACGTGTTGGGATCGGGAAGCGCGTAGAGGTCTTTCTCCTCGTGCCGGGCGAAACCCTCGACAGCAGAGCCATCGAATCCCATCCCCCTGGTCAGTGCGGACTCGAGCTCTTCGACGGTAATGGCAAACCCTTTCAGGTTTCCCAAAATGTCGGTAAACCAGAGGCGGATGAACTTCACATCGTTATCTCTGGCCTCTTTGAGTGCGTATTCAATTGCGAGGTCGCGGTCTACCACAGGAAAGACCTGATTTTCAGGAGTAGGGGCGGGGAGCACCCTTCGGAAAGTCGCAGATTAGGCCCTCGTCTGTGGGGGGGCAAATTAGCCGTTGGGCGCACGTACGCACCGAAGGAAATCATAGCAAAATGTAGCACTTTGTGAAAGTTGTGTCAATCTTGGCTGGGGCGCTTGGGAATGTCCCAATTCAGTAGGCAGTCTTCCCTCCAGGGCCGCCCTCCCACGCCTGGATACCGGCCTCGTATCGGGGTATGGGGTGACGTTCCTTCGCCAGCATGGCGAAAGTGAATCGCCAACCAATCCATGAGAACCGCTGTGAACAAAAGGGCGACCCGGTTGAGTCGCCCCTTGGTTTTTGCTCGGTTTTGAGCGATTGGACTACTAGGCGTCGTAGTAGAGGAAGAACTCGTACGGGTGCGGGCGCAGGCGGACTGCGTCGACTTCCTCTGTGCGCTTGTAGTCCAGCCAGGTCTCGATCAGGTCGGACGTGAAGACGTCGCCCGTGAGGAGGAACTCGTAGTCTTCCTCGAGCGCGTTCAGCGACTCTTCGAGGCTACCTGGGACCTGCTGCACGTTGGCGGCCTCTTCGGGGGACAGGTCGTAGAGGTCCACGTCCATCGGGTCGCCCGGATCGATCTGGTTGTTGATGCCGTCCAGTCCGGCGAGAAGCATCGCGCTGAAGGCGAGATACGGGTTGGCCGTGGGGTCCGGGCAGCGGAACTCGACGCGCTTTGCGGGCGGCGTATCAAAGTACGCCGGGATGCGGCAGCACGCGCTGCGGTTGCGCGAAGAGTAGGCCAGGTTTACCGGAGCCTCGAAGCCAGGCACGAGCCTGCGATACGAGTTGGTCGTCGGGGCCGCGAAGGCCAGCAGCGCCGGAGCGTGCTGGAGGATGCCGCCGATGTAGAACTTCATCGTGTCGCTCATGTTGGCGTAGCCGTCACCGTAGAAGATGTTGGTGCCGTCTTTCCAGATGCTCTGGTGGGTGTGCATTCCGGTGCCATTGTCGTCGAACAGCGGCTTGGGCATGAACGTCGCGGTCTTGCCGTGCTTGGCGGCGATGTTCTTGACCAGGTACTTGTAGATCATGATGTTGTCGGCAGTCTGTACGAGCGTGTCGTACACGATGTCGATCTCGCCCTGTCCGGCGGTGGCGACCTCGTGGTGCTGCTTCTCGATCTTCATGCCCCACTTCTGCATCTCGATGATCATCTCGGAGCGGATGTCGCTCTGAGAGTCCACGGGAGGCACCGGGAAGTAGCCGCCCTTGTGGCGCGGCCTGTAGCCCTTGCTGCGGGTGACGCCGTCGAGCATGTACTCATTGCCTGCGTTCCAGATGCCCTCATCCGAGTCCACCCTGTGGTGGGAAGAGTTGGCGTCCTGGCCGAAGGTGGCGGAGTCGAAGATGAAGAACTCGGCCTCGGGACCCCAGTAGCTGGTGTCTCCGATGCCAGTGGTCCCCAGATGGGCCTCGGCCTTCTGAGCGATGTTCCTGGGGTCGCGGGTGTAGTCGCTGCCCGTGAGAGGGTCGCGGATGTTGCACAGCAGGCTCAGCGTCTTGATGCCGTAGACCGGGTCAAGGTTCGCTGTGCTGGCGTCCGGTACCAGGAGCATGTCGCTCTCGTCGATGGTCTGGAAACCGCGAATACTGGAGCCGTCGAATCCGGTGCCCTCCGCGAAGAGTTCTTCTGTGACCTCGCTGGGCGGTACGCCAACGTGCTGCAGCGTGCCGGGAACGTCGGTGAACTTGAGATCTATGATCTCAACTCCCTCGTCATGGATGAATCTTATGACTTCTTCCGGTGTCATCTTTCCTCTCCTTAACTTCTTCTGCCTGTCCTCATCTCAGCCAGCCTGTCAGGGGCTTGAGCCGACTCTTGTGAAGAATCCTCATATATTGAAAGTGCCCGACCGGTATCCGGTCAGGCACCATTCTAGCAAAGGGGGTTTGGTGTGACGATACCGCCTAGCGGTTGGTTTCGCCCACCCTACCGGCGATCCGACCCCGTATCCTGGTACGGGACAGGGTTTGAGGTTACTCTCTGTTCTTGCGCAGCTTGCTGGGAAGTATGACCCAGAGTCCAAACAGTCCTACGAAAGCTACGCCGCCGAGTATTGCTTCGAGACCCATTTTCTTGTCTTAACTCCTGGTTGCTGGTCTGTGGGATGCCGGGGGTTTCCCGGCCCCTCATTTGTTTGACGCTCACATTATTCCAGCGCCATGTTTCTGCGATGTTACGCAGATGTTAACTTTGTGTTACATGTCACAAAGTTGTGGGAGACTGTCTTGGCCCGGCGGGAAGGTAGGTATTCGAGGTTTTCTCCCTCACCCCAGCCCTCTCCCCCAGGAGAGGGGGCTAGTTGGAGGGAGAGAGGTAATTCAATGCCGAAAAAGAAGAGGCCCCGTCCGCTCAAGCCCCCTTGGAACGGACGGGACCCTCTAACTAAGGGAAATAAAATCGTCTTTAGACCATGCTTCCCAAGCTCCTTCTCCCCTGGAGGGAGAGGGGGTAGGTAAATCAAGCAGTCGTTAGTCCTCGGACTCTGGGTTCCGGCCTTCGCCGGAACGACGATTTACAAGATACCTACCCCTGCTACCCGCCGGAGGGAGAGGGAGGAGACTGGCTGGTCTAGCTCGCCAGTTCCGGGTACGCCTCCGCGCCGTGCTCGGGCATGTCCAGGCCACTCTCTTCCTCTTCGTCGGATGCCCTGAGACCCATGGTGAGGTCGAGGACCTTGAACATGATGAATCCTACTCCAAGGCCCCAGGCGAGGGCTACGATAATTCCGACGATCTGCGGGCCGAGCTGTCCGGCGTTGCCGGCGACCAGTCCCTCGACGCCGTTGTGACCGGCAGCGAATATGCCCACTGCAAGGACGCCCCAGGCGCCGCAGATTCCGTGTACTGCGACTGCGCCGACCGGGTCGTCAGCCTTGACGACGTTCTTGATGAACGCTACGCCTGCGATCATGATGCCACCGGCGACGAGGCCGATTACCACAGCCGCCCACGTGTCCACGTATGCACAGCCGGCCGTGATTCCGACGAGTCCAGCCAGTGCGCCGTTGCAGGCCATCTCAATGTCGGCCTTGCCCGTGCGCACCATCGTGATGTAGATAGCCGCAGTGGCGCCTGCTGCGCCTGCCAGCAGCGTGTTGACTGCGTTGAGGCCCAGGGAACCTGAGTTTACGTTGAATCCGAACCACCCGAAGAACAGTATAAACGTGCCGATTACCACGTATGGGAGATTGTGTCCCTTAAGGTCGGCGCCTTCACGGAATCCCTTCCTGGGTCCAACCACGATCGCTCCGGCAAGCGCGAGGAAACCGCCGATCATGTGGACGACCGCCGAACCGGCGTAGTCGGCCATGCCCATCACGGTGAGCCATCCGTCGTCGCTCCACGCCCAGTGGCCGTAGATCGGGTAGACCACCGCGCCAACCAGGAAGCTGTACGCGAAGTAGGCGTTGACCCTGGTGCGCTCCGCCATCGCTCCCGCGATGATCGTTGCGGCCGTTCCGGCGAATACCATCTGGAAGAACCAGCTAACGAGCTGGGAGTCATCGAAGTCGACCAGGAAGAATCCCTCCAGGCCGATGAACCCGGATGCGGCGCCGCCACCCATCATCAGGGCGAAACCGAACGCCCAGAAGCCGAGTGACGCGATGCAGAAGTCCAGGAACGACTTCGTCATGTAGTTGATTGTGTTCTTGGAGCGAATCAGTCCTGCTCCAAGGAACGCGAATCCGGCCTGCATAAAGAAGACCAGCGCGGCGGCGATGACGGTGATGAGACTCTCTACCTTGGAATCCACGTCATCAATGCCCATGTCCTGCGCATAGGCGGTGCCTATCGTGCCGAGGAATATCCCCATCCCCAGCAACGCCAGCATTACAAGCCGGAGCTTAAACGGCGTTAGACCTAAAACTCCTGTGTTGAACAATCCATTTACCTCCTCATGAAGACGGGGGCCTATAACCTTCAACTAGAGATCGTAGGCAGGAATTGTTTCCATCTCTTTTCTCGGATGTAACATTTCTGTTGCGTTAGTGTTGCAGAAGTGTTAACTGCGAATTGCAGCTGCCGTCCGTACGCTGGGCGGTATCGGGTAGCTTGCAGGAATGATCGTTCCACCCTCACCCCAACCCTCTCCCTCTAGGGAGAGGGGGTATAAGGAGGTATCCCTGCGTCGGAATGGCGGATTCGGGACTAGGACTCGTCGAAGACGACTATTCCGAATCCGTCGAAGACCAGGGTATTGACCTGAGACGGCAGCATGATCGCGCCCATCAGGCTGGCCCGGACGAGGTGGGAGCCGGAAATCACCGCCCCTCTCAGGTCTGCGCCGACGAACTTAGACTGCTCATCCACGAATACGCCTGTGAGGTGGCAGTCAACGAAGACAGCGTCTGTGAAGTCGCAGCCACCGAGGTCGGCCTCGGTGAAGTTGATCGACTCCAGCGTCTGGCCCTTGAAGCTATGACCCCGCAGGGACGCCAGGCTGAAGTCCGTGCGCTCGATCTTCACGCCGTCCAGCCTTGCGCTTGCAAGGTCTACGCCCCTGAGCCGCGAGCCTGTCAGGTCGACTCCGAAGAGATTGGTCTCGAACATGTCGGCGCCAGAGAGATCAGAGTCTACGACCCTGGACAGATTCAGCTGCGCGCGCCTGAGCTTGGCCGACGTCAGGTTGCATCCCGTTATCTCGGCGTCGTGAGCCTCAATGCGCTCGAGTGTGGCGTTCTCAGCGACGCAGTTGGTCATCCGCAGTGACGGACATACGAGGTTGGTGAGGTCTGCGCCGTTGAGAGTGCAATCTTCCATCGTGAGCGATTCGGTCTCGAGGTTCCGAAAGTCGGCGCCGTCGAAGTTGCACTCCCTGAACTCGGCGTGGTTGTCGAGCAGATCATAGAAGGCGTCGCCGTCCGTGATTGTGAGTTTTTCGTGAGTCGGCATCTGCGGGCGGTCCCTGTTTGCATTGAGCTCCAAGGTCTCATGACCTCCGAGTAAGGGGACTTGAACTCCAGATTAGCCCATATCGGTTCCCGAGAATATACTTGACCGGAGGCCCGAAAACTGATAACTGATTATTAACATCAATGGTACAATGGGTTGGTGGGCGCCGAATCATAGGTCCAGGACAGGGCGGCAATGGTCATCAAGAACTCACTACACGAACTCGTAGAGGAACTGCCTGAAGAGGAGTTATCCACGGCTCTGAGGTTCCTGCAGTACCTGCGAGACATGGGTGGCGACCCATTCGTCGAGACAGTAATCCCCGATCTCGACGACGTGGAGGATGAGTTGTCGCTGGAGGAGCTTCCACTTCTCGAAGAGGACGAGGAGCAGTCTGTCGCCGACGCCTGGCAGAAGTATCTCGACAACAAGACCACGTCGGGACAGCCTTTCTAGCCTTCGCACGCGGGGGCTTTTTCATACTACTCCCTGAGCTTAAGCCATTAGCCGACCAGTCCCTGCCAGACTCTCCCGGAGTCCTTACGGCTACCTAGCTCTCAGACTCTCGGTCCCTGCTTCGCACCAGACGCGTCCTCACGCTATCCTTCCTGTGTAGCGTCCCCCTACCCGCCGGGAGAACCTGTTTCCATGCTGGTTGCCAGTTTTCATAACGTATCCGCCCACTTCGGGTCACAGATCGTGCTCGACGGGGTCTCGTTTCAGATCGACGACTCGGAAAAGCTGGGGCTTATCGGAAGAAACGGCTCAGGCAAGACCACCCTGCTGAACATCCTGACCGGAGGCGTGGAACCGACTTCGGGCTCAGTCGTCGTTCCACAATCGACAACAGTCGGATACGTGCCGCAGTACATCGATGCTCAGGACGACGTCACGGTGCGGGACTACCTGCTGGCAGACTACAACCGTGTCTCGGACGAACTGCGCAGGGCGGAACAGATGCTGGAGTCGGCGAATCAAGCCGGCACTGCGCGCGCCCTCAACACGTACCAGGAGGCACTAGACGCATACGACCGGATGGACGGCGAGCAGTTCGTCGACGAGGCAGGTTCGACGCTGGCAAGCATGGGCCTGGAGGGCAAGGACGATCAGCAGATCGGCTCCCTCTCGGGCGGAGAGCAGAACGTGCTCTCGCTGACACGCGCTCTGCTTACGAAGCCCGACCTACTGCTGCTCGACGAGCCCGGCAACCATCTCGACTTTCTCGGCATGGCGTGGCTCGAAGACTTCCTGCTCAGGTTCAGGGGCGCGGTGCTGGTGGTGTCGCACAACCGGTACCTTCTCGACAGGGTGGCAGGCGGAATCCTCGAACTGGAGAACGGCAGAGTCACCCGGTACGAGGGGAATTACTCGGCGTACCGCGCACAGAGGCTGCGAGGGCTGCTGTCCCAGCAGTCGGACTACATCGCCAACCAGAAGCGGCTAGACAAGCTGGAGGCGCTGGTCAAACGCTTCGAGCAGATCGCGAGGGTGAACAGCGACCCGGCATGGGGCAGACGACTCCGGGCGCGACGCTCGCAGCTCGAGCGCGAGAAACGGCAGGCCGTGGAGAAGCCGGAGTTCGACACCTCGGCCATTCGCACCCGCTTCGACACCGCCCCCACGCGAGCGAACATCGCGGTGCAGGTGCGCGGCTACACACGAGGGTACGGCGACGAACTGCTCTTCGAAGACGCTGACATGGAGGTCAACGGTGGAGAGACTGTCGCGCTGGTAGGAGCCAACGGGACCGGCAAGAGCACGCTGCTGCGGGACATAGTCGAGAACGGCGCATGGGACGCGGAGTACATTCGAGTTGGACCGAGCATGAAGGTCGGCTACTCGGCGCAGCAGCAGGAGACCCTCGACGACAGCCAGACCATCGTTCAGCAGCTGCGCGAGGTGGCTCCAATGTCCAACCAGGCCGCGTACGCATTTCTTAGCGCGCTCCTCTTTGACAGAGAGGACGTGGACAAGCTCGTGGGCGACCTGTCGGGCGGCGAGCGCAACCGGCTCCAGATCGCACGACTGATGGCGACGAAGCCCAACCTGTTGATACTCGACGAGCCGACCAACCACATGGACATCCAGTCACAGGAAGCCGTCGAAGAGGCGCTGGAGGACTTCCAGGGCACTCTGCTTGTCGTGTCGCACGACCGCTACTTCCTCGACAAGCTGGCCGAGCGGGTGATCGAGATCAGGGACCGCAAGATGGTCTCCCATCCGGGCGGATTCAGCGAGTTCTGGCAGTCCCGGAGGCCAACCGATACGCGTGTCGTGGGACGGGTGTCCAGGCGCAGGCGGAGGTCGGAGCCGGACAGGGTCCAGAGGGCGCACGACCGGCAGGCGAGGGCCGACCTCGAACGACGAATCCAGGAGTCCGAGGCGAGGAAGCTGGAACTCGAAAACGAGATGGCCCAGGCGTTCGCAAATCGACAGATGCGCCAGGGACGCCGCTCCCAGCGCCAGCTCGAAAGGCTGAGCGCAGAGCTGCAGGACATGTACGACAGGTGGGTGGAGGCAGGTTAGCTTCCGGGCGGCGGAATGCGGGCGAGATGCCCGCGCTACGAGAGCCGCGTGTTGTATGCTTGGGGCTGTATGGGCAGGTCGCAATTCTGCCTCTACATCAACAGGAGGTGACGAATGAGCAGCCTGACCAATGACGAGGTGCTGGCCATCGCCAGGGCGGTCGACCTCGAGATACACGAGCCGGACCTGACCCAGGTCCGATACAGCCTCAACGCAATCCTGGATGCGATGGACGAGGTCGACATACCCGGCCTGAACTCGCAGGAGCCTATTCCGATCATTCCGCCGCAGGAGGAAGCAGCCCAGGAGTGAGTGGAGAGTAGTGAGGAGTGAGATCCGCCCACTACTGCCCCAGGGCAGGGCTAATTCAACTACCTTCAGGAGTTGAGAGATGAACAAGAAAGACATCATCTACCTATCAGCGACGGAGCTTGGACGGAGAATACAGGCACGTGAGGTCTCGCCGGTGGAGGCCGCAGAGGCCTACCTGGAACGCATCGAAGAGGTCGAGCCTACGCTCAACGCGTTCATCACCGTGCTAGGGGATGAAGCAATCGCCTCGGCGCGGCAGGCTGAAGCAGAGATCGCGGCTGGAAACCACCGGGGACCGCTGCATGGCGTCCCTGTCGGTGTGAAAGACCAGATCCACACCGAGGGCATACTGACCACGAGCGCTTCGAAGCTGCGGGCGGACTTCGTTCCTGACGAGGACGCGACTGTCGTTCGAAACCTGAAGAGCGCCGGTGCGGTGATAATCGGCAAGCTGAACATGACCGAGCTGGCGTTCGGCGACCCGATAACGTCTGCCTTTGGAGTAACGGGCAACCCGTGGGACCCTCCGCGAAATCCGGGGACGTCCAGCACGGGGTCGGGAGCTGCGACGGCCGCATTCATGTGCGCCACGTCGCTCGGAGAGGACACCGGCGGCTCGGTGCGCGGTCCGGCAGCGAACTGCGGCCTCGTGGGTCTGCGACCGTCGTGGGGCAGGGTCAGCAGGTACGGCGTGGACGGCGCGTCATGGTCGCTCGACACCATCGGCCCGGTCTCCAGGACCGCTGAGGACTGCGCAGCCACGATCGGGGCCATCGCAGGCTACGATCCGCGCGACCCGTACACATGGGACACGCCCGTGCCGGACTATCCCAGGATGCTTGGAGGTGGCATTTCGGGTCTGAAGATCGGACTGGTCAGAGAATTCACCGATCCGGAAGTCTCCCCTGCCACTCCTGAAACGCTGGATGCGATCTCTGCCGCTACCGAAGTGCTCATCGAGCTGGGTGCGGAGGTCCAGCAGGTCTCGCTGCCGCTGGCCCCGCTGTCAGGACTTGCGAGCCGCACCATCAGCGCGGTCGAGCGGGGAGGTCTGCACCCTGAGTGGATACGCGAGCGAGCCGCCGACTTCCATCCCAACATCAGGGTCCAGCTCATGACCGGGGAGCTCATTCCGGCAACGGTGTACAACAAGGCGCAGAAGATGCGCTCGATGATCCGCGCGCAGACGCTTGAGATGCTTGAGTCCGTCGACGTGCTGCTGATGCCGACGTCACCGGCTCCGCCGCAGGTAATGGACCTAACCGCAGGCATGAACAGCGAGCGCGAAGCGTCATCGTGGCTGTCGGACGCCAGTTTCAGGGGTCTGTTCAGCATGGTCAGCGGTCCGGCGCTGTCAATCCTGTGTGGATTCACGACCGAGGACGAAGTAGACC
The DNA here is from genome assembly GCA_964537915.1 of uncultured Dehalococcoidia bacterium. GTDB lineage: Bacteria > Chloroflexota > Dehalococcoidia > Lucifugimonadales > UBA1123 > VXRN01. The sequence goes on from CAZIDM010000030.1 coordinate 23,590, forward strand.
TGCCTCTCGCCATGCAGATCGCGGGCAAGCCGTTCGACGAGGCCACCCTGCTGAGAGTAGCCCACACCTACGAGGAGGCCACCGAGTGGCACACCCGCAGGCCCCCGATTTAGCAGTGTCAAACGTCCTTATCACCGGGGCCGCCGGATTTGGCGGGTCCAACCTAACGAGGGCACTGCTCAATCGTGGTTACAGCGTAACCGGCCTGGATATAGCAGCGTCCAGCCACGCAGTTCTGCTTCAAGAGCACATGTGCAACCCACGCTTTCACTACCTGTGGAAGAGTGTTCAGGACATTCAGCCCCGGGATGTGGAGGGTCACTCAACAGTGGTGCATATGGCAGCGCAGCCCGATACGCCTTTCGCCTTCGAGTCCCCTCGTTACACCGTCATGCAGAACGTTGATGGCACCGTAGCTCTGTTGGAGGCAGTTCGACACGCTGGAAGTGTGTCGAAGGTCATCTTCGCCGGATCCGGCAACGAAATCGGACGTTCCCTATATGCCCCAATAGACGAAGCACATCCCTTGACTCCCCACAACCCGTACGGATTTTCCAAGGCCGCAGCCGAACTTGCCATGTGGTCGTGGCATCGAGCTTACAAGGTTCCGTCAATCGTCATGACCACGGGGGTGGTCATTGGCCCCGACATGCGACGAGAGGTCTTCATCTTTAAGTGGTTATGGAACGCTCTTCACGGTAATCCCATAATCGTAGAGGGTGGGCAGCAGACACGAGATGTGTCCTACATCGATGACGCGGTGGATGCGTGGATGCTGGCCATCCAGGCCCCTGTCGCAGATGTAGTAGGGCACAAGTTCCTTATAGGAAGTGGCCAAGAACTCAGCGTCGACAACCTCGCACGAATCTGCCGGGACGCGGTCAAGTCGGATGTCCCGATCAAACACATTGGTTACCGACCAGGTGAAGAGGGACAACGCGAGACGTTCAGCACTGAGAACGCCCGGAACGTTCTTGGATTCTCCCCAAAGATTACGCTGGCGGAGGCAATCTCAATAACCGCAGAGTGGGTCAGAAATCTTGTTGACACCTCTCCACACCACATTCAGACCAGGGTACGAGCCCCAGATAAGTAACGCGTCGAGATAGTCCGGCCATCCAACGTGTTCGATCGATTTCCCGAACAGGGTGGCCACAAAAACAGCCAGTATTGCATCGTGTGTCACGAAGACATTTAGTCGTCCGCTGCTATCCAACCCTTTCACAACGAGCCTAAGCAGCATCCTGACACCATCTGCCGTAGGACGCATACCATCTAGCGGCACGGAATCTGACAACTGTCGGCGCACGATGTCGAGTGCATCAGTATTCAAGAACATAGGGCCCGCAGCTTCGGGGTCCACGACAAACGGGCCCGGATCTCCCAACGTGCTATCAAGCTGGACCGGCGAGTCGTTACCGCATCCTTGGAGAATAGCCTCAGCGGTCTTAACACACCTCTGTACCGGACTCGATGTTACATTCACTTGTCTACCTAAACCCAGGGCTTTTCCGAACTCAAACGCTGAGACAACACCGTTTGTGGTCAATGGAACATCAGCGCCAAAAGTGCCCGCTGGAATAACCTCTCTCTCCGCATGTCTGAGTACGACCGCCGCGTCAGTCCGGTTAGGAATCGCTGCCAATGCGTCCAGAGTCTCAGCAATATGGCTCTGACCTGTCATACAGCCATTGAACGGATCACAGAACTCACGGAACCTGTCGCAATCACATCGATCATGCTGAAGCCCGCTGAATTCAGGAGATCTCTGAACTGGGCCTCTGTGCGTTCGGCTCCGCCGGTCATCACGAGCATGTGCAGATCTAGCAGGCCGCCAGAACCTGTAGAGTCGTCTTTCAACATCTCCAGCACGTATAAGATGTCGCCTACTCGCATGGACTCACGGGCGCGTTTCAAGATTCTCAGTGCGTCTGAATCAGGCCAGTCGTGCAGCACTCGGGCGAGAACCACTGCATCTCCTGAAACCGGCCACTTCGAAAACAGGTCCGCTCCGACGAATTGGCAGCGTGCAGCCAGGTCTTTCGGCACAATGGCAGCAGTAGCCACTTCCGGTCTGTCGACCACGATCCCAGAGAGATCGGGGCATGAACGCAGTAGAGAGAAAGTTAGTTCCCCGGTTCCTCCGCCCGCATCCAGGACGCTCCGATGATCTGTGAAATCGACCTCAGCGGCCAATGCACTGTAGTCGTGCCTGGCATACGTTGCCATAGCTGTGTGGTAGGACCGCAGATCTTCGGGGCGCTCCCCTACCCAATCAAAGAAGGTCTTGCCGTAGGCGGCTTCAAACCCGGGCTGTCCTGTCCGCAGTGTGTGAACGACATCCGACCAAGCTGTATACGACTCCCTGCCCCAGTGGATAGCAGCGTCGGCCAGCGAGAGTGGGTGTTTCCTCGACAAGAATAGACCCCTGTCGGTGGAGGTATAGACACCGTCCAAGCCCAGACGGACGAGACCCATTTCCATGAGCGCGCCCAGCAATTTGCTACCAGACGTCTTCGCAAGCCCGAAACCACTCTCGATCTGCTCCAATGTAGCGGGGAGCGCCTCGAACACGCCGAGTTCGACCACGGCCCGGATGGTCTGGGTCCTCCACAGACCGACCATTTGGCCGGACAGATCCTCCAACGGAGAGCCTGAAGGCTTCCTTAGGTCAATGACAGTCTTGCCTGAGTGGTAGATCACCGACAGCGAGCCGTTGAATCCCTCCACCCTGGCCTGACCGTTATAGAAGGGCTCCACGTTCCTGAACCGTCTCTCGTATAGTGGTTCCCCGTTCATATCCACATGGTGCCAGCCGAGGGTGTCGCGGGCACGGGCGTGTCCCTTATGGAACACATCGAGATCGAGGAACCATCGGCCATGCACAAATTCGCCAGAGGCATCTATGTGGGTATGGGTTCCGTCGGCTCCCTGGACGACGGCAATGCCGTCCCTGAAGTCTCCGGCGTAGCTGTACCGCTCTGTGTAGGCCGGAGAGCCGTCGTCAGCGATGTGGAAGTACCTACCGTCAGGGAGGCGCACGGCGCAGCGGCCTTCCTGGAAGTTGCCGCACCAGGCATACCGTTCCAGGTATAGTGGACTCCCGTCAGCTAGGAGGTGAAGCCATCCGAGGTCTGAGTGTACGGCCGCCCTACCCTCATAGAACCCAAAGGTCTGCATGTGGCGGGTGTCATACGCGGGCAGTCCATCAGGTGTTATGTGGTACGCGCCGGAGGCATCTCTTACGGGAGCGAGACCTGGCTCGTGGAACTTCTGGACTTCAATGAATCTTTGGGCGTACATAGGTCGCCCGTGCAGGAGATGATGCGTGCCATCCGGGGACAGCGTGTAGTCCCTCCAAGTGGCGTTCAAGAGGTAACCGGCCTCCGCATGTTGCAACCACGGCAGAGAGGGTTCTGCATGTAGTTGGCCCGAAGATCGTTGTATGCGCTGCTATCCCAGATCTCACGCAAACTCATGGCGTTGAGACTGCCGAATTCGCCAAGGGTGCGTCGCAGCGCATCCGGGGCGCAACATGGATTGAATCTACCGTCCGAAGCCACCCATGCCTCCTGTCCGAGGAAAGGGCACTCTCCCCCAGAAGCGATGTTCTCATCGCCGTCTTCGTCGAGCCTGAAGATGTTCTCAAGAAGAACCTTCTCTCCAGATGGGAGCCGGTGCAACTCTGACATCTCATGCGCCCTGTCGACTACTGCGTTCCAGCTTGCGATAGCCTCTGGACTTCTGCGCATCGACTGGCCCCGCATCTGGCTGAAGTGCACCCACAGATGATGTCCCTTCACGCGGTCCACCCCCAGCTCAGACGCCAACTTCACTATGTCGGGAAGCTCTCGTACGTTGATCTCCAAGAACGTCAGCTGGAACGTCACACGGCACCGGTTGCCACCGCTCTCGGCGTGAGCGTCCCTAACCCTGATGAACTCTTTTACGTTTTCCAGGACAGTATCCCAGTCCGAGCCCAGCATCACGCTCTCGTGTGTCTTCCGTGTCGAACCGTTCCAGGACACCTTCACGTCCGACGTCACGGGCACTATGCGCTCGGCCCAGGACTTCGCGCCTCTCTGCGGAAACGTGCCGTTGGTAGTGAGGTTGAGCTTGACGCCGTACTGAGCGCACATGTCGATGATCTCGTCGAAGTGTCGGTACAGCAGCGGCTCCCCCATGGTCGAGGGGATGATTTCCCTAAGTCCTGTTCCCTCGGACTCAGCCAGGACACGCCTGACCAGTTCGATGTCCATCCGCCGCCTGGGTCGCCCCTCCCGCCTGCGGTCGCTCTGAGTCGTGCTATAAGGCGAGTGGTCCTCGCACATGATGCAGTGCAGGTTGCAGTCATCGGGGTTCGTATCAAACGTGATCCGCCAAGGGCCCGAGTAGTCCTCAACACTTCGGTCACCAAAGCCTGAAAGTCGTTCGATCTGTTCAGCGGACGTACCGGTCAAGTTCCAGCCTTTCGCCTGATCAGTGATCTGTAGATTCTCTCAATGGCCAGGGCGTGTTCGGCCATATCCGGAACGCTACCGTCACTCGAGTGTATGTAACCTCTGTTACCCAACCGGCGAGCCATATCAGGATTGTCGGCGAGTCGTTGCATCTGCTCAGTCAAGTCCAACGGGTCGCGATGGGCAAAGACAAGACCGTTGCGCTCGTAATGAACGTATTCGGCCATACCACCGTAGTTGGCGGTAATCACGGGAACACCAGCCTGCTGCGCCTCGTGGATTACCAGCGGCGAGTTCTCTGCCCAGATGGAAGGGACGACGATTGCGTCGCACCGGTCGAAAACCTCGGAGACTATTTCGGGATTCCGGTACTCGCCCATCCACTCGATGCGTTCCGCCGCTGAATCTGGCAGGCTATTGGCCAACGACTTTAGCCCCGCCGTTTCCACTCCCCTGTCGCGTCCCCAGATCCTGAGCATGGCATCGCCTGACACGCGGCCAAAGGACTCAATCAAATGGTCTACACCTTTGGCGGCTATATGCGTCCCTATGTAGCCGAACGTAAAGGGTTCGCCTTCGGGCCTGTTTCGGCCCTCCATGCGATCTCTGTGAAAGCCGTAGTCGAGGTAGGTGAGCTTCTCTTGGGGGATGCCGAATTCATCCCTGAACCGCCGCATGAGATACCTGGCCGGTGCGATGAATATGTCGACCGCATCGCAGACATCCCGAACGTGGGACATTCTCCGTCCGATCCAGTCCGTCCAGTAGGCCACATCAGCTTCGTATTCGCTTTCGGCTCCCGAGAAGTAACGGACGTAGCAGCGCACCGCGCACTTTTCGTCGTCCTGGCCGTCACAGACAGACCAGTTGTCTGTCGGGTCTTCAGGGAACATCTGGATGAACTGACCCCTCGGGCACATCAGCCAATAGTCGTGCAGTGTAAACACCACCGGAATCTGTCGATCCCTGGCACTGAATACCAGCGACGTCGACAGATGATTGAGATGGCCAATGTGGACGATGTCGGGTTGCACTTCGTCAAGTAGATTCCCGAATGCGTCGTCGACCGCCCTGCGCCTGTATCCGTCCCCTCCCCTGGCCATATTAGTTACATGTAATGTGATCCGGGGATCGGCAGCGTCTTGCTCGCGGTGCACAACGTATTCAGGCAGAAACGCATTCTCCTGCCTGGTGAATACGTGCACCTCGTGACGATCGGCAAGTGCCTGGACCAGTCCCTGGGAATAGACCTCCGACCCAGCGTTGTAACGCATTGGATAGCCATGTATCACTTTGACGATCTTCAAGAAGTAGACCCTCTCTGTGGCGCTTGAAATAGCTCTCAGTGCGGCTCGGCAGACCGATTGACGACGATGATAACAGACTGACCTGGCGGCAATAGTCAGTCTGCCGTCCGCCATAGGGCGCTCACACGCTATAATGCCCGAAATCTACTACGTCCCAAGAGGGGGGTTCTGAAGTGCAGTCATCTGAGTCGATTGAAAACAGCGTGGTCTCTCAGTTGGAGTCGCTTGGAGTCGATTACGAGATGTTCGAGATCGATCCCGATTTCGCCGACACCGCCGAGTTCTGCGAGAAGTACGGCTTCCCGCTGGAGAACTCGGGCAACACGATAGTCGTGGCGTCCAAGCGGGGCCAGAAGAAACACTGCGCGTGCATCGTCGCGGCCACTGACAGGCTCGACGTCAACAAGCGGGTGAAGGGCCTGATGGAAGTGTCTCGCGCGTCGTTCGCGGGCGCTGAGGAGACAATTGAGATCACGGGCATGATGATCGGCGGGGTCACGCCGTTCGGACTTCCCTCGGACCTCCCCATCTATGCTGACGCGAAGCTGCAGTCGCTCGACTACGTGATCGTCGGTGGCGGCGGACGGTCTACGAAGCTCAGGCTTGCGCCGTCCGAGTTGGACAAGCTGCCGAATTTGGAGTTTGTTGAAGGGTTGTCGCTTCCGCCGAGGGAGTGATGGGTCGAGGCTGTGACTCCGACTCTGGACTCGTCATTCCGGCGAAGGCCGGAATCCAGGGGCCTCGCTCGTTCGCAGTGGAGTGCAGTCGAACCTTTTCACCCTCACCCCAACCCTCTCCCAGAGGGAGAGGGGGCCTGTTAGTAAGTCTTCTCAGAACGGTATGTCCCAGAGGGCGTACCAGTTCTCCAGCTTGCGCTGGACGGGGATCTTCTCCTCGCGCATGATCTCGCCGATGCGCATCTCGGTTGCGTAGTCGCGCTCGCGGCTGGCCGTCGGGACGAACGGGTAGAACCTGCCCGCCTTGTAGTTGTACAGCCAGTATGCCGGGCGACCCTGGAACTCCATGCCGAACACTGCGGCCAACAGTCGGTCAGCGAATCCGTGATCGACTATCGTCTCGGTTATGGTGTGGATGAGGCTGACCAGGTCCTCGAAGTCGGGATCGTCGAGGATTATCCAGCGCGTGCCGAACTCGTCGTCCTGGAGCTCGAAGCGAGTCCCAGTCGCGCGGCTGCTCACGTCGAGCAGGGTGCGCATCTCGGAGTACAGGTTGTCAAAGTACGACGACTCAACCGGATTTACGACCACGCCCGCCTTGTAGGTAGGTCGGAGTTCGGTCCGGGCCTCCAGGTTGTAGGCGGCGCCGATAATCGAGAAGAACTGTTCCCTGTCCGGCGTCTTGAGCTTGGTGTGTCCGAATATCGCGCTGAAGATACCCATGAGGCCTGACCCTCACACCACCTCATGGATTCCGGCCTTCGCCGGAATGACGGGTGGGCCTGATACTGAATTCCCAACGCCTCCAGTTTATCAGCATGGAAGAGGACTACGGGCGGTAGGGCCTGCCGCTTTCGAGCTCACGCTGCATGTTCTGGAGACGTTCGATGCGCTTCTCCGTGGGCGGGTGTGACGAGAACAGCCTGGCAATGTCGTTGCCGGACAGGGCCGGAGCGAACATGAAGGCGTTGGCGTGCCTGACGTCGCGGAGGTCCTCGTCGGGGATGCGGTACATGTCGTTGCTGATCTTGGCCAGCGCGGACGCGAGCTGCATCGGCGCGCCCGTAACGATCGCGCCTCCCCGGTCGGCGGCGTACTCGCGATAACGCGACAGCGCCATCACCAGGAGCTGGGCGAGAAAGTAGACGACGATGGTGCCCACGTAGACGGCCATCATGATCAGCATAAAGTTCCCGCCCTCGCCGCGACGGTCGTCGCGACCTCCGAACCCGCCGAACAGGCTCATCCAGAAGAGCATCTGCATCAGGTAGCCTGCGGTGATTACCAGCAGGCTCGCCCATGTCATCACGGCGACATCGCGGTTCTTTACGTGGGCCAGCTCGTGTCCGAGTACGGCCTCAGCCTCGCGGTCGTTGAGTCTCGACATGAGCCCCCGCGTCACAGCAACGACAGCGTTGTCCGGGTTCCTGCCGGTGGCGAACGCGTTGGGCACGTGGGTGTCCATTACCGCGATCTTCTTGGGCTTGGGGATCTCGTACATCTGCGCGAGACGCTCGATGGTCGCGTGCAGCCAGGGCTCCTCCTGCGCAGTAACTTCGCGCGCGCCGGTGGACATCAGCACCAGCTTGTCCGACATGAAGTACTGGATAAGCACGCCGATCAGCGCGAAGCCGAAAATCAGAATCGGAGAGATGCCCGCCCAAAACAGCAGGCCCATGAAAACCACCCACAGACCGGCCAGCATGAACATGGTGAAGAACATGCGGAAGGTGAGTCCCGTATCTCTGCCGTAGCTGTGTTGTCTCACTTCTTGAACTTCTCCCGAACGCGAGTCGAAAGGGCCGATACATCGATTTTAGCCGAGATTCAGTGAGCTAACGTCCTTCGACTAGCTTAGGGCTAACGGGTGCAGGCAGGATGCCCGCGCTCCAACAGACGGTCCCCACCCATGTGGGACGGGCATCCGCATCTAGTCTCTGCTACATATAACGGCCATTAGGCACAAAAGTTGCCATCCCTTCAGTGTGGGATTCGCATCCCAGCACTGTTAATCCGCCCGCTAAAACCATGCTGTGCGATCTTGACATGACAGGTGCTTAACTCGACACTCATTACACACGCAATCTGTAGTCGAAACGTCGCGCGCGCAAGCTCAGGAGGGCAGACATGTTCGCAACAGTCGGCAGGAGTTTCAGGCTCGCGAAGCTCTGTCTGCGCGTGCTTGGCGCCGACAAGGAACTCGTCCTGTTTCCGGTGTTTTCATCGATTGGTGTTGTGCTGGTGCTGCTGACGTTCATGGGCACATGGCTTGGAATCGGAGCCCTGGGACGGATAGACGCAGGTGGACTCGGGTTTGCAGACCTCGTCCTCGCGCTGGTCTTCTACATCCTGGCCTACTTCGTGATCATCTTCTTCAACTGCGCCCTGGTATATGCCGCCTACGAGAGGCTGGCCGGTGGAGACCCAACCGTTCGGTCTGGCCTGAGAGGGGCATGGTACCGGGTCATCACCATCTTCATGTGGGCTGCCATTGCCGGGACAGTCGGTCTGATTCTCAAGGTGCTGTCTGGTCAGGCTGGACAGCGCGGCGGCATCCTGGGACTGGTCAGCCAGATCGTTATCGCCCTCATAGGAGCCGCGTGGACGCTCCTCACGTACTTCGTTGTGCCGCTGATAGTGATCGAGCGGAGACCGCTTGGCGACGCCTTCAAGACGTCGCTGTCAATGATCCGCCGCACCTGGGGAGAGCAGATAGCGGGCAACTTCGGGCTCGGCATCGCCGCGTTGCTGGCCTACGTTGTCGCTGCCGGGCTCATCTTTCTGCTGTTCCTGGCTCTCTCACCATTGGGTGGAGTTGGAATCGCCACGACGATAGCAATCGGAGTCGTGCTGGTGGTGGGTATCGCGCTGGTGTTCGCAACGATGGACGGCATCTACAAGGCAGCCCTGTACAGTTACGCCTCAACAGGCGAGGTCCCGGACCTCTTCCCGGACGACACGATACGCCAGGCGTTTCGCCCCAGGTAGTCCTGGGCTAGGTCTCTATGTCGGCCCCCGACGGAGGCCGTGTCAGGGTCACTTTCAATCGGTTCAGCCGGGTGGCTGTACCAGTTCGATAAGCACGTCGTCCGGACCCTCGATGTAGGCGAGCTTCGCGCCTCCCGTCACCTCGGTGATGGGCAGGACAACCCGGACTCCCGCCGCGGACAGCCGGTCGATGTCGGACTGTATGTCCTCGACGTCGAATCCGAAGTGCTCGAGGCCGAGCCGGTTGAGCTCAGCCTCTGCACGCATGTCTGAAGAGCCCGGGGCCTGAGACGAGATGTTCAGCCTGACCGGAGATCCCATGTCCATGCTGATCGTGACCGTGCCGGGCATGACCTCGCGCTCGGAGACCTTCTTCGCGCCGAAGTGTTCGGCGTACCAGTCGGCAGACGCCGAGGGGTCGGCGGACCGTATGTGAACGTGGTTGATGAGGTATGCCATGTGTCGACCTCCCGTTATCTCGTTCCCGACACTACCTCCTCTCCCTTGAGGAAGAGGATTGAGGTGAGGGTGCCTCGACGATTCTCCCCTCATCCCCGGCTCAAGTCCGGGGCAGGCTCCAGCCTTCTCCCCAGGGAGAAGGGACTCATTGACCAGCCAGTGTTAAGTGGCTACTACCCTATTCGACCGCCGGGCATGTTTGTCCAGGCGCTCATCTCGTGGGCCATCACGACGGGGTCGGCCTTGCAGACGAAGTTCGGGTTGAGCTGGTCTATCGAGGTCACACCCATGAGGGCCATCGCCACGGTGATCTCGTCTTCGAGCAGTTCGAGTACCCTCACAACGCCCTCCTGGCCCGCAGCGGCGATGCCCCATCCCTGGAGCTTGCCGATGGCGACCGCGTCGGCGCCCATCGCGATTGCCTTGAGTACGTCCGTGCCGCGCTGGATGCCGCCGTCCAGCACTATCGTCGCCTTGCCGTCTACGGCCTCGACGATCTCGGGCAGCATCTCAAGCGTTCCCTGGCCGTGGTCAAGCTGGCGACCTCCGTGGTTGGACACCCAGACCACGTCGACGTCGTGCTCGATGGCGATCTTCGCGTCCTCGGCCGTCGCGATTCCCTTGAGCATGAACGGGAGTCCAGCTAGCTCCTTGATCCTGGCAGCGGTCTCCCAGGTCACCGAAGCAGCGTGAGAGGGATCGCGCGGCGCGCGGCGCGTTGGGGTGAGCCAGCGGGTGAGCAGCGGTCTCTCGCGACGGCTGTAGTGGGCGGTGTCCACGGTGATGCACAGCCCGATGTAGCCGGCGTCCTTGATGGCGGCAACGCGCTCCTCGATCCAGGCCCAGTCGCCGTGGAGGTAGAGCTGGAACACCTTGGGATAGTCGACCGCTGCGGCTATGTCCTCAAGTCCAGGCTCGGTGACTGAGCTGACGACGTGCATGACGCCGTACTCCGCCGCCGCCCTGGTGGACGCAGCCCCGCCCTCCGGGTTGAATACCTGGAGCGAGCCGATTGGGGCCAGCAGCACGGGGATCTTCAGGTTCTGTCCCAGGAACGTCGTGGACGTGTCCACGCTGGAGACGTCGACCAGCACGCGGGGCCGGAAGGCGACCTGGTCGAATGCCAGCCGGTTGCGGCGCATGGTCGTTTCGGACTCGGACGCTCCTACCAGGTAGTCCCACGCTCCCTGGTGCAGGTTCACCCGTGCTCTCTGGACGATCTCTTCGTTGCTAAGGAATTCCATATCTTCGTCTGTCTCCTCGTCGGGATGTTGAGTGTACGGCCTGCCATGATCAGGCGACTGACACAAGGTAACACTGAGGTCATGGCACCCTCAACGGTATCGGGACAACCGCCTGAAATTCCCTGTGATACTATTGGGCCGCTACGAAGTAGAAGTTTATGTCCAGCTTTAAGCTGGCGATGGAGGCTCCACCATGCCATTCGGCGGAAATGACTGGCTTGCACTGACAGAAGAAGAGACCCTCGAACCCGATCTTCCGATCTGCGATCCGCACCACCACTTCTGGGACTTTCGCAGCGAGCGAATCCCCTACCAGCGATATCTGCTGCACGAGCTTGCGGACGACGTGAACAGCGGACACAACGTCCGCTCCACCGTGTTCGTCGAGGCGCGGGCGATGTACAGGTCCAGCGGACCGGACGAGATGAAGCCGGTTGGCGAGGTCGAGTTCGTACAGGGCCTCGCTGCAGCAAGCGAAAGCGGACTGTACGGTCCGAGTCGTGCCGCTGCCTCGATAGTCGGACACGCGAACCTGAATCTCGGAGATGCCGTCCAGCCGGTGTTGGAGGCGCTGCAGGCCGCGAGCCCCAACAGGTTCAGGGGCATCAGGCACTCGGTAACGTGGGACCCTCACCCAGAGATCGAGAACACGTCGGCCTACCGGATGCAGGGACAGCTCGCCAGTGACAACTTCCGAGCCGGAGCGCGCGTCTTGGCCAGCATGGGGCTTTCACTCGAAGGTTGGATGTACTTCCCGCAGCTACCCGAGCTGGCCGATTTCGCAAAGGCGGTGCCCGATCTCCAGATCATTCTGAACCACATAGGCGGCCTGCTGAGGGTCGGGCCATACGCGAATAACGACGACGAGGTGCTCGCTACCTGGCGCAGCGGCATCGCGGCAGTGGCGGAGTGCCCGAACGTCACGGTCAAGCTCGGAGGCATCGGTATGCCTCGCACCGGCTTCGACTGGCACGAACGAGAGCAGCCCATCGGGTCTGAAGAGCTGGCCGAGTCGATGGCGCCGTTCATGGACTACTGCATCGAGCAGTTCGGCCCCGACCGCAGCATGTTCGAGAGCAACTTCCCGGTCGACAAGGTCTCGTACTCGTACAACGTCATGT
>CAZIDM010000031.1:0-30607 GCA_964537915.1 uncultured Dehalococcoidia bacterium
TTGACTGCCACGGGTGCAGGCTGACTTCATGAAGCCGCTGCGCCTGGTCCAGCGTGCACGTGGAGCATGTCCAGACGTGTGTTTCCTGCGCGTGCGATGGCGCTCATCGAGCTCGCTGCTACTCTCTCTCCGGCAGTCTGGCCTCTGACCGCGAGTCGCCTATTAATGATATGTAGTATCTGGTTACTCAACAAGCAGTTCCATCCTAACCATGGCCTTCTTTCTCAGGGGGAGGAGATATTCGCTCGTATATTTGGCACAGACTAAGTTGATTCAGGTTTCGGACATGGGAACTGTATTGACAGGTCGTATCAATACTGCAATACTTGAAACCTTAAGCAAGAATTCAGGAGGGAGTAACCCATGAACGGAAATGACACACTACAGCAGCAGGACGATACCACGTATCAGTCGCGCCTCCACCAGGTCGCGATCGTCGGCGCCGGGGCGGCTGGGCTCGGATGCGGGGCCGCCCTCAGGGAGTTCGGCGTTGGCGACATAGTCATCCTGGATCGCCACGAGGTCGGCGCGTCGTTCCGGCGATGGCCGGAAGAGATGCGTTTCATCACACCGTCGTTCACATCGAACGCGTTTGGGCTGCTCGACCTCAACGCGATCGTCCCCGGCACGTCACCTGCCTACACGCTCGACCGCGAGCACCCCAGTGGGAGCGCCTACGCGCAGTACCTCGAGGCCGTAGTTCAGCACTATCAGCTCCCAGTGGAGCCTGGCGTCGATGTCTGCTCCGTCACGAACGAGGAAGACGGAACGTTCACGCTCACGACAACCGAGGGACCAGTGCGGGCGCGACATGTCATCTGGGCGGGCGGAGAGTTCCAGTACCCGGAGCGCAATTCGATCTCGGGCGCCGAATGCTGCTGCCTTACAGCCGATGTCGGCACATGGCGGGATCTTGAGGGCGACCGCTTCACGGTGATCGGAGGCCACGAGAGCGCCGCCGATGCAGCCGTTTCGCTCGTGCAGCTGCAGAAGAACGTGACCGTGCTGGCGCGGACACCGACCTGGAAGAGCGACGAGCCGGACCCAAGCATCGCCCTGTCCCCGTATACCCGCGAACGTCTCGCATGGGCCCACACCACTGGCTTCGTGGACTTCGTCGAGGAAGTCAACGTCACGTCGGTGCGCGAAAACGGTGACGGCTGGATCGTTCAAGACGAGGATGGCCGCGAGTGGACGAGCGAGACGCGCCCGATCCTCGCTACTGGCTTCAAGGGATCGCTCGGCCACCTCGACGGCATGATCGAATACGACGAGGACGGCGCCCCCCTAGTCACGGAAGAGGCCGACGAGTCCACGCTCGTGCCCGGCCTGTTCCTATCCGGCCCGATGCTCCATCACCGGGGCGTGAGCTTCTGCTTCATCTACAAGTTCCGACAGCGCTTCGCCATCATCGCTGACGCTATCGCGCAGCGCCTCGGAATGGACACGACGGAGGCCGTTGAATTCCGCCGGGAGGCGGGGATGTACCTCGACGACCTCGCTGGCTGCGATGAGTCCTGTGAGTGCGGAAAGCCGTGACATCGATGTCGCGGAGCCCCGCACAGTCTGCCACATGCGAACGCCGGTGAGGGCGGGCGGGCGGATTGAGACGCAGCGCGGACTCCTCGACCACAAGGTCGCAGGCCCAGCGATTGCCGTCGTCCTCCTTCTCGTGCCGGCGCTGCTCGCCGTACTCGGTGCGAACCAGATCGCCGCCTTGCTCGAGCCGCTGGCCGAGGCGGGCACGATACCCCTCGCCGAGCGGATAGTGGGATGGCCGGGACCGCTCGGGGCTGTGCTCGCCGGCGACTACGGCCTGCTCACAATGGGGCCGCTACTGTTCGCATGGGCGGTCCCCACGGTGCTGGTCTTTGCGGTGGTGATCGGCGTCTACAAGACAAGCGGTCTCGCCGACCGCATCGGGACGACGCTCCACCCCCTGTTGCGGCCGGTTGGGCTGCACGGAGGCGACGTGACGCGGGTGCTGATGGGCTTCGGCTGCAACGTGCCGGCGATCGTCGCGACATCCGCCTGCTCTGCCTGCACCCGGTCGACAACCGTCGGCGCGATCGCCTTCGGGTCCGCCTGTTCGTACCAGCTCGGTGCGACGCTCGCGGTCTTCGCCGCCGCAGGCAGAAGCAGTCTGGTCGTGCCTTACCTGGCGCTGCTTGTCGCTGCTACGCTCCTCTACGCGCGTCTCGTCAGTGACCCTGCCGCGCGGTCGTCGCTAAACACGCTCCTCATCCAGCAGCGCACCTTCCTCAAGCGGCCCTCGTTCGCAGCAGTCGGCGCGGAGGCACGAGAGATAGTCTGGGCGTTCTTCAGCACGGCTCTCCCGACCTTCTTCGCAATCGCGATAGTCGCGTCGCTGCTCGACTGGTCGGGCATGCTCGATGCAGCGGGAAGCCTGCTTGCGCCGGCGATGGCCGTGTTCGCGCTACCGGTGGAAGCGGCATTGCCGACGGTGCTCGCCGCCATCCGCAAGGACGGCATCCTGCTCCTGGCAGAGGAGGGCACAGTGGCCTCGTTGAGCGCGACCCAGTTGCTGGTGGCCACTTTCCTCGCCGGAACGGTGCTGCCATGCCTGGTCACCGCGATCACGATTGGGCGCGAACTCGGGCTGCGGTTCACGGCCAGGCTTGTCGTGCAACAGGCCGCCTTCGCCATCGCGGTCGCAGCCGCCGTCGGCTGGGCCTCGGCCGCGTTCAGCGGGTGAAGGCCCACGTCCTCCTATCAGGGAACTTTGAGGCATCGCATCCGCAGGCGCGGGCCCTGAGTGGGATCGCACGCTAACGAGCTTCCAGTTCCTCCCGCATGTCCTCTTCCTGAGCGATCTGGTCCTGGGACATCAACTCGGCGAAGTCTTCAGTCTCATAGAATGGTCGGATCTCGATTTCGCTGGGACCCGGCATAGGGTTTGGACAGCGCTTCACCCACTCCAGCGCCTCGTCCATGTCCTTCACCTCCCACAGCCAGTAGCCAGCAACCAGCTCGCCCACAGCCGGGAACGGCCCGTCAATGACAGTACGATCGTCGCCATCGAAGGCTACCCTCTTGCCCTCGGACGACGGCTTGAGTCCATCGCCGTCCTTCATGATGCCAGCCTCAAAGAGCTGTTGGTTGAAGTTTCCCATCGCCTCCATGAGTTCAGCGGAAGGCATGACGCCGGCCTCACTTTCAGCGGTGGCTTTGACCAGGACCATTACTCTCAATGTTGACCTCCTTGCATGTGGTCGCTATGCAGCTAGGATGTGGAAGCCAACTGTAGGATAAGGTGTCGCCTAATTCCTTGCGCCTGCGTGTCCCTTTATCCAGAATTATTGGGAAGAGGGCTTCAGCAGCCGTGCGAAGATTGAACAGGACCAAGTGCAATGCCCAGCAAGACATCGAGGAAATCAAAGAAGACGACACCCAAGAGCACTGCTGGTGGAGTAAAGCTCCTCTCGGGAGGCAATCCGCAGATCGCGAAGGCTGACGGCGATGCTCCGGTGCAGGCGTACATCGCCGCCATGCCGGAGTGGAAGAGCGACCTCGGACGCAGGCTCGACGACATTATCGTGAGAACCGTACCCAATGTTCGCAAAGCCGTCAGATGGAACTCGCCCTGGTACGGAATCGAGGGCATGGGGTGGTTTGCGAGCTACCACGTCTTCACAAAGTACGTGAAGGTGACTTTCCTCAACGGCGTGTCGCTGGACCCCGAGCCTCCAGGTTCGGGCAAGGACCCGGACTCGCGCTGGGTAGACATCTACGAGGACCAGCTCGACGAGGAGCAGATGGAGGAGTGGGTCCGGCAGTCGGCAGCCATCCCCGGCTGGGACGGCTTCGACACACTCTAGAGCCCGACTAGGCGCGCAGGTAGCGGTCGAAGAAGTCGGCGGAGTCCATGAGCATCTGCCGGACGTTGGCCAGGGTACTCACGTAGAAGCCGTCGTTTGGGTACACCTTGTACTCGGCCGTCTTGTATTGCCTCTTTAGCTCCACCGCGAAGTCCTCTGAGGTCTCGGGCCAGTCCTCCCTGCCCTCGCCGTGCAGGACGAAGGTCGGTGTGGTCGCATCCCTGACCCTGTAGAAGGGGGAGCTGCGATACCAGACATCTTCGTGTTCCTCGAAGGTGCCGAACTCGTGCTCCAGGAGCTTCATGTGGCGAAGCTCCAGCACGTTCCGCAGCCTGGGCCAGTCGCTGTAGCCGGACATGGGCACTGCCGCCTGGAACACTCCCGGCGCGAATGCGACCGCGCACATGGATAGGATTGCGCCGTAGCTGGTTCCCGTAATGCCGATGGCGTCAGCATCTACGTATCCGAGTCCCTTCAGGTACTCAGCCCCGGCGATGGCGTCCTTCAGGTCGCCTCCACCCCAGTCCCTGTCGTTCAGTTCCTCGAAGGCCTTGCCGTAGCCTGAGCTGCCTCTCACATTTGGCAGCAGCACGGCGTAGCCGCGCTGGACGAAATACTGGACGTATGGCTGGAAGTCGTCGCTGAACTGGTTGGTTGGCCCACCGTGGATGAAGAGCAGTCCCGGGTATTTCTTGTCTCCCTGTCGGTCCTGAGGGGCGTAGAGGTAGGCGTGGATGGTGAGGCCGTCGAAACTCTCGTAGGTGATCTTTTCGGGCACTGCCAGGCGCTCGGTGATGCCACTAGCAATCCCGGCATCGGTTAACTGGCGGACTGACCCGTCTTCAAGGGAGACTGTCCAGAGTTCAGACTGCGACGTGGGTGTCCCGTATCGGAAGACTACGTGTGAGCCATCGGGGGACCATTGCGGGTAGGCGCATACTCCAGTCTCAGGGGAGAAGAGTGACCGCGACTCCCCGCCGGATGCGTCTGCTACTCGTAGTTCCAGGGTGCCGTTGTGGTTTGAGGTGTAGACGACCTGCTGACCCGTGGGCGACCAGGCAGCGTCGCCCTGCTCTGCCTCCTCTGGCGCCAATGGCTGTGGCTCGCCTCCGATGACGGACGCACTCCAGATGTTTATGTGGCCGCTACGCTGGCTGCGGAATAGCAGCCTCTCACCATCAGACGAGACTCGGGGGTAGCCGAATGTGGCCCCGTAGCTGTAGTCGAAGAAGTCGGTGTCCTGGACGACGATCTTCTCCTCGCTGCCGTCCAGGGTGACGCTGATCACGTCGTGGTCTTCCCACCTGTCGTCGAGGCGGACATATATAATGTGCCGGCCGTCGGGGGTGAATACGGGACTCACGGCGTACAGCGGCCCATCGGTAAGCCGGACGGACTGCCCTGACGGGACGTCGACTTTGTAGACGTCATAAGAGCCGTAGCGATTGCAGGAGACTGCGACGCTGCTTCCGTCGGGGGACCAGCTCATCGAGTGGATGCGGCCTCCCAGCGACGTCAGTTGGAACGGGGCGTCGCCGTTGACCGGCCACATCCAGACCTCATCGTTGCCGCTCCTCTGGGATACGCAGGAGACGTGGGCGCCGTCGGGAGACCATAGCGGGATACGAGGGGCAGCTCCTCCGTCCCCTGCCCCAACCGTCAGGCGGGTCGGGAATCCTCCACTGGCTGGAACGCTCCACAGCTCCGACGCGTCTCCCTGGGACGATACATACAGGACACGGGCGCCATCCGGCGACCACTGGGGAGGCTCTGCTGCCACTAAGGGTCGGATGGAAAGGATCTGGTCCAGGTCCAGCTTCGATTCACTATTGGTCAACCGGGTCACCTCATCAGTCACTACTCTATAGTGGGTCCAAGCTGACACCTTTATATCACTGCATAGACAAGTAGGGCGACTGTCCCCGAGTTTTGCAATCTGTGGTAGCTTTAGCGCACTGACAACCTGACGAAAGGAACTGAACATGAGCTCAACCCGGAAACCGGTCGCCGTTGTGATAGGGGCTACTTCCAAGTGGCAATCGGACGGCCGCAACACGAGGCTTATCCACGGCAGCGAGATCGATGACAGCGATCTGCCCATCGGAGTGCGCTGGGGCGTCGGTGGAGCCATCTCCCAGAAGTTCGCCAGCGAGGGCTTTCTCACCGTGTTGACCACTCGCACCGCGGCCAATGCCGCACCGCTGCAGGCCGCAATTGGCGAACAGGGTGGAGAGAGCATCATCGTCGAGCTGGACCTATCGTCGCGTGAGTCGATTTCCAACGCGTTTGCCCAGATCCGTGAAGAGGCTGGCGACCCGGACGTCCTGGTCTACAACGCCGGATACCTTGAGGGACGCGATCTTCCTCCCGAGCAAGAGCTGCTAGAGCACATCCCGTTCGAGCTATTCGAGACGGCACAGCACATCTCCAGCAGCGGACCCTTCCTCGTGGTCAAGGAGGTACTGCCTGCCATGCGCGAGCGGGGCGAAGGCTCGATTCTGTTCTCCAACAACTCGTCGTCCCTACGAGGAAAGAAGCGGTACACGGGACAGTCGCTGTACTATCCGCGTGTGCTGATGCGGACGCTATCACAGGCGTTGACCGAGGAGTACTCCGAGCACGGCGTGCACGTTGCGAACGTCGTCATCGACGGCACCATCGACTCGCCGGGAACCCGGGCCATGCCCCGCGGTCAGCAGCACCCTGAACTGCTGATAAACCCCGTCGCGATTGCTGACGCCTTCTACTAGCTGCACACTCAGGACAAGTCCTGCTGGACGCACGAGCTGCAGCTAACGCCACACGCGAGCAAACCGAGTTTCTAAAGGCTGAAGGCCGAGGCAGCCGAATGCGCCAGTAACATTAGCTGCTGCGTTCGGCGAACTCGGCCTTCGCAGCCTCCAGCAGGTCCGTGTCCTGCAATAGATCGCTGGCTGTCAGGCTCAGAGTCTTGGCGACCTTCAGTGCGTTGGAGAGCGCGAAGTCGGTAACGGCCGTCTCGGTCATGTCCCGAGTGTGGGATGCCACAGGTTCTTCACTGACCGCGTACCTGAGCTCGAAAGCAGGCATGACGTGGCTGACGTTCCCGAAGTCGGTGGACGCCCCGCTTCCAGGTCGGCCGGGGACCGGTTCGTCAAGCGTTATTCCCTGAGCCTGGACATTAGCTCCAATCGCATTGGCCAGGGCCACGTTGGGCAGGACGTTCTCGTAGAAGGGATAGAACTCCTCGATCTCTAGCCGCGCCCCGGTCATGGAGGCGGCGCCCTCTGCCACGTCTCGCACTTTGCCCACCACCACGTCGCTGAGGTAGTCGCGGTCCCGGCATCTCAGCATAAAGTTGGCGGCGGCGAACTCGGGGACCACGTTGGGCGCCATTCCGCCGTCTGTGATAACCCCGTGGATGCGGACGTCGTCCCTCAGATGCTGCCGCATCGCATCTATTCCTGTGAACAGGTGGATGACCGCGTTCAGCGCATTGATCCCAGCCTCCGGGGCCGCGGCGGCGTGCGCAGCCCTGCCGTGGTACATGTAGCGATATCCGACCATCGCCAGACTCCAGCTCTCGCCGATTGGCGCTGCGGCGGGGACCAGGGTGCGATTGGAGAACGGGTGGGATGAGAGTGTTGCATCCACGCCGTCGAAAGCCCCAGCCTCCAGCAGGCGTATCTTGCCGCCTCCGCCCTCTTCCGCAGGCGTCCCAATTATCACAGCCCGCCCAGGCAGGCCCTGGGCGTTGACCTGCAGACCGAGGGCAGCACCCATCGCGGCCATGGCAATGAGGTTGTGTCCGCAGCCGTGACCGATCTCCGGCAGCGCGTCGTACTCCGCGAGGACAGCAATCGTCGGCCCTTCGCCGGCGCCACCTGTGATGGTGGCCCGAAACGCCGTGTCCAGACCACCGATACCCCTCTCTACGCTGAGTCCGCACTCCTCGAGAAACACGGCAAGCGCGTTCGAAGAGTAGCGCTCCTGGTAGTTCAATTCGGGATGCGCGTGAACATCCTTTGAGAGATCGAACAGGGCCTGCCGCGAGCCTTCAATTGCCGCGTTGGACCTTGTGGCGATTTCGTCTCTCTGTTGGTGGGTCTGGTAAGTCATGCTATGTACTCTCCCATACGTGTCAGGCTGAATCGGATCGGAGCTGCCGGACGCATCAATTGCTCGAACCAATTGTATTAGACGTGGCGTATTAGATGCTGTATCAGCTTGGTCGGCAAGGTCTTCACCCTCACCCTCTCGCTGAGGGAGATTAAACATCAGGTCTCACAGTGCGCCGCCAACTGAGGTGATACAGATTCGATGCACAACTCGCCGTTGACGCGCGACTGGGTCCGTAGCGACAATGAACGAGTCTGGCCCGGTCAACTTCAGGAGCCCTCTCACGATGCCCATTAGGCCCTCGACGCTTATTCGCCCGGCCTGTCTAGCTGTTGCGCTGGCGGCGCTTGTCCTTTCAACTGTCCTGATCCTGCCTGAGAATGCGGGGGCGCAGTCGGATGAGACCTTTCAACCGCTGTTCAGCCGCGAGGCGGGCCCATTCGACGTCGCGGTGTCCTGGGTGCCGCCGTCGCCGCAGGTGGGCATCATCAACATTGGCGTAAAGCCGGCGCTGCTTGCTGACGGCTCTCCGGTTACTGACGCCCGGGTTACGATTGTGGCAGAGACCGAACCCGAACACCCGGAGTTCGAGGTGGTGGCCGTCAACACGCCGACCGACCCTGAGGTCTATCGAGCCAACCTAAAGTTCGAGGAAGCTGGGAACTGGGTAGTCCACGTGAAGATAGACAGCCCGACTGCAGGCCAGGCTGACTTCAGGTCGCCGCTCGTAATCCTTCCGCCACCTATCGAGCCAGGAGCCGGAGGCGGGTGGGTGTTCCTTGGGATATTCCTGGTCCTGGCGGCGGGAAGCGTGTACATCATCATGGCGATCCGGAAGGCCCAGGCGTCTCGTCGAATGCGTCTCGAAGGGAGACTATGAGCAGCCTGTCTCCGGATTCACGGTAGGTCACCTCGACGGGGTCGCCGAGCACCATGTGTTCCCTGACGTGGGCAGGCGTGAACTCCTCAAGTCGCAGACCATCCGCGAAAAACTCACGGCGTTCTCCCGACCTGTCGGCGATTGTTATCGACTCCAGCTCCAGCAGTGACTTTGCCTCGTAGTTATGAACTGTCCCGGTGAATCTGGGGTAGTCCTCGTCCATACTCTCTGCAGTCTGGTTGCAGCCGCCCAAGACTATAGCGACGACCGCAAGGGGCCATAGTCCGAACAAAAGCAATGTCTTGTTTAGTACAAAACATGTACTTCTTTCTCGTTGACTGCGCATGAGGTCTCTCATAATGTTTAATCCGGGGCAAGAATACCATGCGCTTTCTTTCGATACTTATCCTTCTGGTCGCGCTTGCACTGACGGTCACGCTGTCCGGCTCAATCAGCCAGGCAGAAGCCCAGGGACAAGCGGACAAGCTGACTTTCTTCGTGATAGATCGTCACGAGATATCCTCGGGCCAGTCGAAGGTCGACCTGGTCAACTCGCTTCTTGGCCTGATGTTCAGGCTGAAAGAGGGTCAGCCGTTCGCGTTCGTGTTTGGGGACGATTTCGCCAACGTCTACGGACCCACAGACACCAACGCTGAGGGATTCGTCCAACTGAGAAGGGCTGTCGAGCAAAAGCTGGCGTCATCTCCGCCGTCGGAGCCTCTCGACCTGGAATCGGCGCTGGCCGAGACCTACAACTACCTCAATGGCCTGGTGGTAAGCTCTGAGTCCTCGATCGTCCTGATTACCGGCGACACTTCTGCAACCGACCCGGCCTCCACTGTTGACGAGCTCGACCCCATTCTCGACCTGATCGAAGAAGTGGGCTGGCCGGTATTCAACGTAACCACTCCCGAGGCCGACCCCGGGCTCAAGAACGTGCTTGCCGAGATCGCGCGAAGGACGAGCGGCGAGTCATTCGAGCTTTCGATCCCTCACGGCCTCGAGACGCTGACCAACCGGACCCTCATCAGAGAGGGCAAGGGCGCTCTGCAGACCATAGGCACAACTACGCTCTCTCCGGACTCGATCTTCGAGACAGACCTGGACATCGTCCCCGGTACGGGTGAGCTGAGCATGGTCTTCTTCCGAGAGGATGACTCAACCTCGTTCAAGCTCAAGAACCCGTCGGGAGTTGAAGCGTCTTCCACGGACCTCGAGTCTTCCGAGACGATCGAACTGCCAAACATCGCAATCGTCCGTATGTTCGAGCCGATTCCCGGACGCTGGTCGCTCGAAGTACGAGGGGACAGCGGACTGCTGACGGCCCACCGGTACTCGATCAACCGGTACCGCATCGAACTCCAGATGCAGGGCGCAGTGCCAGTCGGGGTGCCTGTCAACATCATTGCCTCGGTCACTGACGGCGGCAGTCTAGTGTCAGTCGACGCTGGCCTACTGGCACGCATCACTGACCCGGACGGCACGTCCGTGCTCTACGACCTGAATGACGAGGGCACCGGCGGCGACGCCATCGCTGGAGACGGATACTACTCGGCGACACTGCCCTCGCTCACAACCGACGGTACGTACGACGTTGAGATGCAGCTGCAGTGGCCCGAGATTGCACACACGATCACGACACTCTCATCGTTCGACGCCAGACTGTTCCCCGACTTCAGGCTCGATGAAGAGGCTGTTGGGACGCTGGAGCCCGGCGTACGCACCAAGATCGCTGTGATTACCGTAGGTATCGGCAGTCAGCCGTACTCGGTCGCACCCGAGGACATAATTACTAACGTCGTTACCAACCAGGGCGACCCCGGGGCACTGGAACTGGTCCCCCGACGGATAATTTCAGAGGGCAAAGGCTTCGAGTACGACGTCTACTACACGGCCCCAACCGAGGCGCGTGCCACGGTCGCCGTATCACTGGACGTCGAATACGCCGGTCAGCAGTTCATAAGAAGCGTGGACCCAATTGTGATCTCGTCTATCCCGCCGGCCCAGCCGCTGCCGACACCTGCCCCAGCGCCGACACCGGAACCGGCGCCAACCACCGCGCCGCCTCCTCCTGTCGAGAGGGTTGAGCAGACGGCACCGACTATTACCATCCTGATAGTGGTGGGAGCCATCATCGCCGGTGCAGTGGCCGTGCTGCTGATCAACTACCTGGTCAGGGTTGCCCCCTTCGGGTCATTACTCACTGAAGATGGACGCCTTGTCGTCAGGCTGCGGGACGTACAGCGAGCACCGCTGCAGAACCTCCTGACCAGGAACCGGCTGTCAGGTGGAGAGCTTGGCATCAACGGATTCGACTCCGTCTCGTTCCGGTTCTACCGTGATGAGGTACTCATCGAACCACTTGATTTCTCGACCAACACGGTCCGGCTGAACAACCAGCCGGTAACGGACCTGACCGTCGTACACGACGGGAGCTGGCTGGGAGCAATGGGACGACTGTACACGTACAGCTACAGCGACGTGCAGCCAGAGACCACCCAGCGACAGTCTGAATCCGGGTCACAGGGCGACCAGGGTGAATCCGACGCCGCCGAGGGCGGCGATGGAAGAGAGAGCTGACGAAAGAGCGTAGGTTACCCTGGACGCCTTTAGCTGAAAGCGCGTCCCTACTCTTCGACAATCCTGATGGTAGTGACCACGTCACCGGGGGAAGTGGCCGAGGAAGGGTCTCGGACGGAGATGTTGTTGACAACATCCATTCCTGAAGAGACCTTTCCGAACACCGAGTGACATGACACTCCGCGCTGGGCGCATGGCTTGTCCGAGCCGTCCGGGTTCATCCCATCCAGGGCGGGCGTCGGTACGAACGTGATGAAGAACTGGCTCCCGTTTGTGGCCAGACCTCCAGCATTCGCCATCGACAGTATTCCAGGGCTGTCGTGGCGCAGGTCGGGATGGAACTCGCTCTCGAAGCGATATCCGGGGCCGCCGGTGCCAGTACCCGTTGGGTCACCACCCTGCGCCATGAAGCCGGGAATCACGCGGTGGAACGTCACGCCGTCGTAGAACCCCTGCCTTGCCAGGAAGACGAAGTTGTTGACCGTCTTCGGGGCCTTGTCGGCGAACAGCTCGATCTCGAACTCCTCACCCTTGGCAAGCTCGAAGACGGCCGTGTAGCTCTTGCCGGAGTCTATCTCCATTGCTGGAGGTGAGTCCCACTGCATAGGCCCGCTGGGAGCGGCCGCTGGCTGCGAGGGAGCAGGCTGACTAGCGGGCTGTTGAGCCGGAGCCGGTTCAGGCTCCTCGGATTCCGAGCTACAAGCCACGAGGGCAATCGTAAGAATAGCCACCGCTATAAGAGACAGTTTCGAGATCATTGGTGCCAGGGCCTCCGGCGAGATTCTGCGCTACAAAGTGGGTTCGCGGATTTAGGGCAACATTTTACAGGTGTCGCTGCCGGATGTCAGCGTACGCCCTGCGAGGGGCGTCAATCTATGGACAGAAAGCGCCGCCAGCTTCGTTCCCTGATGGCGCCTGTTACCTCATCCGACTGCCGCCAGAGATGCGTGCCAGCCACGAGGAACGACAGCACGATGCACAGAACTATCTGCCCGGTCGCCTGCCCTGTGGCTATCGTGAGTGCGTTCAGTACGATGAACACACAGGTAATTGCCAGTACTCCGTGTCGAGTCAGCAGAAGCACCAGCAGACCTGCCGCTCCTGATATCGCCGTAATCTGCCATAGCATGAAGGCAGAGATGCCCAGCACGGTCGCCGCTCCCTTGCCGCCCCTGAACTTCAGCGCCGGCGAGAAGTTGTGACCGAGGGTCACAAGCAGCGCTGTCAGGTAGACCCAGAGATCGGTGACCGACATCGCCTGGGCGATCACAACTGCAAGGATGCCCTTGCCAGCATCGACGAGCAGAACGGCCAGTCCAACCAGCTTGCCGTACTGTCGAACTGCGTTCAGCGCGCCCGGATTTCCGCTGCCCGCATCCCGGATGTCGCCATGCGACAGCACCTTGCCAGCGACGAAGGCGGTTGGAAACGACCCGAGCGCAAATGCGATCAGCAGAACAACTATGCCCTCGGACAACTGTAGAGGTCCCGACCTAGTCCGAACTCAGAGTGTTCAGGACTCCACGCATACCCAGGTTGTATCCGAAGAGGCCGAAGCCGGTTATGACGCCCCTGCACACACCGGCTACCTGGGACTGTCCACCACGAGCAGCCGGGTTGGATATGTGGATCTCGTACACCGGGAAGTCGACCTGCGCAATCGCAGCCAGAATCCCGGGGTGTCCGGAGGAGTAGGCTGCCGGGTTGAACAGAGCAGCATCGACATCGCCAGCATCGTGAGCGTCGTAGAGTCTGTTTACGACTTCACCCTCGATGTTCGAGTGGAATATCTCCACATCAACGCCAAGTTCGGAGGCGCTCTGCCGGATGTAGTCGTCGTACTCATCCAGGGTCTGAGTGCCGAACGTCGCCGTCTGGACCTTGCCTCGCATGTTCATTCCGAGGCCGTGCAGGACTAGAATCTTCGCCAATGTTGTCTCCTCTATCTTTCAGTCGTCATTCCGGCGAAGGCCGGAATCCAGGGGGTGGGGTGTCCTTCGAAAAGCTCCCGCCAAGTTACAGTTCGAGCGCCGCATAGGCGGCCGCCATGATGCTTTCAGAGTCTAATCGGTACTCTTTGTACAGCTCCTTCATGGAGCCCGACTGGCCGAACTCCGTGACCCCGACCGGGATCAACGGCGTCTTGAGCGCGCTTCCGACCCATGAGAGCGTATGAGGGTGTGCATCCTGAACGGTCACGACAGGGGCATCACGAGTACTGGGATCTACGGAATCGGCCATGAACATGTTGAGGCCGCCCTTGCCGTCCATCGCGTCGTAGACCGACTGCTGGAAGGCTCTGTAGAGTGGGCCGGGTCCCGTTACGTTGACCACGTTTGCGAACACGCCCTCTTCGAGCAGGGCGTTGCTGGCAGCCACGGCCTCAGGGATCATCGCGCCGCTGGACAGGATATGCACGACGTTCGACCCTGGCTTGAAGCCCCTGTTCCGGCTCCTGTCTATCAGCCTGTACGCGCCGTTTAGCACCTGCAGTCGCATTCGCTCCCGTGCCTCCGGGTCTTCAGGCACCCTGAGGAGTCCCTGGTCGACCCGCTTGCTGGTGAGCCGCAGATAGTAGGAGCGTGTTCGGTTCCTGACCTGCTCCAGCGCCGCCAGCATGATCCACTCCAGCTCCTGTCCGAAGCAGGGCTCGTAGAAGTCTATGTCCGGGATCTCCGTGCCTATGGACGGCGTGATCATGGACTGGTGCGCGCCGCCCTCTGGCGCCAGGGACAGGCCCGATGGCGTCCCAACAACTATGAACCTCGACCCCGAGTAGACGCTGTAAACGAACGCGTCCAGCCCGCGCCGCACGAACGGGTCGTACAGCGTGCCTATCGGGAACAGCATCTCGCCGTTGGACTCGAACGACAGTCCGAGCTGTCCGAGCATCATGAACAGGTTGTTCTCCGAAATGCCCAGCTCGATGTGCTGACCGCGTGGGTGCTCTTCCCACCTGAGCGCGCGGACGATCGACTCCTCGGGCAGAGGTTCTTTCTCGTCCTCGTGCCATACGCCGACCTTGTTGATCCAGCCGCCAAGATTGGTTGAACTGGCGACGTCCGGGCTGACGGTGACGACACGCTCGGTGACGTCCGGCAGGTTGCGGGAAATCGCTGTCAGAATGAGGCCAAACGTCTGCTGGGTGGCCATGTTGCCCGTGTACCGCTGACCAAAGTCGGCCGGGATGTTCATCTCCGGTATGTCGAATCTGGGCTTGCGCCCGACACCGAGGCGTCGACCGGTATCTATGCACACTCGCCCGGACGTCGTGTCCGGCGGGAGCCTGTCCCACTCGCCATCGGGGTCGATCTCAAGCTCGCTCCTGAGCTGCGCCATCTGGTGATTCGACAGAACCACCGAGTGGTTCTGAGGATCGCCAATTGACGGCAGCCTCCAACCCTTGAGGGTGTACGCAAAAACTATGTTGGGTCCCGAATCGAGCTCGGCCTGCGAGAACGCCTCCCGGAGCATACCGAAGTCGTGCCCGCCGAGGTTTCGGAACGATGCCTGAAGCTCATCGTCCGGCCAGCGCGAGATGAGCCGTGACATATCCTTCGGATAGCGGCTCGTCTTGGGGAGCCACTCGCGCAGCTGTCCGGGAGGAACTCGCAGAAGTCGCTGGTACACCTCGTTGGACATCTCGTCGATGGCAAGTCGCAGAAGCTCGCCATTTGGCTCTGAGAACTTGGCCTGCAATCGCTTGCCGTACTTGGCGTCGATGACCTTCCATCCGTTGGCGTCGAACATCTCCCGCCACGCCCGAACACGGATTCCGGGGATTACGCGGTCGAGGCTCTGCCTGTTGAGGTCGACGACCCACAGGATGTTCGGCTGGCCGTGCATCGCCGGTTCGGCTATTGCCTCCCACACCGAGCCCTCGTCGAGTTCGGCGTCGCCCACGATGGATATGTACCGGCGGCCTCTCTCAGAGCCCGAGAACAGGTGCGACCGGTTGTACTTGCTCACGAGCGCGGCGAAGTTGGGCGCCACAGGGCCGAGTCCGACAGACCCGGTTGAAAAGTCCACGTCGTCCGGGTCCTTGGTGCGGCTTGGATAAGCCTGCAGGCCGTGGAACTGCCTCATCATGGTGAGGTACGACTGGTCGAGGTTTCCGAGAAGGTACTGGATCGCGTGATAGACCGGCGCGGCGTGTGGCTTGACCGATATGCGGTCACCCGCCTGCATGAAGTCGAAGTACAGCGAGGTCATCAGCGTGACGACCGACGCGCTGGACGCCTGGTGACCACCCACCTTCAACCCGTCGGGGTTGGCACGGACGTTGTTGGCGTGATGTACGAGATTCATCGCCAGCCACAACACCCTGTCCTGGATCTGCTCCAGCACCTGGTCGCGGTCCACGAAACTTCCTGGGTCGATAGCAGGTGTCGAAGTTGTCACTCTCCTACCCTTTCGTCGCCCTCATGGCCTCACGCAAACGCCTGGCCGGTGAAGGCAACTAGATGTAATTGCTAATCCAGCCAAGCCCGCCGAGTGTTGTCGATGCAGGGCGATACTCGCATCCGATCCATCCGTCGTATTCTGAGTTATCGATCAGATTGAACAGGAACGGATAGTTGATCTCGCCGGTTCCCGGCTCGTTCCGTCCCGGGTTGTCGGCGAGCTGCATGTGCCCGATGACGTCGAGGTTCTGCTCGATGGTACGGGCGAGGTCTCCCTCCATTATCTGCATGTGATAGATGTCGTGCTGCAGAAGCAGGTTCGGGGATGCGACCTCGGAGATGATCGACCGGCCCTGATGGGTGCGCGTCAGGAAGAACCCCGGGATGTCGATCGTGTTGATCGGCTCGATCAGCAGTCTGATACCGGCAGATTCCAGTTCGCCTGCCGCAAACTTCAGGTTCTGGACAAACGTATCATGCGCCACCTGGTGAGCGACGCT
Organism: uncultured Dehalococcoidia bacterium; assembly: GCA_964537915.1. Classification (GTDB taxonomy): domain Bacteria; phylum Chloroflexota; class Dehalococcoidia; order Lucifugimonadales; family UBA1123; genus VXRN01. The sequence goes on from CAZIDM010000031.1 coordinate 16,301, forward strand.
GCGCGGGACTATTCCAGCAAGGCAGTTTACCTGAGGGCAGCTGAGCGCGGTCGCGTACTCGATAGCGGTGCCGACTCCGTCCTGGAACTCCCCTACCCTGTCGGGGTCGCAGGCGATGCCCCTGTCTCCGCCGTCCCAGTCCCCTGCCGGGAGGTTGTGCAGCACCTGGGTGAGTCCGTGCTTCGACAGCAGATCTCCCAGTTGTTCGGCGCTGTAGTCGTATGGAAACAGGTACTCGACGCCCTTGAATCCGGCCTTGGCGGCAGCCTCGAAGCGGTCGAGGAAGTCCACTTCGTCGAATAGCATCGTCAGGTTAGCAGCGAATCTGGGCATTGGCGTCCTTTCAGATGTCCAAAGATGTCATCGAATTATATGGCCGTGACCCTCAAGCCTCAAGCTGACGGCGCGACGAAGCGATTATCCAACCTCGGCAGGCTCTACCCATGACTTTGCGTCAGACGCCTGGTACATGGCGAGGATAATGCGCAGGACATCCTCGGTGAATTGGATATCCATCATCGGCTGCCGGTCCGTGAGGATTCCGTCGACGAAGTCCCTCGCTGCGCCGTTGAAGCTCTCGATCCAGTCCATGGGAAGCTGGTACGAGATACTCTCGTTGCCCGTGTGAAGGACCAGCGGCGGCATATCGAGCATCTCGCCCGTGCAGCGAGTAACCCACAGGATGCCGCGAGAGCCGACGACCTCCATGAACTCGTCGGCCGGGTAGTAACGTGTACGCAGGGGCATTTCGTCGGCCTTTGCGTACTCGATGCTTGCCAGGCGTTCGGGGGAGGCGTACTTCCAGGTAGCCACCGTAGGAGTCTCGTCGATGAAGTTGTCAGTCCTGGTGACTACCGCAGAGACGCTGTCCACTTCTCCGCCCCACCAGACGGCAGTCGCCACCTTGTGCCAGCCATCATCGAAGAGCAGACCGCCGAGGTTCTGTTCGCGGTCCTGCCTCCAGACATAGGCGCCCTCGGTAACCGGGATCGCAGACTCCGAGCCGCCACCTCGTACAGTGCGGATTCGCACCAGCGAGACCTCCCCGAGGGTGCCATCCTCGATCAGCTCCTGAGCCTTCACGATCGGAGGATAGTACAGGAAGTTCTCAGTGGTCCTGTAGAAGGTGTTGGCACGCGAGACCGCTGCGGCGATGTCCTTGATTTCGGCGACTGAATTGGCAGCGGGCTTCTGACAGGAGACGTGCTTGCCAGCGGTGAGCCCGTCGATTATCTGCCGGGGATGCAGGGGCGTCGGCGTGAGCAACTCGACGGCGTCGACGTTTGAGTCGTTGAGCAGGTCTTCGTAGCTCGTGTGGATCCTCGGATCGATTCCCCACTCTGCGGCGCGCATCCTGGCTCGCTCTACAACCGGGTCGCACAGCGCAACCACGTCGCAGCGTTCGTCAGCCAGGTACCCCGGCGCGTTTAGCTGCGAGATTGTCCCGCACCCGACGATACCCAATCGGACCTTGTCCATCGTGTCACCCCTGCTGAAAGAAGTAGCACAAGGGTATCAGGATTCACGCTGAGCGTTCACTTTCCATGATAGACACCCAAGGCAAAGTACTTTTGTGTCCGGAGTGTTAGATGGCCCCGCAAAACTCATCTCAGTTTGTGCAGAGGACTACCACCACGAGGACCTCGATTAAGTAATCCCCGCTGCGCTTTCTAATCGCCCCGCAAGGGTGTTGAACTCAGGACACTTCTGGCGGATGGCACTCAACTGCCTGGAGGATTCACGTCCGAGTTCGTCACGACCTCCACCAAGCGAACCAATCAAGCCTCGCTGAGCTGCTAAAGGTTCAAAGAACGCTTCCTTAACATGTACCTCAGCGCGGACATCTGCCCAGTTCCATTCGCTGGGCAGGTCGAGACCTGCAAGTAGCCAAGTCTCAAGCTCTTCCCATGCGTTCTCAGCGAGAAAGACCACCCCATCTCCGAATTCAGATTCAATATCATCGAGCCTTTGACGCCGTCCCACCTCACCGTCTCGGTCAACGCAAAGAATGAAGACGTCGATCATGCCCTCATATCTGTCCATGACTTCCACGATGCGATCAGACTTCAGCGCCTCTCTGACACCACCAAGTAACGGATCACGGCAGATCAGTATGTGGACCGAAGGTCTTGCCCTAACAATCCTGTCGAAGAGTGGCTTGAGGATGTATTGGTCATTGCGGAAGTCCTCAGGAATGATGAGAACGTTCATGCTCCGACGAGTTCATCCTTACTCTTCCATGCCTGCAAATTGAGAATGTCCTCCATCCAGCCACCTGAGTGAAGCCTGCCAAGCCCCTGGGTCTCCCGAAGTTCCTCTATCTTAGGAAGATCCTTCAATGGGTGGATGAGTGAATCATCCGTATCCTCGAGTCTAGAGACGACAGATGTGTTTTCAAAGGTCTCGTCACTGATGTAGTTAAGCAGGTCGGGAGAATGTGTCGTGGCGATCACTTGTGTGTTGCTCTGCGCGGTTTGCTTCTCGATGAGATCCAAGAGAAGCCACAAACGGTTGGGGTGAATTCCGGTATCTATCTCTTCGAAGAAATACATACATTCCTGATCATCGCCAAACAGCGCAGCAAGCATGGCGACAAATCGCAATGTCCCGTCAGAGACGCTGTTTGCTGATACTCGGCGTCCACTTTTCTCAATTACCTGTAGATGTATTTTGCCACTAGGGTCACGCGGGAAAGCAAAATCGCGTATGTCCATAGGAGTAAGTTCCCGCAACCAAGACATCAGGTTGCTCTTGCGAACAGGATCAGAACAAATCCCCTCAAGAATTGCAGGAAGATTCTGACCCGAGTCACCCAAACCTCGTGCACCTGGAAAGGAGGGGTCTCTCATCCTTTCCAGGGACAGTTCCATGAAGCGCATGCGACCAAGTAGTCGAAGAAGTCCAAAACAAGGACTGAGGACTTCGCCCTCAGCGCTCCGTATCATCTGTTCCACAACTGGTGCAGACCGGCTGTAGATCATGCTTCTGGAACCAAAATACTCGGAGGTAATCTTGATCGGCGGATCTTCAGATGGGACTGTCTCATATACGGTGTCAGATGCGACTTTCAGTTCTTCTTCCGACAGAACGAACCCCGAGGTAGGGTTGTATTCAACCCTTATGGAGAACTGAAAAGGCTTGCCTTCGACGACAGCTTCCAGGTGTATGGAGAACGTGGAAAGCTGATTGGGATAGAGAGGTTGAAAACGGACGACCTCGTTGGGAGCGCCGCGGATCCCTGTCCACTCGACATTGCCACCATCTCCGTGCTTACCCCCCAAAATCTCTGCCAAGGAGTATTCGCGTCCAATTCCATGTAGGAATCGGAACGCATCGCGGATGTTGCTCTTACCGCTGGCGTTCGCTCCGACAATCACTGTGAATGGACCGACACGAAGCGTCTCGTCGGCGAAGTTCTTGAAGTTGACTAGTCTGAGCGATGTAATCATGGCGCCACTCCATGGTGGACTGTCTCATCTTTGCTAATACGCGGGATGGCCCCGCGATGCTCTCCCTCACACCCATATTCTATTCGACAGGGCGCCATCATCGTTAGCACAAGGCAGGAGACTGTCCCATGTTGGTAGGCAGTTCAACAGGCAGCCGTCCTTCGACAAGCTCAGGACGAACGGATGCGGGCAAGATGCCCGCGCTCCAAATGCGGGCTCCTACCAATCTGGGACAGGTTCACAAGGCAGCTAGCCATTCTCCGGTCACCGGTCCAGCATCTTTCGATCCGCGCAGGGCCAGCTCCTTTAACTGATCGCATTGCCGACCGACTTCGTCACTTCTGAATACAGAATGGAACTTCCGTAGACCAGGGCATAGAGTGCATCTAGTATTTATGTATAGAACTATTAACCATATAGGTAAGTTAATTGTGGAGTTGGATCCGCAGAGGAGGAACGATCATGAAAGAGATAACACTTGGTATTCCCTACTTGAAGCCTCTAACAGCAGCCGCGAGAGCCGGCTTGTGGTTCTTAGCGATCCTGGCGGTCGCACTAATACCCGCACTGACAGTACTGGCTATCTCGCAACACGAGACGGCCTATTCCGCAACGTATACGACGGTGGACCCGAGCGCTACTGCCTTGACTGTGGAACTCGGGGACACGTCTGTTCAACCCGATTTCATTCCCGGCCGGCAGGGGGAGTCTGACTCCTAGTAACTGACGGTCACACGCCCTCCCGGGTTCATACCCGGCAATGAGTTCGGGGGGGCAACTTCAGCGTTTCACTTCACCGAGAAATGCCTCTGAACCTGAAGAGAGCAGGGCTGTCAGGTGTGTGTACAGGTACGTTACCCCCTGACTTAAGTACCTCTTCGTAGCGTCTGCGTTGCCTGCCGACCCCGACGCTTTCCCGGTATTCGATACGGTCTCGAACACGCTGTCCATTGCATCTCTCACAACCGGCGTGTCCGGTCTACCAGGAAATCCGAGAGACTGCGATAGATCGGATGGGCCGACGAAGAACACGTCGACGTCGTCCACCTGCACTATCTCGTCCACGTTCCTGACAGCCTCTCCTTCTTCGATCTGGACGCACACAAGCGTCTCCCTGTTGGACAGTTCAGCGTACTCGGACATCGACATCCCGTAGCCGTAGGAGGCGGCTCTGACTCCTGCGGCAAGTCCGCGCTCGCCCAGCGGATGGTACTTGACTGACTGAACGGCCCTCCGGGCGTCCTCCGCCGTGTTCACGTGAGGCACCTGAACACCCATTACGCCCCTGTCCATCAGCTGACCGATTGCCTCGAACGAGTTGACCGGCGGCCTCGCGATGGGGGTTACGCCGGCACTCTCGGCAGCCATGACCATCAGCTCGACACTCTCCAGCGAGATCGATCCGTGTTCGCAGTCGATGAGCACCCAGTCGAAGCCCAGCCGTCCAACGATGTCCACGACGTGCGGGGACGGGAACATGACCGAGACGCCAAAGGCGGGCTCGCCTGCGAGTAGTTTGCGCTTCATCCTGTTTGGGATCATTTGACCACCCTCTCGGAAACCTGCTGAATTATGTCCGATTGATGCGGCAGAGGCATAACGCCACGCTCCGCCAAGTATAGTCGTGGGGCATCCCCAATGCTCTCGAACAACTGGATTCGAGTTGGTGATAGAATATGATGCAGCTTGGGACTGCCTCTCAGGAGTTCAAGGAGATATCCGGGCAGTCTCACCCCCCTCTCAACTCTATGCTCGCATCCGCCTTCTTCAATAGGCCGGTCTACAAGTGGTGGGTATTCGCTGCCGTCGCCCTTGGCACACTGACGTCAGTGGTCAACCACGGCAGCATGTCTGTCGCCCTCCCCACAATCGCCCAGCACTTTGGCGCCGATCTCTCCACCGCCCAGTGGGTTGTAATCGCCGAGGGGCTGGCAATCAGCGCGCTCATCCTGCCGATGGGCCGGCTTTCGGACATCCTGGGCCGGAAGCAGGTCTACTTCGCAGGCCTCGTCATCTTCGCCGGGGCTGCCTTCATGGCGGCGAGCTCCCAGAGCATAACCATTCTGATTGCCTTCAAGGTGCTGCAGGGACTCGGCGCAGCGATGACACAGGGCACAGGGATGGCGATGGTAACCTCGGTCTTCCCTGCCGAAGAGCGAGGCAAGGGGATCGGGTCGCACGCCAGCGTAGTCGGATCCGGCGGAGTCATCGGCCCGGTGATGGGTGGATTCATCGTGACGGCGTTCGACTGGCGCTGGGTCTTCTACGTCAACGTCCTCATGGGAATGTGCGCCATGCTGGCCGTGCTTCTGCTCATCAGGAGCGAGGCCTTCCGCCAAGACAACCGCAGCCGGCAGTACGACTTCGGGGGCGCCGCCCTCTCGTCGTCGGTGCTGATTGCCTTCCTGCTGACCGTCTCCAATGGAGCGCGCATGGGGTGGACCTCAGCGCCGATCATAGTCGGGGCCCTCGGATTTATCGGATTCCTCATCGCCTTCATCTGGTGGGAGCGCCGGGCGTCCTCCCCCATGCTGGACCTGGCCCTCTTCAGAAGCAGGGTCTTCAGCATAGGCATCACCACCAACTTCATGTCGTTCCTGGCCATAACGTCCGCACGATTCCTGATGCCGTTCTACCTTCAGGCCGCGCTCAGGTACACGCCTGCGCTTGTCGGCTTCGTACTGCTTCCCAACGCGGCGAGCAGAATAGTCATGGGCCCCCTGAGTGGATGGCTCTCGGACAGGTACGGCTGGAGGCCTTTCAACATCATCGGCCTTCTGTTCTCTGCTGCAGGACTGTTCGTACTGGCATCCCTTTCGGCGACGTCCTCCATCATCGTCGTACTGGCGGGCATCCTTCTGCAGAGCGCCGGATCGGGGCTGTTCCAGTCACCAAACTCCGCCTCTATTTTCAGCGCTGCCGACGCCAGCAGGCACGGGGTCGTGGCCGCTTTCGTAAACCTCTCACGCAACTCCGGCAACGTCACGGGGATTGCGATAGCCACATCGATAGTGACTGCGGTAATGGCAGGGGGAGGATTCGAGCCTCAGATAGACGCCGTCCTGGAGGCCGGTCAGGGTTCGGGACTGCTCGCCTCGTTCATGACCGGACTGAGGGTCGTGTTCCTGTCAATGGCCGTTTTGCAGGTGATCGGAGCAGTTGCCTCGTTCTTCAAGTACGATCCCCGGCCCGAGCCGACTACAAGCCCGGAGAAAGTCGAAGCGCCTACCGGCGTGTGATCATGATGCGACCCGGGCGGCTCCGACGATATTCGGAATCGTAACCGGCAGCCTGACCGAGAGGTCGAATGCTTCGAACTCGACGTCAGAAAAGCCTGCCCTCTCTATCGATGCGGTGAGATCGCGGTTGAGGTTGCAGCCGGTAGTGGCGAACTTCCAGAGTGGGTTGAGCCTGTCCTGCCACCAGCGTCCGCGAGTGCGCGGCGACACCACGTGCTCGTAGAAGAAGAATGCGCCACCCGGCCTCAGGACGCGACGTACTTCGCGAACCACCTCATCGGGGTCGCGGACCATGCACAGCACGAGGGTCGTAACCACAGAATCGAAGCTGGCGTCCGCGAACGGCAGGTTCTCCCCGACCTGCTGAACCACTGCCGCTTCCCTGTGCTGGTTGTCGATCTGTCGCCTCAGCCGCCTGATCATGTGGGCATCCGGCTCCAGGAACGTTATTCTCGCGTCGTCCGGGTAGTACGGGAGGTTCGCTCCAGTACCACCGCCAATCTCCAGCACATCCCCCCAGACGCACCCGGCCGTGCGCTTCCTGTAGGGCACGACCCGACCCTCAACACCGGAGTTGAGAAGGTCGTACCATGCAGCGAACAGTCGCTTGCTGAGGGCCATTTCCATGCTCTCTGAGTCGGGAGACTTGTGCCAATTGCCGGTGGAACTTGTCTGAATCCTGAGACCTAATGCTACAGACATGGTCTGCCGACTGCTACCCTAGTTGAGAAATGCTCAACTCACTTCTGCCAAGCCCCACACTGACGACCCAGGATGTGCGGCGCAGCCTTCGACTGATGATCTGGGAAGGCGTTGCCTCCGGAGCGATGTTCAGCCTCGGAAGCGGCGGCTTCATGGCTGCCTACGCCCTCGCGCTCGGGGCCAACAATCTGGAGGTCGGGCTTCTGGCCGCCCTGCCGTTCATCACTCAGATCGCCCAGTTACCTGCAATCCTCGCCGTAGAACGTTTCAGGAGACGCAAGCTCATACAGATTCCGGCCATGTTTGCGACGCAGATTCTATGGCTTCCCATCGGGGCCGTGCCATTCCTGCTAGACACACCGGGCGCTCCTGCCGTGGCAGCGGTGATCGCGCTGTTGGGACTTCGGGGGCTGTTCTCATCTGTCTGGGCAACGACCTGGACAAGCTGGATGCGCGACCTTGTGCCCCAGGAGATACTCGGGAGCTACTACGGGAGCAGGCTCGCCATCATCACCGGGGTGGTCGCGGTGGTCGGCCTGGGCAGCAGCTTCTTCGTTCAATGGTGGGAGAGCACATCCTCCCCTGACGACGCGGTCCTTGCGTACTCGTTTCTGCTGGTAGGCGGGTCTCTCATATTTGGTCTCGCAAGCCCCCTGCTTACTCTCTGGACGAAAGAGCCCCTGATGCCTGGGGCTCCGCAGTCGGGCGCTTCGGCGTTCAGCATTTTGACGGAGCCACTGAGGGACAAGAACTTCACCCAGCTTGTCAGATTCCTCTTCGCGTGGAACCTGGCATTGAATCTGGTGATGCCCTTCTTCGCCGTTTACATGCTATCCGAGTTGGGGCTGTCGCTGCCCGTCGTTATCGGATTCACCGTACTCAGCCAGATCACGAACATTGTCTTCGTCAGAGTCTGGGGCCCGATGGCGGACCGTGTCGGAAGCAAGACCGTTCTGTCGCTGTCGGCATCGCTGTACCTGCTTGTCATTCTTGGATGGGTGTTCACGGGATATCCCGACCCCCACGCCTTCACACTTCCGCTGCTTGCCATACTTCACATCTTCGCCGGCGTCGCGGCTGCCGGAGTCTACCTGACCATGAGCACGATCACCCTCAAGGTGGCGCCTGATGACAAGGCGACGGCGTTCATGGGAGTTGCAGGAGTGGCGACCAGTGTCGGCGCGGGCATCGGACCCATTGCAGGCGGACTGTTGGCGGACTTCTTCGCAGTGCGAACCCTGGGACTCGACCTGACATGGACTTCGCCAAACAGGGTACTGGAGATGCCCGCGCTCGCCCTGTCTGGATTCGACTTCCTGTTTATCATCGCATTCGTCCTCGGACTGCTGTCGCTCAACCTGCTGGTCGCGCTCAGGGAGGAGGGCGAGGTCTCACGCGATATCGCGCTCGGCCAGCTGGCCGCCCGCGCGACCCCCGCCATGCAGGCGGTGTCCTCAGTGCCGGGCCTTGGGGCGGTGTCGGCCTTCTCGTATGGCTATCTCAGGCGAGTGCCGGGTGCCGACGTCGCTGTCGGGGTCACGGCGTACCAGTTGGCTGCATCCGCGCAGGCTGCGGTCACGTCCGCAGGAAGGGGCCGCGCACTGGCAGGCGACGTTGCCAACGCCGTGGGCGGTGTCCTGGGTCAGGCCATCGACGAGATGGAAGACGCCACCGGGCACGGTCTCGAACTCGCGCGTCACGTCACCCGAGGGGCCATGCAGGTAGGGGACGATCTCACCGATGAGGTCGGAAGAGTTACACGCGGGGCCGTACGCGGCACACTCCGCGCCTTGGTCGAAGCGCAGTTCGACATGGACGAGGCACTGCGCGGCTCCGGCTACGGCGCGGTCCAGGGCGCAGTCGAGTCCGGCTCGGACCCCGCTGAGGCGGTGTCGCAGGCCATCAGGGCGGCGCGGGAACTGGCTTCGGACATGGGTCTATCGCCGGATGAAGCGGCGGCTACGCTGGCCGAGGGTGCGCTGGAAGCGGCTGAGGCGGCGGGCGGGGATGCGGTCGTTGTCGTCAGGCAAGTGCTGTCTGACAGTGCCGCGAACAATTAGAGTAAGGTAATGGATGAGGTGGCCAGTGGATGTCTTCTGGGCTACTTACTCCTCCGGTTGCTGCCCGATGTTGAAGCCTCTGACCGCGGTGCCCCAGCCCTTCAGCTCGCGTCTGTCCTTGAATCCCAGTTTCTGAGACCCTGTCCTTAGCTGGTTGCTGATGGTCCTCGTGGACAGCCCTCGTTCTTCTGCTATGGATTCGGGCGACTGTCCATCTATGTACTCGGTCATGACCTCCAGCTCTGTATCGGTAATACGGTTCCCCAGAGCCTCGGCCCTGCTGCGGATGAGGTCCGTAATCGTCTCGTCACTCACTGCCCCCAGCCCGGCCAGTATCTCCTGCGCCACTCGAATCTTCGCCAAGGCACGACAAATCTCTCTCTGTGCACTCACGCCGACGACACCCTCCAACTCTCCCGGGGCATATGGGACCCACTGATTCCTGTTATCCAAGGTTCAATTTCCCGTGTCACCGGAAATAAGCCTATAAATGCTTGTGCAAAGGCACCGATGACATCTAAATGACTATCAGAACGAACTTGCAGAGTCTGTGACACATGTGTCACAGTCTGGCTTGAATTCGTGAAAATAGTTACCAAAATGGCCGAATCCGATAGAGACGACAGCGGGGCCGTACTGGTGGGACGGCTAATCAGGTCTTACCGGGGCGAAGTCAGACGCAATGGCAGGCGGCTAACTCAGGAGGGGCTGCTCGACCTGATGGTCGAGCAGGGAGAGGACTCGGCCGCCTACTGGGACCGCTCGATGATCAGCAACTGGGAGAGAGGTGCAAGGCACCCTCCGAGAGAGTTCCTGGTCGCCTTTGGGCGCGTGCTCGATGTACCACAGACTGAGATGGACCACATGCTGACGCTCGCGGGTTACGAAAGCATGAACGAAGATGAGGGTCATGCAGCGCTGCTGGCTACGGCGCAGGCAATCGAGTCCCAGGTGGAGAGCCTGGAGCAGCGTGTCCGTGGTCTTGTCGACTCAGTCAGCCCGCCAAGGCCTGCCGTGGACGCGACCGCCGTCGCGAAGGAGGCAATGTGGCGGCTTGCCCCTGCCGGCGCTTATGCGCTGGTGGTCGGCTTCATCCTCAACGCGCTGGGCCAGAACGGGACCCTCGCGCTGCTGGCATACACTATCGTCGCGCTTGCGATCGTTGTCGGTCAGTGGGCGATCAGATGGCTGAACCAGGACCGTCATCGAACTGAACACGACAACATTGTGGACCTGTTCTTCATCTCCCTCTTCTTCACATCGAACACGTCAGTGTTGATAGGGGCACTAACGAAGGCAGACCACTTCGGCTTCTACACGATCGAGACGCTCACGAACACCCCGATGCCATTCCTGTTCGCAACTCTGGCACATCTAGTGATTTCGCTAACCGCCTCTGTCACGTTCAGCGTGCTGTGGAGACGACGGTACGGTGCGGAGGACTCAGGAAGCACCTTCTCCAATGCAGTCTGGATTACGCTGCCGCCAATGCTGTTCGCCTACGTCAGTATGGTCGTCTTCACTAATCTGGCCATATGGATGTCCTTCACGGTGGTCTACGGAGTCCTGTTTGGCGCCTTCATGACCATCGTGGCTCTCAATGACCCTGGAATGGTCCTGAGAGATTCAGATTTCTTCCTCAAGACGGCCATCGTAGTAATAACGCTCCTGACTGCATTCGGTGTTATCGCAGTATTCGTTGGTTACCTGGAGCCACACGTAATGGTGACCATCTCAGAGTTCCGAATAATCCCGCTGCGGCCCATAAGCGCGGAGGAGCTTGGCTACACCCCGGAGGAAGGTCTGCAGTACCTCCGCATCGGAGGAGTCTGGATGGCGTTAGCGAACATTGTCTATCTCGTCACCGTAGTCGGGGGATTCCTTCTGGTGACGATACGCAGGGCCGCGCCTAAGGAAACAGTTGCGGGAACCGATTGACCGCGTCTCTACGGGATCAGTTGGCGTCCGCTCTAACCACGACGGTCACTACATGGACTCCGTGACCCTGCTGGTCGGTGTCGTCGCCGGACACAGGATTACGCTTGCACCGAGTGTACTCTTCTGCGCAGATCCATCCACGTATCCGCATCGGGAACTCACTGCTCCGTCTGGGAGATATCCTCAGAGTGAGCGTCCGGTCGTCGGAGGTCGACCATGATGGGTCGTCTGACTCGACCAGCAGGTGTTCAGCCGGGAACATCCTGTTGTCGTCCTTGTGATAGATGGTCTCTCCCGGACTGTGGAGTGCCACGTTTGACAGGCCGGTCGTGTAGCTGATGACCTCCACATCCGCGTCTGTCGACGAGAATGTGTCGTTGGAACCGACTCCATCCACCAGTGAGGGGAAGGACACAGATATTCCTCCGTGTTCACCAGCTTCCTGTACCTCGTACATGCGAACAGAGAGGGTGAAGCTCTCACCGGACTCGATTTCCGATGGCTGGGTCTCCCAGTCCAACAGAAACGGCTTGGGCCCGGTTGCGAGCGCACCACCACAGGCAATGACAACCAGGATGGCTGAGAGGAGGGCGATCGGGACGATGCGGTGAAGGGAGATGTCTCTAAGCGCAGACAAAGAGGTGTTCAACATAAAGAGGCGTAGTGGAAAGAGGGGTGGTGGAGACGGGGGAGGGTCGAACTCCCCGTCCAGAAGACTCTACGACTAGGACGTCTACAAGCTTAGCCGGTACTTAGGGTCACTCCGGCGCGTCCGTACCGGCGGAGCTCGCGCTCGAAGCTAGCCGATGGTCTTGAGTCCCGGGCATCGGCGTCACCGGAACAGCACCCCGATTTGCGTCGCCCCTTCGGCCCCCTCAGGGAGAGAGACCGAGGAACGTAGCCGCCCTTAGGCGGCTAGAGCGAACTGCTTGTCGTCAGTTACTTTGTTTGCCACCTGATTAGCGAGGTTGATGGCGCCTCGGCTTGCAGTCCCGCGAAGGCATCCCCTGTCGAACCCACGCGTCCCCACATGCTTTAATTATAGCACGGACACTCATCTGAACCGCATAGGCCAGAATCTAGGAGTCTGTGTCAGTTTGGTAGGCAAGGATTTCCCCCTCACCCTCAGGGAGAGGGGACTGTGGATGCACCTACCAGAATGGCACAGCTTCAGAATCTAGTGCGGTCCAGTTTTCATTCGGGAGAAGAAATGTCGAAATCTAACCTGATCACACCCTTCGGAGGCGAGCTTGTCGACCTCGTCGCCTCCTCCGATGACGCTGAGGGACTCAGAGACGAGGCCGGACGACTGCCGTCCATACAGATCTCGGAGCGAGCCGTCTGCGACCTCGAGTTGCTGGCGACTGGCGGATTTTCTCCGCTCGACCGGTTCATGTCTCGTGAAGATTTCAGCGCAGTCGTCGATGGCATGAGGACGGCTGACGGCACCCTGTTCCCCATCCCCATCACGCTTCCCGTCGACAATAACGAGGGCGTGGCGCTGGACAGCCGTATCGCGTTGAGAGACTCGAACAACGACCTGCTGGCTGTAATGGATGTCGAAGAGGCGTACGAATGGGACATGGAGGAGACTGCCAAGAGGGTCTACGGCACGCTGGACGTCCGGCACCCGATTGTCGCCGAGATGCACAGGTGGGGTCGCTACAACCTCTCGGGCAGGCTCCAGGTGATCCAGCTTCCACAGCGACACGACTTCAGCGAACTCAGGCTGACTCCTGCTGAGACCAGGAGCGCACTGGAGGAGACCGGGCATCAGAACGTCGTGGCTTTCCAGACGCGCAACCCGCTGCACCGGGTTCACGAAGAGCTGACGAAGAGAGCCGCGGCATCGGTCGACGGTGTGCTGCTGCTTCATCCTGTGGTCGGGCTGACGCGGCTGGGCGACGTCGATCACTACACTCGAGTTCGGACGTACAGGGCACTCACAGACTCGTACTACGAGCCGGACAGGGTGCTGCTCGCTCTGCTGCCGCTGGCCATGCGAATGGGTGGACCGCGGGAGGCCGTGTGGCACGCGATCATCAGGCGCAACTTCGGGGCCAACCACCTGATAGTCGGGCGCGACCACGCGGGTCCGGGTGTCGATTCGCGAGGGGAACCGTTCTACGGGCCGTACGACGCACAGGAGCTTGTCGAGGAACACGCCGACGAGCTTGGCGTCAAGCCGGTGACGTTCACCGAACTGGTGTACCTGCCCTCCGAGGACAAGTACGAAGAGGTGTCCAACCTGTCGCCCGGAGCCGAGACAGCATCCATCTCCGGCACGCAGGTGCGTGAGGACTACCTCAATGCCGGAAGACCGCTGCCGGGGTGGTTCACTCGTCCTGAGGTTGCCGAGATACTCGCTGACACCTACCCGCCGCGACACAGGCAGGGGGTCTGCATCTGGTTCACCGGGCTCAGCGGGTCAGGGAAGACGACGACGGCAGACGTTCTCACTTCACTCCTGATGGAGCACGGCAGGCAGGTGACGGTACTGGACGGGGACGTCGTCCGCACGAACCTCTCGAAGGGACTGGGCTTCAGCAAGGAGGACCGGGACACCAACATCCTGCGCATCGGGTACGTGGCATCCGAGATCGTCAGACACGGGGGAATCGCAATCTGCGCGGCGATCAGTCCCTACATCGCGACTCGCGACGCCGTCAGGAGCATGATGGGCGAGGACCAGTTCATCGAGGTGTTCGTGGATACTCCACTGGACGTATGCGAGTCGAGGGACGCGAAAGGCATGTACGCCAGAGCGCGCGCCGGTGAAATCACGGGATTTACGGGGATTGACGATCCCTATGAGGCTCCGCCGGACCCTGAGCTGACGCTGGACACCGTCGCGAACACGCCCGCTGAGAACGCGGTCAGGATTATTGATTTGATGACAGAGGCGGGGTTCTTGAGATA
>CAZIDM010000031.1:30617-34493 GCA_964537915.1 uncultured Dehalococcoidia bacterium
CCCTCTCCCTCAGGGAGAGGGCTGGGGTGAGGGTGAAAGTGTCTTTGACGCAACCATGGGACACCACCTGCACTCCTCTGGATTCCGGCCTCCGCCGGAATGACGCAGCTAAGTGGAGGTCTCAGGGAGCGGATAGCCTGCTAGCTAACTCTCGGCGGAGTCGAAGGGGATGGCGTTCTTGATGAAGCGCTGGGGGTCGGAGGCGGCTGTGCTGGAGGCGGCAGCGTCGGCCATCCGGTCGTAACGTGGGTCAAGCTCGTTCAGTTGTGTGCTGAGTGACTTGTGGAAGGCCACGCTGGAGATGATGCGGTGGGTGTTCTCGCCCCGGCAGGCCCGGCAGGCGATGCTGTCGGGCGCGTCGAAGCCTCTGACCAGCTTGGCAGTCTTCTCCTGGAAGTCTTCGCACCTGTACTCGTAGATCGGCATGAGGCTACTCGAAGGTCGTCTCGATCTGGCTGGACACGTCGAAGAAACGCTGGACCGTCATATGATACCTGGGGAAATTGTTCATCCCGTATGGGTTGGATGACTCGACTATCCCGTTTTCGACGTCCAGCGTGTTGAAGGTGTGCTCGGAGTCGGCGCCGCCGTTCTCACTGACGTTCGTAAGCAGCGAGCGCCACTCCTCAGGCGCCATATCGAGATAGAAGTCGACATCGACGAGGAAGTGCGCCTCTATCTGAGACACGCCAGCGCACTCGAATGCATCGAAGTCCAGGAGGTAAACGTCGTCGCCGACCTTGACTCCGACCTGTGCCTCAGTGGTGCCGAAGGATCGGAAGGCGGGATCTGCATTGGCGGCGACTCTTACAGTCTCGAACCAATCTACTGATGGAAAGACTGGCATCTAATCAGGCTCCGTCTCTGAATTCTGTCGGCACCCTGGACGACAGGTCGAAGAAGTACTGGAACGTCTGGTTGTACCTGAAGAAGAGGTCCTGGCGGTACTGGTCTCCTGTGACGGAGAGTGCCAGCCCGTTCTCGCTGTCGAGATCGATGGTATTGAGAGTGTAGTCGGCAGTGGCTTCGCCGTTCTCTTGGATGTTGGTCAGCATGTCCTCCCAGTCTTCAGGGGCCATGTCGAGGTAGAAGTCGGTGGACTCCAGGTCCGACTCCAGGATCACTGAGGCAGACTGGCACTCGAATCCCTCAAATATCAGCAGGAAGAGCGACTCTCCGACACGGACGCCGACCCTTGCGTCACAGGTGCCGCCCCCGGCTCCACGAACGGACTCGTCGGTGTTGAACTCGTGGCGGACGGCGTCGAACCATTCGACTGACGGGAAGGTTGGCAAGCTAAAGCCTCATTACGGCAGATCTGCTGAGAAAGTTAGTTGTCTGAATTCCTGGATTCCCGCTTTCGCGGGAATGACGGGTAGTTCGGGAATGACGGGTAATTGAGGAAGCCTTCACTGTCATTAGGGACGCTGACCTAGTCCTCCAGGTACTGGGCCAGCTCTTTGGGGAAGGCAGCCCCGCGCTGTACGCCGATCCACTCGGCCATCGAGAGATATCCTCGGACCCAGGCGGCCATCATGCGTTTCACGCGCTCCATTCCGACCGCTGCCCCCTCGATGCCGCCGCCGAAGACTATTGCCATCGGCTCAAGAAGCGCTGGTTCCTGCAGTTCACGCACGAAGATGCGCTCGCCGATGTTGAGCAATCGCTCGAACACCAGGGCCTTGTCGTCCTTGTGGGTAACGGCGTACCGGAGATGCTGAAGTCCGTAGGCAAGATGCCTGGCCTTGTCCTGCATCGCCAGTGCGAACAGCACTTTCTCTGCGGGGTTATTGGCGTAGCGCTCGCCGTACCGGTAGACGCTCAAGACGAAAGACCCCCTGAGCAGGTGGAGCAGCAGGCTCGTCTCGGACCATCCTCCCTTGCTCTCGAGGATCATCCGGTTGACCTCGCCCCGGCTCTCGAGTCCGAGTCCGCCGCCATTGGACAGCGCCCGCTTCCTGAAGGCCTCGTGGTGCCTTCCGGCGTCGAACATGTTGGACGCCAGGAAGAGCTTGACCTCGTGATAGCCGAACGACATGTGCTGCAGCCAGTAACCGATGGTCTCGAACTCGACGTTCGCGCACTGGCTGAGCTCAGTGCAGAGCTGGCACATCGCCGCCTCGACGTCGTCCGGCAGCGGCTCGATGGTGTCCCAGGGTATGTCGGTGGCTGGCACCCAGCGTCGCTGGATCGCTTCTTCATAGAGGTCCGCAGCGTTATCGGCCCAGAGGTCTCGCTTGCTGCGAAGGGCGATGCCAATGGGAGGTACACCCGGCATTGGGTACGCGCCCCTCGGCATCCTGGTCTGCTCTTCCCAGTGGTCCGGGATCTCACCATAGATGCCGACGTTCAGGTCGCCGATCTTCAGTCCGCCCTTACCTGGCTTGGCCCGGGTGCCCCATTGCAGCGTACGAGCCTTCCACTCCAGGGACGGCTCGGGGACCTCGACACTTTCATCAAGTACAAGTCTTCGCCGGCCGCGGACGGGTCTCTCGTTACTCACGTCGGCCACCTAGTTCTTCACGTATTCCATGAGTTCAGGCAGGGCGCGACCGTTTTCGAAGCGCTCGCCGAAGCCTGCGGAGCGGATGCGCTGGACGTACTCCTTGGCCTGCCGCTTGCGAATGGCCAGCAGCTTACGGTAGCCCTCGTCGAAGTTCTTCTCACCGCCTCCGAGCAGGACCGCGAGGGCCTCGCTCTGCGCGGTGTCACGCGCGGCGGGGTTCTGGTTGCCAGCGACCAGAGCGCGTTCGCCCTCGTCGAGGTACTCGTGGACCTCTTCCTTGCGCTCGGGCTCTGTCTCGGCAAGATAGCGCATGTGCATGACGCCGAAGGCGACGTGCCTCGACTCGTCCTGAGCGGCGAGACGGTAGATGCGCTTCTCGGCCTCGTTATAGGCCATAAGCTCGCCCATTCGGAAGATGGTGAGCACCGCGCCCTCACCGGATATGTGAAGCCGTGAAGACATCTCGGTGAAGTCCCGGGACAGGTCGATGCTTCCAACTGTCCCGCTTGTGGTGACGTTGGGACGCTGCATCAGGCCGCCGCCGTTGGCAAGCGCGCGCTTGCGGAAGACGTCGAGGTGCCTGGACTCGTCCATGATCTGGGTGATCAGGAACATTCGCGGCTCGAAGTAGTCGGGGGACGTAGCCGCTACCCAGCGGCCAGGAACGTCTGCGGCGACGAACTCTACCTCAGTCAGGAACGTGGCAAGCTGGCACTGGGCGCGTTCGATGTCGTCAGGAAGCGGCCGGATGGTGTCCCAGGGAACGTCTGTTGCAGAGCTCCACTGTCGCTGCAGCCCCTCTTCGTAGAGCATGGCGGCGTTGACGAGCCAGATGTCGGACTTCGTGCGCACCTGGTAGCCGCCTATGCGGTAGGCATTGGGCCTGGAAGCGGCTCCGCGCGGTTTGCCCGTCATATTGTCAGACGTGGGTCCGGGGTCTCCGTAACTTCCGATCTGGGTATCGGACAGGGTCAGCCCCTTCTGGCCGTCGGCGGAGGCCTTGACGCCCCACTCGCCCTGCTGATCGATCCAGTCGAGACTCAGCCCCTGATCGCTGGCGTATTCCTGAATGCCATTGAAGTTATCGTTGGTCGTGGTCATCGCGACCTCCCCGCACTCTGTAGCCGTGTCTACGTACTATAGCGTCTAAGGCCGTTATTGGGAATCCTGAAGGAGGTTTCAGTTGTACATGCTCGGTCTTGGCATTGTACAATTAAGGTTGCGTGGAGTTGGTTCGGGACATACCAGCATCGAGTGGCTTCTTCTGGCTAGAGGCCGCCAGGTCGCGGACCATCAGCACTCTCCAAGGCGCTACGCAGGAGCGTAGCTCAGGCTGGTAGAGCATCGGTCTCCAAAACCGAGGGTCGCGG
>CAZIDM010000032.1:0-19255 GCA_964537915.1 uncultured Dehalococcoidia bacterium
TCTCGTCGAAGTAGGAATCCTCGGAGGAGTTGGAGCTACCCCGGGTCGATTCGGGCATGTAGTCGAGGGTGAAGTTGAGTGCTTCGTCGCGTTCGTACTTGACGAGTAGCTTTGCGGCGTCGAGTCTGTGGCAGGGTTTGAAGCCTGCGAGCTCGTTGCGCATGACGGCGGTGAGGAACTCGACGATGTCGGTTCCGTCGTTGGTCCTGTCCTGGATTATGGTCGGGAGGTTCATGGGGAGTGTCGAATTGCTATCAGTACATTTGTTCTGTACAATACGATAGCGCGTGGCAGAGGCGGTGTCAACAGCATAATCGCCTACAGACCTGACGCAATTCACCCAGGAGTGGAGAACGTGATGGCGGACATAAACGATGACGAGCGTCAGAAGCTGATGAGGTGGAGGCTACTGGATTACCTCAGAGATGGCATTGACCCTAATGTGGTCTTTGTCGACTGGACAATGCCATTGGAGAACTATCGCTACATCGCGGACCGAAGTGTCGACAGCCTACCTGAAGAGCTCGCCGACCAGTTCAGGGACATACTAGCGAGCGACGAACCGTGCCACGATCCGGTCCTGTGCGAGTTTGTCGAATTGAGCAGATGGATGCTGGCGTACTTCGGAGACGTTACGGCCAATCTGTACCCTGACCTAGTCGATCGTGTGGGCGCTGAAATGGTCAGAGAGAAAGAGACCGAGTCGAGAGGACAACTAAGAGACTCGGCGGCCAGATTGCTGATGGCTCTCAACGAGGAGTGAGAGCCTCTCCCGACCGCCTCGCTAAATGCGCATTGGGGACTTATGCAATTTTCTAGTGGATACCTCTCGTGGCGCATGCACTGACTGTCGTGTACTATCGTGGCGACAGCCGATCCCGGTTCGGGGTCCGGGACAGAGCTTTGGAGGAGTGCTTTGGCGGACACCAGCGACACACAGCTTCAGAGGCAGCCGCGACTCAGGGACAAGGTAGCCATCGTTACCGGCGCGGGCTCTCGGGGCGACGTCGTGGGCAACGGTCAGGCTGCCGCCATCCTGTTCGCGTACGAGGGCGCAAGCGTGCTGCTCGTCGACTCCGATGAAGAGCACGTCGGCAGGACGCTCGACGCCATCGAGTCACACGGCGGAACGGCATCCGTGTTCATCGGCGACGTGACATCAGCTGAGAGCTGCCAGGCGATGGTCGAGGCAGCAGTGCAGAGGTACGGTCGGCTCGACATCCTACACAACAACGTCGGAATCGGCGGCGCGGGCTCTGTGGTCGAGGTCGACCCAGACGACTGGGACCGCGTCATGGCGGTCAACGTAAAGTCGATGATGCTGATGAGCAAGTACGCCGTGCCTGTCATGGCCTCTGGCGGCGGCGGAGCGATCATCAACATCTCGTCAATCTCGGCGATCAGGCCGCGCGGGTTGACGTCGTACACCGTGTCCAAGGGAGGCGTGATGGCGCTGACCCAGGCCATGGCCGTCGACCACGCCGGGGACGGCATCCGGGTCAACTGCATCCTGCCCGGTCCGGTGTACGGATCGATGACCGCCCCGAACATGACCGCCGAGCGCCGGGCGACGAGACGAGACTCGTCGCCCCTCGGGACCGAGGGAACCCCGTGGGACATCGGCTGGGCGGCCGTCTACCTCGCCAGCGACGAGGCCAAGTGGGTGACCGGCCTGATAATGCCTGTCGACGGCGGCGTCACCCTGATGAGTCCAAGCAGATAGCAATCAACAGTCCAACAGAGGAAACCTACATGCGCACGATTGACATACACGCTCACATCTCCCCACAGGGCTTCATAGATGCCGTGAACGCCGGTGAGAACTGGCACGGGATCACGTCCGAGGCGGTGCCCGCTCACCGTCACAACCCGCGCACGATGTGGTCCCCCGAGGAGCGACTCGCGGACATGGACTCCCTCGGGGTCGACGTGCAGGTGCTGTCCACCAACGCCGTGCTCTACAGCTACGACAAGGATCCCGAGGCGGCGACCGCGATGGCCCGCGACTGCAACGACTACGTCGCGCAGCTCACCGTCGATCACCCCGACCGCTTCGCAGGCCTGGCCACGCTTCCGCTGCAGGACATCGCTGCCTCGATAGACGAGATCGAGCGGTCCGTCACCCAGCTCGGACTCAAGGGCGCGATGATCGGTGACCACGTCAACGGCCGCACGTTCGATGAGCCTGAGTTCCTGCCGCTCTGGAAGGCATGCGAGGAGCTTGGTGCGATGCTGCTCATCCACCAGGGCGGCCCGACCATAGTCAGTCCCAGGTCGAGCAAGTACCACCTTCCGAACACGATCGGCAACCTCGCCGACAGGGCCGTGACCTACGCCGCATTCGTCTACGGCGGCGTGATGGACGAGTGTCCCGATCTGAGAATCTGCCTGTCCCACGGCGGAGGCTACACCTGCTTTGGAATCGGCAGGATGGACCGCGGCTGGCAGGTGCGTCCCGAGGCACGCGGCAACATCTCGCAGCCCCCGAGCGCATACCTCGACAAGTTCTACTACGACACGATCACCCACAACGAAGAGGCGCTGCGATACATCATCGACAGGGTCGGCATCGACCGGGTGCTGTTCGGCACCGACTGGCCCTACGACATGTGCATAGACTGGCCGGTCTCATGGATCATGGGCCTCGAAAGCCTCAACACCGAGGAAAAAGAGAAGATCCTCTGGCGTAACCTGGAGGGACTGCTGGGCATCTAGTGTGTCAGCGGCCCCCTCTCCCTTGACGGGAGAGGGTTGGGGTGAGGGTGAGAACTACGTGGTCCCAAGCTACCTGGATTCATCCCCACCCCCTGGATTCCGGCCTTCGCCGGAATGACGGAGTTACGTGAAGCTCGCTCTGCGCCAGAACGAAGAGTAGGATTTAGGAGGGCAGGCATGGTCAGACTCGGTGGCTCAGCAACGCAGTCCCACTTTGACGTCTTCCAGGGTCTGGAGACCATCTTCCGACGGCGCGGTATCGAACTCGACTGGGTGCTCTACTCGGACTACGACGCGATGGTCGACGCCTTCGTAAACGGCGACATCGACCTCGCCTGGAACGGCCCGCTGGGATACGTGAAGATCAGGAGACTGCTCGATGAGCCGTGCCGCGTCATCGCGATGCGCGACGTCGACGTCGGATTCGTCACCCACCTCATCACCGGAGCGGACTCCGACATCGTGACCGTCGAGGACCTGGTCGGCAAGCGTTTCGCCTTTGGTCGTCGCGGCTCAGAGCAGGCAGGCCTCGTGCCGTACCACATGATCAAGGAGGCGGGCCTCAACCCGCAGACCGACCTCGCGGCGGTCAGCTTCTACGAAGACCGCGAGTCGCAGACCGCCTCAGACGAGCGGGACGTCGTCGAGCGTGTGCACTCGGGCGAGTTCGACGCCGGCGCGGTCAGCCGTCGAACCCTGGAGACCATGTTCGAGGACGGCAGCGAGGCAGTCCAGAACGTCCGCGCCTTCTGGTCCAGCCCTCCATACAGCCACTGCTGCTTCACCGCCCAGGGAGGCATGGACCCCAAGCTGTTCGACCAGATCGAGTCTACGTTCCTGTCCATCACCGGCAGCGACGAAGTAGAACAGATCGTCCTGAAAGGCGAGGCCTGCGACAGCTTCGTCCCAGGCATGCAACATGGCTGGGACCTGATAGAGGAGGCCGCCGTGGATGAGGGGCTGGTGTAGGGGCGGTTCGCGCCCCCCCTACTCCGCCACCCGGTACCCGATGCAGTTCACAATCTCAATCGTCAGCGGAGGCTGTGCCAGGCCGGTTGTCCCGATCACCGCCCGGCATGGCATACTCGATATGAACTCACTGTAGATCTCGTTGAGCATCGGCCACTTGTCCATGTCGGTCAGGAAGACCACCAGCGTGACGACCCGGTCGTAGCTCGTACCCGCCGCCTCGAGCGACTGCTGCACATTCCTGAAGGCTGCGCGGTACTGATCCTCGTCGGACTCACCGGCAAGCACCCCGTCGAAACCGGACGCCGTGGTCCCCCTGACGTGCACCTTGATGGCCTTCACCTTCAGCATCCGCGTCACGTCCTCGTCGAAGTAGTCTCCGTACAGGCCCACGCGGTATGAGTCCAGGTCAGTCGTCTGGTGTCGTCCGTCTGCGATAATGAGGTCAAGAAGCGCGTCCCTCTCCTCAAAAGAGAGCGCCTGCGCCTCATCAATGCTCATGGCGTCCAGATCAGCGAGGGTGTGTGTCATATGTACGTCTCCTGATAGTCTCTCCCTGATTGTCATTCATCCAGCCCAACCCCGCAACATAAGAGAAGGAACTGAAATATGAAAGTAGGCGTCAACCTCATCAACTTTGGACCTGGAGCCAACCCGGACTCTCTGACCCGCACCGTCAACCTCGTCGAGGCGATGGGTTACCACCTCATCATGAGCTCCGACCATATCGCCATCACCCCCGACGTCAGCTCCAGGTACCCGGCCCCGTTCTACGAGCCGCTGACGACCCTCGGCTGGCTCGCCGCGACCACCCACTCGATGGAGATCGGCACCACCGTCGCCATCCTGCCGTACCGCAGTCCCCTGGAGATCGCGAGGGCAGGGGCCAACGTCGACCAGCTCAGCGGAGGCAGGTTCATCCTCGGAGTCGGAGTCGGCTGGGCCGAGCAGGAGTTCGACGTGCTCGGAGTCCCATTCAGGCAGCGCGGCGCGATCACCGACGACTACCTCGCGGCCATCAAGACGCTGTGGACACAGGACCGAGCCACCTATGAGGGCCGCTACGTCTCGTTCACTGACATCGACACTGCGCCGCGTCCCGTGCGCGAGCCTCATCCGCCCATCTGGGTCGGGGGAGCCAGTGACGGCGCGCTCCGCCGGACGGTGCGATACGGAGACGCCTGGCACCCGATCAGGATACGAGTGTCCGACTTCAAAGAGACGGACATCCCCCGGCTGCAGCAGATGGCCGATCGCGAGCAGATGCCCATGCCCGCGCTCTGTCCCAGGATCCGTCTACGTATCACCGACTCGCCTATGCCCGACGACCAGCGCATCGCCGGTGAGGGCAGTCTCGACCAGATCAGGTCCGACCTCGACGGGCTGCAGGAACTCGGCTGCACCTATGTCCTGCTCGACACTTACTACGACGACGTCGAGGCCACAACCCACCACGAGACTGCCTGGCGAATGTTGGCGGCAGTTGCCGAAAAGGCCGTCGACCTGAAGAACGAGGCGGTGAGGTGAGACGGGCCTATGGAATTCAACCGACCACTGTAGGGGCGGTTCGCGAACCGCCACTGGAGGCCGTCCAACGTTGAATCCGATTACCCGCCGCCGACGTTCCATCCGCCTGCCAGGTTACGACTACACTCAAGACGGTGCGTACTACGTAACTATCGTGACACAGGGCCGTAAGACTCTATTCGGCGACATTGTCGACGACGAAATGCATCTAAACGAAACCGGGCAACTGATCGCAGACTCATGGGAGTGGCTAGCAACACGACACTCGTACGTGGAGTTGGATTCTTACATTGTCATGCCCAACCACCTGCACGGCATCCTAATGCTCACATCCGACGAACCTAGGGGCGGTTCCCGAACCGCCCCTACGAAGCGCAAGCCCTTGGGACGACTCATCGGCGCGTTCAAGACCGTAACTACCAGGCAGGTCAACCTTGTCCAGGGCACACCCGGCCAACTACTCTGGCAGCGTAATTACTACGAACATGTCATTCGAGACGACGACGAGTGGAACCGTGTCCGAGAGTACATAGCCAGCAACCCAACCCAGTGGGAAAAGGACACAGAAAATCCCAATGTCGCTAGGGGTCGCGACCGACACGCGTAGGGGCGGTTCGCGAACCGCCCCTACAATCAAGCATTTCAGGCGAAGGAAACCACTCGCTGAACCGACCCAGGCCTCCAAACTATGCGGAGCCTTGAAAGCAGGGAACACCATCCCCACAATCTAGCCAGGTAATCAAGTCGGAGTTGATCATGACTGAATGGTCGTCGCAGGACGCCAGGAATCGCTTCAGCGAGGTGGTGAATGCCGCCCTGACTGGGGAACCTCAAACCGTCACTCGTAGAGGAGTTCCCGCAGTTGTTGTGCTGGCCGTTGATGATTACGAGCAACTCTGTGAAGCTGAGAAAGCTGGCGCCCCCAACTTCATTGAACACCTACTCGCCATCCCCAAGGACGGGCCAGAGGACTTGTTCGATCGTGTCCCACTAAAGCTCCGCGAAGTAGAGGGGTGATGTATCTTCTGGACATCAATGTTGTCTAAGCACTGCGCCGACTCGATCGCAATCCTCCACCAGCTTCGTGGTTAAGTGATCAGAGGTCGTCAGACGTGTACCTCAGCACCGTGACTCCTGGCGAGATTGAGCGTGGAGTCGCCTACCACTACTGATCGCTCTTTACCCCTATGGCGTGGCCCCTGGCGATTGACAGGTAGGCGTCGGGGTGTTCTGCCCACTTGCGGATGCCGGAGACCATCGACTTCAGCTCCGCGTCTGTGGTGAGGCCCAGCTCGATCGACTCCTGGAACAGCGGGATGTTCTCTATCCACGAAATGTATGTCTCAGCGGACGCGCTTGCGGCGGCCTGCCCCAGCAGTTGGGACATGTCCGTCTTGAAATCGACTACGTCGAATCCGGCTTCGCGCATGTTGGCACTGAGGAAGCGACCTCTGTTCAGCGATCCGCCGATGCGGTTGAAGCCGCCCTCGAACAGCTCGAAGAACCTGCTCAGCTCTGGACACTCCGGCACGATGAAGGGGAACGACCAGTCGGTTCGGATGACCGCTCCGATGCCGCCGGGCTTTGTGACCCTGAGCATCTCCCTCAGCGCGCGGACCGGATCTGACAGGTGCTCGATGACCGCGCTGGAGAAGACCACGTCGAATTCTCCGTCCTCGAAGGGCAGGTCGTTTATGTCCCCGACCTTGAACTCGAGATTATTCATGTCGCTGCCGGCGGCCAGCTGGTTGGACTGCTCTATCATCGTGGGCTCGATGTCGATGCCCACGACGCGACCGGGGGCCACGATCTCCGCGAACCCCAGCGTGAGCGGGCCGGGCCCGCAGCCGCAGTCGAGCAGGCTCTGACCTTCGGAGAGGTGCGGGACCAGGAAGTCGGCGACCTGGACCGCGTCGCGGTTAGTGTAGCTCCGCTGAATGGTGGCCGAGTCGTATCCGTAGAACGGCCTGCCGCCAAAATGCGGTGTTTGTGGGGCGTCTGAACTCAATATCTTGCTCCAATCGCTTTCTCACAGCTTCTCGTAAACCTGAATGCGGTGCCGGTTGGACTCAGTCACGTACAGCCGACCCTGCCGGTCGAGCTTAACCGAGATCGGCCCCCAGAAGTAAGGCTCGACACGCGCGGACTCCCCGTAGGGCGTTGTCACCTCCGGACCCGGAGTCACCATGATGTTGGCCTTCTGACGGGCCTGCCACTCTTCCGAGTTGGCCTCGTAGAACTCTTCCGCCCACTTGGACAGAGTCGCCTGTCCCCGCAGCTTCTCCAGGAACTCCCCGTCCGGCCCGAGCACCTGCACTCGCTCGTTGCCCCAGTCGGCAACGTAGATCAGGCCGTCGGAATCGACCGCCACGCTGGACGGCCTGTGGAACTGCCCATCGCCATCGCCGGACTCGCCGAACGCCGCGACGAAGTCGCCGTCCGGCGAGAACTTCTGGATGCGGTCGTTGCGCCAGTCGGCGACGTAGATGTGTCTGTCCCTGTCTAATGTGACGCCCCACGGCATGTTGAACTCACCCGGTCCGTCACCCGGACTGCCGAAGCTGGTTATGAACTCTCCATCCGTGGTGTACCTCTGGATTCTGCCGTTGTAGGCGTCGCTGACCAGTACGGAGCCGTTGGCATCGATTGCGATACCGGACGGTGCGTCGATCTGACTATCGCCGGAGCCGTGGTCGCCCCAGTGCCTGATGTATCCGCCGTCCCTGTCGAATACCGTTACGCGGTGGTTGTGCTCATCGACCAGGTACAGGTTGTCCTCCAGGTCGAAAGCGACCGACGTCGGCCACACGAAGTGGCCTGGCTCCGAGCCGTAAGACCCGAAGTGGCCGTAGTAGTTGCTCTCAAGGTCGCAGATGCCGATACGGATGCCGTACGGCTGAAGAGAGTGCGTCCGGCTGACGACGTAGATCCGGTCGTCGCTGGAGAATGCGATGTCCACCGGGTTGCTGAACCCGCGTCCCTCCATCGCCACAATCCCAATCGTGCGATCGTACTTCAGCATGCTGCTAGTGACCATCGCCCAACAGACCTCCTGGAGCCTCAAGGTACCGAAACACCTCCCACACCGCAACGGCCCCGGATACCGGCCAGTCATTCCCGCGAGAGGAGACCTTTGCATAACCCCTCCCTCAGGGTGAGGGCGAAAACGGCATCACTCCAAGTTGGTAGGCACCACCCATGCCCCTCTGGATTCCGGCTTTCGCCGGAATGACGGAGTCACGCGAAGGTATCCGAAAGCGGGAGACCAGGGGGTGGGGCTCAATCCAATGGGTCCACATCTGGCATCAGTTGACACCAACGTCCCCCAGGTGTTCAGCTTGGCCCCCACAGGAGGAGCAGACCCATGCGCGTTGGATTCATAGGCACTGGGAGCATAGGCCAGCCCATGGCGGCGCAGGTGCTCGCCGCAGGTTTCTCACTCGTAGTCCATGACATCGATCGGGAGGCAGCGACGCCACTTCTCGAAGCCGGTGCCGAGTGGGCCGACTCGCCAAAGGCAGTAGCAGAGCAGTGCGAGATCGTCTGCACCTGCCTTCCAGGTCCGCCTGAGTTTCAGCAGGTGGTCTACGGCGCCAACGGTATCCTGGAAGGAATAGCCGAAGGCTCCGTTCTGGTCGACCACACCACCAACTCGCCCGAGCTCGTGAGAGACACACACCGGAGACTGGCTGGAGCAGGGGTGGCGATGCTCGATGCTCCCGTCAGCGGCGGAGCCGAGGGCGCCAGGACACGCGACCTCACCATGCTCGTCGGCGGCGATGGCGACACCCTGGATCGGTGCAGGCCTGTGCTGGATGCGATCGCGAAGACCGTAATGCACGTCGGCGACATCGGCGCAGGGTGTGTGTGCAAGATCGCGCACAACTGCGCGACGTTCTCGCTCGACATGGCGACAGTCGAGTGTCTGACGATGGGTGTGCGTGCTGGCGTGGACCCCGCAGTGCTGCTTGATGTGTTCCAGAAGTGTGCTATCGGCAGGAACTTCAATATCCACACCCGGCTGCCAGATACGCTGTTCAGCGGCGACTTCGAGCCCCGCTTCGCGCTGAAGACGGCGATGAAGGACATGCGGCTCGCCACAGAGCTTGCCGAACACTATGGTGTCCCGATGAACCTCACCGAGGTGTGCCAGGCTGAGATGGAGGAGGCCATGTCCCGTGGCTGGGATGGGCTGGACAGCTCGGCGTTCCTCAGGCTGCAGGAGGAGAGGTCGGGGGTCCAGCTGCGCCTCGTGTGACGTTCCCGCTCGGAGCGCGGGCGTCTCGCCTGCATTTACCGTGACCTTGTCAGGCCAGCTGGTACTCCCGCGTTGAGCCGATCAGCCGTAGCGTCTCGGCGACTCGTGTGGTGAGGTCGTCGTCCTCGTAGGCCCTAGAAGACTCCACGAGAGTCGCGTGTGTCTCATCGGAGACCGTGATAGGGCCGAGAAGGTCGAGACAGGAGTCGACCAGCATCTCCGAGTCGATGTCCGACTGCTGTTCTGCGCCAAGCCTGTCCGCAATTTCGCGAACGCCAGGCGAAGCCGGATTACCGAGATACTGGGAGGCGAAGTTGACCCTCTCGACGAGCGAGCCGCTGTCGATCCATTCGGCTCCCTCGTGCCAACCCTCGACGCTCGGTGGGTTCATTAGCTCCTGTCCCATGTAGTTGGTGGCCAGGCCGACCTGGAACATCTCCACGGCCGGTCGAGGGAATGGGCGGGCGGTCCGCAGTGTTCCTGCAACCAGCTCCGCAGGGCTCTTGACCCTTCGGAACCGCACGGCCTCTGACTTGAAGTGGTCGGAGTTGAACAGGTCCCGGAGGACCGCCGTGATGTTGTAGTCGGACTCGAAGTAGGTCTCGCAGAGCTGTTCGATCAGCGCCTCGCCGTTCGTGTCGACTTCGTCGGCGACGAAGAACTGGTACAGACGGGTACACACGAAACGGGCCGTGGCGGGTTGGCGGACGATGACGTCAATCACGTCCTCACCGTCGAATGGACCGCTCTCGCCGAGGAAGGTCTTTTCGGTGTAGTCGTGGTCGTCGGACCTGAACTCGAACTGGCAGGCGACGCGGCTATACGGCCAGATCGACGCCTTCATCGCGCGCAGCGCCATGTACTCGGCGTTCTCGAAGGTCCAGCCGGTGAAGGCGCGGGCAGCTTCTTTGACGTCCTGCTCGGTGTAGTTGCCGATGCCCATCGAGAAGAGCTCAAGCAATTCGCGGCCGTAGTTCTCGTTGACGGCGTCCCTGTGGTTGTCGTTGTTGTCGAGCCAGTGCAGCATCGCGGGGTCGCGCGAGACCTGGACCAGGAGCGTGCGGAAGCTGCCGAGGCCGTACCTGCGGAAGGTCTCGATCTGGCTCACCATGGTCTGGACGTTGTTGACCTTGCGTTCGCCGGTGGCGAACAGGCTGTGCCAGAAGAGAGCGATCTTCTCCTGGAGGGGGCTCGTCGTGGTCATCATGCGGTATAGCCAATTGGTGACCGCGACCTCGACGACACGCAGCTCGGACTGGTCGACGTGGTACCGCCTGATGATGTCGTCGGGCATGTACGAGACCGTGGACGTGTCCAGCAGGCCGTCCACGGTGTTCTCGTAGCCGCCAGCCAGTGCCGACTCCAGTTCGTCACGAGTCGCACCGAAGCCTGCGCGCCTCATCAGGTGGGCCATCAGGTGTACTTCGGTGCTGCTCATGTCACCACCTCGCAGGAGGAGCGAGTGGGGAGTGGAGAGGAGCAAGACTCCTCCGAGGTACCATTCTCACTCCTCTGCACTCACTCCTTAGCTTATGCCCAGCTCTTCCCTGAGGGTGCTGATCGTCTCGCCACGGGCGCGGGTCGGGCGTCGTTCGCGCAGGCCGATTGGCGCGTTCTCGACTTCGGGAGTGACCTTGATCGCGATGAACACGGGGCCGGTCTGCTGCATGATCTCGCCAACGCTGGTGCTGAACTCTTCGAGGTCGTCGAAGTTGTAGGTGGCGGCGTAGCCAGCGCCCGCGGCCATCGCGGCGTAGTCGATGTCCTGCGAGTTCGGTACGGGCTGTCCACCGGTGGTGGCGTAGCATTCGTTGTCCAGCAGGAAGTGGTAGAAGTTCCCAGGCTTCATACCGGCAATGGAGGCGATGGCGCCGAGGTTCATCAGGAGCGAGCCTTCAGCGTCGAACAGCACGATTTTCTCGTCCGGCAGGCCGAGTGCGAGGCCGAGCGCCGCTGACGTCGTCTGGCCCATCGCGCCGCCGAGCGCAACGTCCCGCCGCTCGTTCTCAGTGAAATCCATCCAGTGCCGTCCGGCGGTGCCGGTGGCAGAGACTATCGCGTCTCCCCTGTGCTCCTGGAAAGCCTTGAATACATCCTTTGGGTCAATCAATGTGTGGACTCCTAAGTACAGTTGTCGTGGGTTGGGTCACTCCCGAGTTGGCGGGAGTATGGTCTGGCGAATCATAGCCGCCGACCTGTGGATTCCCGCTTTCGCGGGAATGACGGGTAGGGGGCAGGGGTCCTGCGCCTCTAACCAGGTCTAGCGATTGAATCCGTGGTACTCGTCGCCGATCAGGATGGCGACCGGACCACTCGTGGCCCTCGCCTCTTCGAAGGCGGTGGAGATGCGGTCTCCGTCTTCGTTCTGCTCGACCAGGTAGTAGTTGATGCCGAATGCGGTGAGGAACGGCTCGGTGTACTTGGCGACCGAGTCTGTGATGACGCCGCGCCTGTTCCAGCCGCGATAGCCGATGACCATCACCAGAGGGAAGCCCGCATCGATTGCCATGCCTCGGATGGAGTCGCCTGACTCGAGCATCCCGGTGTTCTGTACCAGCACCACAGGAACCTTGCCGGCGATGTTCAGGCCCATGGCCGTGCCCCACGCTTCGCCCTCGCGGGAGACGGGGACCACCGTCAGCCAGTCCTGCTCTGCCATCAGCTCGTACAGGTAGTTGGTCTCGGAGTCCGGGATAGTAACGACGTGGGTTACGCCGTTCTTCTTGAACTCCTCCACCATCGTTTCCGGTCTAAGAATTGCCGCTTGTTGGTGAACCACTGTTCTTCCTCCGTTCTCTCTACGAGTTTGAAATACGGTTGTCTGGTCAGCGTAGGTGGCGTTAGCCGAAACGCTCCCTTCCTTCGCGAACTATGCTAACTATCTCATCATTCGTCAAGCCCAAGTTGAGACTCTCCATCTCGGGGGGCAATGAGAAGGGAGACTCAGGAGTTATCACAAATGACTGACCATCAGCTCGATGAATCTTGACTGCCCCGTCTTTCTTTGCGGTATCCAGTACGGCCAGAAGATTCTTCATGGCTTCAGAGCAAGTGTATTGTTTCATTCATCCAACTCCACCATTGATACGCCGACAGATGGCGCGACAGCAAACATCCGTCGATCAAGTGTCACCAAGGGTATGCCTAAGCTTACTGCACAGGCGATGACGTATGCATCGTAAGCATACAAGTTTAGACGGTGCGATAGCTCTAGTGATTCGCGTAGGTTGACGTTCATCAGTCGTAACGGCAACCGTTCGAAATTGCCTATTGCGTTCGCCGCCTGGGCCAGGCTGATTCTTCGGCGTCTGAACATCGCAGAGAAGGCGTTTCCAACTTCCCAGTGAACAGATAGTGGGGCGAACAGGTTAGCCCCTTCAATGTATCTGCTGGTAGTCGGCTCTTCAGGCTCGTTGGCAATTACCGCTATGACCGCAGATGTGTCCATCACCACATCCATAACTGAATCGTACAGTCGCGATATGGTAAATGCAACTTGCGGCTAGCCGTGCTTTACGAAGTCGGCGAGCCGCTCTCCGATCATGATGGTGGTGACGTTTGTGTTGGCTCGGACGGTGTCGGGCATGACTGATGCGTCGGCGATGCGCAGGCCTTCGATGCCGTGGACTCGCAGGTCCTGGTCGACGACTGCGAGCGGGTCGGACGCGGGTCCCATCCTGCAGGTGCTCGTGAGGTGCTGGCCGGTTGTGACCTCTCTCAGCAGCCACTGGTCGAGCGTGTCGTCGGACTCGAGATCGGAATCGAGGGGTTCCAGGCGCTCGTCGACAAGTTCGGCGAGGTCGGGGTGCTTGAAGATGTCGACAGCCAGCCTGACGACCTCACGCATCCTTCTGCGGTCTTCGGGGTCTTCGAGGAGGTGGTAGTCGAGGAAGGGCTGGACGTGTGGGTCCGTTGACGTAAGCGTGATGCGTCCCTTGCTCGCCGCGAGATAGACCGAGCCGGTCATCCTGATTCCGAGGGGGACCATTCTGTCGCCGCCCCGGTTGACTCGCTCTGAGGCGAACGACTGCATCCAGAGCATCATGTCGTTGGGACGCGATGAACCGGATGCCGTGTAGCGTAGGCCGACCTGTATGCGTGGCGCGAGTCCGTCGAGCTCGACGCCCTCTTTGACGCTGGCGGTGATGAAGATCAGCGGGTGGTCGCTGAAGTTCCTGCCGACGCCCTGCAGGTCGTGTACCACGGGTATGTCGAACTCTCTGAGATGTTCCGCAGGGCCCACGCCGGAGAGCATGAGAAGCTGCGGGTTCGCTATTGTGCCGCTGCTGAGGACTATTTCATTGGCCTCGACTACGAACTTCTCACCGCCGCTCTCGACCTCGACGCCGGTAACCCGCTTGCCGTCGAACAGGAGCCGGTGCGCCATGCAGTTGGCCCTGATTGTGAGGTTCAGCCGGTGACGCGCCTGGCTGAGGTAGCCGAGGCTGGTGCTCCAGCGTATGCCGTCCGGGTTGTTGCACGGGATCGGCCCGACACCGTGCGCGTCGGGCTGGTTGAAGTCGGCTACGTCTGGAAATCCTGCGTCGATGCAGGCGTTGTAGAAGCCGGTCTGGGCTGGCAGCCACGTTTCGGGCTTGAAGCGGTGGCAGATGATCGGGCCCTCGGTGCCGTGGAAGTCGTCGTGGAAGTCAGTGTCGGTCTCCAGGTTTCTGAAGAACGGCAGCACATTCTCGAACTTCCAGTTGTCGTTGCCGTAGTTGGCCCAGTCCTCGAAGTCGTGAGTCTGACCGCGCAGGAAGACCTGGCCGTTGATGGCGCTGGTTCCGCCGGTGACCTTGCCTCGTGGGACGAGCATCGGCTCGGCGACGTCGTTGCCCTTGCCGATGAACTGCCAGTTGTGGTCGTCGCTGACCATGATGTCCGTGCCGGTGGCGTAGCCGACCTTGAGCTCCTCTGGCAGGGTCTCGAAGTCAGGGTAGTCGGGTCCGGCCTCCAGCAGCAGCACCGAGCGTTCGGGGTCCTCCGACAGGCGGGAAGCCGCCGCCGCGCCAGCAGAACCTGCGCCTACAACGATCACGTCGTACTTCACTGTTTCCTCCAACCTGGAATGGTGAATTTTGAATAGGGAATTGGGAATGACCCCGCCCGCGATTCCCATTCACCATTAGCAATTCACTATTCTGAATTCAATTGAGGTGTGAGAGCATTGGCATTACCTCGTCGGCCAGGAGCCTCATGGAGTTGAGCCACTGTTCCCTGGGTCTCCACTCGTGGCCCATCGCGACCAGGACGCCGAAGCCGCCGACCTCGTTGTACATCTCCTCGATCTTCTCGGCGACGTACTCGGGGCCGCCGACGATCCACAGGGCGTCGATCAGGTACTCGGGCGTCACGTCCTCGTCAGACATGTCGGGGTCGATCTTCATGCGGTCGAGGTTGTTCGACCTGGACATCAGCGGGTGCCAGTAGTGCCTGTAGTCGCGAGCAAGCACGCCGTCGAGCGCCTGTTGACGTGCCGTCTCGGTGTCGTCGGCTACGTAGATCTCCTTGGTGATCCGCCACTCGCCCCGGTCAGCGACCCGGCCGGCTCTCCTGGCTCCCTCTTCGACGGAGTCCCAGTGTGTCGCGACGATGGATGTGGGCACGAGGTTCGTGCTCATCGGAATCCAGCCGCGCTCTCCGGCCATGATCAGCGTGTCCGATCTCGGGGAGACGCCTGCCACGGCGATCCTCGGGTGCGGCTTGGTGTAGGGCGTCATGTGGAACGCGAGGCCGATCTCGTCCACGCGTTCGGGAATCTTGAACGACCAGCCGTCGCCCTCGTAGGTGCCGGGCTTCGGGTCATCCCAGACCTGCAGGATGATCTCAAGCGCCTCCCTGGTGTAGGAGCGGCGGTCGTCGGTCTCCGGGTCGAAGCCGAACATCTCGTAGTCGCCCGGCGTGGAGCTGGAGCCGATGCCCCAGTAGAAGCGGCCCTTCGCCATGTGGTCGAGCTGCGCCACACGGTGGGCGAGCATCATCGGGTTGTGGTTGGGCATGCAGTTGACGCCCGTACCGAGGATTATGTTCTCGGTCATGCCGAGAGCCTGCGCGATCAAGAGGTCAGGGCTCGGTATGTTCTCCCACTCGAAGGTGAAGTGCTCGCCGATCGATGCCTCGTGATAGCCGAGCCGGTCGAGCGTGACTATCTGGTCGAGGTCGTCGGCCAGGGTCTGGGTGACGTTCGACCCGGGAGGGTGGAGCGGCATTGTGAAGTAACCGAGTTTCATGGCAGGCTCCGTGGAATGGTGACTAGCGAATAGTGAATGGTGAATAGTGAATTGAGCAATTCGCCATTCTGGATTCTTTTATAGTCTTGTCCTGAACTCTGAGTTCAGAGAGACGAGGCCTCGATGAATCTCGCTGACGTTGCGGCAGCCGGCGTAGGCGAGGGCGCGATCAAACTCGGCTCGCAGGATCTCGAGCATCTGCTCCACGCCAGACTGGCCTCCGTTGGCCAGACCCCAGAACAGGGGCCTTCCGACGAAGACTCCCCTCGCGCCAAGGGCGATGGCTTTGAGCACGTCCAGTCCGCGCCGAACGCCGGAGTCGAGGTAGACTTCAAGATTGTCGCCAACGGCGTCGGCGATCTCAGGCAGCGTTTCGATGCTGGCGCGTGTGCCGTCGAGTTGGCGACCGCCGTGGTTGGAGACGACAATGCCGTCGGCGCCGTACTCGGCGCACATAACGGCGTCCTCGATCGTCCTGATTCCCTTGACCACCAGTGGGAGGCCGGTGAGCTCTTTGAGCCAGTCGAGACGGTCCCAGGTGAGTCCGGTGTAGCCGGGAGGAGCCCAGTCGGCCATGTCCGGGATTCCGACTTCGCGACGTTCGACAAGCTCCATCTGGTCACGCAGGCTGCCCCAGTAGAGTCCTGGGGTACGGGCGTGAGCGTTGCGAAGGTCGCGCTCCTTGGGACTGGGAGTGGGAGTGTCGATAGTCAGGCAGACCGCCTTGAATCCGGCAGCCTTCGCGCGTTTGACGAGGATCTCCGTGACCTCGTCGTCGAAGTGGTATAGCTGGAACCAGAGCGGGCCGGTGGCGACCTCGGCCACCTCTTCTATGGAGTAGCCCGATCCTGTCGGAAGGGCGTACAGCGTGCCCATCGCGCCTGCGGCCGCAGCGGTGGCGCGTTCGCCGTCGGGATGGACGTCGCGCTGGCTGCCCGCCGGGGCGATCATTACTGGAAAGTCGATCTTTTCGCCCAGGACCTCGGTGGAGAGGTCCCTGTCGCCCACGTCGACGAGGAATCTCGGGTTGACTGTGATGTCCTCGAACGCCGTCCGGTTCCTGCGGACGGTGATCTCATCAGCGGCGCCCGCGTCCACAAACTCCCACTTGTTGAATGGCATCACCTGCTTGGCTATGGCTTCCAGGTCGAAAAGTGATATCGCGTTCATTTCCAGTCAGACCTCCCTGCGATTGGCTTCACGCATACTGGACTTTTTCTTGCCGAATTGCAAGGTGGTTTTCAGGAATTGGGAATAGGGAATTCGCGGGAATTGGTGTGAGATAGCTTTGTGCTAGGATGACTTCAACGGCGGCGGCTCTGACTACCAAGTCAGATCATCTCCAGAGGAATCAAAGGTAGGTCCATGATCGGCGAACGTCAGAGGCCTCTCTTTATAGACGGCGGTCTATCACCACAACTTGTGGACGACTTGCGTCGTCTCAATCCATGGTGGGAAGACGCCCCCATGCCTCCACAGCCGAAGATGCGCCGTCATCTAGTTGGGCAAACACGCCGCCGGTTGGATGCGGGCCTTGCCCCAATCGTAGTGGTGCGGGGACCTCGTCAAGTAGGTAAGACGACGGCACAGTACCAGATCATTTCGGACCTGTTAGATGAAGGAGTGCCTCCGACTAGCATCCTGCGAGTTCAGTTTGACGAATTGGACTCTCTAAGAGGGCTGAAGGAACCGATTCTACGCATCTCCGATTGGTTTGAGCGCCAGATCACAGCAGGGCACTTCAACGCGCTTGCGAGTGAAGGACAATCAGCTTATCTCTTCTTCGACGAAGTTCAGAACCTTGACGGCTGGAGTTCCCAGCTCAAATTCCTGGTAGACAACGCGGCTGTAAAGGTTGTGGTAACTGGGAGCTCTGCGCTCAGGATCGAAAGAGGTCGGGATAGTCTGGCGGGGCGCATTAGCACGGTTGAAGCAGGAGTACTATCGCTAACTGAAATCGGTGCACTGCGAGAGTTGGGGCCCCCCAGTCCTTTCCTGCCAGACAACGGGTTGAGTCCGCTAATAGAAAAGGACTTCTGGTTGGAGTTACGTCACCACGGACAGGCGAATCGACAGTTTAGAGATGAGGCGTTCAGCCACTTCTCTGAAAGGGGAGGTTATCCTCTTGTCCACAATCTCAAGGATGTCAGTTGGCACCTACTGGCGGACCAACTGAATGAAACAGTCATCAGGCGTGTTATTCAGCATGATCTCCGCCTGGGTGAGCGTGGCAGGAAGAGAGATCCTCAGCTACTGGAGGAGTTGTTTCGACTGACCTGTCGATATGCTGGCCAGACGCCGACAGTATCAACTCTAGCTGAGGAAACCCGTCTTTCTCTTGGCGCCAACATCAGCGGTCAGCGTGTAACGTCATACTTGAGGTTTCTTGGTGACACCCTCCTGCTGAGGTTGATCCCGCCCCTTGAGATCAGGCTAAAGAGGAAGCGTGGGAGTTCGAAGCTCTGTCTAGTCGATCATGGCTTGAGAGCAAGCTGGCTTCAAGAGCAGATACCACTGACTCCACAAGAACTGACTGAACGCCCTGAACTCTCAACTATCGCAGGTCGTCTTGCCGAGAGTATTTTTGGTTCAGTAGCCTCCACGGTTGCCGGTTTGGATATCTCCCACTTCCCTGAAAGAGGATTGGATCGTGAAGTCGACTTTGTTCTGACAATCGGAGACAAGCGAATACCTGTAGAGATCAAATACAGGCGTAGAATAGATCCATTGCAGGATACACTTGGGATTCGGTCGTTCGTCGAGAAGTCGGTCAACAACGCACCGTTCGGCGTCTTGATCACTCAAGATGATGCAGGCACAGTTGACGACCCCCGCATCGTCTGTATGCCGCTGTCATCTTTCATGCTCATCAGATAGTTGTCTGATGGACCGAGGTCCGGCGCGATCAGGATGCTCCAAGTCCTGGGATGGTATCTGGGCGCCCAATGTCTCGTTGGCGTTCGGTACAGTGATGAGCTACTAGCCTGGCCCGTAGGTGCGTTGGGGGGTGCCGGGGTATAGGGAGAAGTGGGTGTGGACTGCGAGCCAGGTTCCGGCGCGGCGTTCGAGTGTGACGGTGGCGCGTCCTGGACGGTGGAACGGCTTGTGGTCGCTGTCGTAGCCTGTGGACGTCCAGGTGACCATGCCCCAGGCCTGGTCGCCGCTTCCGCGGGCGTGGACGTTGTCCAGGTCCATCCTGAAGTCGGTGATGTTTCCCCAGATGCTTTCCCACTGTCCCTCACGCAGGGGGGTGCGTCCGCTGACGATGTCCATGGCTGTGCCGAACGACGCTACGTCTTCGGCGACGATGCTCTCGGCGGAGTCGTAGTCCTCGCTGGCGCAGTAGCCGGACAGCAGGGTGAACCACTGCTTGACGGCTTCTTCGGGGTCGGTGGTGGTGATGGGGGGAGTGACTTGGGACATACGGGACCCTCTCGTTTCCGGTCAGGTGCAGGACATAGAGGTGGGCATGCATTCCGGTTGCTCGGAGCGAATGCGTTTTCCCCCACACCCCAACCCACAACCAAAAGGAGAGGGGGTAATGTAGATATCAAAC
>CAZIDM010000032.1:19275-33622 GCA_964537915.1 uncultured Dehalococcoidia bacterium
ATGTAGAGATCTCCGTCAGGCGTGGGCCTAGACCTTCAGGGCGCCGATCTTTTCGTATTCGCCTTTGACTATGGGGCGGGCTTCGACTTCCAGCCAGTCTTCGAGGATCTCGGTGTAGACGCTGCGGAAGTCTAGGTTGAAGGCGAGGTCGCCCTCTACGAGGGTCTCGGGGGCGAGTGACGGGTAGTCGGAGTAGTGGCCGCCGTTGACGCCGTCGCCGATCAGGAAGGAGACTCCGCCTGAGCCGTGGTCGGTGCCGTTGCCGTTGTCCTTGACGCGGCGTCCGAACTCGGAGAAGACGAAGATCAGCACGTCCTCGCTGGCATCGTGCGCCTTGAGGTCGGTGTAGAGGTCGTAGATGCCCCCGGCGACGTGGTCCCAGAGCGTGTTGAGCAGCGCGACCTCGTTGGTGTGGGTGTCGAAGCTGCCGTGCTGGGTGTAGCAGATGCGGGTGCCGATGTCGGCGGTCAGAACCTGCGCGGCGTCGCGTGCGCGTGCGGCGAAGCCGTTGGACGCGTACTCGACGTTGGACTCGTATCTCTCAGGGACCGAGCTGAGGATGTCGGAGCCCTTCAGGGCGTCGAGTCCGGTCTGGCTCAGGAAGTCCATAACCGGGCCGCTGCCGATGGCGTGGGTGTACATGTGGCGGAAGGCGTCGAGCGCCTCTTCGCGCTGATCGCCGGCGTCCATGTGGCTGAGCAGGCCGTATGAGGAGAGGTCTGAGACCGAGGCGACGGGCGCATCCTTGGCTACGAGCGCCCTGGGGAGGGCAGCGCCGAAGTTGACGGCGGCGACTACGTTGTCGCCCTCGGGGTGCATGTCACGGACGGCCTGTCCGAGCCAGCCCTCGTCGCCGACCTTGGTCGGCTCGGCGGTGTGCCAGATGTCCATCGAGCGGAAGTGGGAGCGGTTGGGTACGGGGTAGCCGACGCCGTGGATGATGGCGACCTTGCCGTCGTCGTACAGGTCCTTGATCGGGCCCATGGACGGGTTGAATCCGTACTGGTCGTCCAGGGGAATGACGTCTTCCTGCTGAATGCGGACGTTGGGCCGGTTGTCGATGTACTCAGGGTTGGTGTACGGGACAATGCAGTTGAGATAGTCGTTCCCGCCCGAGAGCTGGACTACGACGAGCTTCCTGTTCTTTCCTGCACCCATTTGTCTTTTCTCCTTGTGTTAGCCCACGTTGTCTTCTGTACGGCCTTATGGCGTACCTGTTCTGTCTGCTCTGGAAATCAGGCCTTTTCGTAGACCTGGAAGCGGTGCCGGCCTGTTTCGAGGACGTAAACGCGCTCCTGATCGTCGAGGGCCACGCGGACCGGGTCCCAGAAGTAGGGCTCGATCCTGGCGGACGTCTCGCTCGGGTCTTCGGTGTCGACCTCGAAGATGGGTACGAACTTGGACCTGGCTTCGAGCTCGTCGGCGTTGGCCTCGAGGTACTCGACTGCCCAGGCTCCGAGTATGGCGTTGCCCCGGATGGACTGCACGAAGCCGCCCTCGGGGTCGAGCACCTGGACGCGCTGGTTCATCCAGTCGGCGACGTACATGTTGCCCTCGGAGTCGACCGCAAGGCCGGAGGGGCGGTTGAACTCGCCTTCACCGTCGCCCGAAGTGCCGAACGTGGCGACGAACTCGCCGTCCGGCGTGAACTTCTGGATGCGGTCGTTGCGCCAGTCGGCGACGTAGACGTGGCCGTCGGGGGCCTGTGTGATTCCCCAGGGAAGGTTGAACTGGCCATCGCCGTCGCCGTGGCTTCCCCACTTGTCGAGGAACTGGCCGTCCCTGGTGAACTTCTGGATTCGGTGGTTGCGGTGGTCGACCAGCAGCATGTTGTCGTCCTGGTCGAACAGGATCCCGGAGACGCCATCGAACTCGCCGTCGGCGGTGCCCTTCGTGCCCCAGGTGGTCTGTAGGTTGCCCTCGCGGTCGTAGACGGTGATTCGCTGGAGGAAGTCGTCTCCGAGGTAGAGGTTGTCGTCGCTGTCCAGCGCGAGCGCGGACGGCCAGATCATCTGGCCCGGAGCACTGCCGTACTTGCCGATCTGCCCGAAGAACTCGTGGTCGATAGTCGCCATCTGGATGCCGACAATGTCGAGCGCGGTCGTGTTGCTCCGGCTGGCGACGAAGATGCGTCCGTCGGAGCGAATGACGAAGTCGGTCGGGAGGTGGAAGCCGCGTCCGCCCTGGTCGGCGACGAAGCCGACAGTGGTGACGGGCTTTAGCTGGAATTTAGTCTGTGTGGTCATGAGGCTCTCTAATTCTCTTGGGAACCGTTGGTTGTCAGACTCTCCAAGCGTGCAACTAGCTGAATGACGTCTGAGATGCTGTCTCGCACCATTTCCTCGGACATCCAACTCTCATAGAAATTGGCGTGAAGTGACTCGGCGACCTGGAATCCACGGCGCAGATCTTGCTGACCGGTAAGGTTGACGAAGTAACTGATGGCCTGGATCAGGTCTCGATGGCTCTGGTGTCTCAATCCCTCTCGTTCTGCCACTGCCTTGAGTGCGCGGGCTGTAGCGCCCCATGCCTTCTCGGACGCCTGGAGGAAGTCACCGCTGGCAAGCTCTTCCTGGGCCTGCCGGATGAACTGTCTACTAATCTCCAAATGGTGGGTGGCAAGTGTCAAGTTAATTTGTCCCTAGACCGTCTGATACTCCTGGGTTGTTACGATTAGTTGGACCAGGGTTACGATGTGGCGGTCGGTATCGGGGTCGGGGAACGACATGTCGCCCCACTTGGAGGCGTAGTCGATCAGGCCGGCCCTGGTGGTCTCGACGACCGGAAGCGGGCCGAGGATGTCGAGGCAGGCGTCTACGACCTGCTCGGGCGACATCGGCTGTCCGCCTGCGCGCTCGGCGATCCGGTCGATCATGGCACGGATGCCGGGCTTGTCCGGGTCGTTCAGCACGCGGCTGGCGAAGTTGACCCGCTGCACGTACGCGCCGGTGTTGATCCACTCGCTGCCGCCCTGCCAGCCCTCCACGCTGGGAGGATTGAGCAGGCCCTGGCCCATCGCCGCGCACGCTCCGGCGGCGGCGTAGGTGTCGGTGGACGGGAGGTCTATCGGCCCTGCGAGTCGCAGGGTGCCTACGACCATCTCTGCAGGGCTCTTGATCCTGGCGAACCTGGAGGCCTCGGACTTGAAGAAGTCGGAGTTGAACATCGCCCTCAGCATGGCGGAGATGTCGTACCCGGAGTCGAAGTAGGCCTGGGACATGATCTCGATGGCCTCGGGGTCGATGGGGTCGAAGTGCGGCCACTGCGGCACCGGGAGCTCGTCGGCCACGAAGAAGTGGTACAGGTGGCGGGCGATGAAGCGGGCCGTTGCGGGCTGCTTGCAGATGATGTCCACGGCGTCTTCGCCGTTGAAGTCGCCGGTCTCACCGAGGAACGTCTTGTCCTCGTGATCGTGGTCTTCGTCGTCGTACTCGAACTGCCAGGCGATGTAGCCGTAGGGCCTCGCGGTGTTGTTTCGCATCTTGATCGACATGTAATCGGGGTTGACGACGCGCCAGCCGGTGAATGCTCGCGAGCACTCCTTGATGTCGTCCTCGGTGTAGTTGCCGACTCCCATCGAGAAGAGCTCGAGGATCTCGCGCCCGTAGTTCTCGTTGATCGACTCCATGTGATTGTCCTGGTTGTCCAGCCACATGAGCATCGCCGGGTCGCGGGATAGTTGGACGAGCAGTTCGCGGAAGCTGCCCATGCCGTACTCGCGGAACATGTCGACCTGGTTTGTGACCATCCGGGCCTGGATGAGCTTCGTGGCCGCCGTGGCGAATATGCGGTGCCAGAACAGGCACATCTTCTCATTCAGCACGGCGTCGGTGTTGACCATCCGGAACACCCAGTGGGCGCCGGCGGCCTGGCCGTTGCGGAGGTCGGACTGCTCGACGTGGTAGCGGCGGATGAGGTCGTGGGGGATGTCTGCGGACGCCTTCTTAGCGAGGAGATCCTCGACGGCGTCTTCGTAGCTCATGCCGATGTAGTGGTCGAGCTCATCCGGCGTTGCGCCGAATCCCGCGCGCCTGAGCAGGTGTGCCATCAGGGCGACGTCTTGCTTCTCGTGAACGGTGGTCATCTGCGCTCTCCTTGACGCTGTGGAGTTCGATTTGGAGTATATCAAACGACGGCAGCCCTCGTGTCTATGATCGGGGCAGGCTTTTGGCTTCAGCAAGCTCCCTCTGAAGGGCGTCGTATCGCTCGCGGTCTACGGGAATACTGACCGGCTGTCCGGTGCAGCCTGAGAGGGTGACGGCGGCCACCAGCTCCTGCGAGTTGCGTCCGTCTTCCCCCGTCACCATTGGGTCGCGGTCCTCGATGATTGCGTCGGCAAAGTCGCCAATCGAGGGAACGTGAGTGTTCGGGACGGGGTCAAGCACGAAGGTCTCGGTCCGGTGTCCGGGAGCGTCGTACGTGGGCGACTTGTCGTTGTCGATGAAGTCCTGGACCGCGGTGTCGAGCCGATGGAGGGTGATCTTCCAGTCGTCCATGACGATCGCGCCGGACTCGCCCCACAGCTCCAATCGCTGGTGGTTCGGGGCCTGTGAGGTGTTGCAGTGCATGCTGCCCTGGCCTCCGCCGTCGAATGACATGATGGCGGTTGCGAAGTCCTCGACCTCGGCGGTGTGCCTGAGCGTCGAGAGCATCCCGAACACGGAGTTCGGCATTCCGCCGAGCCACTGCATCATGTCGATGGCGTGGATGCCCTGGTTGAGCAGCGCGCCACCGCCCTCGTCGGCCCACGTGCCGCGCCACGAGAGGCGGTCGTAGTAGTCCTGGCTGCGAATCATCGCCGAGGTCATGACGACGCGGTAGATGTCGCCGATTGCTCCCCCGTCGATCAGCTCGCGCACCCTGAGAGCCTCCGAGCGGAAGAGGTTGTTGTAGAGCACGCCGAGCTTGACTCCGGCCTCGTGGCAGGCGTCGATCATGTCGTCAGCTTCAGACGGCGTCACGCTCATCGGCTTCTCGACGAGGACGTGCTTGCCCGCTGCGGCCGACTGGAGTGTGATCTCGCGGTGTGACGGGTGCGGTGTGGCGATGACGACGGCGTCGACCTCAGGGTGGGCGAGCGTGTCTTCCAGGGTAGGGAAGTGCGCGACGCCGAGCTCCCCGGCCTGCTGGCGAAGAGGCTCCTGGGTCCGGGCTGTGATGCCGACGAGACGGCAGTTGTCGAGCTGGTTGATTGCGCCGATGTGTACGCGGCCGATGACGCCGGTCGATCCGATGACTGCGAGTCCGATGTTGTTCATGATGGGCGACTTTCCATGCGGGATTTGGATAGCAGTCAGGATAGCATAGCGACCTGTCTGGCTACCGGCGGAGCGTATACTGGTCGGTGCCTGAATCAGCATTCAGTTCGAGTCACAAGGAGGTGTCGTCATGGAGGCGATCAGAAAGCCCCTCGCTGTAGTCCTCGGTCTCACGGCCCTCGTCGTGCTGTTCCACTTCGTGTTCAACCCGTTCTATGAAGATGCTGTGGACGCCATTTCGGTCTGGCACGTGCTGAACTGGGTTATGGCTGTCGGAGTGATCATCACGTTGACGCTGACCTACGTGCGCAGGGGAAGGCTCGGCGCGGACAGCGCAACCACCACGTACATCTGCGTAAACGTGGCGTTCTACGTCGCCGTCGTGCTGGCCATTCTGTTCTTCTGGAACTGGTTCGACGACCTGACAGCCGGCGAAGACGGCCAGAGTCCCACCCGCGGCTACTACTGGGTGATCATCAACGTGACGTTCGTCGTGCTGGTGGGTACGGTGAGCGCGCGGCTGTGGAAGGGTGGGGGAAGTGATTGAGTTGAGACGCGGATGGGAAGGGGTTGCTCCTCACGCAGCTACCCCAGAGACTCGACTGCGGCTGCCGTCTCGCGGGACTCTTCGATGCGTTGGCGGACGATTTGGGCGAGCTTCTGGGTGTCTTCCAGGTAGGTGACATCGGGGTTGGACTCCACCTTGGCCACCCAGTTGGACGGCAGGCCGGACGCTCCGTGGAGGGCTCCGACTATGCTTCCGACCATCGTGGCGATGGTGTCGGCGTCGCGTCCGAAGTTGGCGCTCCACGTTATGGCTCGTACGGGGTCGCCCTTGGACAGGGTTAGAATGGCCAGCGTGGCGGGTATGGTCTCCATCGAGTCGGCAAGTACGGTTCTCTGGTAGTTGGCGTAGTATCGCTCGCGGAACAGCTCGTATGACGATGACTCTGCGGCGAGGTCGAGCGCTGCCGCGATAGCCAGCTTGAGTTCCCCTGCGCTCACCGGCAGCAGGTACCGGGTCGCGGCATCGACCACAGACTCGACAGTGGCGTTGACGTCGAATGATGCGGCTACGGCTGCGGCCATCGAGCAGGCGGCGTCGCGGCAGTAGCCCACGTTGCCGCCGTGGTGGACGAAAGAGGCCACGTCCAGCGTCTCCAGAGCTGCCTGCCTTGGATTGCAGGCGTTGATTATTCCCATCGGCGAGATGGCCATGGCGGTTGAGGAGCTCTGCATGTTGCCCCAACCGGCGTAGGCGGGCAGCTCAAGCCCCTGCTCGTACTTGTGGAAGGCGTTGCGGACTGGGATGAACCAGAGGTGGCGGTTCCGCTCCTTGAAGTCCTTGAACGACTGGGCGAAGTGGTCGACGGTGGGGTGGCCGTCGCTCTTGTAGATGGCGTCGATGAGCTGGCCGCGGATGGCGGTGTCGTCGGTGCCGACGCCCTCGAAGTCGGTCACGCCATCGGGGCCGTACTGCTCGATGATCTGCTCGTAGTGCAGGCGCTCGGTCGGCGCGCCCATGGCGTCGCCGATCAGGCCTCCGAGGAGGCAGCCTTAGATCTTGTCAGTGAGTCTGTTGGTGGGCATTCGGCGGTCTCCGCAGAAGTCTTCAGAGCGTGTTTCTCAGGGTGATGTCGAGCAGTGTAATCCGTTCGCCCTGAGCTTGTCGAAGGGTGTCTGTCACCCTCACTCGTCAAGGACTGACAGGTGTGGTATTCGAGGTTTTCGCCCTCACCCCAGCCCTCTCCCCCAGGAGAGGGGGTTCATTGGTGGCTGTTCATGCTTGTATAGCTACCTCTACCTACCCCTGTCAGCCCGTCTAGGGAGAGGGGACTTGCACCGGTGGCTACATCTGTATGCCTTTTGATTGTCCGGCTCTAAGCTGGGACCAGGGGCCAGGCCCAGAGGATTAGGGGGATGGCTGCGGTTACTATGACGATCACGAGGGGGAGGCCCATTCTCCAGTAGTCGCCGAACTGGTAGCCGCCTGGGCCCAT
This sequence comes from uncultured Dehalococcoidia bacterium, assembly GCA_964537915.1. Classification (GTDB taxonomy): domain Bacteria; phylum Chloroflexota; class Dehalococcoidia; order Lucifugimonadales; family UBA1123; genus VXRN01. Next base: position 26,534 of record CAZIDM010000032.1, read on the forward strand.
GACGATGGTGTTGGACTGGTGCCCGATTGGGGACAGGAATGCCGCTGACGCTCCTATTGCCGCTGCCATCAGGAACGGGTCGGGCGACGCGCCGAGGGTGTCTGCCACGCTGACGCCGATGGGGGCCATCAGGATAACGGCAGCCGCATTGTTGATCACGGCGGACAGCAGCAGGGTGATGACTAACATGACTCCGATCATCGCCCACGGCGGCCACGCGCCTCCGAGGTCGGTCATGATGCCGGCGACTCTCGCTGCCCCGCCGGTAGTCTCTAGAGCGGCCCCAACAGGGATCATCGCTCCCACGAGGATGATGACGGGCCAGTCTATCGCCTGGTAGGCGTCCTGCAGTGACAGGAACCTGCTCAGAAGGAGGACGGCCACGGCGGCGGTGAAGGAGATCTGTACTGGAAGCACCTGGAATGACGTGAGCAGCACCGCCGCGGTGAATACCACGACGGGGAAGACGAGCCTCCGGGGTTGGCCAATTCGCAGCTCGCGCTCGGCGAGGGGGAGCAGTCCGAGCCTGGGCAGCGCGGACTGGACAGCCTCGGTCTTGCCCTGGAGCAGTAGCACGTCGCCTGCGCGGAATGTCATGTGTCCGAGCCTGCGGACGAGCCTGGTCCCTCTGCGGGACAGTCCGAGCAGGTTCACTCCGAACGCGGCGTGGAGGTGTAGGCCCCTTGCCGTTTTGCCGGCTGCCATGCTGTCCGGGCTGACGATGGCTTCCAGTGTGGTTACGTCCTCGGAACTGAGCGTCTGGTCGATTTCCGATTCGATGTTCCTGGACCACTCGAGCTCGAAGCCCGTCCTGTCGATGAACGTCCAGATCTGGCCGGGATCGGCCTCGATGATGAAGATGTCGTTGGAGTCGATGATCTGGTCAGTCGACGGTGCGCCGTAGACGACTCCGCGACGAAGCAGTCCTGCTATCACGACATCTTCCTCGGCTAGCTCTTCAAGGTCGCCAACGAGCATTCCGACAAATCTTGAGTCGCCGGGTACCCGGACCTCGGTCATGTAGCCTTCGATGTCGAGTGTTTCGCCGAGGGCAACAGGTGGCCGCCTGAATGGTATGAGACGCCAGCCCACGAGGGCGATGAAGAGCACCCCGACGACGGTGACTCCTAGGCCGACTATCGTGAAGTCGAACATGTTGAACGGGATGCCGATTTCGTCATGGCGGAAGTTCGAGATAATCACGTTTGGAGGGGTGCCGATGAGGGTGGTCATGCCGCCCAGGAGGGATGCGAACGCCAGGGGCATGAGGAAGAGCGATGCGGGATGCCTGCCCCTGCTGGATACTCTCACCGCAACGGGCATGAGGAGGCTTACGGCGCCTATGTTGTTCATGAACGCCGAGAGGAACGCTGTCAGCCCTGCGAGCGAACCTATTCTGAGGCTTGCGGACTCAGGGATGCGAGAGATCCAGCCTGCGATCGAGTCGACCAGGCCTGAGTTCTGGAGAGCGCGGCTCAGTACCAGGACGGCAGCCACGGTGACCACGGCCGGGTGTCCGAATCCCTGGAAGGCTTCCGAAGCAGGCACGATTCCGACGATCGTGAGTATCAGCAGAGTCAGCAGGGCGACGACGTCGTACCGCCACCTGGCTGTCACAAACAGGACAAGGGCGAGAATGAGGACTCCAAAGACAATGGCCTCATCCATCGGTAGAGCGTGGGACCCCCTGTAAGAGTTGCGGACGGGAGTGGTACTACACCCCTTGCGTCAGACTAAGTTTACAGGGAGTCAGTGGGTGTGCGTCCAAGCGGAGAATGGAGGAGGCTGTATGAGTTTGGTCGGCAAGGATTTCCCCCTCACCCTAACCCTCTCCCTAAGGGAGAGGGGACATTTGATCTCACAATAGGGCACCGACTCAGTTGATACAGGTACAGCATGGAGACATCTGGTGACGCCTGTTGGACGCACACCCGTGTAACTGGCAGATGATGCTACTGGGCCTCGTACCAGCCTGATCCGAAGATCAGCCCATCGTAGCGAACAACCCACGTGTGCTTCTGCCGCTCATCACCTGTCTCGGGGTTCTGCAGCACGTAGCTGACCCAGCGACCTGCTTCTGTCGCTCCCAGCACTTCGTCACCGTAGAAGTAGCCGGTCGAGTCGACCCGGAGCGCAGGATCCCTGCCCAGGAACATCGGGTTGAAGTGGGAAATTGTGTAGCCGTCCCCGTCGATGATGAACGTGTACCACTGGCCGTCCACGCTCTCGGGGCTGTTGTAGTATTCGATAGTGCGATCAAGCCCGACTGCGTTGTACAGGTTGATTGCCTGCTGGACGAATGCCTGAGTGTAGGCCGGAGCGTCAGACTTGGCTGGGCCATCCTCGTACCAGCCGGAACCGAACGTGAGCCCACCGTATCGGACCATCCACGAGTGCTTGGTCTCGACGTGTCCGGTGGCGGGATTCGGGTAGGTGTATGAGAACCATTCACCGTCCTGGTCGGCAACCGCTGCAACCGCTGCGCCGGACGGATAGGCGTTTGGCCCCTTCACATCAACTGCTGGTACCCCGACGAGCGAGGGGTTGGCGGCATGGGCTATCAGCGCGTCGTCTTCGTCGCCGATGAAGATGTACCACTGCCCGTCGATGCTTTCGGGGGTGTTGTAGTAGGCGACGGTGTCTTCGAGTCCGACAGCGTCATACAGGGCGATGGCCTGCCTGACGAAGGACTGGGTGTAGGCGGGGGCGTCAGACCTGGCTGGGCCGTCCTCGTACCAGCCCGTGCCGAACAGGAGGCCGTCGTAACGGACCATCCACGAGTGCTTTGACTCGACGGCTCCCGTGGCGGGGTTGGGGTAGGTGTATGAGAACCACTCACCGTCCTCGTCCGCGGACGCCGCCACGGCCAGTCCGGCGGGGAATTCGTTGGGCCCCTTTGCGTATGAGAATGGACGACCGACGAGATCAGGATTGGCAGCGTGAGCGAGCATCATGTCGTCCTGGTCGCCGATGAAGACGTACCACTGTCCGTCGATGCTCTCCGGCGTGTTGTAGTAGGCGACGGTTGCTTCGAGCCCGTCGGACATGTACATGTCTATGGCGTCCTTGACGAGGTACTGGGTGTACTTGTCTGGCGTCCACTTTGGAGGTGCGACCGCCGGCTTGGCCTCTTCAGGCTTCATCATGGCGGCGGGGGCGGGAATGTCGGCAATGGCCGCCTGAACGATACGTTCGACGTCGGCGCTGGAAATTCCCTGCTCAGGTTGAGGAATGTCCGCGATGGAGTCCCTGACGATGCGCTCCACTTCGTCGCTCGTGACCCCGGGAACTGGCTCGGGGATGTCTCCGATATAGTCCCTTACGATCTCTTCGGCCTCAGCTGTGGTGATGCCGGGCGCAGGTTCGGGAATGTCCGCGATCGAGGCCCGGACTATCTGCTCCACCTCGGCGACGGATGCGCCGGGTTCCGGGGGCGCCGGCTGGTTTGCAAGCTCGGAGCGCACTACGTCTGTGACGTCGGCGCGGGAAAGACCGGGTTCGCTGTCTCCGCACGCGACAGCCAGGGCTGCGATCAGTGTGACCAGAATCACGACTGCCGTTCTGTTGATGATTAGATTGGTCATTTTATGATTCACTCCATGTGTGAAATCCAAGAAATGTGCTATATGATTTCAATTTATGGTTTCATCAATTTGGGCTTATAACTCGTAATTCGGGCAACTGTTGCGACATTTAACTGTATCAGCTATCGAATATCTGTGTCATACCACAACTATGGTAAAACCATATGGATTATGTTGTGTTGTTGTGGTAGTGTGGGAAGGCTTGGGGGGAAATGGAGCAGCCCCCCTGGATGAGAGGCTGGACATGCACAAAAGGATGATGTAGTTTCTCTTCTCGGGGCAAGTGGAATTGCTATCTGCATTCCGATATTATGAATGCTCGAAATCCATTGTTTTTCTCAGGAGGTAGGTGAATGACTGGATACTGCATGAAGTGCCGCGAGTCTCGTGAGATTGAAGAGGCTGAGCAGGTCACAATGAAGAACGGTCGTCCGGCCACGCGCGGCAAGTGCGGACTTTGCGGAACCACCATGTTCAAGATCGGCAAGGCCAGCTAACTAAACGAACACGATATGGCAGGCGTTCCGGTAAGTGTGAACACACTCTGAGCGTTTGTCCAGGGTCACTAATTGTCCAGTGCCCCACATATTTCCCAAGAACTGCCCGCCAAATTGACGGGCAGTTTCCATTTCTCACCCTTTCCCTCACAGGAGAGGGGACTTGCAGCCTCGCAGGGCGGCGCCTGCTATTCGGAAGACGCTCACAGCGTGTAGGTGTCGAGCATCTGTCTCAGTGCGGCCCGCGCTGCCCCGTGAAATGGCGGAAAGTGGCTGAAGCAGATGGTGTGAAAGTCCAGTCTCACCAGCTTCCGCAGCGACTCCATGGCCTGTTCAGGGTCCTGGGTAACTGCCGCCGCCGGAGGGGTGAGCTTCCGTCCCAGCCTGTACTGCAGGGCGTCGCCAATTATCACCACCTTCTGGCTGGGCAGAAAGATGGCGATGCTGCCCGGAGTGTGGCCGGGGGTGTGGACGACCTGCACCGGGAAGTCGAAGGGAATGATGTCCCCGTCTTCCAGTTCGATATCGATGGGAGTCGTGGGGGCGTTGACCCGTTCAATCAGCGGCGCGGCGAGTCTCGCCATCAGCCTGGGCTGGAAAGGGTTTGGCTGCTCTTCGTCGCCTTTCAGGAAGCGCGAGTCGAGTCGATGGGCCATCACAGGTATGTCTCTGTCCTGGACTAGTTCGCGGACGCCGCCGGCGTGGTCGGGATGGTAGTGGGTGACTACTATCCCTGCCAGGCTATCCGGTGATGTCCCGAGCTCATCGAGGCCGCTCACTATCAGGCCCTCGCTGCCCTTCATTCCGGCGTCGATCAGTAGCGCCCTGTCCCGGCCCATGAGGACCGTAACCCGCGACCCGAGCGCGCGTAGCTGGTAGACGCCCCTCACGACGCGTATGGGATTGCCCAGCTTCATCGGCTCAAGCGTCCCCGAGCTGGTAGTCGTCCAGCAGGCCCATGCGCACCGCCCAAATCACGAGCTCCTGCTTGGTCCCGATGCCGAGCTTGTCCTGTATGCCGTAGATGGCGTTCCTGATCGTCAAAGGCTGGTTGCTCCTCACGTCCGCGATCTCCGCGTACGACAGTCCCTGCGCGAACAGGGTAAGTATCTCCCGGTCGCGCTCGGTGAGCCTTTCTATCTCCCTGGCCCTGTTCTGCTCTGCGGCCGCCCTGATGCCTGCGAACACGCTTCTAATGACCGCCGCCGGAATCCGGTACTCTCCCTCGGCGACGTCCCTCACCGTGCTCAGCAGCTTGTCCTTGCCCGAGTACTTCTGGAGATACCCGGTCGCGCCCGCGGCCACCGCCTCCATCACGGCGTCGTCCTCGGCTGAGGCGGTGAGGATGAGCACTCGCGTGTCGGGGAGCATCTCAGTAATCTCCCGGCAGGCGTCGATGCCGTTCTTGAGCGGCATCATGACGTCCATGATGACCACGTCCGGTCTGAGCTGCTGCGCGATCCTCACGGCGGCTGCGCCGTCGCCGGCCTGGCCGACCACGTCGAAGTCTCCCTCCCGCTGGAGCACCTCCCGCAGGCCGTCTCTCATTATCTCATGATCGTCGACGAGAAGTACCTTTGTCTGTCGGGTTGCGGTCAAGTTTTGGTCTCCTTGGTGTGTTATACCTGAAAGAGGGCGCAGATATGCCAATCACCCTCACCCCAACCCTCTCCCTCAAGGGAGAGGGGGTTCCGATCAGAGGGGCCTATGTGCCGTACGGAACTGTGCATGTTACTGTCGCGCCGCTTGAGGGCGGTTCACGAACGGCTCCTACCTCGAGCGTTCCGCCCATGCGCTCGGCGTCGGCCCTCATGTTTCTGAAGCCGTGACCTCGCTCGGCGTAGTCGTTGGGCAGGCCGACGCCGTCGTCCGAGACGGACATGCTCAGGCTATCGTCTCCGAAGTCCAGCGAGATTGTGACCCTGCTGGCCTGCGAGTGGCGGAACGCGTTGGTCATGGCGTTGTGGGCAATCGAGAAAAGCAGGCCGCGCGTGACCGTCGACAGGGGTGGCTCCTGCCCGTTCTGCACGACGTCGGTGGGTATCGACGTGATGGTGGTGAAGGTCGAGGCGTGCGACCTCAGCACGCGGCTGAGCTCGCGGCCCTCGAAGATCGGTCCGGCGTCGATGGGGTGCCTGAGCTCCCACATGGTCGACTTCGACAGCGCGTGGGTTGCTCGCAGCTTGGAAGTGAGCTCGTCGTTCGACGAGTCGGCGAGCTCGATGGCCGTCTCGACTCCGATGCCGATCATGTACGCGGACTGCGCGATCGTATCGTGGATGGTCTGCGAGAGCTCGATTCGCTCACGTTGGAGTTCGCGTTCTCGCTCCATGGCCTCCCTCCGCCTGGTGCGCTCCAGCCTGAATATCAGGTTGACCGCCGCGACGACTGCGTACATCGTGACGATCCTGATGAACAGCACCTTCTCCTTGCTGTCGTCAAGGTCCACGCCCTCGTACATCGTCAGGCTCAGGACAGCGTACAGAACGGCGGTTGCGGTGACCCAGGCGAAGCTGAGCCTGAACGACGCAAACACGACGGCGAATGCGGCGAGGGCGGGATAGTAGAGCACGTAGAAGTCGTTGGCGAATCCGCCGGAGACGACCAGACCGGCCGTGATCGTCGCTACGTCCAGCGCGCTGAGGGCGAACGCCCAGTGCCAGCTCACGCTCCTGTCCGACCGGATGCGGTAGTGGACGTAGGCGTTCAGCGCCATTAGAGACGCCGCCAGCAGGGTGTGCGGTATATAGGCCTCGTGGGAGAAATTGACGCGGTAGTTGAGTTGCGCGAACCAGGCAATCCCGACGAACCAGCGCACCCAGACGGAGATGCGCAGGCTGTGTCGCAGATCGTCGGAGTCGATCCGGTGCAGCGCCCACCCGGACGCCTCGGTCGCCAGCTTAAAGCTGGACATGTGGACCTGCCATGTTCAGGTGTTTACCTCGCGAGCTTAGAGATGGTGTCTGGGAAGTCCCTTCTCCCCTGGGGGAGAAGGTTAGGATGAGGGG
>CAZIDM010000033.1:0-15692 GCA_964537915.1 uncultured Dehalococcoidia bacterium
GGTCCGGGGCAGGCTCTAACCCTCTCCCCCAGGAGAGGGGACTGTCGGTTCTGATGAAATCTCGCCCATCAACTATCCCCAGCGCGACGGCCGCACACCACACCCCTAAAGGGGGTGTGTGGCTGTCGCGGACGTTGAATGGAACGCCTGTAACACCTCGCAATTAGCTTTGATCTGGGACACTGGAGCACGTGTCCCGCAGTTGTCCCGCCCGGTGTCCCGCAGCACCTGTAACAGCTTTGGAACAGGCTGTTACGCCGCTCGGTCCGGGACAGCCGTCCTGGTGTCCCGGACACCTGTCCCGGTCATCGATGTGCGACAAAGCGCGACACGGGTGCGACAGGTGTCGCGGTTTTGCATGTAGATTACGCTGTTAAAGTGCTCTCCGAACGGTCTGGACAGTGTTGGCCTCCACGCCTCCGACTCGAACAACCGTTCGTGAAGCTTCAATCTACCAGATAAGCAGGCGGGTGTGAAAGCCCTTCATCAGAGTGCGACTGTCCTTCGACAAGCTCAGGGCGAACGGATGAGGGTAGAATTCCGGCCTTCAAAAGGGGTGCATACGAGTCTGGGATGGGCTCTCAGAGTGTGCACCTCGACCGTTCTCTTTCGCATCGGGATATAATCACAACCGAGGAGTCTGACGGTGCCACCAATCAACACAGAGTACCTTGAGCGCTGCATTATCAGGCTTGAACTGGCGCTCGAGCAGCTCGGGCAACACGAACCGGGAGAGTTCATCTACGAGGTCTTCCGATCTGCCTGCGTGAAGGAGTTCGAGCTCATAGTCGAGCAGAGTGGCAGCCTGCTGCGCAGGCGGCTCAGGCCGTTCTTCTCCTCGAACCGTCAGGCCGACAGACTTACATACAAGGACCTCTTCAGGTACGGGGCTAAGCATGGTCTGATCTCCCTGGAACAGTGCGAGCGCTGGTTCAACTACCGGGACCACCGCAACGATACCGCGCACCTCTATGGCAGGGACTTTGCCGAGAAGACGCTCCCGATGCTTCCGCAGTTTGTTGAAGATGCCAGGGATGTGGCCAGGATCATATCGGAGGGGACCGTTGAGTGATCGCCTGTATCTCCCGGCGCGATTCCGTAGCGAGGTGGACCGGATACTCGGGGAGTACGTGCCAGACATGGAGGTCTGGGCATACGGCAGCCGCGTCAACGGAATGGCTCACGAGGCAAGCGACCTCGACCTGGTCCTCCGGACTTACGGGCTGGAGCCGATTTCAGTAGGTCGCATCGAAGCGCTCCGGGAGGCGTTCCGGGAGTCGAACATTCCGATAATCGTGGACGTCCACGACTGGGCGATGATTCCAGAGTCGTTTCACGATGAGATCCTCGAGGACTACGTAACACTCAGAAGATCTGCCTCGGTGGCGGTGACTGATAGCGTCGACTAGGGACAACGTCTGGCCGCTCGTACCCTGAACGTCTTATTCGACCCAGCCGCACCCCCATGACACCGGCGACACGATGCAGTATATTGTTGGCCGAAATACGATTGGGATTCAGGCCCGCCGCATTGCAGACAGCGCGGCGGTGCGTTCTATCAAAAGCTCAATGGAGGTGATACATGGGCAACCGTCTGGAAGGAAAGGTTGCGGTCGTGACCGGTGGCGGACGCGGCGTCGGCAGGGGCGTCGCGCTTCTGCTTGCTGAAGAGGGCGCGAAGGTCGTGGTGAACGACCTCGGCAGCGACGTCGACGGCACCGGCAGCTCGCACGATCCCGCTGACAGCGTAGTCGCGGAGATCCAGGCCAACGGCGGAGAGGCCGTGGCCAACTATGACAACATGGCCCTCATGGAGGGCGGTGAAGCGGTCATCCAGCAGGCCGTCGACACCTATGGACAGGTCGACGCGCTGGTCAACAGCGCCGGCATGGTCAGGGACCGCATGATCTGGCAGATGACGCCGGAGGACTGGAACCGGGTCATGCTCAACAACGCCAAGGCGACGTTCACGGCGTCCAAGTTCGCGTGCATCCTGTTCAGGCAGCAGCGAAGCGGACGCATCGTCAACATGACCTCAGACGCCGGTCTGGGCGACATGGGCCGCTCCAACTACGCGGCGGCGTCCGAGGCGATCGTCGGACTGACCCGAACGATTGGGCGAGACATGGGACGCTATGGCGTCACCTGCAACGGCATCTCGCCGATGGTCGAGACCAGGATGTTCCCAGGCTCCGTCGAGGAGTACAGGGTCGCCGCGGTCGACTCGCCAACTCGCGACGAGCGAGCGGGCATCTTCACGCCCGAGGGAGTGGGCGACTGGGAAGGCGAGGGGCATCCCGACGACCCGGACAACGTCGCTCCGCTGGCCGTGTACCTCTGCACATACGCGTCGCCGCACATCAACTGCAACATATTCGGCGTGCGCGGCGGCAGCATCTACCTCTACTCACAGCCCAGAATCGAACGGGCAGTGCAGAAGTGGGGCAACTTCACGATGGACGAGATGGACGTCCTCTTCCCCAAGATGATTGGGGAGGGCTTCTAGGAGACATGCGAACCCCCTCTCCTGAGGGTCGCAGATGCGCCGAGGCGGAAGAGGGCTGGGGTGAGGGCGAAAACACAGAGTGCCACTCACTCCCCTCTGGGTTCCGGCCTTCGCCGGAACGACGAAGCGACCTGGAGGTCTCCGAGCGCAGCAATACAGAAAGGTAGATGTAGCGGTAGGTCTCAGACCTGCCCCTACGGAGGTAAACGACAATGGGCAACAGACTAGATGGAAGAGTGGTAATCGTTACGGGCGCCGGACGCGGAATCGGCGCCGAGGTAGCCAAGTGGATGGGCGCTGACGGCGCGTCGGTCGTGGTCAACGACCTCGGCGGCTCGCTGGACGGCACCGGTTCGGCGGAAGCCCCGGCCGAGGTCACGGCACAGGCCATCCGGGACGCGGGCGGCACGGCAGTCGCCAACTTCGACTCGGTCGCCGAGTACGAGACCGCCGGCAGGATCGTGCAGACCGCCATCGACAACTACGGGCGCGTGGACGCAATCTGCCACGTCGCGGGCATCCTGCGAGACCGCATGGTGTTCAACATGACCGAGGCCGAGTGGGACGCCGTCTTGCAGGTACACCTGTACGGCGCGTTCAACATGGTGCGCCACGCCGTGCCGCACATGATCGACCAGCAGTACGGCCGCATCGTGCTGTTCTCGTCCGGCTCCGGACTGGGAGCGTCGGGGCAGGCCAACTACGCCGCCGCAAAAGAGGGAATGGTAGGATTCGCCCGTTCGCTGGCGAAGGACCTCGCCCCTCACGGCATCACCGTCAACGCGGTCTATCCGGGCGGCGCGACCAGGATGACCGAGTCGATCCCCGAGTCAACCACGCAGCTCCGACAGCAGCAGCGCACGCAGGCCGCGCCTCAGCAGACGCAGTCACAGGGTCCTCCGATCCAGGGTCCGCCGGAGGCTCGCGACCCCGCGAACAACGCGCCGAAGGCCGTGTACCTGTGCACCGAGGCCGCCGGCAACATCACCGGTCAGGTGGTTGGAGTCAGCGGCTGGCAGGCGACACTGTACTCGCCGCGCCACGTCACGCGCAGTATTCACAAGAACGGTCGCTGGACACTGGACGAACTCGACGATCTGATCCCGATCTCCATCGGCGCAGACCTCGTCAACCCAGTCCCGCCCCAGGCTCCAAGGGCCTAGAGCCGCAGAATAGTGAATAGTGAATGTTGAATTGGGAGAGATTCTCAATTCAACATTCTAAATTCCCATCTGCTTTCCCAGCAGATCGATGACGGCGTCTGTCGCCTGGCGCTTGTTGCCGTCACGGTCGCCCGCGTCGGTCTGAATACGCTCAGCGACTTCCAGGCCGTCCGGCCCTGCGACGCCGATGTAGAACGTCCCGATGGGCAGCCCTGAGCGTCCGCCAGTCGGCCCCGCGACTCCGGTGACCGAGACTGCGTAGTCAGTGTTGGTCAGGTCACGGGCTCCCGTCGCCATCGCGATCGCCACCTCGGGACTCACAGACCCCTTGGTCTCATAGACCTCGTCCGGCACTCCCAGCACACTCTGCTTCAGCCCGCCGGTGTACGCGATGACACCGCCCGGAAACCATCGCGAGCTGCCGGCCACCGTGCTGAACGTGTAGCCAATCAGCCCACACGTGTCAGCCTCCGCAACCGACACAGTCTGTCCCCGCTCCACCAGCGCCTCAGCAATCTGTTCGACGTTCATGATGACTCCTCTTGGGAAATCGCAGTGATGCGAATGCCTGTCAAGCTCCCACCCGGACGTGGGACGTGATTCTTCGCAGCGCGGCTATCGCCGACAGCGCCGACAGCTTGCCGGTCCGGGGGTTGGTCTCCGACGGCGTGTTCTCGATCATTATGCTCAGCCTGCCGAACTCGCCCTCGACCACGATGTTGTGCGTGTTCTTCTTCACGGTCGGGTCCGCGTAGATCCTGATGGTCGTCCTGTACGGCCCCACACCAGCCATGCTGAGCGCGGCCGACACGTTCACGTTCGCCGGGAACAGCCTGCACGCCTCCAGCACCTGGCCGTCGTAGACGACCGTCGGCTCTGTCACGGCGTCGAGGTCGATGCCCGCCGCCTCGATGCCCGGCGCGCCCCGGAGTCCCTCAGGCGGCTTGCGGGTGATCATGGTGATCGACTCGATCTGCCCCTCGGAAGCCCCGGCGACGCCGTCGAGACCGGCAATCGCGCCCGACGGAATGTAGATCGTGGCCCCGTTTCTCTCGGCGAGGTCGAAGATGTCCTGGCGCTGCAGCAGCGCGCCTCCGCTGAGGGCCATCAGGTCCTTTCCGGCGGACAGCGTCGTGGTCGCGATAGTCTCCATCGCCGCTGCAGGTGCAGCCTCGACGACCAGGTCCACGAGCTCCACCATGTGGTCCAGCTCGACCACCGGCGGCGCGCCCGGCAGCGTCGCCGCGAACTGCGCCGCGCGACCCATGCTGCGGCTCGTCATCGCGCGAAGTTCCGCGCCCGGGACCGCCCCGCCGGTCAGCTCAGTAGCCACCTTGCGGCCGATGGTCCCACAGCCTGCAATTCCGATGAATTTCTTCGACTTGCTCATGCGGCACATACTAGAGACGAGACTCCCCGCTGTCAAAGCACTCCCCTGACACCACTCATACCTTCCTGCTAAACTTTTCGCTAGTCCAAACCGAGGGAACCCATGCCCCGAATCACGTCCGAAGAAGTGTCCCATCTCGCCCTCCTGTGCCGCATCGCCATGACCGACGAAGACATCGAGCTGATGCGCGACCAGATGTCCAATATCCTCGAAAACATAGACGTTCTCAACCAGGTCGACACCACCGGCGTCGAGCCGACCGGTCACTCGGTCGATCTCGTCTCCGTTATGCGCGAAGACACCGTCGCCCCGTCGACTGACAGGGACGACGTGCTCGCAAACGCGCCGCGTACGGAGGGCGACTTCATCAGGGTCAGGGCGGTACTGGAGTCATGAGCGCCTGCACTGAGCCTTGCCGAAGTGATTCACCGCATCGACTTAGCCCCCTCTCCCTTGACGGGAGAGGGCTGGGGTGAGGGTGAGAATTTGACCGATCTAACCATCAGCGAGGCCCGGAGCCTGCTCGACCGCGGTGAAGTAAGCTCGGTGGAGCTTACAAGGGCCGCGCTCGACCGCATCGCGCAGGTCGAGGACAGCGTCAAGGCGTTCGTGACCGTCACCGAAGACCTAGCGCTGCAGCAGGCCGAAGAGGCCGACCGGCGCATCGCGGCAGGCGACGCCGCGCCGCTGACCGGCATCCCAATGCAGCTCAAGGACAACATGACGACCACGGGAGTCGCCACGACGTGCTCGTCTCGGATGCTCGAGGGATTCGTCCCGCCGTACGACTCGACGGTGACGCGACGCCTCTACGAGCAGTCAGCCGTGCTCATGGGCAAAGGCAACCTCGACGAGTTTGCGATGGGGTCGTCCACTGAGAACTCGGCGTTCTTCCCGACGCACAATCCCTGGGACCTCGACCGCGTGCCCGGCGGAAGCAGCGGAGGCCCGGCGGCGGCGGTCGCGGCAGGGGAGTGCTTCTACTCCCTCGGCTCCGACACTGGAGGCAGCATCCGCCAGCCAGCGTCGCTGTGCGGCGTCGTCGGACTCAAGCCGACCTACGGGCTGGTGTCGCGCTACGGCCTGGTGGCCTTCGCAAGCTCGCTCGACCAGATCGGCCCGATCACCAGGGACGTCACCGACTGCGCTCACGTACTCAACGCCATAGCCGGTCACGACCCGATGGACTCGACCTCGCTCGACATCGAGATTCCCGACTACACCGCCTCCCTGGGCAAAGACCTGAAAGGCCTGAGAATCGGTGTGCCGAAAGAGTACTTCGTCGATGGCATGGAGCCATCGGTCGAGGCATCGACGCGTCGCTCCATCGCGCTGCTGGAAGACCTGGGAGCTGAGGTCGCCGAGACCTCGCTGCCGCACACGTCGTACGCGCTCTCCGTCTACTACATCCTCGCGCCGTCGGAGTGCTCGGCAAATCTGGCACGCTACGACGGGGTGAAGTACGGCTTCTCGGACCGCGACTCGGAGTCGATGTGGGACGCCCTGGAGCAGACGCGAGGCCACGGCTTCGGCCCGGAGGTCAAGCGCCGCATCATGCTCGGCACCTACGCGCTGTCCGCGGGCTACTATGACGCCTTCTACCTGAAGGCGCAGCAGGTGCGCACGATCATCCGGCAGGAGTTCGAGGCCGAGTTCGAGAAGTTCGACGCTATCGTATCGGCCACCTCGCCGACGGTGGCCTTCAGGCTCGGCGAGAAGACGTCCGACCCGCTCCAGATGTACCTGTCCGACGTGCTGACCCTGCCAGCGAACATCGCCGGAATCCCCGGCATGTCCGTCCCCGCAGGCCTGTCCGACGACGGACTGCCAATCGGCTTCCAGATTCTCAGCAGGCACCTCGGAGAGCCGACCCTCTTCAGGATCGCCCACGCCTTCGAGCAAGCCTCCGGCTGGAACGGCAAGAGACCCCCGCTCGGCTCCTGATCGTCGTTCCGGCGAAGGCCGGAACCCAGTGGCGGCATGAGTACACAGACCGGTGCAAACGCCAACCGACGAAAACCCCCTCTCCCTGGGGGAGAGGGCTAGGGTGAGGGGGAAAACCTCGATTACCCACCCCTGTCAGATTCCTTACGGATAGGGTGATAGACTGGCCTCCCAACCCCGCTGAACAGGTTGCACCCACATGACTACCTCCGATGACCTCTCCATCCGCATAACCGGCATCGAACCCTGGGAGCCACCCGAGGGCGAACCCGGCAGAGGCATGACCCTCCACACCACGCGGGGCGACGTCCGCTCGATAGTCCACCACGACCAGGAGGTCCGTACCACCAGGGGCATCATCTGGGTCTGGGGTGCGCGAGGCGGATTCGCCGGCCCAGCCGAGGGCATCTACCGCGACATCGCCGAGGAGCTTCGGCACGAGATCACCTCGGTTCGCATCGACTATCGCCAGCCCAACGTGATCCCCGAGTGCGTCATGGACACGCTTGTCGGGGTCTCGTTCCTGACAGGCACAGGGCACACCGACATCGCTCTAGTCGGGCACTCGTTCGGAGGAGCGGTCGTAATTTCCGCCGCGCCGTTCAGCGAGGAGGTCAAGGCCGTCGCCGCACTATCGAGTCAGACCTACGGCGCACAGCGCGCCGCACTCGTGTCGCCGAGACCACTCCTGCTCGCCCACGGAGGGTCCGACACGCGCCTGCCCCCATACTGCTCCGAGCAGATCCACACCTGGGCCGAAGAGCCAAAAGAGCTGGTCATCTACCCCGGCGCCGAACACGGCCTCCTCGAGTGCAAAGACGAACTCCGCCCCATGCTCCGAGACTGGCTAAGAGCCAAGCTGGGTCTGTAGGACAAATGGGACAATTGAGGTAAGTTCGCTGACGATCTGCCTTACTCAGCAATCAACTCAGCATCCTCTACGTCAACCTCCTGAGTGGACCGCTTTCGTACACTGCCGTATACGAACACAGCGGCCAGGCCAACGACATCGATACCAGCAACGACGGCCGCTGCTGCCGTTGCTCCCAGGTAAGCTAGGTAGCCCGCCAGCATTAGCACGGCCAGAACTACCACCATGCCTATCCACTGTCCCCTCTTCGCAATGGTGTACTCAGACGATAACTCTGTAGCCTCCATCCTCATGCGATGATCAGACTGCCTCTCTGCCATGGCAAGGATTCTCTCGGCGCCATTCTGCACGACTCGGTCATACTCGACGAGCAGAGATGGTGGTGGCAGAGGTGCAGCCCACACTTCGCCGCGAGCAATGAGTACAGGTGCATCCCCGTCTGTGTCGGAGTCGGTCCGACTTAGCTCGTCCGTCTCCTGACCCGCGGGTTCGAGTCGATCGCTTGGCTGGTCGTAGTCAGCCAATGGACTTGTGGTGACGCCTCGAGGCTCTGTCGGGTGTGGTATGCCCAATGGCGGCTCTCAGGTCATGGCCGACGGCTTTCCAGTCTGACCAGAGCGCATATCTGTCGGCAACGTGGGGCGGAAGAGTCCTCTTGGGCGTGTTTAGCGAACCTGTGAAATCAAAGATACGCGCAAGACCGTTAAGGACAGGTCTTCGCGGACTACGCGTGATGCGTATTCTTCGTCTTGCCTTCAGGGCCATCTGTAGTCTTCACCAACACGATCAGGGATGTATCCCTAGCATAACGTGCACAATAGTGATCGGCAACTTGCAGCCCACCGAGAAACCCTGAATTCTCTAAGCTCCTGTGACACTGCCATCGATCAAATAGAGTCAGCCAACGATTGGCGAACGGCGCTCCGAGACTGGCTGCGGGACAAGCTGGGGCTGTAGGTAGTTTGCAGAATCTTCCCTGCCCCTCGTTGTCAGAAATACCCCTTCACGGTATACTCTGCGCCACGAAACCAATCCCAGTTAGAAGCGAGGGCTCCTCATGGGCGAATTTGACGGAAAAGTCGCGATAGTCACCGGCGCTGGCAGGCTCCGAGGTATAGGACGGGCCGCTGCTGTCGGCTTCGCGAAGCGTGGCGCGAACGTGGTCGTAACCGGAACGGGCAGGGACCCCTCTACGTTCCCGGACGACGAGAAGGCAGTCAACTGGCGCGACATTCACAGCGTCGCCGACCAGATCGAGTCGCACGGCGTGAAGGCGCTGCCACTGGTTGCCGACGTGACCAGCCAGGACGACGTCCAGAACATGATCGACCAGGCCGTGAAGGAGTTCGGGCGCGTCGACATGCTCGTCAACAACGCCGCATTTGCGCGCGGCCCGGACCGCGTTCCGGTGCTCGAGCTTAGCGACAACATCTTCCAGCTTGTCATCGACATCAAGATCAAGGGCACCTACCTGTGCACCAAGGCGTTCGTCGGCGCGCTGCAGGAGCAGGGACACGGCGGAAAGATCGTCAACATCTCGTCCACCGCAGGCAAGCGCGGGAGCGCGAACACGCTGGCGTACAACGCCGCCAACTTCGCGATCGTGGGAATGACCCAGTCGATGGCCCACGAGTTCGGGCCGATGGGCATCAACGTGAACTGCGTCTGCCCGGGCGCTGTCGATACTCACAGGATGGACGACATCCCCCGAGACACGCGCTGGGTGGACATGGCGTCAAACACGCCGATCAGGCGCAACGGAACTGACGACGAGACGGGCGAGTTCTGCGTCTACCTCTGCACCGAAGCCGCATCGTGGATCCACGGACAGTCGATCAACATCAACGGCGGCTCCGTGATGGAACACTAGGAATGGTGAATTGGGAATTCAGAATGAGGAATTAGGCACGGCTGGCCACGTGAGGGCTCGCCTCTGCGTGCGTAACTCACTATTCCACATTACTAATTCTCAATTCTGATCGGGAGTGACACCGTCGCCTTGCCTATGACGTGCGGCGTGCCCTCTTCGTTCTCCATCGTGACGTCACACTCGATCTGAGGATCGCCGTCGACGACGTCCTTGTCGGTGATCATGCCGCGCAGGGTGAGTGGCCGGTTGTGAAGCACCGGACTTCGGAACACCACGTCCAGCTTGACCAGCCGTACGGTCGCCGACCACGCGGTGATGAGCTGGGACATGATCGCGATGTTCATCGCACCCGGCACTATCGCCTCGGGCAGTCCCTCGCTCTGGGCCTTCTCACGACTGGTGAACCGCGTCGGCCCTTCCTCGCGCCCCCAGACCTGGGTGAACTCGATCACCTGATCGTCGGAGACGACTCGTTCTACAGGCCCGACCTCGTCGCCGAGGTCGACGTCATCGTAGTAGACCCCGTCGGCGCTCATCTCGGCCTCCTCTGGCGTCTCACGAACGACTCCTGCACCAGCGCGACAGTGTCGTCATCCTGGTTGGCGAAGCTCGTCTCCCACACCTGGAAGACCATCTTGCCTGAGCGTCCTGTCTTGGCGTAGACGTCCTTCAGCCTGGTCCTGGCGAACAGCGTGTCGCCGGGCTTGACCGGACCGACGCACTCGATCGCCTGTCCGGCGAACAGGCTCACGTCGCCGAACTCCAGCTTGATGTCGGGACGGGTCACGCCGGACACGAACATGTTGCAAAACGTGGGCGGCGCGATGATGCTGCCGTACTCGGATGCCGCTCCGGCATCATCGTCGAGGTAGACCGGGTTAGTCTCACCCGTCGAGTGGGCGAACTTCACGATCATCTCCTTCGTCACCGGGAAGGAGCCGATCTCGTGGTCCACACCAAGCAGGCTGCGGTCGAAGACTAAATCGGTGTCTGCAGTTGTCATGGGGTCAGAAGTCCTCTCAGTTAGGGCTTAACCCCCTCTCCCTTGAGGGAGAGGGTTGGGGTGAGGGTGAAAGACGGCTATTTTGGTCATACCGCGTCGGCCAGCAGCACCGGAGCGAAGGCTCCAGACTTGAGCTCTCTGACCAGGTCTGTCTCGTTGAGAACCTGGTTGTCGAAACTGGTCATGCACTTGCCGATGGCGCTGACCAGGTGCGCGTCGCTTCCCCCCGTGGCTGGAACGCCAAGCAGTCGTATAAGCTCCTCCGCACGCTCCTGCTCACCGGGACGATTGGAGCCGTTCAGCCCCTCCGCGGCCCGTATCGAGCCGAAGTCGTGCCCGTTGTCAGTGAATTCGCAAAGGCCGATGCCGAACCTGCCGGGATGGGCCGGCACTGCTATCGCGCCGTACTCGTCTGCGGCCCTTACAAGTTCCAGGGCGTCCATGCTCACGTTTCCGAAGTCGATGGCGTCTGTCAGGGCCTCCGTGACTCCGTACACGAGGAAGTGTCCCATGTTGGTGTCGAGCTCGGAGCCTTTCATGATGAGCACGTCGTTGGCCTCGGCGAGTTCCGAGTAGTCCTTGTCGAAGTCGAACTTGCGGTGCTCGGTCAGCACGAAACCGTCTAGCTTGCTGCCCTTCTTTCGGAGGACGCCAACCCACTTCACGTACTGGTCGACGGTCGCTCTTGAATCGTCCGAAGACACGGAGTGGGTGTGGAGGTCTATGAACATTCGCTTCTACTGCCAGGGGGAGAGTTGGTACGCGTCGTCAGACGCCACCTGACGAATGGTATGAAAGCGGTTACGGCACAGTCAAGTATGCGGATTTGACAGGGACACGTGGGCAGTCCAAAGTAGGTCGAGAGTGAGTGCAGGTATAGACAGTCTGCCTTCTCCCAAACACCCAAACTTCGGAGGCAAACCCAATGGACCTTGGAATCACAGGCAGGAACGCACTTGTTACCGGAGGCAGTCGCGGGCTCGGACGCCAGTGCGCCGTCTCACTCGCAGCAGAGGGCGTAAACGTCGCTATATGTGGCCGAACTCAGAGCACCATCGACGGCACCGTGGCCGAGTTGGAGGCGATGGGGGTCAAGGCGGTCGGCCTCGTCGCTGACGTGATTGATGCCTCGGACATGCAGAGACTCCACGATGAGACTGTTGCGGGACTCGGGCAGATCGACATTCTCGTAAACAATGCCGGCGGGTCCATCGGCTCGACCGACATCGAGGGGACGCCGCTGGACAACTTCCGCACCGTGTTCGACCTCAACCTGTTCGGCGGCTACGAGCTGACCAAGCACGCGCTGGCCCACATGCGCGAGCAGGGCTGGGGCCGAGTGATCAACATCGCGTCGATCTGGGGTCGAGAGTACGGCGGCAACATCGGCTACATGTCCGCCAAGGCCGCACTCATCGCCGCCACAAAGCACGCGGGGTTGTCGCTTGGTGGTACCGGAATAACCGTCAACTCGATCGCACCGGGCTCGATTGCCCACCCCCAGGGCGGCTGGGAGCGATTCCAGAATGAGCAGCCCGAAGATGTCGTGAGCACCTTCATCGAGAACAACCTCCCCATGGGCAGGTTCGGCTGGCCGGAGCCGGTAGGCGACCTGTGCGCCTTCCTCGCCTCAGACCGCGCCGACCTCATCACCGGCTCCTGCGTCGTCGTAGACGGCGGCCAGAGCTACTCGATGATGTAGGCGCTGGCGCTACTGCTTCCTGGCAAACACGAGCGGGTGGTCTTCAGCGGGCAGATCATGACCCTCTGAGTATCCGTCGCCGATTGAGGAGGCCCTCAGGATGCCGAATCCAAGTCCGGAGAGCATTTCGAGGTAGTCCCTCAGACCGTAGTTGCTCCAGTACATGGTGACTCCGAAGAAGTCGTTCTCTGTGTACGCCGATTCGCTGGAGTGATTCAGCGTGCACATGAGATATCCTCCGGGCTTCAGCCAGTTGTGGACTCTACGGAACAGGGCGGCGTGCTCCTCCCTCGGCAGGTGAAATATGGAGTAGAAGGCGACTACGGCATCGAAGCTCGAGTCCAGGAACTCCATCGACATGATGTCGCCGTGAATGAAGCTCGCATCGGGCACGTTCGACTGCGCCCTGAGAATCATCTCGCTTGAGATGTCGATACCCGTGACTGTGAACCTCTCCGACAACGTCCGAGCAACAGGAACACCAGCGCCGCAGCCGATGTCGAGCACCGACGCCCCGTCGTCCAGCCGCTCGGTGAGCTGCCCCAGCTCAGGGTGAGCGTCCTCCATCCGCGCGTCCGAGTAAGCGGCCGCACACAGGTCGTAGCTGCTCTGCACGAGAGCCTTGTAGTCGACGCGAGGGTCGTTAGCAGGCTTCAACAAGCTCCCCATCAGATACGGATTGAGCCAGGATACCATTACCTCTGTGGCCATGACATCGCTACTCGTGACTGGGAACCTGTCCGAGGTTGGCAGGCAACCGCATCTGGAGCGCGGGCATCTTGCCCGCATCCGTTCGTCCTGTTGAGAATCCGCCGTGGCGGGAGCTTGTCGAAGGCCGGTCGCCTCTTGAACTGCCTACCAGTTTGGGACAGACTCCGTAGCTGGTCCGCACGTTGGGAACCACGTTTCGTGAGCCTCACAGCAGACGTGTCGGAGGAACTTTGATGGAAGTCCATGATAGGCTGGTCCGACTTCTGACAGGAGGTCTGAGCAGTGATTGACTCCAGGCCGCAGCGAGTTTGGACCGTAGCCGAAGCAAAGGCGCGTCTGTCCGAGATACTTCGCCTTTCCGAAGAGGACGGGCCTCAGCGCATCGGCGTCCGCAAGTCGTTCGTCGTGGTGCCTGCACACGTATGGGAAGAGAAACAGCCTCCCAGGATACCCCTGGGTCAGTGGCTGGTTGAAAATATGCCCCGAGGGACAAACCTGGAGATTCCAGACGGTAGCCGCGAGTCGCGTCGGGAGATTCCCTTTGCGGAATGGGACGACGAGGACTGGGGCAAGGAGTAAACGGGCCAACAACTTCAGGTCAGCGGGCCAAATAGCGACTGCCGTAGGCTCCTACCACCACTGTTCGTATCGTATGCGTGCCCGAGGCACACCGAGCTCCCTGAGCATCGCGATCATCGCCTGGATCATGGTTGGTGGGCCGCACACGAAGAAGAGGGCGTCGAGGTCGACTGACTCTGCGCGCAGAAGCTCTGCGTCGATCCGGCCCGTGTATCCATCCCATGTTTCGGGTGCGGGTTGTGTGACCGTGAAGATGGGTCTGATGCGGGAATTGCTGACGGCTAACGACTCGAGTTCGTCCCTGAACAGCAGCTCATCGGGAGTTGATGAGCTGTAAACGAGAGTCAACAGAGTGCGAGTCGCCAGCTCGTCCACGGACCTCACAATGCTCATGAGCGGTGTGAGTCCGATGCCTCCGGCGATCAGCACGACTGAGTCGGCCTCGTCCGGCTCGTAGTAGAAGTCGCCGCCGAGGGCGACCTCGACTTTGTCTCCGACTTTCGCATCCTGGTGAAGCCAGTTGGTGACAGGGTGGTCTGAGTCGTCCTGTCTTATCGCGAGGCTGAACGCGGTCTGTTCTGCCGGAGACGACGTTATGGAGTAGCCGCCGACTGCTTCTGCGCCCTCCAGCGTGACGAAGAAGTCCACCCACTGGCCGGCCATGAATCCGATCTCGCGTCCGTCGAGATCAAGGGCGAACGACTTGATCGTCGGCGTCTCCTGACGGATGGCGGTGATCGTTGCAGGCAGCCTCACCGGCTGTACCGTTCCGCCGACGCCGCTGCGAACTCCGGCCTCACCAGCCTGTCGTACTCGTGCCGACCCTGCACCATCCCGCCGTCGATCAGAATGTCGCGCATCCCGTTGAACGACGACTCGGTGATGGCCGCACTCTCGGGCCATGTGCGGTTTGCCCTGTACTGGCTCACGAAGTCGAGAAGCAGCTGCGCGTCAAGGTCCGCGAAGAACGGCTCCACGCGCTCCACGACCTCTGCGTGTTCAGCGTCGGCCAGCCATCGGAGTGCGTCGTCGAAGCCGTTGACGAAGGCCTGGACAGTGTCGGGATGCGACTCGATGAAGTCGGGCATCGCGGCAAACGAGCTGTAGCAGATGTGGCCCAGCTCTGGCCCGAGAGCCGTGGCCAAATACCCTGAACCCTCGGCTACCAGCAGTCCCGCCTGCGGATGGGGCATGTGCACGTAGTCGAGGTCGCCCGATCTGAACTGCGTCAGGGCATCGCCGGCGGAGAGCCCGGTGACAAGGTTAAGCGAATCGAGGTCGACGCCGTGTTTCAACATGGCAGTCCGCAGCGAGTTCCACGGCACTGGCGTGAACCCGATGGGCGCCAGAGTGGATCCCTCGAGCATCTTCCAGTCCCATTCGGCGGCAGGTTCCCGCGAGACCAGGAAGAAGCCGTCGCGCCTGTTGATCTCGGCGACGTGAAGCGGTGCGTCCTCGTGTCCCATGTCCAGTTCGACGAAGCTGCGGCTGACTCCGGTCTGGACTATGTCGACTTCGCCTGAGCGGATGATGTCCATCGCCGCTCCGCCCTCGGGCATCGTCGAGAACATCACGTTCAGGCCGTGCCGGTAGAAGAAACCACCTGAGACCGCGACATAGATAGGCGTGTAGAAGAGGTTTCTGAACGTCTCCATGAGACGCAGGTTAGTCAGCGATGAAGAGGTGACCATTGGACTCGTCCGTACGAATGAGAGCGTCTAGGAAGACGAAGCCTTCCTGCGCTCCATCTCGTCGATAATTCGGTAGGCGTACAACATGCCGCTGCTCTCGTCGTCGATGGAGAGCTGGTTCTTGATCTCGGTCCCGTCCGGGAACTGTATCTCCACTGAAATAACAGGCTTAGCGTCGTCAGACATGGTGTTGAGCAGGTTGTGCCCATCCGGGACAGCCTCGAACTCCCGCATCACGACGATGTCACAGCCCTTATAGCTT
>CAZIDM010000033.1:15702-33121 GCA_964537915.1 uncultured Dehalococcoidia bacterium
TTTCACTTCTCATCGCTCACTCCTGTGCAGGGTCTTTCGATTATTTTCCAGATACCATTTATGCCGTTCGCCCTGAGCCTGTCGAAGGGCCTCCCGTTCATGGTTCGACAAGCTCACCACGAACGTACCTGGTTTGATCCGTTGATAAACGAAAGCCCCTGCCCTCCTGGTAGGTATCGACGCGGCTACAGGCGGCGCCCCTCGTAGTCGATTGGTACTATCGGCAGGCCGAGCTCGCCCAGTCCCGGCTCGATCTCTGAGGCGTCGCCGGCGATCACGATGTTGAGGTGATCGACGTCCAGCAAATCGGAGCCCGCGCTCCTCACGTCGTCCAGAGTTGTCCCGGTAAGGAGCTGGGGATACTGCGAGAAGTAGTCGTCTGGAAGATCGAACGTGACGATTCGCGTGAGCTGGCTGATGATCTGGAACTGCGTCTCGAACTGGCTCGGGATGCTGCGCATGATCCCGTCGATGGCGTCACGGTACTCGGTCTCCGATACAGGGCGGTCGCCCAGGATCTCGTTGAACTCCTTGAGAGTCTCGATCACGGTCTCCTTGGTAACTGCGGTCTGTACGCCGCCACCCGCGATAAGCATGGATGGTCCGAGGTTCCACTCGATGCTGGACATATAGCCGTAGCTGTACCCCTTGTCCTGCCTGAGGTTCATGTTCAGACGTGCGCCGAA
The DNA here is from genome assembly GCA_964537915.1 of uncultured Dehalococcoidia bacterium. GTDB lineage: Bacteria > Chloroflexota > Dehalococcoidia > Lucifugimonadales > UBA1123 > VXRN01. Next base: position 16,389 of record CAZIDM010000033.1, read on the forward strand.
CTGCCCGCCGAATATGTAGTTGAACACGTTGAGCGACATGAAGCGCGGGTCTTGTCTCGGAATCGTCAGATGCCCCGAGCGGACAACTGACTGCGCCGCGCCGGGTTTGTCTGCGAGGTAGATCGTTGTTCCTGTAGGAGCAGGCGCCGAGCCGCCCTCTGCAGGGCCAGGTCCGGTCCCGTTCGCTCGTGTCGTCCACCCTCCGAAAGTCTCGTTCGCGGCATCGACCGCCTCGTCCAGCGACAGGTCGCCCACGATGACGAAGGTCGAATTGTCTGGCCGGAAGTTCGCCCCGAAGTACCCCTTCAGGTCGTCTCCCGATACCAGCTCAACTGAACCCTCCACGCCCGTGAGAGGATGTCCGTAAGGAGTCCCGGGCCCGAACATCACGCCGCGAGTGGCGCGACCTGAGATTGTGGCCGGGCTGTCCGAGACGCGTCGTAGATCAGTCAGCAGGTTGGCCCTGACCCGTTCGAGCTCGTGCGCGGGGAACTCCGCGTTCTGGGCGATGTCGCCAAGAACGTCCAGCGCCTCCCGCCACGTTGTGGAGAGACCGTCCGAGACGAGCACGATGTGCTCGCGGCTCGCGCTGGCGCGAAGATGGCTGCCCAGGAACTCGATCTCGTCGGAGATCTGGGCCGACGTTCGTGACGCCGTACCCTCGGTGAGCATCGATGTCGTGAGATGCGCGAGGCCTGCCCTCTCAGCCGGGTCGGATATAGCCCCCGAACGGACCACCAGCCCGAATGCGACTGTTGGCAGTCCACGCTTTTCGACATGCAGGATGTTCAGTCCGTTGTCGAGCTTCGCCCGGTTCGGCACTGGGGCGCTGAACACAGGCTGGGCGGACGGAGCAGGGGTCGTACTGCGGTCGACCGGGGAGGCCACGGTCGTGCGCTGCTCCTCCGGGTGGATGGAGAGACGCACCCTGGCATCGGCCAGCATCCCGGCTGCTCGCGTCAGGTCGTCGACTGTAACTGCAGCGTACCGGTCCATGTCCTGGTTGATGAACCCCGGGTCGCCGGACATGATGTTGTAGTAGTTGAGCTGGTCCGCCCGGCCTCCGAAGCCTCCGAAGCGTTCCAGTTGGAACACGTGGCTGGACTGGACCCTGTTCTTGGCCCGTTCCAACTCCCTCTCACTGATGCCGCCCCTGGAGATTTCTTCGATCTGCCGTAGCACTTCTGACTCAAGCTCTTCGAGCGTGTGTCCGGGGTTTGCGGTGACCTGCACCATGAACTCTCCGGCGATCTCCTGAGCATGATGGTATACACGGACCTCGCGTGCCGAGCGCGCGTCATAGACCAAAGAGCGGTACAGGCGCGAACTCCTGCCGTCTCCGAGTATCGCGCCGACGAGGTCCAGCGCAGGCTGGTCGTCCGTGAATCCGGGCATGGTGGGCCATACGAGGTACAGTCTCGGAAGCTGCACGCGGTCGTGGGTCGCCATGTCCACGGCCCCCGTCAGCGTCGTGTCCATTCGCCCAGTGCGGACGACCTCCTGGCCCGACGGAATGTCTCCAAAGTAACGCTCGACCTTCTTCAGCGCCTCGTCGGGATCGAAGTCGCCGACGATTGCAAGGCTCGCGTTGTTGGGCGTGTAGAACGTCTGGAAGAACGACTTCACGTCTTCGAGAGAGGCGTTGTCCAGGTCTTCAGGAGAGCCGATGGTCGTCCAGTTGTACGGGTGAGGCGCGGGAAACAGCGCAGGCTGCAGGAGCATCGGCGCCATGCCGTACGGCCGGTTTTCGTAGTTCTGACGCCGCTCGTTCTTGACCACGTCCCGCTGCACGTCCAGCTTGCGGTCTGTCAGCACCTCGAGCAGGTATCCCATGCGGTCGGACTCGAGCCAAAGCGCGAGGTCGAGGTGGTTGGAAGGCACGTTCTCCCAGTAGTTGGTGCGGTCCGGAGTCGTGGAACCGTTCAGGTTCGCTCCCACCTTCTGGAGCGGCTCGAAGTAGCTAACGTCGTGGTTCTTGGAACCCTCGAACATGACGTGCTCGAACAGGTGGGCGAAACCGGTCTTGCCGCGCTCTTCGTTCTTGGAGCCGACGTGGTACCAGACGTTAACAGCAGTTACCGGAAGCGAGCGGTCGGGAGAGAGGATTACGTCAAGGCCATTGGAGAGTGTGACTTTGGTGAAGTCGATGGAGATCATTGGTTATTCCAGTCAGGTTTCAGCCCGTGGAGGGCGGCTGCGGATTGCGGGGCAGGCATGCCGTTTTGTTCGACAGTGTCAGCTTTGACGGCAGTCGGATTATACCACCGCGCCTGCGTTTACTGTCTCGGACCGACGCGGGAAGCTCTGAGAGTACATCTCTTTCCCAGACATTTAGAAATTCCCGTTGCGCATGGCACTGGCATATACTAATCTTAATTTAGTAACTTAATGTATATAAGGAGAGGTGATATGCTCTATGACTTCCACACATACGACCTCACGCCGCGCAGCGTATCCGAGCTGGAGAAAGGCGTTGCCGAGGTTCTTCCCGCCAGGCTGGAAATTTCACCCCTTGCCGGGTTCTGGCACACGGAAGCGGGCCCTCTGAACCAGATACTGCACATCTGGCCGTACGAGTCCTCGGCGGAGCGCGATGAGGCCCGCATACAGATGAAGGCGAGGAATGTTTGGGGGTCCCTCGGGGACTACGTCGTCAACATGCGGTCTGACATCTATCTTCCAGCGCCGTTCACACGTCCGCTGGAGCCTGCCGAACTCGGGCCCCTCTACGAGATGAGGACCTATACCTATATGTCAGGTGAGATCGCGCAGGTCATGGAAGCCTGGGGCGAAGCCATCGAAGAGCGCGAGAAGTATTCGCCGCTTGTGGGGGCGTTCTACTCGGACGGCGGCTCGATGAACAGGTGGACGCACATCTGGGCGTATGAGAGCTTCGAGCAGCGCATGGAAGTGCGTGAAGAGACTCGCGCCCTGGGGATCTGGCCTCCGGCCAGTCCGGTTGTGCCGATTCACCAGGAGAGCAAGCTGCTATTCCCGGCGGAGTTCTCTCCACTTCAGTAGGATCATCTCCTCCTCCCTCTGGCCCGTGGCGGCTGTACTCTCGTGGTCGCTGCGGGCCTCTTCTTTTGCCACGCGTGCCGGGAGCAGAGTCCGGTCATGTCACCCTGATGGGGTGAGGAAGCGGCTGGTTGAACAGGTAGCCCTTCGTGTTGAAAGGTACGTTGTCGGGCTGAGTGTTGCCCCCAGTGTCGGTGGCGCGTGTCATCAGGGTGTACTCGCCAGGACCTGCGTTCCAGGCAAACTCGAACCTGGCCCACGAGTGCCGGGACTGTGACTCTTCGATGCTGGCGAACTTCCAGGTCGCCCCGGAGTCCGTACTCCACTCCACGTCTCTAATGAGCCCGTGCGGCGAGTGAGCGTAGCCGTGCATCAGGTGCGTCCCGGCGCTGACCTCGGCGGGCCACGGCAGCGCGAGGGCGCTCTTTATCGACTGGGTCGTGACCGCCTCACCCTCAGCCTCGCCCTCGCGCTGGTAGTCGTCGCCAATGAGGACGTACGAGGTAGTGTTGTTGCGAGTCCACTGCTTCTCGGCTGAGACGACAATTCTCGCCAGCCACTTGATCCATGAGCTGCCAACCCAGCCCGGAGTCACGACCCTCAGCGGGTATCCGTGGTCCTTCGGCAGAGTCTCACCGTTCAGCGCGTAGGCCAGGATGGTGTCGGGGTGCATCGCCTTGTCGATTGGCATCTCCCTGCGAAAGCCGTCCTCTGGGGAGTCTTCATCGAGTCCCACCATGAGGACGCTGACGGCGTCTCCGCTGATTCCGGCTCGTTCGAGGACGTCTCGCAGCGGCACACCTGTCCACTCCCCGTTTCCGATGGCCCCCCTTTCCCACTGGGTGCCCTGCGCTTCCTGCCCGTTGACGATGTTGAACATCGCCCTGTGATTGCCGGCGCACTCGAGGTACGAGACCAGCGTGCGGCTCGGCATAGTCCGTATGTCCTGGTAGGACATCTCCAGAGGATTGGCGACGGCGTCTCCCTCGACAGTCAGACGCCATGTCTCTGTGTCGACGTCGATGCTCGCGGAGTTGTTGCGCACGAAGAACAGCCGGTTGGGCGTAATGATTCCCTGCATGTCTTCCAGCCTGGCTTCCAAGCTTGCCTCTCGCTGGATGAACGGCTCGGGGTCCTTGAACCATCCTGGGAACTCTCCACGGTCAGTGGCGTCTGAGTGGGTAGAACCTGGGAGGCTGAAGCCGCTGCAGGCAGCCAGAACAGCGGCTGCTCCGCCGATCGAGAGCAGCTGCAGGAAACGGCGCCGGCTGATTCCACTGCTCCTGGCCATCAGCCAGAGGCGGTCTTCTTCGAAGTCGCGTCCACTGTGTTGAGAAGTCATGCTGTGCGTTGCCGTCTCACTGGGTTTTCGCTGACGTTACGGACGGGATTAGTGTAAGAGCGCAGTCAGCCTGCCGCAACGCGTGAAGTGGCCTCCCGCAGCCAAAGGCCCCGTGGTGACCGCCCAGGGACTTTTCACTATTGAGTGTCACTGGAGTAGCTCGTTCGTGGTGAGCTTGTCGAACCATGAACGGGCGGCCCTTCGACAAGCTCAGAGTCCGCCCCGGATCTGATCCGGGGGCGAACGACAGACTTGCGACGAGGCGAAAACGAAAAGATCCTGGGTGACCGCCTGCTTGCCCTAGAAGCCCGTCCTGGATTTAGGTACTCTGACCCCGCAACTCCATTTCAGAGGACAGCAATGAACTGGTTCGACATCATGCTGCTGGTCATCCTGGCAGCCGCGCTTGTTTGGGGACTAAAGACCGGGATACTGCAGACTATCTTCGCGGCCGTAGGCGTGGTGGTCGGGTGGTGGCTCGCAGGCAGATACGCTGACGACGTCGGCGGGCTGGCAGGAAGCGTGTCGTCAGCCGACTCGATAATAACCGCCATGGCCTACTGGGTGATCGTCGTTCTGGCGACGTTGATCGTGGTCAAGATCGGTGGGCTGATCCGGACGGCGTTGAACATCGGCACACTCGGAGCCGTCGGCATGACAGACAAGATCGGAGGCCTGATCCTGGGTGGTATCGTCGGTCTGGTGATCGTCTGCGCCGTGATCATCATGATGGCCAGGCTCGCCTTCGACTTCTCCATCGAGGTCCCGGCCAGCGACCTGCCCGGCAGAGGGCCCGGAATCGTCTCAATCGAGAACCAGCGACAGGCCCTCGTGGACGCTCTGACCGGCTCCAGCGGCGTGTCAGCTTTCCTGTCAGTTCGGGACGCTCTCCCAGAGGAAATGCTGGGACTCGTTCCCGACGATTTCGACATGGGCCTCGACCTGCTTGACCAGAACATGGGCTGACAGCGGTGTGTAGAGGCAGTTAAACAACCATGCACAGCCACCAACGAACCCCCTCTCCTGGGGGAGAGGGCTGGGGTGAGGGCGAAAACAGACTGATTCCAGGCTGCCGCACACCACGCACACTCCTATGGATTCAGGCTTTCGCCGGAATGACCGACTAGCGCAATCGTCTTTCGCCGCCGCCGGTATGGTAGCAACACTCGGGTTTGCGATAGACTAGGGCCTTAGAGGAGACCTGACTGAAGATAATCGCGCGGCTTGGGACTCAGAACCGGCTTTCGGAAGACGCACATGAGCTCAACGGCGACCATACAATCGCCTGTGCTGGTACTAAACCAGAACTACCAGCCCCTCAACATCTGCAACGTGAGAAGGGCGCTGGTGCTTGTGGGACGCGGCAAGGCGGAGCTCATCGAGAACGGTCGTGGCTACATCCGCAGCGTCTCCTACCTCTTTCCCGCGCCGTCGGTGATCCGGCTGGTCTACATGGTCAGGCGGCCAGTCATGCGGCGAAGGCTCTCCCGGCAGGCTGTCTTCTATCGTGACGGGTTCACCTGCCAGTACTGTGGGAATCAGACCCGGCAGTTGACGCTGGACCATATAGTTCCCAGATGGCGCAAGGGTCCTCACACATGGGACAACGTGGTGAGCGCGTGCATACCCTGCAACCACCGCAAGGCTGGACGCACACCGAGAGAGGCCCATATGAAGCTGCTGCGCGAGCCGGACGTCCCAAAGCCGAACCCCTACTATATGTTCCACCATCGTGAGATCCAGGAGGAGTGGCGACCGTTCATGCCCTGGCTGAACTGACCGCCGGGGTCAGGGGACGTTGCCGAGGGGGTTCCGTTCGACGAGCCTGATTACGCGATAGAGCGGCCCCTGCAGGTCCGAGTGGACCACCTGGCCAGACCCGATCGCGACTCTTCCCACGTCCGTGCCTTCGTCAGTCTCGATCTCAACCCGGTCGCCCGGACTCAGGGACAGCGTTCCCGGATCGCAGAAGCGGACCCGGTCCGACGGCGTTAGTCTGACCCCAACAATGTCTGACATGTATTCAGCCTCTCATTCGGTGGGCACTTGATCAGGAATACCTACACCACAGGCAGCTTCAGCATCATGCCTTCCAGGGCCAGTCTCGGCGAGACATTTCTTTCAAGCAGGAACGTCGTGCGCATGACCGTCTTGATCGCATTCGTGACAGACCCAGGCGGCAGTCGTTCCGCAGCCTCATTCAGCGACTCCATCCGGGCGACGTTGGAGACCAGCTCCGGCCTCTCCTGACCTACCAGGAGCACATCCCGCCACCAGGAGAGCCACAGCTCCAACTCGGAATATACCGATCTGCGGTCGCGCGGGAAGCGGTCAGCCAGCGAGGCCGCATAGTCGAATCTCTCTGCCAGCGGACTTCTGGCGATTGTCTCGACTTCGTCCAGCACATCGGACACACGCTTGAGCATGTCCGGGTCTTCGGCGGCACGGACGGCCCAGCCGACTCGACCGGATGCGATCCCTGCGATCTCCCGGGCCCTTTCGAGACTCACGTCCCTGCGATCAGTCAGAAGGTCGGCAATTGCGGCCGCAGGTACCGGCCTTAGCTGTACCAGCCTGCACCGGGAGACGATCGTTGGAAGAACCGAGCGAGTGTCGGTGGCCGCGAGGATGATCAGGACGCGCTCCGGCGGCTCCTCCAGCGTCTTGAGCAGGCTATTGGCTGCCTCTTCGCTGAGCAGTTCGGCGTTCTCGAAGATTATGACCCTGTACCGGCCTTCGAACGGCAGCAGGCTGGTCTCACGCTGGATGTCGCGCACCTGTTCGATGCTGATGAGTGTGCGGAGCCTGCCCGAGCGTGCCTTCTCCAGTCCCACGACGCGCACGTCAGGGTGCATTCCCGAGGCGATGCGACGGCACTGACCGCACTGGCTGCATGGCCTCTCATCCGACTCGCAGTTGACGGCGCGGGCGATGTCGAGCGCGAGAGTGGTCTTCCCCACCTGCGGCGGCCCGGCAATCAGAATCGAGTGCGAGACGCGGTCCGAGTCCAGGCCCCGCTGCAGCGCAGCCACCGCTCTGTCATGTCCTGCCGCGTCCCACATGCCGTGCTACTCGTACCTCAGGGCCTCTGCCGGGTAGATTCGGGACGCCTGCCTTGCGGGCAGGAATGTGGTGAGCAGCGAGAAGGCGTAGGCAATCCCGACGATCATGCCAATCTGGCCCCACGGTATCGTGAATTTCAGTCCCGGTATGGCCTCTCCGATGGAGTTGACCAGGTTGTACGACAGCAGGGCGCCGAGCCCGACACCGAGCAGGATGCCGAGCAGCGCCACGAAGCTCGACTCCATCAGGAAGCTGGCAAGCACCATGCCGCGCCTGTAGCCGATTGCGCGCAGCACGCCGATCTGCTGTCGACGTTCGACGACAGCCCGAAGGCTGACAACTCCCAACGCGGCTATGCCGACGAGCAGTCCGGACGCCATGAAGCCCTGCAGCAGCCTGTTAATCGCCAGGCTCTGCTCTCGAGCCTCCGCAAGCTCTTCCTCCAGGATTGTGGTCTCCAACCCGTGCTCGAAGAATGCTGAGTCCAGACGCGTGGCGAACGTATTCACGTCCGTCCCATCGTTCAGCATGAATCTGTATGTCGTAATCGGCAGGGTTTCGGGAGAGATGCCGTCCAACACGGACTTCGAGAAGATGACAACTCCGGTGTGATCGGTCAGCGCGTCCATCACCCCAATCACTGTGATAGTCGTGACGCCGCCCTCGCGAGGGTCTCTGACCTGTATCTCGATCGGGTCCATCTCGTCATCCTCGAAGTAAAGACCCTCGACATTGAATTCAGGCTCCCCGAAGTTGAACCCACCGCCATCCCTTGAGGGAACGCCCTGCGCGTCTATGACCGCCAGGTTCGGGTTGTCTCTAAGCGCGGTCCACACTTCTTCGTCGGTGGCGCCGTAGCCATCAGCGATGATCTTGAACTTGTGCCCCGTGTTGTCCAGGTAGCTGTAGTCGGCTCCGCGGGCATTGTATGACTGCCACTGCTGGTTATCAGCCCCAACCTGCCTCATCTCCACGGGCATCGAGGTGTATCCGCCCACGGCCGAGACGCTATCGGCGTCTCCGCCCAGCGCCGACGGCAGTTCCGAATCTATATCGTCAATTGGGTTGTTGTAGCTGACCACCCCTGTGATGTCCCAGCCGCCGGTAACCGTGTCCACGTCTGTCAACGCGTCGGCGAAAGCGGTGTTGAGCATGGACATTACGATCAGGGTGAAGATCACCAGGGCGAGCATCGCCAGCGTCAGACCGGTGCGCAGGCGTGAGTCCAGCGGATACGCGATCGCAGTCTTCAGCGCGGGCCGGAGGCGCGAGTACCGCCCGAACACGGCAGTCATCGCATCCGTAATCAGGTCCGAGTTGTACACGATCACCCAAACCGCCGCCAGCACGAGGCAGACGCCGGATACGAAGAACATCTCGATGTTGCCGCTCATCTCAGGGACAATCCAGTCCAGCGAATTGAACGGCGTGCCCCAGAACAGCATCAGGGTCAGCCCGGTGAACGTGAACGCGTTGCGCGACTCCAGGTCTGTGACAGTGGCCGTCTCCCTGGCAAGTGTGACCTGCCGGATGAGCTCAAACGCGGCAACTATGGCTGCAACCGAGATCGTCAGGACCTGCCCTTTGGCTATTCCCACACCTAGCCAGAATGCGGCCACAGCCAGCACCAGCGCGCCGGTGACGATGGTCTGCCTCCGTGCGTCCCAGCTTGGCCTGTCGAACAGCCACCTGATCATAAGGCCAACACCGATCAGAGCGACCGTAACTCCGATTGTGAATGGCGCCTGCTGTTTCACCGAAAGGCCGAGTATCGCAAGCCCCACTCCGGCCCCGAAAGTAAGCCAGCCCCTGGAAATAGCTCCGGTTGAGATGCGGGCGAGCGACCACAGGATGAGTGCGGCCCACACGGGAGGCAGCAGCTTGAAGATGCCCAGGAGCAGATTTGCCAGCGATGCCCTGATCATCCCCTGGCGGACAGCTCTCCACGAGCGCGCCAGGTTGATGAACGGTGCAGCGACGGTGAGGAGCAATGTTCTCAGTCTCGATTCCTCCGCTGCCGATTCAAGAACGTCCGGCAGGTCGCGAATCGCGGCCACGATATTCAGTCTGCTGGCCCGGTATGACGAGAAGAAGACCGTGACGAAAGTCAGCACCACTCCGAGGCAGTACGAGATCAGGAAGCTCTGCCACCGGTAGTTCATAACCAGCTCGAACCCCTCCTCCTCGCTGGCGAAGATGTTGGCCATGATGGTGACCATGGCCAGCCCAACGCCGATTCCCAGGAGCGCTCCGACGAGCGCGGAGATCAGGTCGTACGCCAGGCCTTCGTAGATGAACGACTGCACCAGGTGTCTGCGCCTCATGCCCACAGCTCTCGCGATGCCCATTTCAGGCTTGCGCTCGGCTGCCAGCATGACGAATATCAGGAAGATCAGCATGACTCCTGCCATCATCGAGAAGAGGCCCATGATGATGAATATCGACAGGATTCCACTGGCAAGGGTGGTCGCGAAATCGAGCAGGTCCGACTTGATATCCTGCACGGTCAGAGTCTTCAGGTCGCCGAAGAGCCCGAATGCAGCGAATACCAGGGCCGGGTCGTTGGTAGTCTCTTCCAACGCTATCAACGCCTGTGCGGACAGCACATCATCTGCCAGGTAGGAGACCAGCTTGGCCTCGAGGTCATGCTCCTCTATCAGGTCCGCGAACTCGAGCATGTCCTCCTTCGTGCCATCAGGCAGTTCGTCGGCGTTGGCGCGCATCTGCGCGACTACCTCCGGGCGGTTGAGAACGTCCTTGAGCTGATGTGCGACATCGTGGTCGGTAAGCAGCGACCTCAGGTGCTCTGTGACCTCTTCGCTGAGCTTGACCCCGTCACCGGCGTCGCCCATGTTGGAGATGGCCACCGTATTGACCTGTCCGGGACGGTCGAAGAAGCCCTGTGCCTGCGGGATGGAGATCAGGGCAGTCGGGTCGTCTCCTGCGATACCGCCATTCTCGGCAATACCGACGACTTCAAGCTCGACAGGACCGCTCTCGATGTACATGACGAGACTGTCACCTATTGAGGCGTCCAGTTCTTTTCGGGCAGCGTCGTTGATGAGTGCCTTCTGACCCGTCAGCACTGACGTGTCCAGCGCCTGTCCGTCGATGGACGTGAATCGTCCAAAGACGCCGGTATTGCCAACTTCGATGCCCACGACATTCATCCGGCCGACGTTCTGCTGGCTCGTCAGGTTGGCGATTGGCGCGCGCTCAGAGATAAACGGGGCTATGCCATCGATCTTGTCGTATCCTTCGAGCTCCCGTCGCAGCTCGTCCACTCTCTCCATCGGAAAGTACGGGCTGCTGCCGGTCAGGCTCTGGAGGCTGAACAGGTCTCCGGCCAGATTCGCCGTGAGAAGCTCGTCGATCTCGCCCAGGCCCTTTGTCGCGCCGAGCCTGATCGAGTGGTTCATCGTGTCGCCGGTGCCAAGGGCCGATGAGATGATCAGCGTGCTGAGCATGAGTCCGACGACTATGAGGGCCGTCTGCGCCGGTCTGCGGGGGATGTTGCGCAGCCCAATCTTCAGGACGATGCGGTTGAGAAGCGCCAGCGCCCCAATGCCACCCACGATCAGCAGGAATCCTATGACGACGCCGATCATGATGTGATTAGTGTCGATGCCGAAGATCTCTTCCATTCATAGGTCCTTCAGGGTCATTCGTAGTGTCAGTGGCGCACGTCGGTTGAGGTCCGTTCAATGAGTATAGGGGAGGACCAGCCCCGGCGGTCGAGTAACTTGGGACGCCGGAGGGGAGTGGTGACGCCTGGTCAGGCGTCCGTCAGCTGTTGATCAAGTTGACCACGATAGAAGCGGTCACAGCACCGACAACCGCGATAATCCCACCGATCATGATGTTGGTGATTCGGTCGAGCCTTGAATTGAACTCGGTCCGGAGGCTGCGATTGTCTTCACGCATCTCGGTACGGAGACCGCCAATCTCCTCGCGCATCTCGACTCGGAGCCCTCGAATCTCTTCTTTGAGCTCGCCGAACTGGTTCTCAGTGTCTTGACGATGTTCGGTCAGGCGCTTGTCCATCTGGTCGTAAGCGCCTTCGAGCCTGCTAACCCTGCGCTCTGTTGTTTCAGTAGTCACCGAGGATCTACTCCAGGGGGCGGAGACTGTTCTGAGTGCGACGATATCCGTCTATATTCTGTGCGAATGGACGCTTTCTGTCAAGGCCAAGAGCCGCATCGGTCTTGACGATGTGAGAAGAGTAGCACGTCGCCGGACAGTTGGATTTGGACCCCCGTCCTAGTCCTCTCCGGTCACCAGGCCGTTTCTGACGTCGCGTTCCAGCAGGTCGGGGTCTCGCTCTGTTGGGTCGCCTGCTCCTGCGCCACTGGGGAATTCCAGTATGAGCCTGTCGTCGTTGTCCTGCAGGGTGACGTAGCCAGTTGTCATGGACGCCGGATCGTCGCTGATCATGTCGCCGTTGACGATGACATTCGTCTTGGTGCCTGCCTTGCCGCCGAAGATGCCCTGTGGCGCGAAAGACAGCCTGTTCGGGTGGAAGTAGACGTTCAGCGGACTCTCGTACGATGGCAGCTTGCCGACGGTGACTCTCTGACCGGGCGCGCCCCGGAACTTGCCGTCACCCGCTGAGTCCGGCATGAGCTCCTTGCCCACGATCAGGGCCGGGCTGCTGACCTCGAACACCTCCACCGGCACGTTGGATGCGCTAGATGGGAACATGTTCAGTCCCATGCCGTCGCTGCGGCTGGTCGCTCCGCGTCCGCCTCCGCAGAACAGGTGGGCGTTGAACACCCGGCCGTCGGCCTCTGTGCCGTAGGTGCGGATGGAAGACATCAGGCCGTTGCCGGACTGGATCTGCTCCGGAATCGCCTTGGCGAGCGCACCGAAGATGCAGCCGTGGATGTACCAGCCGGTGTTGGTGCGCGATCCCACCGACACGGGGAAAGTGCAGTTGATGATTGTACCTTCAGGCGCGGTGACCGAGATCGGCTCGAAGCAGCCCTCGTTAACCGGCACGTCCGGCGTGAGTAGGCAGGCGAGTGGGTAGTACGTGTGACCCTGGCTGTAGATCATGGTGCAGTTGAGACCGCCACGGTCGATCTGCGGCGCGGAGCCGTCGAAGTCCACGAGGACCTCGTCGCCTTCGATCACGATTCGCACCTTGATCAGCAGGGGGTCGCCCATGCCGTCGGTGTATACCTCGTTGGTGTACTCGCCGTCTGGAAGGTCGGCGATGGCTCGACGCATCGCGGTCTCAGATCGTCCGCGAATCGCCTCTGACAGCTCGGTGAGGTCTTCCAGCATGTACTCGTCGAGGAAGTCCCTGATGCGCCTCGCCCCGACCTGGTTGGCCGCGACCTGCGCCTCGATGTCCGTCAGCACCATGTCTGGCCCGCGAACGTTCCACCTGAACATGTCGAACGCCAGCTCGTTTGGCTCTCCCTTGTCGTACAGCTTGCACAGCGGGAAGAAGATGCCCTCTTCGTACGAGTCCGTGACCGCCTTGGCGTCCAGCGAGCCGCCGATGTCGGACGTGTTGGCGATGTTGCCGACGAATCCGACGAACCGCCCCTGGTGGAACACCGGAGACACGATGGCGATGTCCGGCAGGTGTCCGGCGCACATCCACGGGTCGTTGGTCATGTACACGTCGCCGGGGTGCATAGACTCCACGGGATACTTCTTGAGTATCTCCTTGGTGACGTTGGGCATGGTCATGTTGAAGACCGGCATCGAGCGGTAGGCGTGCGCTATGGAGCGGCCCTCGGCGTCGAGAACCTCGCAGCCGAAGTCGTTGGCGGACGCGATGATCGTCGAGACCGCCGTGCGCAGTATGGTGGACCACATCTCCTCGGCGACGTTGAGCATCCTGCTCCACATGATCTCAAGAGATACTGGATCGAAGCGTTCGGTTGCCATTCAGCCCTCCAGTGTGATGACGAGATTGAGCCAACTGTCCACGGATACGCTCTCGCCTGGACGTACTATCGTGGTGGCCTCGGCCTCTTCGATGATCGCGGGACCCGGGAACTCCGTGCCTGCCTGCAGCCGGTAGCGGTCGTACACGGGACAGTCGACATACCCGTTCGAGCTCGGGAAGTACGCCTGCCTGGAACCCTTCACGCCGTTACGGTGTGAATCGCCTCCGCCCACGACATCCTGCTCCCTCAGCGAGAGGTCCGGCTGCGGGCCGCTGACCAATAGTCGCCAGTTCTGGACCTCGATAGGCAGGCTCAGGTTTCTGCGGGCGTATAGCTGCTGGTAGATCGAGTGGAAGTCAGACTCGATTCGCTCGATGTCGCCGGCCGACAGCGTCTCTCCCGGAACAGGCACGTTGATCTCGTGTATCTGCCCGACGAGCCGCATGTCGCCGGTGCGGGTCATCTGAACGTCCTCTGCGGAGACGCCTGAGTTCGCGAGCATTTCCCGTCCCCACGCCTCCATCTCGTTGAACGTCCGGTTGACCTCGTCCCAGGCCGTTCTTTCGAGAAGACCAGGTGCGGACCGGACGCTCTCGAACGACAGCGGAGCGGCGAGACATCCAAGCGCGGACGTCACTCCGGCACCCAGCGGAACGACCACGCGGGTAGCGCCGAGGATTCTGGCGACCTCGCAGGCGTGGGCCGGTCCCGCGCCGCCGAACGCCACGATGGCGTACCGGCGTGGGTCCTTGTTGCGTCCGATGATGTGTATGCGCGCGGCGGCGGCCATGCTCTCAGTGACGACGCTGTACACGCCCCACGCAGCCTCGACCTCGCTCATGCTCATCTCCGAGCCGAGCCTTGTCATGGCGGCACGCGCGGCGTCAGTGTCCAGGTTCATCCTGCCGCCCAGGAAGTAGTCGGGATTCAGGTAGCCGAGGGTCAGGTTGGCGTCGGTTACGGTCGGCTCGGTCCCGCCCAGTCCGTAGCAGGCAGGACCCGGACTCGCGCCCGCGCTCTGCGGGCCGACTCGCAGCAGTCCCAGTCCGTCCAGCCACGCGATGCTTCCACCGCCGGATCCAATTTCGATCAGGTCGAGCACGGGAATGACTATGGGCAGTCCGCTGCCGATTTTGAAGCGGTGGACTCGCGCCACCTCGATGGTGTTCGTCTGGCTAGGCTTGCCGTCTTCTATCACGCAGGTCTTGGCGGTAGTGCCGCCCATGTCGAGCGAGATCAGGTCAGGCTCTCCCAGCAGTTCGCTGTAGAAGCCCGCAGCAAGCGCTCCGGCCGCGGGGCCGGACTCCAGCATACGTACCGGCCTCTCGCACGAGGCATCAGCGTCCATGACGCCGCCCGCCGAGTGCATCACCAGCAGGCGTCCGGCGTAACCCTCGTCTGCGAGGTCGCGCTCGACGCCACGTATGTAGCTGGTGACCGAGGGCTTGATGTACCCATCTGCGACCGTCGTCGACGTCCGCTCGTACTCGTTGATGACCGGCGCGACTTCTGACGAGAGCGACAGGCTAAGGTCAGGATGCCGCTTCTCGATCTGCTCTTTCAGCGCCTGCTCGTTGACGGGATTGTTGTACGAGTGCAGCAGCGATACCGCGACCGCCTCGACTCCCTGTTCGGCCAGGTCGTCGAGCACCTGTGCGGATGTCTCGAGATCTAGTTCCTGCAGAACCCTGCCGTCGCGGTCGACGCGCTCCGGCACCTCAGCCCTCAGGTGCCTCGGCACTATCGGTTCAGGGTACTGCGCGTGCAGATCGTGCATGTCGTAGATCTGCTCTCGTCCCAGCTCAAGCACGTCGCGGAATCCGCGTGTTGTAAGGAGCGCAGTCTTCGCGCCCTTGCGTTCGATGATCGCGTTGGTGGCAAGCGTTGTGCTGTGGACCACGAGACGCAGCGATTCGGGCGCCGTCCCTGATTCTGCCAGGATCTCACGCACGCCTCGAATGAGCGCGCTGGCCGGGTCTTCAGGGTCGGTGAGCACCTTGTGTACGTTCAGGTCGCCGGTCTCGACGTCGTGCAGGGTGAAGTCGGTGAACGTCCCGCCAATGTCTATGCTGAGTGAGTGTGTTGGCTCCGTCATGCGCGACGCTCCGCGTACACCTGGTGGGCCCTGTCGATAGCCGCGACTCTGCCGCTGACCAGGTCCTCCTGGCGCTTGCGAGCCCACTGGTTGGAGCCTTCGATGCCGGTCAGCGACCCCTGGAACTGCGGCATAACGTACCGCGCCAGCAGCTCGTAGCTGTTGAGGATTCTGTCCCTCGGCGCCCAGTCGATCGTCTGGACGAGAAGTCCGCCGAACCCGCCGCTCTGCTCCTCAAGCCGCTTGATGCCGGCGATGCAGTCGTCGGGAGTGCCGATGATCCACGAGCCGGTCTCGGCCATGTGGTCGATGACGCCCTCTATGGGACCCTCGTAGGCGGCCTTGCGGCCGTTGGTCTCTTCCGTGTACTCGCGCAGGAATCGGCCCGCGCCAAGCCTTGCCTCTTCGAACGCCTTTTCGCGGGTTTCCGCAAGGTGAATGGGCAGGGTCAGCCGCCAGTCGAAGCGGTCGACTGTCTGTCCGTGCTGGGCCGCCGACTCTTCGGCGATGTCCCAAAGGCCCCTCAGGTTGGACTCTCCGGAAGAAGGGTCACGTGGGACTGTGATGGTCAGCACCGATGCTCCGTACTTGCCCGCCAGCGCGACACCGGCCGGCGACTGCACAGAAGCCACCGCGATTGGCATGTGCGGCCTCTGGAACGGCCTGATCTGTAGCATCGCCTCGTTCAGCTCGAACCAGTCGCTCTTGTACGTGATCGGGTCGGTCTCGGTGAACAGCCGCAGGATGATGCCGAGCGCCTCGTCCATCTTCTCGCGCTGTGTGGTCGGGTCTATGCCCATCATGTAGGCGTCCCCCGGCAGCGCGCCCGGCCCGACTCCGAACAGGACACGCCCGTGCGTCATGTGGTCGAGCTGCGTCATGCGGTTGGCGACCATCAGCGGGTGGTGGTACGGGAGGCTTACGACGCCCGTTCCCAGCTTGATGTGCCGTGTGCGGTCGGCGGCCACCGCCATGAAGATCTCGGGCGACGAGATGATCTCCCAGCCCGCGCTGTGGTGCTCGCCGATCCAGGCCTCGTCGTAGCCCAGGTAGTCCAGCCACTGGACCAGCTCCATGTCGCGGTCCATGGCCAGTGTCGGGTTCTCACCGACACGGTGGAACGGACCGAGGAAGATTCCGAATTTCATTCTTTCCGGGAGCGCCATTTTGGTTTACCTCCGTCCAATATCTGTAGGGGCGGTTCGCGAACCGCCACTACGTCTCAACCCGGTACACGCGTGCCGCGGTGTCGTGGAACATGGCAGCTCTTTCGGAGTCGCTATAGCCCTTGGACAGACGCTTGAAAGCGTTG
>CAZIDM010000034.1:0-29402 GCA_964537915.1 uncultured Dehalococcoidia bacterium
CCAGATTAGTAGACGCCCCCATTTGGAGCGCGGGCATCTTGCCCGCATCCGTTCGCCCTGTTGAAAATCCGCCGTGGCGGGAGCTTGTCGAAGGGCCGCCCGTTCATGGTTCGACAAGCTCACCACGAACGAGCTACTCCAGTGACACTCAATAATGAAAAGGCCCTGGGCTACCAGACCCCTATGACCCTCCGGCCCCTCCCGGCTGCCATGTGACCATCCCCGGGCGGTGCGGCGACACGCCCCGGACGGTGATTCCCTCGGGAGTCTCCTCGAGCAAATCTTCCATCGCCGCCTGCAGTCGCTCGTCCTCCTCCGTGCCTTCCTCCACGAACAGGCGGCGGCGCATGTAGTCCTGTACCGAGTCTCGGTCCGTTTCCAGCAAGGGAGTCACGGGACTGAACATGGAGACGTCGGCGAATATCCCCATCTCCCACAGCAGGGCCAGCAGCTTCGGAATTCCCGGCAGCGGTGTAATCGCCGCGCCGTACACCCGCTCCTGGAACGGCCTGTAGACCGCTCCCGGAGTCTCCATCATCTCCAGCACCACCACCCGGTCCCTGGCGTGCTGCTCCATCCTCTTCACGAAGGACACGACCTCGAGCTGGTGATGAAGCACCAGAGAGCAGAGCACGATGTCTGCGGGCGGCACATCCGCGTCTTCCCAGGGCTCGTTGACGACGGTCACGTTGGTCAGCCCGGCCTCCTCCATGCGGCTCTTCAGCAGCTCCACGGAGTCCTCGGACGGATCGACGACGGTCACGTGCCTGGCGCGCGTTGCCAGCGGGAGCGCGAGTCGCCCCGCGCCTCCGCCGACGTCCAGCACCTCAGTGTCATCTCCGACTAACTCGAAGAGCCCGTTGACCACCGGGTCGTCGGTACGATAGGGGTCCAGGGGCATGGAGGCGTACACAGGGCGGCCATGTCCGTGCCCGTGGCCTCCGCCGCGCCGCGCCTCCATCTCACGGTCGAATTTCAGTACCTGCTCACGCCAGGATTCGGTTGCTGAGTGCATTGTCATTACCTCCAGAGAGACTTGAGTAGGTTGATAGATGGGCCGCCAGGCCCGCAGTTGGGTACGAAGCATGAGACTTTGTACCAGCAGGGTCACGCTCAGAGCCGTCACAAAGATGGCCGCTCCGGGTATCAACGTAAGCGACGGAACGCGGCGCATGTACGGCTGCGCCTCTGCCAGCATCGCGCCCCAGTCCGGTGTCGGCGGCCGGGTTCCCACACCGAGGTACGAGAGGCCGGCGATCGCTATCCGCATCTGTCCGAAACGAAGAAATGCCACGACCTATGTGCATTGACGTCAATCCAGGCCGTACGAATCGCTTTTGCCAAACTGCTAACCAGGTATGATGTCAGCAATTGTATTGATACTGACTATCACAACCAGGCGACTGGACATTATAGGGGAACCCAGTAACGGCGTTCAAGTTCTCCAGGAAGGCTGGCCCTACCCGGTGATCAGGCAGAACTCGTTGCCGTCCGGGTCCGCGACTACGGCGAGTCCCTCATCCGGCTCGATGAAGTCCCTCAGCACCGTCCCCCCGATGGCTTCGACTCTCGCCATCGCAGCCGCCACGTCCTGAACAGTCACATCCATGTGTAGCCGCGTCTTGCTGGTCTTCTCGTCGGATACCCGCTGGAAATAGACGATCAACCCACTCGGCAGGGGCTTTAAGGCGCGATACTGATCAAACGCCCAGTCCCGTTCGACCCCCAGCAGTGCCGAATAGAACGCCTCCGCCCGATCGAGGTCGGCAACGTCTATGCCGATGTGAGTCAGCATTCCAACTGGCCCGGACTGCTCTGTCATGGTGTCGTGCTCCTGTAGTCGCGTGCATGTGGCACCTGCCGCACAGATGCGGTTGAAACGCGCAATCGATGGCGCGCAGTTCAGCACATGCCGGTTAAGGAAGCAGTATACCCCCTGCACTCACGGTTCAGTCTCGAATATCGTGGAGAACAGTTGGTAGAGACCGGCAAGGTTCTCAGTATCCGCAGCGTATGCGGCGCCGCCAGTGGCGTCTGCCAGGTCCCTGAGAATGTCCAGATCGTACTCCCCAGTCCCTCCGGGTTCACCAAGCGCAAGGGCGAAGAGCGTGACGGACGACTCTCCCAGCGCTGAAATCGCGTCGTCCAGGGAGTTGTTGCTGCTCTGGTCGAGACCGTCGGTAAGGGCTATTAGGATGTTATCCCTGGCCGGTGCGCCCTGGTTGGTCAGGACGTCAACGGAAGTGATGACGGCATCGTAGAGGGCAGTACCTCCCTCTGCGTCCAGACGACCGATGGCGTCCTGCCATGTGTCGAGGTCTGCCCCGTTTGAATCGATGGGGCCAATTGCAATCAAGCCCTGGTAGGTATCGTCGAAATCACTCATGCCAACGAAGTCGGTCTCCGCTTCGGCGCCCCCTTTACCCTGGAATCGTATGTCGTACATCCTGCTGACAAATGTTTCCACAGCCTGCCTGAGAGCCTCAATCTTCCCTCCGGCCATACTGCCGCTGGTGTCGGCGAGCAGTAGCACGTTGGCATCGACCTGAGCGAGTCCCTTGGGAAGAGGCACAACCTGAAGCTCGCTCGAACACTGGCCCACATCACTGGAGTCATCAGCGCGCACTTCGAGAACGTCCTCCCACCAACCCGAGTCCGCGATCAACCCAACGTCTTTCGCATCCGGCCCCGTCTGGTCGTTCTCGGCAATTCCCGCTCGTATGTGACTGTCTTCATCGCCGTCAATCCAGACCCTGACCCGAAGGTCCCAGCAGCCCCCGCGGTTTGGCCAGAAGCCCCACCTGAACGGATGTGACTTGCCTGGGGCAATGGCGATCTCACGACCCTCCAGTCTGAGTTCGCCGCCTGTGGGGGACCGGACGAGCGCCTCGACGTAGAAGGGCCACACTATGGTCCCGGTGTTTTCAATCTCCACACCGATCTCGAAGTTATTGCCCACCACCCTTTGCGTGTCGCTGGGAACCGTAACTCTTTCGCCGGAGATTTCGGCGTCGACACTGTCAGAAATCAGTTTGGCAACGGCCTTGTCCGCCCGAAGAAACGGCCAGTCTTCCTTTTCGGCATCGGGACACTGGTCAATATGTACTTCTGAGTTGCATATCGTTTTCACGTCGGCGGTATCGACCAGCATGCGCCTCAGTTGCCAAGGATGGAGGTCCGAGTCTATAGCCTTGAGAAGAGCTATCGCTCCCGTAACCATTGGAGCAGCGAACGATGTACCGTGGTGGGCGCTGTAACCGTTTTGGGCAATGTCAACCGCCCAAACGTATTCTGATGGGGCTGCAATAGTGATCGCATCTCCAAAAGCTGAGGATCTTCCCCGAACGCCGTCTCCGTCACAGGGTGGCCAACCGGCCCATCGTCCAGTGTAGTCACTATCTGCCCCTCCAACAGTTATTACATGGGGCATGGTAAGGGAGAAACTGCCAGGATAAATCTCTTTCGCATCAACCTGACAGTTACCTGCCGCCGGCACAAATGCAACCCCTGACATCGATGACATAGTGTCTTCATATAAGCTCCTATTTAGCCAGTTCAACAGCATGTCACGACTCCCCCAGCTCATATTCACCACGTCGATGGGGTGCCTGAAGTGCCCGATCAACTCCAGAGCTTGGAGCCCTACTGACGAAGACAGGACCGCGGGGCGAACCATTGAGGCGGACCAGAATTCGGTGATGGACATGCCGATAAGACTGTACGGCAGGCCTCCAACGCTTGTGACAATGCCGCTCAAGTTCCTCTCAGGTTGAGGAGGGACATTGCCATTCACGGCAGCAATAACACTGGTTACAGCGGCAGCGTGCGCACTAGTAGGACCAATCGGCAGTGAGTAGACACTTTGGGGGTCGAATTCGGACCTGACGATAGTAGGCTCATTCGCGCCTCGAGGATTAACGCTTCCGCCGTCGATGACAACAATGGTCACAGGATGAAGTTCTGGGACCCTCTCCATGATTCGCCAGGCACGATCGAAACCGACATTGCGGTATGCGTCGCCCTCAAGACCGAGGGAAAGTGTATCGATGTCATGATCAAAGGACTCGAACAAAGTATCTGCATAGACTGCAGCAACCCTGAAGTCGGCCTCGACATCTTCCAGCACTTGAAGCAAAGTGTGCTCCTCACGGTCGAACTCGATAACGTGAAGAGGGAAGGTCACATACGAGAACAGAACTTCGCCTCCAAGGTCACTCGCTATGTCAGCTGCGGAGTCGACCTCGTAACCAGGCTGAAGTTCAATGATGATACGGTTCAGGATCGCCCTCGCTTCGACGTCCAGGCCGGGTATGACACCGACCATAGCCGGATCTACGGGAGGGAGAGAGGGGAGGTCCCCAAAGACCAGCGCGTGAACGCTGGTGCTGAAGCCTCCAAAGGTTATGAGAATGTCGGCAGATCCCGCCTCAACCGCAACGACCGTGCCGTCCTGGGACACCGTGACTACGGCTGGGTCAGTCGACTCGTAGGTTACGAAACCCGGATCCAGGTCTTCGAGGGAAAGGTCGGAGTAGTAGCCACGCACGTTAAGTGTGGCGGAGTCGCCGGCGTCTTCCAGGATGATCGCGCCATGTGACGGCACAAGCGACACCAGCCGGACCACCTGCGGTGTGGTCAGCGTCGATAGCACGTACAGCAACACGACCATGGCCAGCACGAGGCCAGCCACTGAGACCGCAATGCCAACGACAATTGTCCTGTCCACAAACATGGCACTTCCTAATCTCGAATCGGAGCGACCATGTCAAGCCACGCGCTATAGGACGCTGTACCTGAACGCAGACCCTGCATCAGCACCGACCTGAAGTGCGACGCTTTCGCCAGGTTCGACAGTTGATTTGCCCCAGCCGTCATACGGGCGAAGGCCGGTATCCAGAGTTCGCGGCAGGTCGACGTATATCAGAACCATCTGGATGTGGTACTAGTTCCAGCGAGATGGTGGCCCGGTTGGTCTGAAAGCAATCAGCGTCTGGCTGCTTATGTAACCCCAGGCGGGGCCTTGTCAGTTGGACTGATCGTTGCCGTTATCCTGGACTCCGGCGAGTAGCTCAATCGCCCTGCCGAGCCTGACGATCAGGTAGAAGATCCCCACGGCCACGACGAGGACGCCTACCGATACAACCAGCGATGCTATTGCCGTTACGAGTGTTGCCATGTCGGGCATGGGGATTGACTCCTCTCTTCCTTAGCTGCTGAGCAGATTCCAGCTCCATTTGGCTCTTGCCAATGATGAGAGCTACTGAGAGCGTGATCAGGATGACGCATACATCTCAATGTGTGTTGCACGGGTGAGCCTCATGTGTGAGGATACGGCTTAGGAGACTCAGTGTCTGTGCACTTCTACAGATTCACATTTGTCCTTGCAATTGTGCATAGAGCATGACCATGAACCCAGATTCCAGACGGTTGAGAGCAATGCAGGTGGGCATGCTAATGCGTGCCTACAGGCAGGCCCGTACCTCAAAGAGCACTGGCAGGAGGCTCTCCCAGAATGGCCTGCTCGACCTCATGGGACAGGTGGACCCGAAGTACCTCGAGAAGCACGATCACTCAACGGTCGTCCGGTGGGAGTCGGGAGCCACTCTCCCCACCAAAGAGAGGCTGGAGGTCTTCGGCCGTGCCCTGAATCTCTCACGTGCCGAGATCAGAGGACTGTTCGCATTGGCCGGTCTGGAGGATGGCGCTAACACGGGCCTCGATAATGACACGCTGGACCTGGTGGCCGCTTCAGATGCGTCTGAACACGTTACCCTAAAGGCTGGGGCCACGTCGGCCTGGAGTGATCCCTCGTCGGGCCCCCGCCAGGTGACTCGCTATGCCTGGTCACGATTCATCCTGCCCGGCTCGTGCGTTGCCCTTGCCGGTTACTTCATGGCAATGCTTGGTTGGAACTCATCCTTCATGCTGGCTGCATACGTCGGCGTCGCCCTATTCGCGCTTACGGCACAGGGGTTCTGGCGATTGCGGCGGTCAGACGACTTCGCAGAGCTCTTCTTCGTGACGATCTTCTTCCAACTCAGTATTCCTCTGCTGCACGCCCCGCTGACCCGAATGGACGCCTATGGACTGTATAGCCTGGGAGGCTTGGCCGGGACGTCAATACCTTTCACGCTGAGTCTTGTCGTGAACCTCGCTGTTTCAACTGTCGCCGGGCTGATGTTCATCCTCATTCGCAGGTGGCAGTACTCCGGTCCAGGAGATGGGAAGAGTGCGTACAGCCGGGCCGCCTGGATCGTGCTTCCGCCAATCGCCTTTGTCTACGCATTCCTCCTTGCATTCTCAAACGTCGGGTTCTGGATAGTGGGCCTTGCGCTGTTCACTCTGTTGGCGGGTGTGTTCACGACACTGGTGGCGCTTCGCGATCCCGATATCAGCATCGGCGAGTGGGACAGAAGGTTCATGCTCTGTACTGCCGTGACAGTGGTCATTGTCCTTTCAGCTCTCGGTCTGGGTGCGATACTGGTGACCTATATGCAGCCGAGTTCGTATGCCGTGACGGACCAGGGCCTGTTCTACTCATGGGAAATGGACTTTGACGCACTCGGCTACTCTGCGGACGAGTACGTCGAGCGTTCCCGCCTCGCCGTTGCCTGGGCGTCCCTCACCACCCTCGCATACATGATTGTCGTCATCGGAGGCAAACTGATTGTCACCATCTATCGGCTGGGCGGCGGAGATTCGTCCATGGCGCCCTCGGCCTCGGCGGTGGTCACGGACCACTCGATATCGCAACGGCGACCAGGAAGGCGATCAAACCTCGACCTTCGCCACTGGGCCGGCTGCCTGAACAATCTCCGAGTGGTGCGCCTGAGCAGCAGCCTGACTCGTTTTCTGCCCAACAGCCACGGTAGATAGAGGTAACGCCCTCACCCCCTGTCACGGCCGCTGACCCAGGCCAGCACGACGCCTCCGATCAGGCCGAACAGGTGGCCCTCCCACGAGACGAACCCACTGAGCGGCAGCAGGCCGAAGATCAGTCCTCCATACAACACTGCCACCGCCACGGCTATCAGGAGCGACATGAGGCTCCGCTCGACGAATCCGCGCGCCACCAGGTAGCCGAAGTAGCCGAACACCAGGCCACTCGCGCCGATGTGGACCCCCTCCCGTCCCACCAGCCAGACACCAGCGCCGGCGAACACTGCGATGAACACAGAGACCGCCAGCAGCACCCCCGCGCCGCGCACGCCCACGAGGCCGCCCAGCACAACCAGCGGTCCGGTGTTGGACAGCAGGTGCCAGAAGTCGTTGTGTACGAAGATGTGCAGGGGTATTCCCAGCAGGCTCGACGTGTCCCTTGGCGAGACTCCGTACTGCCGGAGGTCGAGACCCGTGAACTGGTCGAGGGCAGTTAGCACCCAGAGCAAAGCGACGAACGCGAGAATCCAGACAAACGCGACCATAGATGCTAGTAGCTCTTCCCGTACCCGCGCAGGGCCTTTCGCGACTCCCGAAGTCCGCCGAACCGCAGCCTCAGCAGGCCCTTCATGTCCTCGATGGCGGTGCTTACGATCTTCACCCTGCTGTCGGGGTCGTCCACCCAGCGCACGGGTATCTCGCGCACGCGGTAGCCGTTCTTCTCGCACAGGATGAGCAGTTCTGTATCGAAGAACCAGCCGGTGTCCTGGACGAGGGGCAGCACCTGCTCCACCGTCCGTCGACTCACCGCCTTGAATCCGCACTGCGCGTCGACGAAGCCGGTCAGGAACATGCTCCTGAAGATGAGGCTGTAGCATCGCGATATGAACTCGCGCTTGGGAGAACGCCCTATTACCTCAGCGCCGCGCCTCAGCCGGGAGCCGAAGGCGACGTCGTAGCCGTCGCGGGCGATGGCGGCGGCCATCGTCGGAAGCGAGGCGAGGTCGGTCGCGAGGTCCATGTCCATGTACGCCATCACGTCGGAGTCGCTCTGCGTCCACGCATGCTTGAGCGCGCGGCCCCTTCCACGCTGTTCGAGACGCAGGTACCGCACCCTGTCCGACTGCTCTGCGAGCCGGAGTCCGATCTCCTGCGTGGCGTCTGTCGAGCCGTTGTCGGCGATGACGATGCGCCAGTCGTAGTCGGCCATGTTCGAGCCCATGAACTCGGAGAGAGTACCGACGGTCTCCGCCAGGATCCTCTCTTCATTGAGTCCGGGAATTACAACATCCAGAGTAGTCATTGTCTTGTGGTTACTGAAGTCATTGGAGTTAGTGGGATAGGTGTATCCGGTACTGCTGCCCACCCCCTTACGGGTGCAGGGCGTGCCCTGCCGGGCCTAGTGCCTGAAGTGGCGTGTGCCGGTGGTGACCATCGCGATGCCAAGCTCGTTTGCGGCCGCGATGCACTCGTCGTCGCGAATGGACCCGCCGGGCTGCGCTATCGCTGAAACGCCCCCCTCAGCGGCCATAACGATGTTGTCCGGGAACGGGAAGAAGGCGTCCGACGCCAGCACCGAGCCCTGCGCCTTGTCGCCTGCGATCCGTAGCGCGAGGTGGACGCTAACCACGCGGTTCGGCTGACCGGCGCCCATACCGACGAGCGTGGCGTCCTTCGCGAGCACAATGGTGTTGGACTTGATGTGCTTCGCCGCCCTCCACGCGAACGCAAGGTCGCGAAGCTGCTCGTCGGTCGGGCTGAGTTCCGTGACCACCTGCCATGCAGAGGGGTCTTCTTCGATGGCGTCAGCTCCCTGCACCAACGCGCCGCCGGTGACCAGTCTCAGATCGAGGTGAGTCGCGTGGCCCTTCTCAGGGTCGATGCGGAGAATACGAGTCCGGCGTCGGCGCCGGAGCACCTCAAGCGCGTCCTCTTCGTAGTCGGGCGCTACGATTATGTCGTACAGAACGCCCCTCATCGCGTCGGCTGTCGCTTTGGTGACCGTACGGTTGAAACCCACAATGCCGCCGTACGCCGAGACCGAGTCGCCCTCGAACGCGCGCTGGTACGCGGTAGGCTGGTCGGAATGGACGGCCAGCCCGCAGGGGTTGGTGTGCTTAATAACCGCGACGGCGGGCTCGGAGAAGTCGGACACCACTCGCCACGCGGCGTCGGCGTCCAGGTAGTTCGTGTACGACATGTCGATGCCGTGAAGCTTCTCCGACCTGACAATCCCACCCGACGACAGGGCAGAAGCGTATAGAGTCGCCTTCTGGTGGGGGTTCTCTCCATAGCGGAGGTCCGCGACGCGGTCGTACCCAAACGTCAGCTCAGGCCAGGACGTGCCATCGGTCTCTCCGGTCAGGTACCTGGCGACAGCCGTGTCGTACAGCGCGACGTGCTGGAACGCCTTGCGCGCGAGCTCGCGACGCTCGTCCAGGCTGAACGCGGACTCAGACAGGCCGTGCTCAGCGATGCGCTCGGACACCCAGCCGTAGTCGCCGGGGTCGACCAGCACAAGAACCGACGGAAAGTTCTTCGCGGCTGCACGGATCATCGTCGGACCGCCGATGTCGATGTTCTCCAGCGCGTCCTGCAGGGTGACGTTGTCTGCGCTCACGGTCTCGACGAACGGATAGAGGTTGCCGACCACCACGTCGATGGTCCCGATGCCGTGCGAGTCTAGCTCGGCCTGGTGCGACGCAAGATCACGACGTGCAAGTATTCCGCCGTGGACAGTCGGGTGAAGCGTCTTGACCCTGCCGTCCAGTATCTCCGGCGAGCCGGTGAGATCGGCGACCTGCATCACAGGCAGACCGGCATCTGCCAGAGTCGCGGCGGTGCCGCCGGTGCTGACCAGTTCGCAGCCGGCACCGCTGAGCGCCCGAGCAAGGTCGGCCAGCCCGGTCTTGTCATACACACTAAGTAGAGCTTTCATCGGAGCCTTTCAAGTACGAAGTTCGCAAGCCTGCGGGCCATCTGGTAATTGCGCGGCCAGCCATTTCTGAGAGGATCTGCCACGTCCAGTGCATAGTCAGCCATGATACGTAGCTCAAACAGGCGCTGCAGCCGTTCGCCCGCAAGCCGATCGTACCTGCGCAGCTCACCATATACCCTTCCGTGAATCGTCCTGCTACCGGATATGCCAAGTGCCTCCCGAGTCGCCAGAAACACAGCGTAGTAGAGCCTGTTGATTGCGGTTCTAAAGCTCGCTTCAGAGGAGTCGCTCAGAACGAGCGAAGTGGCTATGCGACGGAACTCCTCAGGATTGAACGACTCTGTCGTCACCAATGAACAAACACCGACACAACTTCATCAAAAGCCTCGCGGGCCTTCTTTGACATCTTGGTTTCATGTTCAGATACGTTGCTGATAACAGCGTCCCAAAACTCGTCGATTTTTGATTCGTCGCCAGAGACGCAAAGTTCGAAAATCAATCTGTCATCATCTTCGTCACACGGGTCATAGAATTTTCGAATCACGACCTGATCTAAGGTGAAACCAAACCTTCTTGCGGACTTCTTGGATTGGTCCACAATGACATCGCGAAGCTCTAGCAAATATCCCTTCATCAGGGATTCGACATCGGGGTGAACAACGACTGGTGGCTTCTCCCTAGTCTGCATTGTCATCCGCCTTTCGATGAATCGGCCTCACGCCATGCGGCACATGGTACTAAAGAATAACACGACCGCCGCCGGTGTCCTCAACGATCTCGCCCACCTCCATCGCCCCCGGAACATGTGCCAGCACCTCGGCCACCCGGCTGCGGTCGCAGCTCAGCACCATGCCCAGACCCATGTTGAACACGCGGTACATCTCGTCGCGTGATATACCGCCGTCTTCCTGTATCTGCAGGAAGATCGGAGGGACGGGCCAGGACGACGTATCGAAGCTCGCCGACACCCCCTCAGGCAGCATTCGGGGGACGTTCTCGATCAGCCCGCCGCCAGTGATGTGCGCGATGCCGTTGACCATTCCGAACACGGGCTCCAGCTGACCGAAGTAGGGCGGATGCGGCCTGAGCAGCGCGTCCCCGAGTGTCTCCCCCAGCTCTGCCCTGTGCTCCGCGAGAGGAGCCGGATCGGAGTCCAGCCCATACACGTGCCGGACCAGCGAGTATCCGTTGGTGTGCAGACCATTGGACGGCACGCCTATCAGCGCATCCCCGGCGCCAATCTGCGACGTATCGATCATCCCAGACCGCTCTACCACGCCGAGCACGAAGCCGGACACGTCGAAGTTGTCGCCAGCGAATACACCCGGCATCTCGGCGGTCTCGCCGCCTATCAGCGCGCAGCCGACCTCCTCGCACGCCTTCGCCATCCCCTCCACCAGAGTCAGCACCACGTCGGGCCGCAGACTGCTCATGTTGATGTAGTCGAGGAACAGGATCGGCTTCGCCCCGCAGACGATCACGTCGTTGATGCAGGCGTTGACCAGGTCCTCGCCGATTCCCTCGAACCGGCCAGTCATCACCGCCAGCTTCAGCTTGGTGCCGACCGGGTCCGTGCTAGTG
The DNA here is from genome assembly GCA_964537915.1 of uncultured Dehalococcoidia bacterium. Classification (GTDB taxonomy): domain Bacteria; phylum Chloroflexota; class Dehalococcoidia; order Lucifugimonadales; family UBA1123; genus VXRN01. The sequence goes on from CAZIDM010000034.1 coordinate 11,399, forward strand.
ACGAGCACAGGGTCTTGGTAGCCCGAGAACGAGTACATCGCGCCGAACGCGCCGACTCCCGCCAGCACCTCCGGGCCATGAGTGCGTCTCACCACCGCACCGATGCGACGCTTCACATCCTGCGAAGCCTCCAGATCTACGCCAGCTTGTCTGTATGTCTGTTCAGCCATGATATGTGCCGGTTTCAATTCCTTATATGTCCAACTCTAAGCTGGTCTGTTCAGTAATAGAAGTTTTCGAGTATCACTACTGCATGTGTAAATGCCTGACTCTAAGCTTTTTCATGTCCAGCTTTAAGCTGGACCAGCTTAAAGCTGGTTAAGCTGGTTAGACTGGCGGTGGCAATGCGCTGGATCGTCTCAGGATAGAGAATGTGCTCCTGCTCCAGCACACGGGCAGCCAGAGTTTCAGGCGTATCGCCGGGAAGCACCGGGACCTCCGCCTGCGCCACGATCGGGCCGCGATCGTACTCCTCGTCCACGAGATGCACGGTGACGCCCGACACCGTATCGCCCGACTCCAGCACGGCCCTGTGCACACGCTCCCCGTACATTCCCCGCCCTCCGAACTTCGGCAACAGCGCCGGATGAACGTTCAGTATACGGTTGCGGTAGGCCTCAAGCGTGCGAGGGCCGAGCATCTTCATGTAGCCGGCGAGTGCCACGACCTGCACGCCGTGTTGTCGCAGGGTGTCGGCAATCGCCTCGTCGAGCTTTTCAGGATCAGGGTGAGTGCTGCTGCTGAGATGAGCAGTGGGAATGCCCGCCCTTCGCGCCCGTTCCAGGGCCATGGCGCGGGAGTTGTTTGAGATCACCACGCGCACCTCGGCATCGATTGCGCCGCTGTGGCATGAGTCGATGATTGCCTGAAGGTTGGTGCCGCCGTGGGAGGCCAGCACACCAAGCGCGAGCTTGCCCCGTGAATGGTGAATGGAGGACTTCACAATTCTCGATTCACTATTCTTAATTCTATTGCTGGACCTCCATCACCAGCTTGTCCATCTCCAGTTGAACGGGGATCGGATACTCGCTGGTGAAGCACCCCATGCAGTAGCTGTTTCCCGTATCGTCGATGGCTCGCGACAGCCCCTCGACGCTCAGGTATCCCAGGGAGTCGGCACCCACCAGATCGCGGATCTCCTCGACCGCCATGTTGGCGGCGATCAGCTCCTTCTTGGTGGCCATGTCAACGCCGAAGTGACAGGTGGACACGATCGGCGGTGCGGTTATCCGCAGGTGTATCTCGGCAGCGCCTCCCTTGCGCAGAAGCCTGACGACGTGGGGAGTCGTGGTGCCGCGAACGATGCTGTCGTCCACGACGACAAGACGCTTGCCGCGAATGATCTCGGGCAGTGGGTTGAGCTTGCGCCTGACCCCGAGGTCTCGGAAGTACTGCGTCGGCTCGATGAAGGTGCGACCGACGTAGCGGTTCTTGACCAGCCCCTCGCCGTACGGGATGCCCGTCTCCTGCGCGTAGCCAACGGCGGCGGCGGTGGCCGAGTCGGGCACGCCGATAACCATGTCGGCTTCGACAGGATGCTCCTTCGCCAGCTCCGCGCCCATCCGCATCCGGTCGCTGTAGACCAGCCTGCCGTCGAGAACGCTGTCCGGCCTGGAGAAGTAGATGTTCTCGAACACGCAGCTTGCGCGCATACCGTCAGCGCCGGGACTCTTGACCGTCCTGAGACCGGACTCGTCGATCAATACGGCCTCGCCCGGGTCGATGTCGCGGATGTAGTCCGCTCCGACATGGTCGAGCGCGCACGACTCGGACGCGAGCACCCATCCCTCGCCGAGTCGTCCGAGGCACAGCGGCCTGACGCCCAGCGGATCGCGGATGCCGATCAGCTCGTTCTTCGTTAGCACGGTCAGCGAGTAAGCGCCCTTCAGCCTTCGCATCAGGTACGAGATTCGGCCCTCCCAGTCGTGGGCGGGAGCGTTGGCGAGCAGGTTTGCGATGATCTCGGTGTCGCTGGTGCCGTCAAAACGGAACCCCTGGTCTTCCAGGTCCTGCCGCAGCTCCATAGCGTTGATGACGTTGCCGTTGTGACCCAGCGCGAGCTCCACGTCCGGTCCGCTAGCCATGACGGGCTGCGCGTTTACGATGCGATTGGAGCCGGTGGTGGAGTAGCGAGTGTGCGCAATGGCCAGGTGGCCCGGAAGATCGACGAGGTCGTCTTCGGCGAAGCTCTGGCCGATGAGACCCATGGAGGTGCGGTTGTGGACGCTCTGGCCGTCCGCCGACGCGATCCCGGCGCTCTCCTGTCCACGATGCTGGAGGGCATATATGCCGAAGAAAGCGACGCGGGCTACGTCCTGCCCGGGGTGGTAGACACCCACCACACCGCAGGCTTCACGAGCGGTATCTGCGTCGAAGAGCGGCTGGGTCGCAGCCGTTAGATGCTCTGTTCGCAGCGCTTGTCCCGGACCAGGTCCGGGATGCAGGCTATCAGGACTTATGGGACTACACTCCCTCGATCCATTGCCATGAACTTCGCTTCGGGGCGTATCCGCTTCACACAGTGCGGGCCGAAGACCGCACGGGGATTATAAGCGGCATGTTAACGGACGGTCAACGCAAGACGGCGCAATTTGCAGGGCCTTTTCGCTATCGCCTCGTAGTTAGTCTCTCGTTCGCCCTGAGCCTGTCGAAGGCCCACTCGTTCATGGTTCAACAATGCTCTCGTGAGCGGGACTAAAGGTCTTGGCCAGCTCTACCCATCACAGAGGTCACGGCGCTGATCACACACATCTAAATGCCGATTGACCGCCTCGTCTCTTCCATGAAGAAGGCTCCATAGCTCGTCGGTGCATCCAGGACATTGCCAAGGTCGTCCATCCGAATGGAATGAATCTTTACGCCAGACTCGCCGCGCTCGAAATAGAGGATAGAGACATCTTCGGGTTTGAGATCGGTCTTTCCATCACGGACATCCATTCGCACACGATTGACAAGGTAGTCGCTGTGTGTTTCCACAACCAACTGTCGATCAGCCCCAGCAAGTGAACACAACAGACCTCCAAGGGCTGCCTGCGCCCTCGGGTGCAAGTGCACCTCAGGCTGCTGAAGCAGGAACATGGATGATGCGTCAGGTCTGAGAAGCTCAGTAATGATCGGTAAGGCCTGGCTGACCCCGTATCCCACGTCGATCATGTTCCTGCGGTTGCCCTTCAGCTTCCCACCAAACTTGCGAATCTGAATCTGGAACGGGGTTGAATCGCCTGTCTGACCAAAAGACTCCACTGCGATTTCGTCGAACAATCCAGATTCCGCTCCGAATCCTTCGAGGCGCCTCTTTAACTTCTTCCATGTGTCTGGGTCACGACGCGACATAATGGACAAATAAGAGGGTATGTACTCTCCTTCCGAGTCCGGGATGAGTCGGGATGGGTCGTAAGTCCGCCTCGGTCTTGAGCGCACTGGTGCACCAGCGAACGGCGTCTGATTATGCAACCGCCAGGAAATCAAGCACTGTCGTGACTCGACGACGCGTTCTACGTCATCTTCATCGAGCGAAGGTCTTGCGTACGACTCAGCCACTTCTCTGACTGAAGAGTCGGATGAACGGCGCTGCCCAACTGAACCCAACGCGCGTACCATCGCATTATCAAAAGGAACTAGCCATTGACGTCCGAAACCAGACCCAACGGACAGCGTGATTTCTTCCCAGCTACGTTCTTCAATGTCGATTCCAAGTACCACTCTGCCGTCTGTCCGAATCGCAACCTCGAACGACATACCATCCACTGATGCGCATCTCGAAACTGGATACGTCACCCCATCAACATCTTGGAACGTAAAGTGGAACGACACTGCAGCGTCAGAATCCCCAAACCCGGCCTCAAAAGATTCCGGCTGATCCCCCCTGCTGCTGTCGTTGTACACAATCTCGCTGAAAGCCCCGAGGTCGTACGGCTCTCTGCGAAAGTCAGGGACGACCTCGTTGACAGCCACCTCCCACAACGCGCGCAGAATCGCCAGGAACGACGTCTTCCCCGTGCTGTTTTCGCCGACGAGCAGCGTCAGCGGCGCCATCCGCGCCGTCTGCTCCCCTCGGAAACAACGGAAGTCCTTGAGCGTTACGCTGTCCATGCTCAGAGTCTAATTGTCGTGAAGGCGCGAGACAACCGCGAGCATACTGTGGCCGAAATCGACCTTTACAGCCCCGTGACAGCTATCTCCATGAGAAAGAGAGCGCATTTCAAGGCGGACCTGAATCGAAATGCGATCTCCCTGCGATTACCCCACTATCGGCTGGGCGATGATCCACAGGCTTGTCGCCGTGTAGACGATCATCAGCGCGAGCATCGGAATCTGGCCCCTCAGCGCGTCGGACGAACTCGTCGCACGCCGCAGCGAGATCACATGCGCGAGGTACACGGATATCACGTGCCCCAGCACGATCGCGCCGAGGCTGATGAACCACACGGTCTTCGCGCTGATGATCTCCAGGTTGAGCCTGTAGTCCGCCGTGCCGAGTATGTTCCACCCGAACCCGAACGGGTCCGACGCCAGCGGGATTATGAGCTGTCCCTGGATCAGCAGCAGCGTTATGAAGTGGGCGAGGTTGTACGCCAGCGCGATCGGCACGAGCGAGAAGACGTACGCGCTCGCCACCTCGATCACCCCGGACTCCTCGCGAGACAGCGTCTTGATCCCCCATGCGAACGCCAGGTAGACGACGGCAAACAGCACAGGAGCGAGCACGAGCGCAAACGTGTCGACAACGTCAGAGGATGCGATCGACAGCATGTCGGTGCGCATGTTCACCCAGGTCTCAGTGTCCTGGAAGCCGTCGAAGCTCACCGTGGCCAAGGCCAAGATTACAAACGCTGCGATCGCGACACTTATATGTCCAGCTTTAAGCTGGCTTTCCTGTAGCGCCAGTCCCACGGCGAACGGTCGCAGGTTGATCTGCCTGCTATCAGGCGACGCGTACTCGTAGCAGTCGTAGCAGTCCACGCACTCGGGTTCGAGCTGACACTCGGATCCACAGTCGCCGCACGCGTCACGGTCCGTCACCCTAAGCTCCGTCGGGGAGAAGCGCGAGAAGAACCCGAACAGCACGGTGAACGCCTCTCCGTTCCTGAGCCAGACGTGCTTGCCGAACGCCGCCATCCCGACCCACATCACGATGGAGTACATCAGCACCAGCACCGACAGCGTGAACGGCCTGAACGCGCCGGTGTAGACGTTCTCCGCCCAGGCGAATAGGAAGAACAGCAGCAGCGCGGGCCAGACGCTCAGTCCTTCGGGATAGGTGAATGGAGGGTCTTCAGGCTCACCGGCGTGTCCCCTGAGTCTGCGGTACCACTCGAACGTGATCTTCCACGGGTTGATGAACACCCACACGTTGCCGACCAGCGCGACTATGTACCCCATGCCGACCCACCAGATGATCCAGATGAACGTCGGCGACAGGTTCTCGACGGCCCTGTCCGTGCCGAAGAAGCCCACGACCAGAAGCAGCAGGAACACCAGCACCGAAATAACCCGGATGACCACTCCGGCTATCGAGTTCGACAGCACTGCCCCGACGACAGGAACGCGAAGCAGATTGAGTCGCGGATAGCTGAACTTCTCGGGGTGACGCTGCACGAACACCCCGATCAGCACGAACGACAGAAAGACGGTCGCCACCGCGCCGACCAGGAAGTAGTTCAGCGGTATCGGCAGGTCGTAACGCTGCCCAAAGGCGTGCGCCGCAACGGGCGACACGGTCAGCGCAAGCCCGCCGACAGACATTACCATGAAGAGTCTACGCGCCATTTGATATGTCCAGCTTTAAGCTGGCCACCCTACTCCAGCGTCTGGATGTAGTTGATCACGTGCCATATTTCGTCCTCGGACAGCTTATCACCGAGCGGCGCCATCGCAGTATCCGGCACGCCGTCTCGGATGAACTCGAACAGCGCGCGGTCGGGATGCAGAGGTACATGGACGACCAGGTCTGCCGGAGGCGGCTGAAGACCCACGCCTCCGGGACCGTCGCCCAGTCCGCCGACGCCATGACATAGCTGGCAGTGCTGCTCGTACAGCCCCATGCCAAGCGCGACGGACTCCTGTGTCGGAGCTATCGGGTTCCGTTCAGGCAGTCCCTCGCCCGAGCCGAGCGTGGCGAACAGCAGCGCTCCGCCCGCGATCACGGCGAGCGTACCTATGCCCATCGTCGCCGCGCCTCCTCGCGAGTAGAATCCCCCGATCGGGATGCTGACTCCCATGAACAGGAATCCCAGCACCACGAACTCGATGCCGAGCAGCGCCCTGCCCGTGTCCGCCTCAGGCGCGATTGCGAGACTGCTCCCGCCGCCGCCTGTCACCTCGAACCTGAACGCGGCGCGCGCGTCGAAGGCATCGGGACGCTGGACGATCAACTCGACCTGCCACGCCCCGGCGATGCTGATGAACTGGTCGTCCAGCACGAACTCGCCGGGACTCACTTCCGACGCTGAATAGGGAGTCTCCCCAAAGTCGGCATCGAGGTATGACAGCCGCACCCGCACGTCGGTGGCGTTGGTGATCGGATCGCCGGATGGCTTGGTCAGAGATATGTTGATCGTGTTCGGGCCGACCTGCCCCGGCTCGATATCCAGAGTCATCTGAGTGCCCTCGGACACCTCCTCGAAGGCCAGTCCGCTCTCGATCCCGATTCCCTCACGTGACGCGACCTGTCGCGCCGGCTCCAGCGAGGTCAGGAACCCGACCACCAGCAGTACGATGGCCGCCAGCACGATCTCGGCCCCTACGAGACGCTTCAGCCAGACACTCGCGGCGTCCCCTGCGCGGAGCCGCGGTCTCACCCACACCAGGTTCGCCGCCGCGACCAGCAGCAGCGCCACGACGACAGCCACCTTGGCCCTCAGCGCGCTCCCGTACGGGACGTCCAGCGCAGGCAGAACAGTCACCTGCGCCCACGCGCTATAGATCCCAGTCAGGATGATCACGGCGACACTGAGCCCGGCGACCAGCGAGAACCTGCGCACCAGCGCCGAGAGCATCTCACGCCGCTCCGAACCGCCATCCACGTGTGGGGGCGGTTCGCGAACCGCTCTTGCTTTGAGCACAACCCTCACAGCCAGCACAAGCCCCATCAGCCCACCGACCCACACGGCCACCGCTACCAGGTGCATGAAGTCATTGATGATCGCTTCGATGCGAACGTTCACCGTCGCGGCGGCATGGCTGGTGAGGCTGATCGTCAGCAGCGAGGCGGCGCCCAGTACGGCCCCGAGTATCGCAAGCGCAAGGCTGTCTCCCCTGCGCCACGCGACGATCACCGCCACCGCAGACGCGGCTCCGAGCGCGACGCGCCACAGCCACCACCGTCCCCACTCGGTGTCGAACAGCAGCTCCCACACGGGACCGCCGAAGACAGCCACCAGCGACGACTCGAACACCACGGACGCCTGCACGACGAGCTGCGCCACGGACGCAGCCAGCAGCACACCCATCGAGACCATCACGAGCCGCGACAGTTGGCCTGTCATCGCCGGTATGAGAACGCCGTTCTCATACCCCGCGAGCGCAGGGCGCGACACCATCAGGTGGAACGTAACGGCTCCGACCAGCGAAAGCGCTCCCAGCAGCACCAGCCACTGGACGACAGGCTCCGCCGGAGACTGGAACAGAGACTCGTCGACCTCCACGTCCGCGACGGTCCCTGAGATCGGCTCGCCCACGGAGAACACGAACGCGCCCCTGACGCGGTGGCCGTCCACGGTCGATACGTTCTTCCACGCCACCGTGTACGTGCCGTCGGCCAGATCTCCGACCGACACCGACATCACGAGCGGGTCTGACGCGTCCACCAGGCTGTCACCCCTGTCAACGCGGCCACCCAGCGAATCGAACACCTGGATCTCGCTCAGCGCGGGCTCAAGCGGCTCGGTGAAGCGGATCGTGACCCGCTTCGGCGGCTCGTCGACTACCGAGTTCGCCGCAGGCTCGGACTCAGCATAGTTCGCGTGCGCCTCGACGGTCGCCGGGACCGCTGCAAACGGAACCAGCAGGCCCAGCAGAAGGAAATAGAGAATAGCGAATTTAGAATGGCGAACTGTCATCTATTCACTATTCACCATTCCTAATTCCGACTCCCCATCTGGTCCAACTGCAGCAGGACACTCTCAGTCGACGGGCGGTCGGTGACGTCCCTGGACACGTGGTAGGCGACGATCTCCCCCTGCTTGTCGAGGACGAACGTCGCAGGAGCCGCGACGCCGTCACCGTGCAGGTCGAAGATACCGTACTCGCGGGTCACGCTTGTATCGTCGTCAGCCAGGATGTGGAACCCCTGACCGTACCCGGACTGGGTGTCGGCTCCAATGAAGCCAGCCATATTCATCGAGTCGAGGACGTTGTCTGTGCTTATCGCCACCAGGGCCGCATCGCGCTTCTCAAATTCGGGGTAAGACTCTGCCAGCTCTCCGAGCTGGCCGCGACATATCCCTCAAAAGTACCCACGATAGAATACCAGCACCACAGCCTCGTGCTCTTCGAGCAGACCGGACAGCGCTACCTCGTTGCCTCCCGCTGAAGGCAGGCTGAAGTTTGGAGCCATGCCACGATCGGTCGACTGCGTAATAGGCGTAGCCGGAGGGGTCACCGCCGGAGCTGCCGTCGGCGCTACCGTAGGGACGGCCGTGGGAGTCGGCGGGAGCGGGGCAGGCTCCGAGCTGCAGGCCACCATCAGGACTGCTGCCAGTGCCGCCATTAGATACAGAGCTAACGAGGAGCGAGTGAAGAGGAGAGAGGAGACAGAGTCTCCAATGCACTCATTTCTCACTCCTCTCTTCTCACTGCTTCTGTGGACTGGGGTTGACATCTGCTCTCCTTCTTACGACTTTCTGCTTCTTAAGACCAACACAAGCGACACGCCTCCGAAGGCGATGCCGACCGCGCCCAGCGCGATGCCGACTATTGCCATCATGGCAGCGGCGCTGTCGCTGTCTTCTTCAACCGCCGTGGGCTCTTCAGGCTCTGACTGCATGACTGCGACCGTCGCCTGCATGCCTCTGACAGCGGACTCCAGCTCGCGCGCCGACACGACCGCTTCAGGGAACTGGATCGCAGTCGCCGGCTGCACGTCGTCGAAGTTGCCGCCTCCGGCCATCGAGTCGAAGGTCAGGTCGACCTGCTCTCCCTCGATCGTGCCGAAGAGCCGGAATCTGTAGTGACCCGGCGAGGTCGGTATCAGGTCGGCTACGTAGTGACCGGGATCGTTATACGCAGGCCTCAGGTTCATCGTCTTGGAAACGTCCAACGGCACGTGCGTCACCTCCACCAGGAGCGTGTTGTGCAGTCCCTCGATCCCGACGGACGAAGCATCTCCGTGGTCCATCTCCATCGCCATGCCCGTTCCCATCGCCATACCATCGGACCCGGGGACAGTAACCATCGCGGTCGCCTCGATTGGCTCGCCGTCGTAGGTCAGGTCGGCGTGGTTGTTCGCGCTGAGCGCGACGCGGATCTGGCGCTCTCCCGGCGCGAGTCCGCTCAGGTGATTGACGGGTTCATACACCATCCTGAACAGCTCGCCGTCGACGTAGATGTGCGCGTGTCCCTCACCGTCAACGTGTGAGGCCCCACCCGTCGACCACGTCCAGCCGTCGGTCATGATGTGAACGTTGACCCCGCCGTCCTCCTCGACTTCCGTCATGAGGCTCACGTCGATGGGGACTCCCGACTCCACGGCGTCCATATCGTGCGACGGGTCGGCGCTCATGTCCATTCCGGCCATTTCAGACGACTCTTCGTGCCCGCCTGCGCCACCCCTCGTGACCCGGACGCTCACAGCGTTCATCTCACCCTCGTACGCGGGTTCGTTCAGGAACCCGACAACGATCTTGTTGCCTTCCAACTCTTCTTCATCATGCGCAAACGCGGCCGTCGCCGCAGTCGCGGCCAGCGCCGCTACTATCAAGATTGCTATCAGTGTTTTGGTCAAGACCAACCTCCCGGGAGGAGAATGGTGGATAGACGACTCTAAATAACACACAGTATTAAATATAACTTATGTGTCGAGAGACTTCCATACATCATTCATTGTTATGCCCTTCATCGTTTACCACTTCGGCCACTCGCTCTCTGTTTCAGGAAGGCTCTCATGGACAGTCCGAGGATGATCACGAACGCCAGCAGGGTCGCCAGCGTAATAAGACCGGCGATCGGGCTGGAGCTCTTCACGTCGTAGGTAAAGAGCGCCGAGCCGCTGCCGTCCTCACCGGACACGGTGATCGTGACCTCCCACGGCCCCTCGTTCTCCAGTATCGTGCGCGCCTCGTGCAGCGTCGGATCGTACGAGTCCGGCCCGAACAGCAGAGGAGCGCCCGGACCGTCAGGCCCGCCGGGAGTCGCCGTGACGACCACGTTCTGCACGCGCACGCCCGTGTCGGGGTCCGCCACCTGCAGGATCAGGATCGCCTCGCCCACGATGGGAGGATCGGGAATCGTGCCCAGCAGCAGCTCATACGGCCCCGCCTGGGCCTGCTTCGTAAGCTGAAACCCGCTCCCGTGCGCGCTAACCCAGTCCGCCGCCGCCAGTCCAACAGCAACGACCGTCAACAAACTAAGAATTGTAAGCGCGTACTTCACGAGACACCCAACACGAGACGCCATTCGGCGTCAGTCCAAAGAGAATGTTTCCTTAGTCCCTTCTCCCCTGGCGGGAGAAGGTTAGGATGAGGGGGAGTTTCCAAACATCATCACCCTCACCTCAATCCTCTCCCATCAAGGGAGAGGAGGCTAGAAGGAGCCACCTTAAGACTCCCTCCAAACCCAGAGAGACAGTAGCCGCAGGCTACGCGCGAGGAGGTCTTTCGAGAGGAGATACGGACGCGGACCTGAGCGCCGCGAACTCAGGCGCTCGCAGCGTCAGCACCGCGTCAGGGTCAGGAGTCAGCCGGCTCTCGAGCTCAGAGTCGGCCAGCATCGCCATGGACGGCCCGGCCGAGACGACCTCGAAGCTGTACAGCGCGATTCCGCCATCAGAGGCCTGATCACCACCATGAAGGTCATGGAGGTGAAGGCTCGCATAGTCGTGCTCGTGGCCGACGTCGGCCCCGAAGTGCGCGTGATAAGGCTGTCGCTCAGCAAAGTGATGGTCGAAGACAGGCCCCACAAAAGGCAGCACCGCCAGCACAATCGCAAGGCCAACCGGCCACACTCTCACAAGCACCTGGTTCATACCAGGAAAAGTATAGCAGTTGCCAGCGAGTCCCCTCCCCTGCCTATATCCTATAAACCGTGAAAGCGGGAATCCAGGGGTGCGGGGGGTGTGAATATCCAGCCGCTTTCGTCTCTGACACCATCCAACAGCCCCCTCTCCCAGGGGAGAGGGCCGGGGCGAGGGCGAATGTAGCTCGGTTGCAGACAATCGAACACCGGCCACGAGGTAGCCTTTCTAGTGGAGATACAGTCATAGATGTCTTCGACAACTGCTTCATGGACATCTACAATTGAACTTGGAAGCACACATGACCACAACAACAAACACACCAGATGACTTCATCCAGCTCCTTAGGGACGATCCGAGCTTCCGCAGGACGGTTCGACGCGAGATCTTAACTGAGGACCTGTTGGGAGTCCCGAACCGACTGTCCAGATTGGAAAGGAGCATAGAGGTTCTCCTCGAGAGCACCGCAGTGCTCCAGGAGAGCAACACGACCATCAACAGGCGGTTGGATATGGTTGAGAGGCAAATCAACCTCGTGGGCCAGAACGTCGACAGGATGGAACAGGCAATCAGAGAGCAGGCTCAGGCTCAATCCAGCTTCCGCGGGAACTATGCCCAGGATGCGGGGGTTGAGGGAAGCCTCGGCATCGCAAGCCTATTCGCAGGCAGGCATTCGCTGCCCCCGGACATGATCGAACTCTGGCAGCTCGGCAGGAACACACTCAGGGATATTGTGAGGGACCATGAGCAGTCTCTAAGGTCACTCAACCTGGGCGGCGAAGGGGCATTGAGAAGTTTCAGACGACCCGACCTCATCGCAGGTGTGAAGCACCTGGCGGCCGAAGATGACGCAGCACCAGACTACTACATCGTCATGGAGGCATCCTACACGATTGATGAAAAGGACCTCGTCAGGGCGACCGACAATGCCAAGATCATCCGACACGTCACCGGACGGCCCGCCTACCCGGTGGTCACAGGAGTACGACTGAGAGACGGTCTGGATGACGATACCCGGCAGAAGATATATGACAACGCCGAACAGTTCATTCAGGCCGATGAGCCTGATTCCGCCTACTGGCACCGACTCTACTCTGAAGACCTGAGGCCGGACGAAGCCCGCTAGAGCAGTTGGTCTCGCCCTCCCACGCTATTCGGTCCGAACTCGCCAGCCTATCCGGCAGCCCCCTCCATTCAACCGCCCCCGCCGCTGGACTGTACTCGAATCGGGGTGCCGAATGTCCCTAAGTCTCCTCGTCTGCCCCAGACCTGGTCCAGGGGAGAGCCACGTCCCCCACAATGCAGCCCCACCCAGTTGACACCCCCGAACCCCTTCATATCCTTGCACCCATACCCAGTCCGAGGAAAACATGAGATGATCCCTGAGATCGAGGATCGAGCAAATGAGGTGAAACCTCTCTGTCTCATCTACGGTGTTCACCGACGCTAGGACGTTGGCAGACTACGAAGACGACGCCATGCTGAGATAAGCCGTGGAGCGACAGTTTGAGATCATCGGTGAGGCTATGAAACAGCTGGCCAGGGGCCAGGATTGATCAACCGGTAGCTGGGCGAATCAGCCAATATCGACGCATCATCGACTTCCGTAATGTTCTGATTCACGCATATTCCGACGTGGACCATCGGCTGGTATGGGACGTAGTTCAGACCAATCTCCCAACCCTAAGTCGCTTAGCTGGTGACCTCTTAAGTGAAGAGTACCCACTTAGCAACTGTCCCCCTCTCCCTCGACGGGAGAGGGCTGGGGTGAGGGTGAAAAGGACCTGATACAGGCTACTCGGCATTCGCCTCACAGCTCTGGATTGCCGAGCGGCGAGCCTTTTCGTTGGTTCCGGCTCCGTTGCGGGTATGGGGTGACGTTCTTTCGCTGGAATGACGACGTTACGCAAGGGTCTCGGTGACTTCGGATACTTCCGGGGACTTTTCTCGGCCTCCGAGAAATCAACCTCCCCAAAACCTCTCCCACCTTAGCCAACACGCCTCTACCCTAGAAGGAACTGGACTGCTTCCTCAAAGCATCGCGTTTCTGGCTGGGCATCTTCGAAGCCAGATATGCTACACTTGATTGAGATATCGGTTACTAATTGCGATATAGGCATTATGATATAGACTAATGCTTCGACAATAGCAGCTCGGTAGGGGGGCAAATTGGATCAGAAGTATGGGAAGTTTGATAACACTGGCTTTTACGAAGCGATTGATGCGACTCGTCAGGCTAGGAATCTCAACTGGAAGCAGGTTGCGGCCCAGTCTGGCGTTAGCGCTTCCACGCTAACCCGAATGGCCCAAGGAAGACGTCCGGATGTCGACGGACTTGCGGCGCTTGTGTCTTGGTCCGGCTTGCGAACCGATGACTTCATAAGCTCAAAGGGACAGCAGTCTGAGGCCGAACCTCTAGCCTTAATTACGACGTACATTCGATCCGACAAGAATCTTACTCCTGAGGCTGCGGCAGCCCTTGACCAGGTGGTGAAGGCTACCTACGAGCGACTTAGGACCATTATGTAGACGTCGATACTCCGAGAGTTTTTACAGGAAAAACGACATTCCAAAGGGGGCCTGAATGGCAGAATCCTCCAAAGTTGAAGAAACCCGCTCATTCTCTTTCAAAGTCAACGGCATCCAATTGGAAGTGAAACACCCGAAGCTCCTTGCAAGTGAAATCCTAGATATCGCTGCAGAGAGGGGCGCTATGCCCGGGAAACCAAATGAATATTTACTACAAGGCGACAAGGGCCTGTATGAACTAAACGCCTGGGTAAATCTTGAAGAGGATGACCAGTTCATAACGATTCCGAACACCCCGACACAAGTAGCGTAAAGGAACCCTAAAGTGCCCGACAGCATCGACATAATTCGAGCAGAGTTGGAGAGCTTGGGGATTCAAACATCCGTGTTCGAGACGCCGCAAGGAAAAGCAGTTGCGTTCGACTACACAATTGAGGCCGGTTCACTCAGGGGTACTGATGTCACTGTGGCCGTCAGCTTCCAGGAACCTCAGTACCCTGAGTATCCCCCACACTGGATCCATGTATCACCACCAATACAAGACGGCAAGGGAGGTGCGATTCAAGAGTATTCAGATGCGCAGAGCCGTAAGTGGGTCGCAATGAGCAGGCCACCAGGAGACATCTGGGATCGGTTGCCAAAAAGACACATGAGCGCATTCATAAGCGAGCATTTGAGGAGAATATGGAAGGACGCCTGAGATTCGAAGCTGCCCTCACTGAAGAGGCCAATTCGGTATCTAGCCAGCATTTGCTGCAGCATATTCAAAATAACATGCTGCAGGAGGATTTGTGTTTCGCCCTATGGCGTCCTTCTACAGGAACTCAAAGACTCACAGCTCTGATAGACGACATTATACTTCCAGAAACTGGCGAACGAATGCTACATGGCAACGCAAGCTTTACTCCACAGTATCTTGCACGCGCCATGAAAATAGCACTTCAAGAAGGGGCTGGATTGGCCTTCATGCACAGTCATCTTAGTTCTGGCTGGCAGGGGATGAGTAATGCAGACATCGTGGCAGAACGAGATAAGCTAGCATACCCAGCTGGGGCGACAGGTTTGCCACTCGTGGGTATGACTATCAGTACCGATGGTTATTGGAGTACGCGATTCTGGGCCAGAAATGGGAGGCAAATGCGCCGCTATTGGTGTGAGAAGACCCGCATTATCGGTCCAAAGTCATACACAGTGCAATTCAATGACGCCTTGGTACCAGCTCCCGTACGACGAAATCTTCTTAGGAGAACCTTTGAGACCTTGGGGCAAGCAGGCCAAGACACTATCTCTCGATGTCGAGTTGGTGTCGTTGGCTTGGGAAGCGTCGGTTGCATTGTTGCTGAGGCACTCGCTCGTATTGGGGTTACCAACGTAACTTTAGTCGATCCAGACCGAGTTGAAGAGCATAACCTCGATAGGCTACTCTACGCCACGAGACGAGATATCGGAAAGATGAAGGTCGACTTGGCGGCTAGAGCGATGCGACGCAATGCTACTGCAGACAAGGTACATATCACTTCCTTGCCGGTCCCGCTCCAGAGCGAGTCAGCGTACCAAGCTGCGTTAGATTGTGATGTGATTTTCAGTTGCGTTGACAGACCTGTTCCACGAGACGTTCTGAACTACATTGCACAAGCCCATTTAATTCCTGTGATTGATGGAGGCGTAGCGGTTCAGAGGGACAGCCACAAGGAAAAGCTGTTTGCAGCTCACTGGCGTGCCAGCGTAGTAACGCCATACCATCAATGCCTGCGTTGCAGTGGGCAGTACAATTCCAGCATGGTGGTTATGGAACTAGACGGGTCTCTGGATGATCCCACTTATGTCACCAACTTACCCTCTAATGGAATTGCTGCCAACCATAATGTATTTCCTTTCAGCCTAGGAGTCGCTGGCATGGAGATAAACCTAATGCTCCACTATCTGCTAGCCGATAATTGGTGGCCGTCAGTACGACAACAAGATTATCAATTTGTAACTGGACAATTGAGGACGATAGCAGCCGATTGTCATCCTAACTGTTCCTTCCTTCAGCGACGAGCCAGAGGTGACTTGGAAAACCCTTTCTACTTGGCTCAGGAACGGCCTAGCCCCATATGGCGTCGTGCATGGCGATCTCTAGCCCAAATCATCCGAACTATTTCTTGAGAACAGCCGCTTTCGCAATCTTACACTAGCTGTCAGTGATGGAAATCGCCGGGGAGCAAGCAAAATGACCAGTCCGCAGGGAGAGATAAGAAAAAGCCTACGTCAGTTCTTTACGCCGACTCAACCAATTACCTTGCCTGATCTACTTACAGGCAGGATGGATCTACTGACCCGCGTGTGTGAGAACTTACTACTACCAAGTCAACACGTCCTATTATACGGTGACCGTGGTGTCGGAAAGACGTCAATCGCCCGTGTCTTAGCGTTGGCGGCAGAAGGCATGGAAGACTATGAATCGCTCCCAATTACGGTGTCTTGTGACACGAATGATACCTTTCCTACCATCTGGCGCAAAGTGCTTCGGGAAATCCGTATTCTACGGCGTAGGCGCTCTGTAGGATTAACTAGGATAGATGATGTGGGTGTAGCTACTCGCTACGACCCGCCCGGCTCTCTCAATTCTCCGAATGACATCCGCATATTGGTAGAAGACTTGATAAGTGCCGGCAGTAAGCCACTTACTGTGATTATTGACGAGTATGACCGAGTTGTTGATGATGACACACGTCGGTTAATGACCGATACAATCAAGATGTTCTCAGACAATTCCGTAGACTGCACACTTGTCCTGGTTGGTGTGAGCCAGTCAGTGGAGGAGTTGATTGACGCACACCAGTCGATCGCCCGTAATGTAGATTTTGTGCATGTAGAACCAATGGGCACTGAAGAGTTGGCCAAAATCGTAGAGAATGGCTTGGGGAAGTCTGGACTGAAGTTTGAGGCAGGTTTGGACTCTAGAATAGGCCAACTATCACAAGGATATCCTCACTACACTCATCTCTTGGGACTATTGGCTGGACTGAGCACTGTAGGCAGAGGCAGCGATACAGTGAAATTCCAAGATTTAAACATAGCCACTAACGAGGCACTGCAACGGACCGCTGAGAGTATTCGACTCGAATACGATAGTGCGACTGACTCGACTCAACCTAACAACCTATACAAAAAAGTCCTCTTAGCTTGTGCGATGGTCTCGAAAGATGATAGAGGTAGATTTGCACTGGGTTGGGTACGTGACCCTCTCCAAAAACTGCTCGAGCGGCCGATAAAGCCAGTCAGTTACCAGCGTCACTTGTCCGCGTTCTGTCTACCGGAACGTGGTCCTACTTTGATTAAGACCGGAAGGCCGAAGAACTATCGGTGGCGCTTTGCCAATCCTCAGTTGATTCCTTTTGTCATCCTCAAAGGTATTGAGGATGGATTGGTAGATGACAACATTGCATAGCGGGTAGTCCAGTCGGTTCCGTACTGGAATGGCTATGTCGCGCATGTTTATATTGTCTTGTTCCGCCTCTGCCAGAGTAAGGAATCCCATGGTTCGGGTCGCGAGACTTCTGCTCTTCGTAAGATTCTGTACAACGTCCATCGTAGCACACGCAGCAGAACAGTCTCGCGTCAGAATGGCAGTAGAGCGATCGTCTGAGTTTCCATGCCCTCGGGGTTTCGGAGCGGGATACGGCGTCGATGCGCCGTGCCGTTCCGGCGACCTCAAGACCGAGATTATCCTCCGCTTACAACTCGGTAGTGTAGGCGAGCATGAACTCAGCCTCGGTCACAACGGGAGCACGACCGGGTGCGGTGATGAGGACGTCTCTGATTTCTCAGCCCCACCTGACAGGCTCGCCCAATTGAGGATGCTCACAGCCTCGGCTCAGGACCGTCCGGCTCAACGTCCAAATCACGACCAACCAACAATCACGCAAATCCCGCTCCACACAACCACTAGACTGATTCTAATTCCCAGGTACAATATTCGGTACAATATATAGACACATTAAGCGAGTAGCGGGGAGCGCAGCTTGCCCCAGTTTCAGATAGTCTCCGACTTCCAGCCGACGGGCGACCAGCCTCAGGCCGTCGATGAGATCATCGCCGGCATCGACAAGGGCATGGTCCACCAGTCGCTGATGGGCGTCACAGGCAGCGGCAAGACGTTCACGATGGCGAACGTCGTCGAGCGCGTCCAGCGTCCGACGCTGGTCATCGCCCACAACAAGACGCTCGCCGCACAGCTCGCCACCGAGTTCAAGGAATTCTTCCCCGACAACGCGGTCGAGTACTTCGTCAGCTACTACGACTACTACCAGCCCGAGGCCT
>CAZIDM010000035.1:0-4903 GCA_964537915.1 uncultured Dehalococcoidia bacterium
TTTTCAACAGGACGAACGATTTACATACCCCTGTCAGCTCCCTGAGGGTGAGGGGATTCTAATCTACCCTGACGGGGTCACTCTTTGCCTAGGAGGGAGGCGAGGATGAGGCGGGCTATGTGTTTGTCGAGGGGCTGGTTGTTGCTGCCGCACTTGGGGGAGTGGATGCAGGAGGGGCAGCCGGACTCGCAGGGGCACTGCTCGATGACCTCGAGGGTCGCGCTCCAGAGGTCTTCTATGACTTCGTAGCCGTGCTCGGAGACTCCGACGCCTCCGGGGTGGCCGTCGTGAATGAACACCTGGGGCTGGCCGGTGTCCGGGTGCAGTGGGGTCGTTATGCCGCCGATGTCGTTGCGGTCGCACATCGCGAAGAGAGGCAGTATGCCTATGGCGGCGTGCTCGACGGCGTGGAGTCCGCCGGAGAGGTCGAGCTTCTCCGTCCGGATGAAGTCCAGCGTATCTTTGGGTGGGCCGAACCAGAGGGCGGTGGTCTCGAACTCCTGCTTGGGGAGCTCTACGTACTCGTCGCCGAGCACCTCGTCGGTGTGATGCTTGATCCGCTTGAACCCAAGCACCTGTGTCGAGACGATGACCTCTCCGAAGAAGACCTCCACGCGGCCCGCCGGACGCTGGGAGTAGGTGCTGAGGATGCGGGTCTCGGTGTGGTCGCGGGACTGCGTGTAGTAGGGTGCGTCGGTCCTGGAGGCGTAGGCGGTGTGGGACTCCATGTCGAGGTCGGTCACGAGGTAGGACTCGCCCTGGTGGAGGTAGATCGCTCCGGGGTGAAGCTGCATGAAGGCGGTCGATTCGGAGACGGTTTCCAGGACTGCTCCGGTTTCCGCGTCCACGAGCGTGTAGAACGCGCCGGACGCCGTGCGCATGTTGACGCGCTCGGCCGGGTAGGTCATCTCTGGGACGAGATGCCAGCGGCCGTAGCGGACGTGAACGTAGTCGTCTTCGATCAGCTCGTCGGCGTACCAGAGGAGCTCGGGTCCGAAGAACTCGGTGTCGTTCATCGTGAGCGGCGACTCGTACGCGGCGCAGAGCAGGTGGGGCTTCATGATGTACGGGTTGGCGGGTGAGATCCTGGCGGTCTCGTGACTCTTGCCGAAGAACGACTCGGGGTGGCGCATCAGGTACTGATCGAGAGGGTTGTCCTGGGCGACGAGCACGCTGAGGGAGCGCTCACCGCTGCGTCCACTGCGTCCGGCCTGCTGCCACGCGCTGGCGATGGAGCCCGGATAGCCGGTCAGCACCGTAGCGTCGAGGTTGCCGACGTCGACGCCAAGCTCCATCGCGTTGGTCGTGGAGAGTCCAAGGAGCTTGCCGTCGTAGAGGTCCTGCTCGATGCGGCGGCGGTCTTCGGCGAGGTAGCTCGCCCGGTATGGCGCGATGCGTCCGGCGACGACGGGGTGTGACTGCTTGAGCTGGTCACGGGCGTAGACGTAGAGGAGCTCGGCCTGGCGGCGGCTGCGGACGAAGGTCATGGTGCGGGTGTGCCGCTTGAGGAGCTCGACGTAGATCTGTGTGGCCTCGGAGTTGGTGGAGCGACGCGCGCCCTTGGCGAGGTCGATCATCGGGGGGTTCCAGAGGGCGAAGTCCTTGCCGCCGTAGGGGGAGCCGTCGTCGTCGATGACCTCGAACGGCAGGCCTACGAGCCGCTCGGCGTGCTCGCCGGGGTTGGCTATCGTGGCGGAGCAAAGGATGAACTGCGGATCGCTTCCGAGCTTGCGGCAGATGCGTCGGAGTCGCCTGAGGACGTTCGCGACGTGGGTGCCGAACACGCCGCGGTAGACGTGCGCCTCGTCGATCACCACGTACTTCAGGCCCCTGATCGTCCTGTACCAGGCGTGGTGGTTGGGCAGGACGCCGAGGTGGAGCATGTCCGGGTTGGTCATCACGATGTGGGAGCCTCGCCGGATGGAGGCGCGGTCCTGGCGTGCGGTGTCGCCGTCGAAGATCGCGTGTCGGAGCCTGCTGCCGTCGGGCATGAGCTCGGCGAGCTTCTTCTCCTGGTCCTGGGAGAGGGCCTTGGCGGGATGGATGTAGAGAGCGCGGGCGGACCTGTCGCTCAGCAGCGACTCGAGAACGGGCAGGTTGTAGCACATGCTCTTGCCGCTGGCGGCGGGGGTCGCGACTATGACGTTCTTGCCCTCGCGCAGAGCGTTTATGGCGGCTACCTGGTGTGTGTAGAGGGAGCCTATGCCAAGTGCGTCGAGTCGCTCGGTGATGCGGTCGTCTAGGGGCGGGATGAGGTCGGCTGTGCGTGCCTCGCGAGACGGCACCTGCTCGAGGTGCACGATCTGTTCGGTGTACCAGAGCAGGCTCTGGATGTGTCTTAGAAAATCTGCGGTGTCCATGTGGGCAACACCTGTCCTTCGACAAGCTCAGGACGAACGCAAGGTTGGCACTTTAGGGTGCATAGGCTCGGAAAGCTCAGGACGAACGCGAGGCTGGCACTTCGAGGCGCTTAGGCTTCGGAAAGCTCAGGGCAGGCTTCTTAAAAGCCGGTGAGCGTCTCTACTTCGCAGTCTATCACTTCGGCGTCGGGGCGGTCTGACTCTATGAACTCGAGGACGTTGTCGAGGGTCTGGTCGGCGTGGCGGACGTTGTTGGAGACGCAGGTGATGCCGATTACGGCGGTCTGCCAGGCGTCGTTCTGGTCTACCTCTGCAACGGACACGTTGAACTTGTTTCGCACTCGCTCCCGAATGGAGTTGATGACGCGTCGTTTGTCCTTGAGGCTGGAGGAGGCTGGGAGGCGGAGGGTTAGTTTGGCGATGCCTACGTTCATGTCGGAAGTCATTCTATAACGCCGCCGCAATCAACGGGATCACCGGAGTTCCTTTCGGATTAGTTAACCCGAGAAAGATCGAGCGAATGCGTTGCCACCCTGCCCCTGGATTCCCGCTTTCGCGGGAATGACGGTGGGGCTGGGATCAAGTCCGGGGCAGGCTCTGTCCTGAAAGGGCGGTTGCCTTGGGGGGGTTTAGGAAATACACTCGGGTTTGGTGTCTGCCGGGATGGGTGGGCGCCAGGAGGAGATAAGTGCAAAACAACCTGCGTGACAAGTATTGCATTGTTGGAGTCGGAGAGACTGATTACAGCCGGGGGTCCGGGAGAAGTACGAGGGCGCTGGCCGTCGAGGCCATTCGCAATGCCGTGGCGGACGCCGGACTGACAACCAAGGACATCGACGGGATGCTGAGCTACCACGGCGGGGACTCGACGTCGTCGAGCGCGCTGGCGTACGACCTCGGCAACCAGCTCAACTTCTACATGGATTGCTCGGGCGGCGGCTCCAGCACGGAGGCGCTGGTCGGGCTGGCTATCGGAGCGATCGAGGCGGGCATGTGCGAGACCGTGGCGATCTTCCGCGCCATGAACGGGTACTCGCAGGTGCGGATCGGTGGGACGGGACGCGGCGCGGCTCCGGTGACGTCGGCGGACCTGATGCGCAGGCCCTACGGGCTGGCGAGCGCGGTCCAGACGTTTGCGTTCTCGTTCACGCGCCACATGATGGAGTACGGCGTGAGGAGCGAGGACCTTGCCGCAATCAAGGTGACGCACAGCAACCACGCCAGCAATAATCCGAAGGCGCTGATGGACCACCGGGTGACGGTCGACGACGTAATGAACTCGCGGTGGATCGTCAGGCCGTGCGCGCATCTGCTGGACTGCTGCCTGGAGACCGACAACGCGACGTGCGTCATCATCACGTCAGCCGAGCGTGCGAAGGACATGAAGAATCCGCCGGCGTACATCAGGGCGGTCCAGGGTCGGGGCACCAAGCCGGGCGGCGACTTCCACTACCAGCACGCGCCGATTACGAGGGTCGCCGGCCACTACGTTGGCCCCAGGCTGTTCGAGCTTGCCGATCTGACTCATGACGACATCGACGTGACGGGGTGCTACGACGCGTTCACGTACACGAGCCTGCTGCAGTTCGAGGACTACGGCTTCTGCAAGAAGGGCGAGGGCAAGGACTACGTGACGTCGGGCATCACCGACCTCGGCGGCAGAAGGCCCAACAACACGAGCGGCGGTCACCTGTGCGAGGGGTACACCCACGGCATGAACATGGTCATCGAGAACGTCCGGCAGTTGCGCGGGACGGTCGACGACTACTGCCCGGACTGGCAGAACGGCAACCACACGTTCGACTACTCAGAGCGTGGCTGCAGGCAGGTGCCCAACGCGGAGATCACGATGAACATGGGATGGGCCAATCCGGCCACGGGCAGCGCCCTGATTATGAGGAAGTGAGGAGTGAGAGCATCCTCGGCGGCGTAGACCAAGACGAACGCAGATTTATGAGAGGGAACCAGTGGCTGTTTACAACTATCGTGAGCTTCCCCTAGTCATCCAGGAGCAGGACTCGGAGTACTTCGGATACTTCGACGCGGCTCGGGAGCACCGGCTGGTCGTGAAGAAGTGCCTTGATTGCGATCTGCTGCGGGGCGAGCCGGGGGCGGCGTGTCCCTGGTGTTCCTCGATGAACTCGGAGTGGCATGAGGTCAGCGGCAGCGGGACGATCTACAGCTATCAGATCATCGCGCACAGCGTTCTTCCGGGATTCAGGGACTGGGCGCCCTACCCCATCGTGCTGGTCGAGCTGGATGAGCAGAGGGGGAAGCCGAATCCGGGTGACGGTCTGAGGATCACGGCCAATCTCGTCGATGAGAGCATGAATGTGGAGGCTGAGGAGAACGTCGCGATTGGGAAGCGTGTCAGGGTGGTGTTCATGGACATGGAGGATGGTCTGACGCTGCCCCAGTTTGTGCTGACGGATGAGGCGCCTGAGGGGGAGGTGTGGAGGTATCCGGTGTGATCACCCTCTCCCTCAAATGAGCTGACAGGGGTAGGTGTTTCGCAATCGTCGTTCCGGCGAAGGCCGGAACCC
>CAZIDM010000035.1:4913-26849 GCA_964537915.1 uncultured Dehalococcoidia bacterium
TGTCCTTCGACAGGCTCAGGACGAACGGATGCGGGCAAGATGCCCGCGCTCCAAATGGGGGCGCCTACAAATCTGGGACAGGCTCCCGGTCTGCCTACCCCTGTAAACCCTCAAGGGAGAGGGGGTGGTTTGGCTTGGTTGACAGTGGGTTTGGCTATATCACAACATAATCGGACTTAATATGAGGAGATGAGAGATGGAGCTACTTGTACTTTCCGGTGGAAGGCATCCGTATGAAGAGTCCACGCCGGTGTTGACCGGGTTTTTGATCGAGGCGGGGCATACTATAACGGTGACGCAGGACGCGTCTTTGCTCAGCGACGCAGAGCGCATGGGCAGCTACGACGCGATTGTGTTCAACACGCTGCGCGCTGGGGAGATGACGCTGTCGGAGGACGAGCAGGCCGGGATGAAGAGCTTCATCAGCTCCGGCAAGGGATTCGTCTGCATTCATATCTCAGGCTGCGTTCCTGAGACGTGGCAGGAGTACAAGGAGATCACCGGCGGCGGCTGGGTGATGGGCACCAGCTTCCATCCGCCGTATGGCAAGTTCACCGTCAACATCACGCAGCCCGAGCACGCCGGGGTCGCGGGGATTTCGGACTTCGAGACCAACGACGAGCTGTACATGGGAATCGACTACCAGGAAGGCAACAACGTGTTCATGTCGGGCACGTCTGAGGAAGGCACCTATGCCTGGGGCGGACAGGACGCGGTCCACATGCCCGCCGGTACGTTCCCTCTCGGATGGACGCGTAAGTACGGCAACGGCAAGGTGTTCGTCACACTGCTGGGGCACAACGGGCTCAGCTTTGAGACCCCTGAGTTCCAGAAGCTGGTGCTGAATGGCATCTCCTGGGCGACCAGCAACTAGGCCGGGAAGAGAGACAGCTTGAGCCTCAAGATATTCTTCGACGTCGACTACACGATACTGGCCGTGGACGGCAGTCTGCGGCCAGGTACAAGAGAAACATTCGAACGGCTGGTTGAAGAGGGGCACGAGGTGTTCATCTGGTCCGGAGTGGGCCTGCGCAACGCGGACATCGAACGTCACGAGTTGCAGGACCTGGTTTCCGGCATCTACAAGAAGCCGATCTACGACTTCGTAAACGGCCTGAGACTGCTCCAGGTGCCGCACTGGCCGGACTTCGTCATCGACGACTACCCAGAGATCGTGGATACGTTCGGCGGCGTGCTCGCCAAGCCGTATTTCTTCAAGTCGGCTTCGGACGATGAGATGGAGCACATCTACACCATAATCAGCGACTTCGTGACCACAGGCGGGTCCAAGAAGGTGGGATACAGGGCCGCACGCTCCCAACGACCGGACTGAGACCATGCCGATCCAGCTCCTCAGACCTGAAGTTTCATCTAAGATCGCGGCTGGGGAGGTTATCGAGCGTCCGGCCTCGGCAGTCAAGGAACTGGTCGAGAACGCGCTGGACGCGGGGGCGTCCAGGATACGGATAGAGATCCGCGGCGGCGGGATCGAGTACATTCGAATTACCGACGACGGCTCGGGCATCTCAGCCGACCAGGTTGAGCTGGCATTCAAGCGATTCGCGACGAGCAAGTTGCAGATCGCCGAAGACCTGGACGCCGTGTCTACGCTGGGGTTTCGAGGAGAGGCGCTGCCGAGCATCGCGTCGGTGTCACGTGTCGAACTGCGCACAAGGACTGCGGACTCAGACAGCGGCACCGCCATCGAGATCGACAACGGCGAGGTCGTGTCGGTCGGACCGACCGGCGCCCCACACGGCACGACGATCACCGTCAGGCAGCTATTTCGCAACCTGCCCGCGCGTCGCAGGTTTCTGAGCTCGACGAACGCAGAGCAAACGCGGATCCACAGGGTCGTTGCGCACTACGCGATGGCGTACCCGGAGGTCGGGTTCGAGCTGAGTCCAGACCGTGGGCGGTCGTTCGCAAGTCCCGGAAGTGGCGATCTGAGGGACGCGGTGTCGGCGGTACACGGTCGACAGGTGGCCGAGGCCATGCTGGAGATCCTGCCCGAGGAGTCGGAAGAGGCGACCATCGAGGTCGAGGGGCTGATCGGGCCGCCTTCGCTGGACCGGGCCAATCGCAACTACATCAGCCTTTTCGCAAACAGGCGATGGGTGAGAAACCGGTCGCTCTCTTACGCAATCGAGCAGGCGTACCACGGGTTCATGGCCGAGCGCAGATACCCGATTGCGGTGGTGAGCGTCAGCGTGCCGTTCCAGGAGGTCGACGTAAACGCGCATCCGGCGAAGGCTGAGATCCGGTTCAGGCGAGAGAACAGCGTATTCGGCGCGGTGCAGAGAGCCGTCCGCAGAACGCTCGGCGAGCACGCTCCGATACCGGAGGTGAGTCACCGGGCGGTTACGCAGCCGGGGCACAGCGGCGGTCAGAGATCGCAGATGCCGAGTCCGTCCGCGTTCTGGCCCACTACCCCATTCGCAGCGGCCGACTCACACAGGGTACCGCCGTCGCAACGTGGGGACATCGTCGAGCAGTACCACAACATCATCGACCCGCCGGAAGATGTTGTCGCAGGTCTGGCACCCGCCCCTACGCCCTCGACGCCACGGGACGCGCTGCCGATTCTAAGGGTGATTGGGCAGGTGCAGAACACCTATGTCGTCGCGGAAGGGCCTGACGGCATGTACCTCATCGACCAGCACGCGGCGCACGAGCGGGTGATGTTCGAGCGCACTGTCGCGCGGGCCGCAGAGGGGTCGCCTGACGTCCAGAGCCTGCTGGAGCCGACGGTCGTCGAGCTGGACGATGCCGCATTCGAGCTGGTCACATCGCAGTCGGAGGTCATCGCGGGGATGGGGTTCGTCCTCGAACCTTTCGGAGGGACGTCGGTGGTCGTCAGGGCGGTCCCGGCGCTGCTGGTCGACATGGACCACGAGTCTGCGCTGACGGACGTGCTGGACCTGATGCAGGACGGTGGCGGATTCGAGACGTGGGAGGAGCGGGCTGCTTACTCGATCGCATGTCACGGGGCGATTCGAGCGGGCAAGGTAATGACGCAGGAGGAGATGCAGGAGCTGGTGCGTCAGCTTGAGGCGTGCGCTCAGCCTAACTCGTGCCCGCATGGGCGTCCGACGATGATTCACATGAGTTCGGGGCAGCTGGAGCGGGAGTTCGGGAGAACGTAGGGGGTCTTTCACCCCCACCCCTGGATTCCCGCTTTCGCGGGAATGGCGGGTGGTGGTTGGTGTGGCGAGGTGGGTTGGAATCGGACCTTTTCGCCCTCACCCCCGGATCAGATCCGGGGCAGGCTCCTGTCCTCTCCCGTCAAGGGAGAGGGGGTTTGCTGGGTTGCCGTTCGGCATGTCGCCCCAGAACCAGGTATGTGGTCTGCCTCTGGGTTCCGGCCTTCGCCGGAACGACGGGTTAGTTACTTTGCTATCGCGACTTCTATGGAGTTGATTGGGGGGAGGTAGTCGATCATTAGATCCCAGGTGTTGCCTTCGTCTCGGCTGTGGAAGATCTGGCCGGCGCTGGTGCCGATGTAGATGCCGCAGGGGTCGAGGGTGTCGGTGGCCATTCCCTCGCGCATAACGTGGAGGTATGCGTTCTCCTGCGGGAGTCCGTTGGTGAGAGGTTCCCAGTCCTCGCCGGCGTTCCGGCTTCTGAAGACCCGCATCTTCGCGTGGGATACGTAGCGGACGTCGCCTCCGGGGGCCTCGATGGTCGACTTGTCCTCGGGGAGGACGTAGATGGTGTCGGGGTCGTCCGGGTGCAGGCCGAGTACGAAGCCGAACCTGGACGGCAGTCCGTCTGAGAGGTCGAGCCAGTCCTGTCCACCGTTGTCTGATCTGAAGAAGCCGCAGTGGTTCTGCTGGTAGAGCCTGTCAGGCATAGAGGCGGGCGAAAGCAGCTTGTGGGTGCACTGGCCGAATTCGGGAAACGGGTCGGGCAGGAAGTCGGCCCTCACACCGCTGTTGACCGGGTCCCAGGACTCTCCTGCGTCCTCGGTGGTCATCACACCGACTGCCGATATGCCGACCCACATGCGGGCGGTCGAGCGGGGGTCGAGCACCATGCTGTGAAGACACAGGCCGCCTAGTCCGGGCTCCCAGAGGTCGCACGTCGGGTGGAGAGTCAGGGTCGACCACTGGTCCCACGTACGGCCCCAGTCCATGCTTCGGAACAGAGAGGCCGGTGCGCCGCCCGCGTACATGACGCCTGGCTCGTCCTCCCTGCCCGGCTCGACGTGCCACAGGCGATCGAGCGTGCGGTCGCTGCCGTCGCTCATCCGCGGGTTGCGTTCGGCGTCGGACCACGTCGCGCCCCAGTCGTGGCTGAGCTGGACGTTGGCTCCCCAGAACATGGAGTTGACGGCGGATACTACGGTACCGCCGTTCCTGGAGTCGTACACCATGTGGAACACGTCGCCGTGGTCGTTGAATGGGCCTGAGAGGGACCAAGCGCGGCGGGTCATGTCCGATGAGAGTATGAATCCTCCCTTGCGGGTACCGACGAGCACGGCTACGTCGCCGCTCTTGATCTCATGCGCTGTTCCCATTCACTGCGACCTCCTGGTGATTGTGCGGGTCTCCGCACAGTGGAGGATTTTAGGTCGCGGGGTATGGAAATGGGCAGGTGTTTTGGGAGTTTTTTTGTTGGAGAGCGTTACGGGCGAATCGCGTTTTCAGCCTCACCCCAGCCCTCTCCCGTCAAGGGAGAGGGGGTGTGTTGGCTGATGGCGTGTCGCGCCGTAACGAGGCGGGTGGTATGCCTCTGGGTTCCGGCCTTCGCCGGAACGACGGGGGGACTGAGCTTCCCCGGAGCTAGATTACCAGTTGAGGAGGTGGGGTTTCTGGGCGCGCCAGCCTTCGTCGGAGGGGAAGATGGTGGTCATCGCGACGCGCTGGATGTCGCCGTCGAACATGTGCTCAACTGAGGAGCGCCACTTCTTATAGTGGGGAGCCTCGCGGTGGGCGTCGAGCGCGGCTGAGTCGGCGTAGACCTCGTAGAGGTGGAAGAGGTTGGAGTCCTCGTCGTTCTGGAGGATGTCGAATCGGAAGCAGCCGGGCTCGTCGCGGACGGAGCCCTGGGCGTCGCCGAAGCTGGCCTCTCTGAACTCGTCGGCGTAGCCGTCTTTGATGCGGATGGTTACGAAGATGGAGATCATTGCGTGTACCTCTTGGTTGAAAGTTGGGCAGATTATATCACTCGCGCCCGGGGTGTTCGTGGGGCGCACCTGTTGAGGAGTGAGTGGAGAGGAGTTAGGAGTGAGAGAATATCCGGTCCGCTCGTTGGCAGGCGAGGCAGTTAGTTCCGGGACTCTGGGTTCCGGCCTTCGCCGGAACGACGGAGTGCAAAAGGGTACCTCTGTAAGCTCCTTCGTTGAGTATATGTCAGGGACTTATGCTGATTGCTTGGGGTAAACTGGGGCCGGAAACTTAGGGGGTGTTGGTAGTATGCGTGTTGCTGTAGTTGGCGCCGGAATCGTTGGTGGGGCGATCGCCTTTTATCTTGCCCGAAGGGGGGCGGACGTTACGCTGATCGACGCGGGTGAGGTCGGCATGGGGGCGACGAGCCACTCGTTTGCCTGGATAAACGGCTTCGGCAAGGAGCCGAGGGGCTACGGCGGTCTGAATCGCCGGTCGCTCGATACCTGGGACAGGTTCGCGCGTCTGCTCGACGCTGACATCGGACTTCGATGGGGCGGTCAGCTCACGTGGACGGCTACGGACGAGGATGCCGAATCGCTGAGGCAGAACGTCGCGAGGCTGCAGTCGTGGGGCTACGTCGCGAGGATGATCGACGAGGACGAGATGATGCGGCTGGAGCCTGGGCTCAAGCCTGGGCCGGTGAAGGCGGCTGCGATCAGCGACAACGATGGACACGTGCCGGGTACGCTCGCAGCGCAGGTCTGCGCTCGGCGTGTCAAGGAGATGGGCGGTAGGGTCGTGTCCGGCAGTCCTGTCACCGGATTGGACATGCAGGCCGGGAGGGTCGCATCGGTCCAGCTTTCCGACGACTTGGTGGAGTGCGATGCGGTCGTGCTGGCGGCGGGTGTCGGTACCACTGAGCTTGCGTCAATGGCAGGGGTACATGTGCCGCAGGAGGAGAGTCCCGGGGTGGTCGTCAGCACGAGTCCGATGCCGCCGGTGCTCAGGAACGTGGCTGCGCTGTATGGCCCTCCGGTCGGATCGGGGGACCAGGAGGTGCACGTCCGCCAGGGTACCGATGGAGTCGTGCTGATGGGAGAGGGCACGCAGGAGAGCCTGGCGCGCGACGACTCGCCTGAGCACGCTGCGCGGATACTGGAGCGGGCGTCGACGTACCTGCCCGAGTTGAAGTCGGCCACGCCGGTTCCTGTGCCTGTCGGGTACAGGCCGATGCCGGTGGATGGTATGCCGGTGCTTGGGTATGCGGAGGCCGTGTCGAACATGTACATCGCGCTGATGCACAGTGGGATTACGCTGGGGCCGCTGGTGGGTGAGCTGGCTACTATGGAGATACTGGATGGGGCGCGGGTGGATATCCTGGAGCCGTACAGGGTGGAGAGGTTTGGGGGTTGTGGTTGAATGGGTTAGCGATTTGGATGGGGCAGGCTGATGAAGGTTGTTCTCGTGGTTTTCCCCCTCACCCTCAGGGAGCTGACAGGGGTATGTAAATCGTTCGTCCTGTTGAAAATCCGCCGTGGCGGGAGCTTGTCGAAGGACACCCCGCTCCTGGATTCCCGCTTTCGCGGGAATGACGGTTTGTGATCAGCCCTCAGGGAGAGGGGGTTAGTTGGATGAATAGGAGTTGATTTTGACATTGTCATTTGTGGAACAGATCGAGGCGGTGGTTGCTGGGTCTGGGGTGCCTTGGGCTCGGGACGGGGCTGGGGTTACCCGGCGGGATACTCAGATTGGGTCGCTTGTACATCGGGATGCTTATCTCGATGACTCGGACCGGCACCGGGTGCTGCTCGTTGGGGGACTGTCTGGGTTGTCCGACGATGTGGATGCTGCGGTCTCGGCCCTTCGTTCGTATGCGTCGAGCCGGGTGCTCAGGAACCGGGTGGCGTTGAGCGCGATACCGTGCGCGAATCCCGATGGTATGGAGCTCGTAGCCGGTCCAGGGAACGGAGCGGGTGGCAATCCCTCTGTCGGCTATCCGCCGGAGGGCGGCTACTTCAACCACGAGACCGACCTGGAGGCCCGCTACCTGTGGAGGTACATCGGGTTCATGGCTCCGGACCTCGTGATCGAAGTGCGAGCCGGTGAGGGCGTTTCCTGGGAGTGCGCGGGAGTGTCGTCAGCGGTGGCGGACGCGCTGGGCGCTCAGACCATGGCTGAAGACTCCAGCCTGCTGTCGGCGTTGTCTCGTGGTACTCCAAACGATCTCGGACAGGTGCCGGGCGTCAGGCTCACGGCTCCGGTGGGTGAAGTCGCGGGTGAGTTGCAGAAGCTGTGGAGCGCGTTGATCGGTCTGGACACTCCAGTCGCATCGCAGGCGAGATCGGAGCTTGTCAGGCGCAGGGGCAGGTCGCCGCTGGAGGTTGCCGCGTCGCTGGTAGAGCGCTATGGGGATGACCTCGACCCGGTCATCTACACAAAAGGCGTCTCGATCAGCGGGCGGCTGAGGTACGGCGCGCTGACGGGTGAGGCCGACAAGTACGCGCAGGGTGTCGCCTCGCTGGTGGAGCCATACACGTCTGGCTCGAAGCCGTGGTTTGGCGAGTCGGACGGCGGGGCGAACCACGCAGGGCTGGTCTGGTGCGATGAGATGTTCGAGGTGACGGACGACGAGCGATATCGCGACCTGCTGATCGAGACGGCAGACCTGTATCGAGGGAACGACCCCGGTGTGCCGCCTCCGCCCTGCGACCCGGACTATCGCACCGAGGACTTCTTCTTCTCCGGCGCGCTGATGGGCAGGGCGTTCGGGCTAACCGGCGACGCGAGCTACATGGACATCCAGGCCGAGTTCCTGCTGAACGCAAACATCCAGCAGGACGATGGGCTGTTCATGCACTGCCGGTCGGTGCCCTACTACTGGGGCCGTGGCAACGGGTTCGCGGCGATGGGGTATGCGGAGACGCTGACCCGGCTGCCGGAGTCCCATCCGGGACGGGATGCGCTGATCGACATGCACACGCGTCACCTGGACGCGCTGCGCGGGCTTCAGCGGCCGTCGGGGATGTTCTCGCAGCTACTGGACTTCCCGGGCACATACCAGGAGCTGACGGCAGTGTGCATGACCGGCTACGCGGTGGCCAGGGGTCTGCGTGTCGGGTGGCTGGACGAGTCGTACAGGGACTTCGCCGAGAGCCTGTGGAGGTCGGCGTCGGAGCGGATCAGCGTCGACGGCGCTGTCGTGGACGGGTGCACGGGTACGGGCGCGGTCGACGACAGGCGGTTCTACATAGACCGGGCGGCTGAGTTCGATCAGGACGACCGCACGGGGAACCTCGCGCTGTGGTTCGCGGTTGAGATGGAGGGGTTGCGGCGGTCTGCGGACTAGAAGCTGCGGGCTGTCTCCCAGCCTTCTACCTGGATGCAGGCTACCCAGTGTCCTGGGGACACCTCGCGCAGTTCGGGCATCTCAAGCTGGCAGTCTTCCACCATGACCGGGCAGCGCGTGTGGAACACGCAGCCTGGAGGCGGTGCGATCGGGCTTGGAACGTCGCCAGTCAGGATGATCCGCTCTCTCTGTGCCTCGATCATCGGATCGGGAATCGGAACCGCCGAGAGGAGCGCGCGGGTGTATGGGTGCAGCGGGTTCTCATACAGCTCGTTGCGGTCGGCGATCTCGACGATGTGGCCGAGGTACATGACCGCGACACGATCGGAGATGTGCCGGACGACCGAGAGGTCGTGCGCAATGAACAGGTATGTGAGTCCGAACTGCTCCTGCAGATCTTCGAGCAGGTTGATGACCTGTGCCTGAATCGACACGTCCAGGGCCGATACGGGCTCGTCGCATACGATGAAGCTGGGGTTGACCGCGAGGGCGCGGGCGATTCCGATGCGCTGGCGCTGGCCGCCGCTGAACTCGTGGGGGTACCTGTCCGCCATGTATGGGTTGAGGCCCACTACCTGTAGAAGCTCGGAGACCCTGTCCCTGTACTCGCCCTTTGAGGACGTGAGCTTGTGGACGATGAGCGGTTCGCCGACGATGTCGCCGCAAGTCATGCGGGGGTTCAGCGAGCCGTAGGGATCCTGGAAGATGATCTGCATCTTCCTGCGCATGGCCCTCATGCTTCCACCATCGAGGTCGTTGAGTCGAGTTCCCTCGAACACCACGTCGCCGTCAGTCGGCTTATAGAGCTGGAGGATAGCCCTGCCGGTGGTCGTCTTTCCGCAGCCGCTCTCGCCGACGAGTCCGAGAGTCTCGCCCTCGTTGATGGAGAAGGAGACGTTGTCCACCGCCTTCACATCGGCGATCTTGCGCTGGAAGATGATCCCCGAGTTAACGGGGAAGTACATCTTCAGGTTCTTCACTTCCAGCAGAGGGGCGTCGCCATTCGTGCTGGAGCCGTTGGTCGCCATCTCAGTCGTCATCGTCGTCTTCTACCTCGCCTGGATTCCCGCCTTCGCGGGAATGACGGTTTGTGAATGCCTCGCCTTGGTTCCCACCTTCATGGGAGTGACGGTTTGTGAATGCCTCGCCTTGGTTCGTTCCCACTTTCATGGGAGTGACGGTTTGTGAATGCCTCGCTTATCCGTTCGCGAAGCCAGCGATCTGCTGCAGTTCTTTATGTCTCCAGCAGGCCGAATTGTGGGCCTCGGCGGCCTCGGTCAGGAATGGAGTCTCATCGAGGCACTGCTCGAACACGTACTTGCAACGAGGGGCGAAAGAGCATCCCGCGGGCAGGTTGACCAGGTCCGGGGGAAGGCCCTCGATTGCATCCAGCCTGATTCTCTCGTTCGCATCGAGGCGCGGTACCGAATTCAGCAGCGCCAGGGTATAAGGATGTTTCGGGTTGTGGTAGATCTCCTCGGCGGAGCCCGTCTCGATGATCCTGCCAGCGTACATGACGTTTACGTTGTCTGCGTAGCGCGCGACCACACCAAGGTTGTGCGTGATGATGATCATGGCCGTACCGAAGTCGCGTGCCAGCTCCTGCATGAGCTCCAGGATCTGGGCCTGGATGGTCACGTCGAGAGCGGTAGTCGGTTCGTCGGCGATGATCAGCCTGGGGTTGCAGCTTAGCGCCATAGCTATCATGACGCGCTGTCTCATTCCGCCGCTGAACTGGTGGGGATAGTCGACCAGCCTGCGTGCAGCATCCGGTATTCCCACCGTCTGGAGAAGCTCGGCGGCCCTGTCCCGGGCCTGCTGGCCGCTCATGCCCTGGTGGAGTTCCAGGGTCTCAGTGAGCTGGCGGCCGATGGTGAGCACCGGGTTCAGGGACGTCATCGGCTCCTGGAAGACCATGGCGATGCGGTTGCCCCTGATGTTGCGCATCTCGGCATCGTCCATTTCCAGGAGGTTTTCGCCTTCGAAGATGACCTCTCCCGCAACTGTGCGACCGGGAGGGGTCGGCACCAGGCGCATTATCGAGAGGGCGTGAACGCTCTTGCCGCAGCCGCTCTCGCCAACCACGCCGAGCACTTCACCCTCTTCCAGGTCATAGCTGATATCGTCGACGGCCTTGACTATGCCGTCCTGGGTGAAGAAGTACGTGGAGAGATTGTTTACCTCCAGCAGCTTGGCCATGTGCCCCCCTTCCGCCAGATTGGTAGCCACTCAACCTGGTGACAATAACAAGTCCCTCCAGTCTTGCTGGGGGACATCTGAGAAGCGTAATTCCTGTTAGAAAAGCCTCATTCGATGGGCGTCAAGATATGGTATTGGTCAAATGTTGTCAAGCGTAACGGCAGGTTGGGCAATAGGAGGGCGAGCTATACCTCGCCGCCGTCTCCTGCGGGGGTAATGTCGACGCCGGAGACGACGTCGGCGAGCCTGTCGAGGGTGTAGCGGTACCTTCGCGCCAGAATGCCACAGGCGGCGCTGAAGACGTGGAGGCCGATCCTCGGCTCAAGCTGGCACAGCTCCATCAGGCTGACGCGCGGGATGACGAACGCCGACCCGTCTGTGGCTGCGCGCGCGGTGGTGACCTGGGTTGGGGGGTTGAAGAAGATCGCGACGGGGAACGCCTCGTGGGCCCTCACCGTTCTGACAACCAGCGACGTCTCCCTGGCGCCGGTTGTGGCGATCACCTCGCCGGTGCGGACAACGCAGAGCCTGTCGCCTGGCTCGTCCTGGTGTCCGAGGTAGTCGCCCTCTTTGAAGTCGAGGTCCTCGCACAGCGCGGCGACCCTCTCAAGGTGTCGCATAGAGAGGCCCTTGAAGAGGTCCACATCGGTCAGGAAGTGGGTGACTATAGCTGAAGGTGAGCGGTAGAGCATGGTGGGTCAGGCGTATCGACTCTCTGCCCCGGAGGCGAAAATGGCCCTGAAAGGGTGCTGTAAGTTCATAGTCTCAGACTAAATGGGGTGTGTCAATTGAGATTCAATCAATACGTCAGCAGCGACTTGACGGTGTAGCCGTTCAGGAGGTCGCGGCCTTTCAGGTCGGACAGCTCGATTACGACGCCAACGCCGGCGACTTCGCCTCCGGTGCGCTCGATGAGTTCTGCTGTGGCAGCCAGCGTACCGCCAGTGGCGATGAGATCGTCGACGATCAGCACCTGGTCGCCAGGCTGGATCGCATCGACGTGGACCTCGATGGAGTCGGTGCCGTACTCGAGATCGTAACTGACCGAAGTGGTCTCGTAGGGCAGCTTGCCCTTCTTGCGGACGGGTACGAGCGGGACGCCGAGCTTGTAGGCCAGTGGCGAGGAGAACAGGAAGCCTCTCGCGTCGATTCCGACGATGGCATCCGGGCTGACATCGGCGAACTTCTCGGCAATCTGGTCTACGGCAAATCGAAATGCCGGTGGATGGTGCAGAAGAGGGGTGATGTCTCGGAATAGTATCCCCTGAGTCGGAAAGTCAGGGATGTCTCGGATGTGCTGTGTGAGATCCAATGGAATTACCGCCAGTGTGAGTTTCGCAGCGAGGATAGCAGAGCAAACGGTTCTGAAGCCCTCTCCCGTCAAGGGAGAGGGGGTTCATTGAGAGTGTCTATTGGGAGCGGTTGGGCCATGTGGGT
Source organism: uncultured Dehalococcoidia bacterium (assembly GCA_964537915.1). Lineage (GTDB taxonomy): Bacteria > Chloroflexota > Dehalococcoidia > Lucifugimonadales > UBA1123 > VXRN01. Next base: position 17,007 of record CAZIDM010000035.1, read on the forward strand.
GGGTGGTATCCGAGGGGGACTGATGGGCGGGCCCAGAAGGGCTGGGTTTCGGAGAGCTGCACAACGGGGGCCAGGTGTCCGAGGCGGCCTCCGGGGACGTCGGTGAATGTGGACCAGCTCGCTATCTCCTCGGGGGTGAAGTCCTCGGGCACGTCCTGTAGTTCGGACTCGGGGACCTGTCCGCGGTCGACGAGCCAGCGTCCCGTCTGTGCGAGTGAGATCTGGACCTGCCAGCTTCCGCCCTCTCGTACGCGCCGGGCCAGCGCGACCATGGCTCCGAAGGCCATGAGATAGCCGGTGATGTAGTCGATCGCGGATACGGGATAGAACTGGGGTCCGGGGGCCGCGCCTGGGAACAGCTCTCCCTGTCTGTGGGTGATTCCGCTGACGGTCTGTACGACGGTGTCGAACCCGCGTCGCTGAGACCACGGCCCCACCCTTCCGAATGCCGAAAGGGTTATGTACACGATGCCGGGGCGGACCGCGGCGAGGTCTTCGGGCGAGAGGCCTCTCGATGCGAGAGTGCCGGGGCGGTAGCCCTGTGAGAAGACGTCGGCCTGGCTCACAAGCTCACGCATGGTCGCCATGTCGCCGTCGCTGCGTAGGTCGAGGTGTGCGGAGAGCTTGCCGTGACCGGTGTCGTACTCCTGGGCGCCGATGCTGGGCAGATGCGGAGCGGTGATCTTCATCACGTCCGCGCCGTGCTCGGCGAGGGTGCGGGCGCAGGTGGGACCGGCGAGCACGCGGGTGAGGTCGAGGACTCGTACTCCAGACAGCGGCCTGGAGCCCTCGGGCAGGGGTTCAGGTGGGCTGTCGCCTATCCTCGTGATCTCAAGCAGGGGCAGGGACGCGACGGCGGCGGACTGCGGGTGCTCGGCCCACTCGGCCATGGAGCGCACCATCCCTCCGGCGCCGTTGGCGGCAATTATCGCCTCCTCGAGTTCGAGGGCGTCCCAGTTGGCCACGGCTCGGCGGACGGCGTCCCCGTCCTCTTCCTCTACTCCCAGCACCTTCAGGGCGGCGTCGCGGTGGTTGGGGAAGTTGCAGTGGAGGTAGCTCCAGCGTCCGGCCTTTGCGGGATAGACACCCATGATCGGGTGACGCTCTGCGCCAGCGGGCTTGCCGTCCATGGTCATGTACTTGCTGCTTCGGAGCGAGGCGGTGGCGTGACGTGTGTCGACGCTGACCTGCTGGGTGCGTCCGGTGCGGAGCTTCCAAAGGTCGGAGGCGGCGAGTCCTACTGCCGCGAGGCTCGCTGCGGCGGTCTCGGTGATACGAAATGGCGTCGGGAGGAGGGGGTCCGTGCCGCCGTGTATGTCGACTTCGGAGGCGATGGCCGGGTCCCATCCCGCGATGGGGAGGAGAGTGGAGAGGGGGGTGTCTACTACTGTTGTCATGGTCTTTTGCCTCTGTCAGATTGGGGTGGTGTGGTCGTGTACAGGTATAACACAGTCTGGTATTCTTCGCGCCATAATTTAGAGGTAGAGGTTTGTTGTGACGGACCCTGAGCTTTCGTTTCAGCAGTTCGAGATGGACTATGAGAATGCGCTTGCCATGCTTGTGGAGCGGCATGGCGACGATGGCGCGGTGGACGCGCTGCTCTTTGCGGAGGAGTCGAGGCCCAACTCGGGCGCGGACCAGTACGCTCCTGACTGGATCCAGCCGTTCGTGGCGGTTGTGGCGAACCTTGCGGAGGAGAACTTTGTGCGGATGGCGGCGAGCTCGGGCGGGTTGGCGTCGGTGATTCCGCAGGCGATTGCTCCGGCGCTGGTTCGGGCGGTGCAGCTGGGTTATGTCGAGGGGTATTTTGCTGCTAAGGATGATTAGGAATTGGGGAGTGGGCGGGGAGTCTAGGTAACAGGCTTCAGGGCCCTAATTTCTCACGGGGGTGGGTATTCGAGGCTTTCGCCCTCACCCCAGCCCTCTCCCCCAGGAGAGGGGGCGATTGGTTGGGATTCTAGCTAGGCAGTTGGTTTATTGGGATCCAAGGCTGAAGTATGGGAATTGCGGACTTGTTCATGCCTGGGCAGAGGCGGCGGAGGCTGGGGCAGTCCATCGAGGGAGTGGTTACTGTCGCACGGCTGAGGGCTGAGGTGGACGGGCTCGACGCGCCTCGGGCGAGGCTGTGGGGCATGCTCTGTGACGCCTCGGGGCAGACGCTGCAGCAGCTTCTGGTCAAGAACGACGATCGCAGGCTGGACTGGGGTCTCAAGAAGCACGCCAAGCGGGTGAGCGACCCGGTGCTCGTTGTGCTGTTCTGGTGGATGCTGGTCTACCAGATAGTCCTGTTCAAGAACAGGGGGCTCGAAGGGTACGCTACGGATGCCGAGATCGAGCCAATGTACGAGCTGGCACGGCGGTTCGTCGAGACTGAGTTCGCCAGGATGGAGGTGGAGACTGATCCGCCGGGTCCGTGGGCTGAGAACTGGCGCAGGCATTACCCGATAGAGTCGGCGATGGAGTTCTACAACTCGACCTACTCGATGCTCAACCTGGGTAACAACCTGACGCTGCGGATCGAGCACGTGTCGCACTTCACGACTCTTACTGAGGAGGCGTACGACAGGCTGGCGGCTGAGATGGTGGGATGAGGAGTGAGGAGTGAGAGAGGGCGTCCATGGGAATGGGGGTCCTTCGACAAGCTCAGGACGAACGAATTGTCGGTTCGCCTACCACCGTAAACCGTGAGAGTGGGGGTAATTGACCCTTAGAGCACGGGGTCTCTGTTGGAGTGTGTCGTCTATAATGGCTTGGTGAAGAACGCTCCCGATAGTAATGTCGTCCCGTCTTTCGATTTGGGGTCAGCGCAGTCCTCCGGTCCGAGCCAGGTGCTGCTGAAGAGATACTTCGGCTACGACGAGTTCCGTCCTCTCCAGGAAGATGTCATCGCCGCCGTGATGGGCGGTCGCGATGCCGTCGTGCTCATGCCCACGGGCGGGGGAAAGTCGCTGTGTTACCAGCTTCCGGCGCTCGCGCTTCCGGGCGTGACCCTGGTGGTCTCTCCGCTGATCGCTCTGATGAAGGACCAGGTGGACGCGCTCAAGCGGAACGGGGTGCCGGCGGCCTTCCTGAACAGCACGCAGCCTCGGGATGAGCAGGTCAGGGTCCAGAAGTCGGCGTTCCACGGTGAGACCAAGCTGCTCTACGTCGCACCGGAGAGAATCGTTCAGCCCGGGTTCCAGCAGTTCCTGAACGCGATAGACATCAGCCTGATCGCCGTGGACGAGGCGCACTGCATATCGGAGTGGGGTCACGAGTTCAGGCCGGACTATCGCAACCTGCGGGTACTCAGGAGTCTGAGTCAGGAAACGCCGTTAATTGCTCTGACCGCGACGGCAACGGAGCAGGTGCGTGAGGACATAGAGGTCCAGCTAGGGCTACGCGATCCGGCGAGGTTCGTGGCGAGCTTCGACCGTCCGAACCTGCGGTACAGTGTGCTGCCGAACAGTGACCGGTATGACGTGCTTGTGGGCTGGCTCAGGGACAACCCGGACGCCAGCGTGATCGTATATCGAAGCTCTAGATCGGGCACGGAGAGCATGGTCGCCGACCTGACCGAAGACGGCATCAGCGCACTGCCCTATCATGCGGGGCTCGACGACGATGTCCGGGCGAGAAACCAGGAGCGGTTCGTCAGGGACGAGGTCCGTGTGATCGTGGCGACGGTCGCTTTCGGAATGGGCATAGACAAGCCGGATGTGCGGCTGGTCATGCACTTCGAGACGCCCCGCTCGATCGAGAGGTACTACCAGGAGTCCGGGCGCGCGGGTCGGGATGGGCTTGAAGCTGAGTGCATCCTGTTCTATGGGCATCGCGAGCGAGAGCGCGAAAGGTACCTGATCGACCAGATCGTGGATGAGACGCAGCGCATGGTAGCTGAGCAGCAGCTGAGCGCGGTGGTGTCCTACTGCCAGCACGCATCCTGCCGGCGCTCCGTGCTGCTCAGGCACTTCGGTGAGAGTTTCGGACAGGAGAACTGCGCGAATTGCGACAACTGCCTGTCGGACACTTTCGACGCGACGGTGATCTCCCAGAAGATACTCTCGGCAGTGATACGTACGGGGGAGCGCTTCGGGTCGACCTACATAGCCCAGGTGCTAACAGGATCCAGCATCAAGCGAATCGAGGAGCTTGGGCACAACAACCTGTCAGTGTTCGGAATCGTGGACGACTACTCCGTTCCTGCGCTGAGGGAGTTGATGACCCTGCTGGTGAGCCGTGGCCTGCTCGACCTGGGAGGCGAGTATCCGACGTTGTCTGTAACTCCTGCAGGGCGTGAGTTTCTCAGGAATCGTGAAGAGATGCGTCTGCCGACGCTGAGCAGCGGTCGGGGCAGATCTTCGCGTCAGACCGCAGACCTGGAGTACGACCAGGTCCTCTTCGAGAAGCTACGGAAGATCAGGACGCGACTGTCGGATGAGCTGGGCGTGCCTCCGTACGTTATATTCGGCGACGCGCCGCTGAGGGAGATGGCCCACTACTACCCGCACAGCGAGGACAGCTTCCTGATGATCAGCGGTGTTGGTCAAAAGAAGATGCAGGACTTTGGGCCGGAGTTCCTGGAGGTCATACGCAGTCACGCGTCGGAGAATGGGCTGGAGGAAGTCCCTGTTGTCCGGGCCAGAGCTACGTCCAAGAGGCGTAAGAGGGCTTCCGGCAGTGACACGCTTTCCCAGACGAGGGAACTGGCAAGGCAGGGGCAGTCGCTGACGTCGATTGCAGAGATCAGAGGGCTCTCCCCCATCACCATCGAAGGTCATATCGCGGAACTCATCGAGACCGGCGCGATTTCCGACCCGAGTCCATATCTGCCTGATGAGGCCAGAATAGAAGAGATCAGGACAGCCTTTGACGCACTTGGGGACGCTCCACTAAAGCCAATCAAAGAGCATCTTGGTGACGGTTTCGACTATGGTGAACTGCGTCTGACCAGAGCCTTCCTGAGACACCAGCGGAACGTTAGTCAACCTGAAACGGAAAAGGTCTTATGAAATTCAGTAACTTTTTATTCCCGCACTCCCCTACTCCGGACTCGGACTACGACGCGGTCACTGAGGCGCTGCGCGAGGCGGAGCTAACCGAGGAGCTTGGTTTCGACGCTGTGTGGCTCGGTGAGCACCATATTGATGGGGCGTGCGCGTACGTCGATCCGGTGACGTTCGCGGCGGCGGTGGCGGCTCGGACGGAGCGTGTGCAGATCGGGTTCGCGGCAGTGCAGATGGCGCTGCACCATCCGATCAGGCTGGCCGAAGAGATCTCGCTGCTGGACAACATCAGCAACGGTCGGATCATCCTCGGCATAGGACGGGGTACCGCGTACAACTTCTACGAGTACAGAAGCTATGGGATACCGTTCGCTGAGGCGCAGGGACGGCTCCTGGAGTCGGAAGAGATCCTGCCGAAGGCGTGGACGACGGAGAACTACCGTCACAAGGGCGAGTACTTCGACATCGAACTGCCAGTGCTCAGGCCGAAGGTGTACCAGAGTCCGCATCCGCCGATGATCCGGGCGGTGGCGACTGAGAACTCGATGGTCGAGATGGGCAAGCAGGGCCGACCGCTGATGCTGGTCGTCCAGCCGGACGACGAGACCGCGAGGCGATTCAACGTCTACCAGGACGCCATGCGCGACAGTGGATACGACGAGGCGCACGTAAAGTGGGCGATGGATAACTCGTGGATCTGGCGCAACATGTATGTCGCCGAGAATGACGCGGACGCCGAGCGGCTTGCAACCGAGGTGCACGTGGCAGGGAGACAGCACATAAACGAGACTCGGCTCAAGCTGAATACGGCTGAGGAGATGGCGTCGGTCACGACGGGTCTTGCGGACCCGAGGTTCAGGGTCGAGAACAGCATGATATTCGGGTCGCCCGACACGGTGGCAGCGCGTATCGAGCGATTGCAGAAGATTGGGATCGGCGGTCTGATCCTGCAGTTCAGGGTCGGGCCGATGTCGTGGGAGGACAACGAGGCGAGTCTCAGGCTGTTTGCTGAAGAGGTGATGCCGAGATTCACAGCAGCTTGAATTTCACATCCAAGAGAAGAGTCCATTATTCCGGCGAATACCGGAATCCAGAAGGTTTGGGGGATCTTTGACAAGCTCCCGCCACGGCGGATTTTCAACAGGACGAACGAAGTGTCGGTATACATACCCCTGATTCTGAGGGAGGCGGTTGAGGCGAGGATGGCACTGTACGAGAGCCCAGCGTGAGAGACGACACTTCCAGTAGAGCCGCTGTCGCGTCAGGTGACGGGGCAGGCGGTGTTGCCGATGACTCGGTAGCGCAGGACTTCATACAGCTTCCGAAGCGTCAGATCATTCTGACGATGATCGGGGTGCTGCTGGCGATGTTCCTGGCCTCCCTGGACCAGACGATCGTCGCGACCGCCATGCCTCGGATCATTGCCGACCTGGGCGGCTTCGATCGATTCACGTGGGTGACGACGGCGTACCTGGTGGCGTCCACGACCGCCGTGCCGATCGTCGGACGGCTGACCGATATTCACGGGCGCAAGATCTTCTACGTGGCCGGCATCATAGTCTTCCTGATCGGGTCTGTGCTCGCCGGTCTGAGCCAATCGATGAACCAGTTGATCGCGTTCCGGGCGATCCAGGGACTGGGCGGCGGGATCATCATGGTGAACAGCTTCACCGCGATAGCCGACCTGTTCCCGCCCGAGACGAGGGGCAAGTACCAGGGGTTCATCGGGGTCGTGTTTGGCCTGTCGTCGGTCATCGGCCCGACCCTTGGCGGCTTCATCACCGACAACATCTCCTGGAACTGGGTGTTCCTGGTCAACATCCCGATCGGCATCCCTGTGCTGCTGCTGATCGCGTTCCTGTTCCCGGCAATCAGGCCGGAGGTGGAGAATCGAAAGCACGACTACGCCGGCATGGTCACGCTGGTGCTCGCCGTTGTTCCAATCCTGCTCGCGCTGTCGTGGGGCGGCGTGCAGTATGGATGGGCGTCGACGCAGGTTATCGGGCTGCTGGTCTTCGGGTTGGTCATGATCGCGGCGTTCGTCACGATTGAGTACAGGAGCGACTCACCGATAATGCCGCTGGAGATCTACCGCAACCGGATGGTGTCGGTGTCCCTGGTCGTTACGTTCCTGACAGGTTTCGGAATGTTCGGGGGAATCATATTCATCCCGCTGTTCTTTCAGGGCGTACTGGGAGCATCGGCGACCAGCAGCGGCAGCTTCCTCACGCCGATGATGCTGGGGATAGTGTTCGGAGCGACCGTCTCAGGGCAGCTGCTCGCGAGGACGGGTCTGCGCTACCGCCCATTCGGACTCGTCGGCGTGGCGGCAATGGCGTTGGGGCTGTTCCTGGTATCCACGATGGACGAGAACACGTCGTTTACGCGTGCGGTGGGATACATAGTGATAATGGGCATCGGTCTCGGCGCTACGTTCCCGACCTTTACGCTGTCCGTGCAGAACTCCGTTCCATTCAGGCTTATGGGCACGGCGACCTCTGCGCTGCAGTTCTACAGGTCCATGGGAGGGATGCTCGGGCTGGCGCTCCTGGGTGCGGTGATGGCCAACAGGTTCGCCGCGAAGTTAGAGGCGTCGCTGCCAGACTCAGCAAGGGGCGTGCTCCCTACGGAGCGTATCGAGGCCATGAAGGAGAACCCGCAGGCGCTCGTCGACCCGTCGGCGCTGGCGGACCTGCAGTCGAGGTTCGCAGCGGCTGATAACCCACAGGCCGCAGAGCAGTTTCTGACCGCGCTGAAGGTTTCGCTCTCTGGAGCCATCGGGGACGTGTTCACAGTCAGTGTGGTACTCGTAGCCTCCGCATTGGTGGCAACTGTGTTCCTCAAGCGTCCTGAGAACAGCAGGGGGCGCGGCGCCTAAGGCCGTTCACACAAGATGGGCACTCGCTGGAAGATAATCTCAATCGTCATCTTCAGTCTTCTGGTGCTCGCGCTGTTTGCGACGCTGGCCTACGGGCTGTCGAACAGGTCAACGGCGACGGGTCGAAGCGGGCTGACGAGGGTCGGGAAACCGGCTCCGGACTTTGCGATGCGGCTGCTGGACGCGGGTCAGACAGGCTCGCAGGAGGGCGGCGAGTTCCGGCTGTCGGACCATGAGGGGAGGCCGGTAGTCATCAACTTCTGGGCGTCGTGGTGTCCGCCATGCCGGCAGGAGTCGCCGTCGTTCGAGCGTCTCTGGAGGCGCTACAGGGACGCCGGCGTGCTGTTCGTCGGCGTGGACATCCAGGATGAAGTCGCGGACGCCGAGGCGTACGTGCGCGAGTTCGGGCTGACGTTTCCCAACGGGGTTGACCCTGACGGGGCGATCACCGTCGAGTACGGCGTGATCGGGCTGCCGGTGACGTTCTTCATCGGCTCATCGGGATTAGTGGAGGGCAGGTGGGTCGGCGCGATTCCTGAAGACAAGCTCGAGGAGTGGGTGGAGACGCTGCTGGCGAATTCGGGGCCTGGTGGTCAGGCTGAGGGACGAACGGAGGGGGCGTTCCAGGAGCTGCGGTGATGTACACTGAGGTATGCAGTCGCAGTTGAGGGGTGATATGCGATGTCGCAGAAGGTAAAGAAAGAATTCTACATAGATTCTGATCAGGATGAGGGTCTCAAGAAACTCTCCAGTCTGCTTGGGATCAGCGAAGACGAGCTGATTCAGCTTGCGATAAACTCCTATCTTAACAGCGGAAATCATAGGGGGAAGAGTGAGGCCGCTCGACCGCAAGACCGCCAATCCGGGCTGAAAGAGCTTGAGTTCATGAAGAGCCGAATTGCACGAGAGGATGTGGAACATACGCCTCGGCAAACTCGTGAAGAGCTTTACGATGAGGTGCTGTCAGAGCGAGGCTTGCCACGGCATCGCGATGCGCCGGAAGAGTACGAATCCGGTGCTGACTGGAACACGATAATGGATAAGGTCCGTAGCGGCTACTACGGCCAACTATTCGGAGATCTCCCACCATGGGACAGGGAAAGCATGTATGCTGAACGTATCGCCCGTTTACCTGATTGATACGAACGTGTTCATATACGCGGTCACCGAACAGAATCCACCGAAGCCCGATCACGCACGCGCAGTTCTGGCTGAGATCGTCGCTAACGGAATCGGCTCTGTCAGCACTCAGATCCTGAATGAGACTTTCTCCTGGCTCACACGTGGGGAGAGGGACGAGCGCAAGAATAGGGAAGCGGAGTTGATTGTTCATGCTATCGTCTCAAACTACAAGGTTTTCGAAACGACGGTAGAGGTAGTCCTTGAAGCGATCCGAGGAGCCAGTCGGTACCAGATTAAGATATGGGACAGTCTGCTCTGGGCAGCAGCCAAGTTGAACGGAGTTCCATATGTGCTGTCTGAAGACTTCTCGCACCGTCAGCGGATCGAGGGAGTGACGTTCCTGAACCCGTTCGCTGAGGACTTTGTGCTGGAAGGGCATTCTATCTGAATCTGAATTCGGCAGTTCTTACGAAACAGGGGCGGCTCTTGGAGCCGCCCCGTTTTGGTTCGTGATCTGGCACCTCTGAGAGGGTTACTCAGAAGGCTCTTCTGACCTCGCACGTGACAGTCAGGTTGGGAGAAGCTCTGTGTTTCCCCCTCACCCCAACCCTCTCCCTGAGGGAGAGGGGGTTCGTTGATTGCTGCCTATGCTTGTCTATCTACTCTTGCCTGTCCGAGAGGTCGCTTTTCACCCTCACCTCAATCCTCTCCCTCAAGGGAGAGGAGGTTAAAGGAGTTCCTTTCCCTCAAGGTGGAGGAGGTATAGGGGTTGGGCTGGTGTGTCGGTGGCGGGCTAGAACCTGGACTTCTTGGCCTCGAAGTTGGAGTGGACGTCGATGATGACCGTCTTGCCGTCGG
>CAZIDM010000036.1:0-10933 GCA_964537915.1 uncultured Dehalococcoidia bacterium
AACTGGGGTGGCTCCGTAGTGCTCATGTAGAATATAGCGTGGAACTTTCTTGGGTGAGATGCGCGACAATGGATGCAAGTGAATAGAGCTAGTGCCTTGACAGTCAATAGCGGTTCGAACTTTCCTCAGGTCATTGAGCAGACTATATTGGTGCATTCACTCGTCAAGTTCGCTGAGTATTGGGAGTTGTGCAAACGGACCGTTGACACTTTGGATGTCGAACAGTACTACTTAATGGTTGATTCACAAGCGCAGATCGGAGTTGACGGCGGATATTGCGATCTAGTCTTCTTGATGCACGACCTGATCGTGGGTGTCGAGGGTGACGACGTTCAGGGAACGGGTAACTTTGTGGTGCTACGACTAGAGCGCATTAGAGACGTAACATTTCTCAAAGGATCACAGCCGGGGTTACCGAGATCCCAAGGCGCCTTGCTGACAGCAATTCTCAGAAGTGAAGGATCTCCAGAAGTGCTTGCATATTGGTCCGCTAAGACTAAGGATGACGAGAGTAATCTCATTAGCTTCACATGGTGTGTGATAGAACGGCTTGGGAGTCGGAGTTCATAAGGACACAGGCATGGCTCTTCCAGCGTTAGTCTGTTGGGATCGCGAAGTTGAGGAGACTTGGCATAATGCTGCCAGACCTACCAGTGGTCTTGAAGGTAGGGTCAATGTGTTCCTATTCATCCCAATAGAGGCCACTTCAATGCGTACTCCCTTTAGGGAGGAGGCATTGAATTACATTTACCGTACAGCTCTGAAGTTGTCGGACAATCGGCTGCGGTCGGCCGCAGTCCTGCCGCTGGACTATCCCGACGAAGAAGTCTCACCAGTTCTCAGCTTGAACTTGGTGGTGGACGGCGACTGGGAGTTGGTTAGACATATTGAGAGGAAGCTCGAAGGCCACCTCATTCAAAAATCCAAGACATGGACCGAGAGTGAATGGGATGATTTCTGCAGAAATATTCACATATTCCTGGTGCCGACGAATCTTTGAGACCGCTGAACTACTACGATCTAGGTATAGAGCTTGCGAATGAGGAGAGTAGCGAAATTCGTCAGCGTACTGCGGTCAATAGACTCTACTATGGCTTGCATCATGAGGCTTGTTGTCGATACTTCCGTGAGAATCCATCTGAAGAGCCTATTCCTCGCACCCGGAGACATAGGGAACTGGGCGACCGATTCAGTAAGTCGCGGGATCCAGTTTCCAGAAGTATTGCCAGCCGATTGAGGGAGTTGTCTCAACTTCGAGCCGAGTGTGACTATCGCCTTTCTGCCAGTTTGCGATATGCGGGCAATACATACCAAGTAGGAGAGGTAGTGGAGTTTGCGGTTCGTATCGCGAGAGACCTCCTAGATGCTCTGGAAACGTACTCGCCAGGGAGTGCGGGTCAGGACTGCGACTGTCCAACGAGGTGACCTATGCCCCTTGCCGCACGGAAAGTAGTATTGTGAATAAGATCGTTCCGACCTTCGCTGAGGCCGTTGCTGACATCCCGGACGGCGCTACGCTCATGATCGACGGCTTTGCTGGCCCCGGTGGGACTCCGCAGAACCTGATTCGTGCCCTGCGAGATCACGGTGCGCGTGAGCTGACGATCATCTCCAATACAGCGGGGCTCGCGTCAGTGATCGGTTTCGGGACCATCCCCGGTGACACGCCCACAGACATCGGCGTCCTTGTGGAGAACGAGCAGATCAGGAAGGTGATCGCTTCGTTCCCGGTGTCGCCCTCACCCTCTCGACCGACGGCGTTCGAGAGTGCCTATCTTGAGGGCAAGGTTGACCTGGAAGTCGTCCCGCAGGGCACACTGGCCGAGCGGATCAGGGCTGGCGGGGCCGGGATTCCTGCGTTCTACACGCCCACTGGAGTCGGGACGCTCATGGCCGATGGCAGGGAAGTGCGTGAGTTCGACGGCCGCGAGTACCTGCTTGAGACTGCCCTCAAAGCAGACTTCGCCCTGCTTCGTGCCGACAGGGCAGACACGCTCGGCAACACGCAGTACAAGGGGACGTCGAGGAACTTCAACGGCGTAATGGCGACCTCCGCCGACGTTGTGGTGCTGGAGGTTGACGAAGTCGTGGAGCCGGGCGGGATAGATCCCGGGGCTGTGCATACGCCTGGACTCTACGTCGACAGGATCGTGAAGATCAGCTAGCCGGAACACTTTCGGGTCATTGAGGAATACTGCCATGGATAGAGAGAGATTCCCCCGCGAAATCATTGCGATGCGCGTAGCGCGTGAGCTGCAGGACGGCGACGTCGTAAATCTCGGCATCGGAATACCCACTCTGTGTTCGCAGTTCATCCCCGAGGGTCGCAGCGTCGTTTACCACAGCGAGAGCGGCGTCGTAGGTTACGGGCCAATGGCCGAACCCGGTGACGAGGACATAGACCTCATCAATGCCGGTGGGCAGTTCCTCGCGCCGAACCCCGGCATGGCATTCTTCAACTCCGTCGAGGGCTTTGCCATGATCCGGGGCGGGCACATCGACGTCACCGTCCTCGGTGCCCTGCAGGTGTCAGAGCGCGGCGATCTCGCCAACTGGATGCTGCCCGAGCGCGGCATCGGAAACGTTGGCGGAGCCATGGACCTCGCTGCGGGTGCAAGGCGCGTTATCGTAGCGATGGAACACACAGATCGGAACGGCAATCCAAAGATCGTCTCCGAGTGCGACTTCCCTCTCACGGCACAGGAGTGCGTGAGCCTGATCGTGACTGACGTGGCTGTAATCAGCGTTGAGCCCGATGGCCTGCTTCTCATGGAGGTCGCGCCCGACTGGACCGCGGACGCCGTGCAGGAGATCACTGACGCGCCCCTGGCAGTGTCCCCGGACCTCGGAGACTTCTGGCTGTAGCAGGCTGCTTAGGTCAGGTTCCAGCGAGGGCGGCTGGCGGCTTCCTCTTTGAGCCTGTCGGGCAGCCAGTCCCTTACTTCTTCAGAAATGTAGAAGACTGGCCGAATCAGGTCGGACTCCGACTCAACCATCCCCTCGTCGACGGCTTTCTCAGCAGCGGCCGTGTTTGGAAGAACTCTCGATCCGAGTCTCAGCACCGCAAACGACGGCTCCACCTGTCTGAGGAGGCTGAGCTTCCGGTCGACTGTCTCTTTGCTCTCCCCCGGCTCGCCAAAGCCAAAGCTGATGTTCAGAGAGAACGGCAGACCTGCCTCCTGAAAGAGGTGTCCCATGACTCCAAGCCGGTCAAGCCTGTCGGCAAGGTCTCCGCCGCCTCCGGACTCGGCCAGGAGCGCAAGCGAGCATCCCGACTCTTTCATCAGATGCACCAGCTCATCGTCACCGTGACCTGGACGGATGTAGCTGTTCCACCTGATCTTGAGTCCGGAGTCGATTATTGCTCGACAGAGTGACTTGGCGTTGTCGACCGGTATGTTGAATCCCGAGTCGATGAAGAAGACCTTGTTGATGCCGTAGTCGGTGTTCAGATTTCTGATCTCGTCAACTACCTCGTCCGGCTCGCGGATCCTCCAGTCGGTGCCGTCGAACCCGCCGTTCGACGTCTGGTAGTACGCCTGCGCCAGCTTGGTAACGACGCCCACTCCGAATCCCGATCCGTTGTACTTCTTCATGTCAAGAAGATCGAGCCTGGGGGCTCTGTGGAAGTCGGACGTGAAGTGGCCCTCGCTAACGACGATCTGCCCGTCCCTGCGGTAGACGACCCCGGGGACGTCTGTGTAGTCGTCACCCGATTCGAGCCTGTCAACGAGAGTCGCGAAGGCCTCAGCGGCATCTCCGGCGATTCCGACGTCGGCTCCCACGTACTCCAGGCACTCGGCTGGCAGGATGCTGAACGCCGGGCCGCCGCACAGGATTGTCGCGCCGCTTGATTGGCGAATACGGGCGACTATGTCTCTGACACCCGGAAGGTTCCAGACCGGATTGAAGTAGCTCTGGTTGTCGAGATTTCGAATCGACAGGCCGACTAGGTCTGGCTCGAAGTCTCTGACCGCCTCCCCGACGTCCGCCGGCCCATCGTCTGAAAACATGAGGTCCAGCACACGCATCTCGTGGCGTTCTTCGTCCACTGCGGCGGCGATGTACGCGAGCCCGATCGGCACCGGACGCACCACCATGCGGTCCATGAAGCGGTCTGTCTGGTTGGTAGCTACGAGCAGGATTCTCATGACAGCGGCTCCCCTGATTCAAGCTCCTGGCGTGAGGATAACACAGACTGTAGAGGTTCCATTATTGGCTGTCTTCCGTTTGACCTGCCATCGGCAATGGTGTACAACCACGATGCGAGTATATGCGCTCAAACCTTGCTGTCAGGAATGACTCCAGATGCCATCGTCAGACGTTGTTGGAATGGTTCAGACGGTGCTCGGGCCGGTAGACCCGGGCGACCTTGGGACCACGCTCACTCACGAACACCTGCTCATCGACCTATCGGTCCTGTTCCAGGCGCCGCCGGTGGAGGCCAGCGCGAAAGACATCTTCCATTCGCCACTGACCCAGGAGACGCTGGGGTACATTCGTTATCATCACGCAGCCAACTACGACAACTCACGGCTGCTGGACGTAGATACCGCTATAGACGAGGCTGCGCTGTACAAGCAGTACGGTGGCGTCTCGCTGGTCGATGCTACGAGCATTGGCATCTCCCGCGATCCGAATGGACTCACACGGATTTCGCGTGCGACCGGAGTTAACATCATCATGGGCGCGGCATTCTATGTTGACCCTGCCCATCCCTCGTACGTCGGCGAACGCAGCGAAGATCAACTCGCTGAGCAGATCATCCGCGACGTCACCGAGGGTGTCGACGGCACCGGCATTCGGTCGGGAGTCATCGGGGAAGTCGGCTGCTCGTGGCCCCTGACTGACAACGAGCGCAAGGTAGTCAGGGCGGCCGCCAAGGCCCAGAGGGCTACTGGAGCTCCCATCCTGATTCATCCAGGTCGCGACGAGACATCGCCACTTCAGATCATCGAAGTTCTTGATGGAGCCGGCGCCGATCTCAGCCGCACTATTATCGGCCACCTGGACCGCACTGTGTTCGAGCATTCGACACTGTCGGCCATCGGTGAGGCGGGGTGCTACTTCGAGTGGGACCTGTTCGGGAGCGAGAGCTCATACTACCGGTTGAACCTCGACATTCAGCACCCCAACGACGGCACCAAGCTGAATGACATCGCGTGGGTGATCTCCGAAGGATACGGCGAGAAGGTCGTCATAGCCCATGACATCTGCTCAAGGCACAGGCTGCTCAAGTATGGCGGCCACGGCTACTTCTACATCCTCGCCCACATCGTCCCCATGATGCGCCGTCGAGGCTTCAGCGAGGACTCGATCCAGAACATTCTAGTAAACAACCCCGCGTCGATCCTTACTTTCGTCGAGCCGGGCTGACTGAGAAAGCGTAATCGAAAACAGGAATATAGGAAGACGAACAATAACTGAGACTCCGACAGGAGAGTACACATGACAACCACACATGACCAGGACTGGGAATTTGGTATACGCGACGAGGGACACGAAGGTGGAGGTGAAGGCCCCGTTGTACTGGGCGAGGGCGATTTCAGGTACGAGGTGTCCGGCACCAACTGGGGCAACCTGCCCGAGGGCTGGGTCTACAAGGAGGGTACGTCAGTTGACGTCAACTCCAAGGACCACGTCTACGTGTTCAATCGCGGCACCTGCCCGATGATCATCTTCGACACCGAGGGCGACATCATCGACACGTGGGGCGAGGGCGTGTTCGCCAACCCACACGGAGTCACGATCGCACCTGACGACACTGTCTTCTGCGTGGACAACGGCGACAGCACCGTCCGCAAGTTCACCGCCGACGGCAAGCTGCTGATGACCCTCGGCACCGCACACGAACCGGCGCCCAAGATGAGCGGCAAGCCGTTCAGCGTTCCTGCCCACGTCGCCATCGACCACCGCACCGGCGAGTTCTACGTGGCCGACGGCTACTCCAACGCACGAGTGCACAAGTACACGCCGGATGGCGACTACCTGTTCTCCTGGGGCGAATCTGGAACCGGTGAGGGACAGTTCAACATCGTCCACAACGTCACTACAGACAGCGAGGGCTGGGTGTACGTGGCCGACCGCGAGAACCATCGCATCCAGATATTCAGCCCCGAGGGCAAGTTCGAAACCCAGTGGGTGAACCTGTCTCGTGCGGCAACGATCTGCATAGACGACAGGTCTGGACAGGAGCTGGTCTACATCGGTGAGTACTTCTCCGGCATCGGGTCCAACGACATCGGCACCGACCTCGGTCCCCGCGTCTCCATCATGGACACGAAGGGCAACGTGCTCGCGCGCGTAGGTCGACAGAGCTACGGGGCACAGAGCGGGCGGTTCTACTCCCCGCACGGCATAGCCGTCGACTCGAAGGGCGATATCTACGTAGCCGAGGTCTCCTGGAGCGACTACGGCAGCAAGATGGATCCCCCTCGCGAGCTCCGCTCGATGCAGAAGCTCGTGAAGGTCAGCTAGAACGGTCCATCGTGAACTCTAACCTGGGGAGACAGCAAATTGACCACGATTCATGACGCAGGACAGACGCTAACGCCGGACGATCTGGCAGGCCTGTCCGAAGACTACGCATCGGACCCGCGCAACCGGCTGATGCAAAATACCGTCACGCAGCGCGACGTCAACGAAGTCGCACTCGACCGACGCATCGTCACAAACGCTACCCACACATACTCGACTGTGCTCGATGACTGGTCACCCACGCACCAGGGAGCGTCCGGCAGGTGCTGGCTGTTCAGCGGCCTGAACCTGTTCAGGGTGGACACCATGGACTCGCTGAACGTGAAGCAGTTCGAGTTCAGCCAGAACTACATGATGTTCTGGGACAAGGTCGAGCGCGCGAACTACATTCTGGAGTCTGTGATCGAGACCGCGGACCGGCCCGTAGACGATCGCATCGTGCAGCACCTGATGGTCGCCCCTGTCGAGGACGCCGGCCAGTGGGACATGTTCATCAACATCGTCGACAAGTACGGCGTCGTGCCCAAGGAGTCGATGCCCGAGACTGAGAGCTCAGGCAACACTCGCCAGATGAACAGCATGCTCTACTACCAGGTGCGACAGGGAGCAGCGAAGATCCGGAGTCTCTACCAGGACGAGGCCGGACTGGACGCGATGCGCCAGGCCAAGTTAGACACTCTCAAGGCAGTCTATCGAATCCTCAGCATCCACCTGGGCGATCCTCCCGACTCTGTCGACTGGCAGTGGCGGGACAGGGAAGGGGAGTTCCACCGGGACGGCGAGCTCACTCCTCTGGACTTCGCAGAGCGCTACGTCAAGCCTGGATTCAGGGACATGGTCTGCCTGGTTAACGACCCCAGGCCCGATCACCCCTACTTCCAGTCATACACGATCGGGTATCTCGGCAACGTCGTCGGAGCGCGAGCGGTGCGATACGTCAACGTTCCGATAGAGGTGATAAAGGACATAACCCAGCGCCAGATCGAGGACGGGCGTCCCGTCTGGATGGGCTGCGACACCGGAAAGCAGAATCATCGCACCCTTGGCATCTGGGATGCCGAGCTGTTCGACTACGCGAGCGTGTACGGCTCCGAGTTCGGCATGGACAAGGCAACCCGCCTCCAGTACGGACAGACCCAGATGACGCACGCCATGCTCTTCACCGGCGTGGACGTGGTCGACGGCGTCCCGAGACGCTGGCGCGTGGAGAACAGTTACGGCGACAAGGTCGGCGACAAGGGCTTCTTCCTGATGAACGACTCGTGGTTCGACGAGTACATGTTTGAGATAGCCGCTCCCCGCAGTTACCTGTCTGGGGACGTTCTGGCAGCCCTCGATACCGATCCCATTGTGCTCCCACCTTGGGACCCGATGGGCGCGCTGGCCTAGCTCACACATAGACTCACTTGAAGAAGAGCCTAAGCTCGGAGGACGGACATGACCATAGGAGTATCCACCCCACTGCCTGCATACCAGGTCAACCCCGCGTTCATGGCGTCCAAGGCTGAGGAGCTTGGATTCGAGTCGATCTGGTACGCCGAGCATCCGGTGTTGCCGGTCGAGTCGGAAAGCCCATTTCCGGGCTCCGAAGACGGCGTGATTCCGTGGACGTACGCACACTTCGCGGACCCGTATATCGCCCTTGCGCAGGCATCGGGCGCGACGAGCAAGATCAAGCTCGGCACCGGAATCACGCTCATCCCGGAGCGCAACCCCCTCGTGCTCGCGAAGGCCGTGTCCAGCCTCGACCTGTTCAGCGGCGGCCGGTTCATCCTTGGAATCGGCACCGGCTGGCACCGTGAGGAGACGACCATAATGGGCGGCGACTTCGATCACCGCTGGACGCAGACCCGAGAGTCACTTCTGGCGCTCAAGGAGCTCTGGACCAAGGACGAGGCCGAGTTCCACGGCAACTACTACGACTTCCCGCCCGTGCAGATGTACCCCAAGCCCGCACAGAAGCCGCACCCGCCGATCCTGATTGGCGGAATGGCGCGCAGGGTGCTTCAGCGCATCGTCGAGGTCGGGGACGGCTGGCTGCCCAATCGCGTCACTCCCGAGATCATCGAGGACAGCAGGCGTCAGCTCGACGCGCTCGCCGAGGAACGCGGACGCGACCCAAGCTCGATCACCATCAACGTCTACGGTCAGCCGCCTGAACGACAGAATGCGCAGGACTACCTGAACGCGGGTGCGGACCGCGTAATTGTGCGGCCCGAGTTCTGCGAGACCGAGCAGGAAATGTCTGATCAGCTCGAGCGCATGGCCGAGGCCGTGCTCTAGGAGCCGTCCGATCATGGTTGTTTGAGGCCGAGTCTCGGCGTGTACTCTGACTTCGAAGTTCCAGCAGCAGACCTCGCGGGGCTTATAGCCCCGTTTCAGGACGAGATCGGGCGCGGCCTGTCGGGTCAACGCAGCTCGATCGCCATGCACCCGTCCTTCGTTGGCATGCCGTCTGGACGTGAGAAGGGAACTTTCGTAGTCCTGGACCTTGGCGGCACCAATGTTCGCGCCATCGTGCTGAACATGGGCCCCGACGGCTCGATCAGGATCCTGAAGAGCGACGGCTTCCGACTCTCATCAACCAGCGGCTCTGTCGACGACCTGTTCAGCCCGGTCGTGCGTTTCCTGGGCGAGTTACTGGATGAAGGGACGGACTACACCCTCGGCTTCATCTTCGCGTTCCCGATGGAGCAGACAGGCGCTCGCAGTGGACGCCTCACCAAGTGGACAAAAGAGTTCGCCTTTGCAGGCGTAGAAGGCCGGGAGGTCGTTGGCCTGCTGGAGAGCGCGATTCGCCGAGAGTCCGGCACGCATCCCTCCCTACGCAACCTGAGGATCGGCGCCCTGGCCAATGACACGGTTAGCGTGCTGGCCGCCGGAGCGCTGCACGATCCAAGGTGCGACATGGGCCTGATAGTCGCCACGGGCACCAACATGGCAGTCGCAGTCCCGGGTTCCATGATCCACAAGGACGTCGCTGTCGATCACGTCCCTGGCGAAATGCTGTTCAACATGGAGTGCGGCAACTTCTCGGAGGTCGGACCAGTACAGACACGCTACGACCGCGATTTGGATGCAGGCTCAGACACAGAGGGCCAGCTGCTTGAGAAGATGATCTCCGGGCGCTATCTCGGCGAGACTGTCCGCCTCGCCGTTGTGCAACTGGCCGGCCGGGACGAGGGATTCAACGGCTGGCTGAGCGGGATCAGCGTCTTCCGGGAGCCGTACGCGTTTGCGACCGAGCACCTGTCCGACATCGCCTACGACACATCGGCCGACCTCTCTGCAACCAGGTTCCTGCTTCACGGCATGGGCGTTACGGATGCGACCGAAGACGATCTCCGCCGCCTGAGAGACATCTGCACCAGTGTGGGTACGAGGTCAGCAAGACTGGTGGCGATGTCGATAGTCGCCACAGCGACCTACGTCGATCCGGACTTGAACAGGGAGCACCTCGTAGCCGCTGACGGCAGCCTGTTCAGGGGATACCCTGGCTATCAGTCCGAGGTCGAGCGCGGTATTGCCGACCTGCTCGGTGACAGGGCAGACCGTGTGCGCGTGGCGTACGTTCGCGATGGCTCAGGGATCGGCGCTGCGGTGCTGGCAGCCATGCCTGGCTGACTGGTTCATCACCAGTCCAGCCCTACCGACGTGGTCAGGAACCCCGCGAAAGGCGAGGCAACCTCGCAGGCGGCCGCGTACGTGTCGATGAAGTCGGACGAACAGGCCTCTTCCTGGGTGAAGCTGGTAGTTGCTGCAAACGACTTGAGCTTCAGGTGATCGATCAGGGGGTGGTCTGGGTCCACTCCTTTGGGGGCTCGCTTCAAAGACTCACCCTCAAGTGTATACATCGAGCTGAACCCATCTTCATTGACGATGCTCGTCCACCTGCGCGGGTTCGCGACTATGGCTCCTCTGATCTTCCCAATGGTCGCGGACTTGGGACGCCAGAGTCCCGCGGCGGCGAACACCTGGCCGGGCTGAAGGTGCAGGTACAGACCGGGGCCATGCACCTCGCGTCCGACCTCGTGTCGGAAGTGCATTCCTGCATTGGTCTTGTAAGGGCTCTTGTCCTTGGAGAACCTGACGTCCCTGTAGATGCGAAACACTGAACCTCCATTCAACCTGGGGTCCGCGACCATGTAAGGGCTGATCTCCCGGAGCCTGTCCCCAAAGTCTGAAACGAAGTGGACAAGGGCATCGCGCACGTCCCGCTCGTACCGTTCCTTGTTGTCCTGGAACCACTCCCTGTTGTTGTTGTCGGCAAGCTCCGCCAGGAACTCGAACAGGGCAGGGGTGAAGTGGGCTGTTGCAGTCATCGTCTCTCCTGGATTGTGGTGTCGGTTTCGTGTCGAACCTGTCCCAGATAAGTAGGCGCCCGCATCCGGAGCGCGGGCATCTTGCCCGCATCCGTTCGTCCTGTTGATAATCCGCCGTGGCGGGAGCTTGTCGA
>CAZIDM010000036.1:10978-24341 GCA_964537915.1 uncultured Dehalococcoidia bacterium
CTTGGGACAGACTCTTTCGGGTCTTCCTTCTGGGAATCACGCAGCCGCCATTGTAGGATTTTCAGACCATCCGTCTCTAGGCAATTTGGCTTAAGGAATCGCCTTCTGCTTTGTGGTAATGTAGGAAAAACCAGCACAGGAAAGCCCATGTCGCAGACAGATCTTAAACTCGTCGCCCATCTCATGCGAAGGGCCGGTTTCGGCGCCACCCGCGAAGAGCTTGAGGCGTACGCGGCGAATGGATACGAGGCGACCGTCGAGGAACTCCTGGACCCACCCGACACAGAGTGGCTGGGCGACGACATGGTCAGACGCTTCGACCTCGAGGCGTCGGGCATGATAAACGCCCCCGGCTCCTCCCGGAACTGGGTCTACCGCATGATTACGACGAACGCGCCCCTGCTCGACAAGATGGCCCTCTTCTGGCACGGGATATTCGCCACCGGAGTCCCCAAGGTCATCAACGGCAGGGTGCTGTACGATCAGATCAACACCTTTCGCAGGCACGGCATGGACGGCTTCGACTCCATTCTCGTCAGGCTTGCCAGGGATCCGGCGATGATCGTCTGGCTGGACAACCAGGAGAACCACAGCCACGCGAACAACGAGAACTGGGCGCGTGAGCTGCTCGAACTCTTCTCCATGGGCGTCGGCAACTACACCGAGGACGACATCAAGGAGTGCGCCCGCGCCTTCACCGGATGGACCATCGGCAACACCGAGTACATGATGGTCCGCTCACAGAGGGACTCGGACTGGCCATACGGTCGGATCGCCTACCACTTCGCCTATCGCCCTGAAGACCACGACGATGGCGAGAAGACCTTCCTCGGACATCGCGGCAACTTCAACGGCGAGGACATCATAGACATCATCTGCCAGCAGGAGTCCACGGCGCGTTTCATATCGAGGCATCTGTACCACTACTTCGTGGCGGACGAGCCTCCCGTACCAGCCTGGCCATACACGCCTCCACGGGACCCTGAAGCTATCGACACCCTCGTTCACGCCTACTTCGAGAGCGGTTACGACATCAGGTCTGTCCTGCGAGTCCTGTTCAACTCCGACTTCTTCAAGTCGGAGGACGTGCGGTTCAAGAAGGTCAAAGGCCCTGCGGAGTACCTGGTGGGCGTTCTCAGGATGACCGGCGAGTTCGACATGCCGCGCAGGGACATGATCCCCAGGTATCGGCAGACCGTGTGGATGGGACAGGAACTGAGCAATCCGCCGAGTGTCGAGGGTTGGCACGAGGGGGTTGAGTGGATCGACACCGGGACCCTGCTGGAGAGGATCAACTTCGCGTCTGAGCAGTTCGGAGACCCGGATAAGCCCGGCGTCAAGGCGATGATCGACAGAATCCTTCGTGACGACCTTGATGATCTGTCGTCCGAGCAGCTTGTCGACCGCTGCCTGGATGAGATGGGGGCATTCTCTGTCGATGACGAGACCAGGGCCGTTCTCATCCGGTTCATCGAGGTAGACCGCAGTCGCGAGAACGTCGAGAACCTGCTGAGACTATCTGCCTCGACCCGAGAGTTCCAGCTTGCCTAGTCCCATGCTCGAGTACAGTCACACCATCGGCATAGTCGCTATGGAAGGGCGCGGCTTCGAGTACCCTACCGACACAGTGCCCGCCAGGAATGGCCGGATGTACGTGCCCAACAGGTCAAGGGACTCCGGTGAGCGCGGTGTGCGAGTCACGGTCCTCGACCTGGACAGCGAATACTACGGCACCTTCGGATACCTGGGAGACGATGAGGGGCAGCTGGTATCACCAACCTGCGCGGCTGAGAGCAGCGAGGGGCTGATCTACGTCGCCGACGACTACACCCACCGTATCTCCGCCTTCGACTATGAGGGCGGCTTTGCCCTCAGGTGGGGCTCCCCCGGCTCTGCTGACGGCGAGCTCAACGGGCCTTCAGGGTTGGCCTTCGACGAGCGCGATAACGTCTACGTCGCAGATACCCACAACAGCCGGGTCCAGAAGTTCACGTCCTCTGGCGACTTCCTGCACAGTTTCGGGTCGTCCGGGACTTCAAAGGGTCAGCTAAGGCTGCCCTGGGGCCTGGCGGTCGCACCGAACGGCGACGTGTACGTGGCGGACTGGGGAAATGACCGCATCCAACGCTTCTCTCCAGATGGCGAGTTCGTCGCGTCGTACGGTACGACAGGACGAGCCGACGGGCAGCTCAGGCGTCCGTCCGGCGTTGCCGTCGATGAGCGTGGCTTCATGTACGTGTCCGACTGGGGCAATGAGAGAGTGCAGGTGCTGGACGGCGACGGGGCCGCAATTCAGGTTCTGAGGGGCGAGGCGACCCTGTCCAGGTGGGCCAGCGATTTCATGGCAACGAACCGTGAGGAGGCTGCGGCGCGGGCCACGGCCAATCTGAAGCCCGACCTGCCCGACGTGTACGGCGACGACCCGCATACGCAATCAGCCCATGTCGAAAGCCTCTTCTGGGCGCCAGTGTCCATAAAGCTCGACGACGCGGGCCGTGTATACGTCACCGAGGCCAACCGCCACAGAATCCAGATCTACAACCGAATGGCCCCTACTTCTCCCTAGTAGGCACGCCCAGACCTAAGTAGCATGGTTTTGCTGACCCTGTGCCAGTCTGGCGGGTAAACGTTATAGGGGACGTTTGCGGATCGCCCTTGCCATAAACCCCAACCAGCATGCCCCCTCTCCCTTGACGGGAGAGGGCTGGGGTGTGGGTGAAAGCACTGCCCACCAAATCGGCGTAGGCTCCGTCCTACTCCCTACACTTGACAGCATCACCCTCCTATGAGAACATATGTACTATCTCAACCAGAGAGTGCACTCCAATGCTGGTCAAGCGTTCACCGGACCGATACGAGAAGCTCGCCATCCTCGGCGGAATGGCTACTGACGACATCCTGTACCCACCCGAACAGAGAGGCGGCCGCAAGGGTCCATACCCGCAGACCAGGAAGAACCCCTCATTCGGCGTCTATCGTGCATCGCTCCCCAACGGCAAGTTCATCAACCTGATGCGTGTCATGTTTACCGATTTCTGTAAGATGGACTGCGCCTACTGCCCCAACAGCCACTGGGTCCCCAGGAAGAGGTACGCATTCAAGGTCGACGAGCTTGCCCAGGTCTTCATGGAGGCGCAGCAGCGCGGCATGGTTAGCGGCCTCTTCCTGAGTTCTGGAATCGCCGGAGACGGCTCGAAGACGACCGAGCGGCTGGTGAAAGTTGTTGACTCGATTCGCAATCGACACGGCTTCAAGGGGTACATCCACCTCAAGGTGATGCCCGGCGCGGACTTTGACCAGGTCGAGGCGGCTCACGGGCTGGGCACCCGGCTGTCGGTTAACATGGAGACCCCGACGACTGACCACATGCGCAAACTCAGCAACATGAAGGACTTCGAGAACGACATCCTGGCTCCCATGCGTTGGATCGACAAACTCAACGAGGCTCGCACAGGTCGTTCAGTCGGCCAGGCCACTCAGCTAGTCGTGGGCGCCGCCGACGAGACCGACCGCGATGTGTTCTCGCGGATGGATCAGCTATACACCGAGTGGCGGCTCAAGCGCATCTACTATGCCCCGTTCCGTCCGGTGCGCCACACGCCGCTTGAGGAG
This sequence comes from uncultured Dehalococcoidia bacterium, assembly GCA_964537915.1. Lineage (GTDB taxonomy): Bacteria > Chloroflexota > Dehalococcoidia > Lucifugimonadales > UBA1123 > VXRN01. Next base: position 14,591 of record CAZIDM010000036.1, read on the forward strand.
CATCCTGCCACTCCAATGACGAGGAGCCATCGCCTCTACCAGTTCGACTGGCTCAAGCGAGTCTACAGGTTCGCCAATGATGAGCTCGACCTCGCCTTCTCAGACGACGGCTACCTGCCCCTCGAGCAGGACCCCAAGACGTCCATCGCGGTCGAGAACCTCGATGCATTCCCCATGGACGTCAATCGAGCGACGCATGACCAGTTGCTGCGAATTCCGGGGGTTGGACCAAAGTCCGCGCAGAGGATACTGGACACGCGAAGACATCACAGCATCGACGCGTGGAGAGACCTTCAGGCCATGGGAGTCGTACGAAAGCGTGCATGGCCGTTCATAGTCTTCTCCGGTTACCGACCACCAACAGCAAAGCAGCTCAGAATGGACCTCTTTGGCGCGGAGGCTAAAGAGAAGAGACTACCCTCCGCTGTTGAGGCCGACCGGCAGCAGACAGCTCCATGTGGAGAGCCCAGGTCATGCACCGGATGTCCCATGTTCGGAATGCCCGGCCACCCGGGTCACACCGAATTCGCGGCGTGAAGCCTCGGCCAGCTAGCCGAACCGGGCCAGTGTCTCGACTGGTCCAAACGCTGCGACACCGTAGAATAGGATGCTCAGAATTGCGGCAAGGATGTATGGCGCGTAACCGGGCACCTTCGGGGTGGAAGAGTGGGTGGTCCAATCCAGCGCCCATGCCCCAACTGCGAACAGTGCGCCGGCCATCAGCCCTGTGAACAGACCGAACACGCCGTGCGTGAATGCGGAGGAAGGCGCCTGAAGTACGGCGGAGGTCGCGTGGACCAGAAAATCTGAGAAGGGAAGGTCCCCGTTTTGTGTTGCCAGCAACACCATTGCCAGCGGAAGTGCGGCTCCGGTTGCGACGGGCGAAAGGACGCCGAATCCGAACCCGGCGATCAGCCAGACAAATATCCCTCGTGCCCTCTCTCGCTCACTTGGATTGGACATCCACAGTGTCATCAGCACGGCCAGGATGGCACACGCTGACACGGCTGCGCCTGAGAGAAGCACGGTTGCGTTGACCGGCATGTGTTCGGGAACGTGGGGAGGGTCGGTTCGCGCCAGGAAGTTGACCAGCAGCGCCGCACCGCCCAGCGCACCTCCGTACAGTCCAACTGAGACTATGAGCCGCAGTCGCCTCGGAGTGATCCCTTCGATTCTGATTGGATAGTGTCGAGGATACGTCACCCGTCAGCCTGTTGCCCCTGCGGTGGAATAACACCGGCTAGCTCCAGCTCCTCGGCGCGATGGCAGCTCACGAAGTGCTGTGGAGCCAGCTCTCTCAACTCGGGTGTCTCGGTTCGACACAGATCGGTTGCGTAACGGCACCGCGGGTTGAAGTAGCATCCGGACGGTGGGTTCGCCGGGTTTGCGACCTCACCCTGCAGGATCATGCGCTCCCGCTCTACTCTCGGGTCGGGCTCTGGGACCGACGACAGCAGGGCGGCCGTGTATGGGTGCTTGGGAGATGCGAACAGGTCCTCCGTCGGCGCCGTCTCAACCAGCTTGCCTACGTACATGACCGCAACACGGTCGCTGATATGCTTGACGACGCTCAGGTCATGCGCGACGAAGAGGTACGTCAGTCCCAGGTCGCGCTGCAGGTCCATCATCAGGTTGAGGACCTGTGCCTGGACTGACACGTCGAGCGCAGAGACAGGCTCGTCTGCGACGATCAGCCGCGGGTTCAGCGCCAACGCCCTGGCGATGCCGATTCGCTGTCTCTGTCCGCCGCTGAAAGCGTGTGGGAAGCGTCTCATGAACTCCGGGCGCAGGCCAACCAGCCCCAGGAGTTCGGCCACACGGTCCTCTCGCTCACCACGACCCATGCCGTCGATTACGAGCGGCTCCCCGACAATGTCCATCAGGGTCATGCGCGGATTGAGTGATGAGAACGGGTCCTGGAAGATCATCTGCATCTCGCGACGCAGGCTCCTCAGTTGAGTTCGGGGAGCTGCCGCCACGTCTATGACAGATCCGTCATCCGACCTGTACAGCACCTCGCCGCTGGTGGGTTCGACTGCGCGCAGGATGCACCTCGACGTCGTCGTCTTGCCGCATCCGCTTTCGCCGACTAGCCCAAGCGTCTCGCCCTCATTGATGTTGAAGCTGACGTCGTCGACGGCCCGTATCGCACCGACCTCGCGCTGCAGGAGGCCCTGCTTGATCGGGAAGTACTTTCGGAGATTGCTGATCTCGAGCAGCGTGTTTGGCGAACCGTTTGTATCAACCGCTTCAGTCAAGGCCTAGCCTCCTCCGTTTCCATTTCCCGTCGGCGGATGGTGCAGGAAGCAGCTGACCTCGTGGTTCTTTGCGAATGGAAGCAGCGTCGGAGCCTGGTTTTCGCAGACCTCTCCCATGAACGACGGGCATCTCGGGTTGAACGGGCAGCCGCTTGGCCTGGCGTAAGGATGCGGCACCGACCCTGTAATTGATGCCAGCCTGTCCTGTGACTCATCGGACTGGATGCGCGGGATGGACTCGAGCAGTGCGCGCGTGTACGGATGCTGTGGGTTGTGGAAGATGTCGTCCACCGGCGCGCTCTCGACCACGCGCCCCAGGTACATCACCACCACGTAATCGGCCATCTCAGCTATGACGCCGAGGTCATGGGTAATCAGCATGATTGCCATGCCGTACTGGCCCTGCAGGGTAATCATCAGGTCGAGGATCTGGGACTGCGTCGTGACGTCCAGAGCGGTTGTCGGCTCATCCGCGATCAGTATTCGAGGATTGCACGAGAGAGCCATTGCTATCATCGCGCGCTGCCTCAGCCCTCCACTGAGCTGGAAGGAGTACTCATCGACTCTCTGCTCGGGCAGGGGAATGCCCACGTGGCGAAGCAGCTCGACGGCCATGTCGCGCGCCTCGGACTTTGATATGTCCTGGTGCAGCCTGATCGCCTCGATCAACTGGTTCCCCACTGTATGCACTGGGCTGAACGAGGTCATCGGCTCTTGGAAGACGTACGAGATTTCGCCGCCGCGGATCGCCCGCATCTCCGAGCTGTCCGGGTCATACGAAGTGAGATCCAGCACCTCCTCGGTGCCGTTGCTGGACTGGCGTCTGAACAGGATCTCTCCTCCGACGACATGACCCGGTTTGTCCAGGATGCCAAGGATTGACCTCGCCGTGACGCTCTTGCCGCACCCGCTCTCGCCGACGATGCCCAGCGTCTGACCAGGATACAGGTCGAACGAAGCGCCATCCACAGCCACCACCGTTCCCTCTTCGAGAGGGAAGTGTGTCCTGAGGTCCCTTACCGAGAGCAGAGGCTCTCCAGACCGTTCAGTCCGGGATGCCGGATTAGCCGTACGGGTCTGCTGCATCTCTGAGACCATCTCCAAGGAAATTGAATGCGAGTACTGCCACGATCACCGGTACTGCGGGTACCAGCAGCCAGGGAGTGAGAGCCACCGCCTGGATGTTCTGGGCCTGCTGGAGCATGACCCCCCAGCTTATGGCCGGTGGCCTGAGACCAAGGCCGAGGAAGCTGAGAGACGTCTCGCTTATGATGATCGCAGGCAGAGCCAGTGTCGTGGCCGCGATTATGTGGCTGATGAATGAAGGCACCATGTGCCTGAATATGATACGCATCTGGCTTGCGCCCGCGATTTCGGCTGCCGTTACGAAGTCCTCTTCACGCAGCGACAGGAATCGTCCCCTGACCTCACGGGCAAGCGTAGTCCAGCCGATCAGGGAGATTATGATCGTTATCGCAAAGTAGACTTTCAGTATCGACCAGTCCCTCGGCACTGCTGCTGCGATGCCCATCCATAGCGGAATCGTCGGAATGGACCTGAGAATCTCGATGACCCTCTGGATGATCGTGTCGATCCAGCCGCCGTAGAATCCTGACAGTCCTCCCAGCAGCACGCCCAGGAAGAGGCTGATCGCTACGCTGACGAGTCCGATCGTCATGGAGATGCGCGTCGAGTACATAAGGCGCGACCACACGTCACGACCCTGTACGTCGGTCCCGAGTATGTAGATGACCTCCTCGGCCTTGGCCGGGGCGTCGACGCCAAGTATATGCCTGTCAGTTGGGATGATGCCGAGGAAATTGTACTCGAAACCCCTCGCAAAGAAGCGTATCGGTATCTTCACGTCCGGGTCGGACGTGTACACGCGCTTAAAAGTCCTCGGGTCTCGAGAACCGGTGACGGCGTTAACGTGCAGGTCGGGTTTCCATCCGTCGAAGAAGTGCACGCGCTGAGGCGGCATCTCACCCCGCCGCGCTTCACTCAGGAACGGGTCTGAGGTTGCCAGGAAGTCCGCCCCGATGACCATGAGATACATGATTATGAGAACGATCCCAGCGCCCATGGCGAGGCGGTGCCTCCGCAGCCGCCACCACATGAGCTGCCATTGAGAGGCTACATATACCTGGTCGTCCGCGACGTCCTGACGCGAGCCAGGGATCGCTTCCTGAGCCTGAGCCATCAGGTGACCTCCAGTCTGATTCGCGGATCGATCCAGGCCAGAAGAAGGTCTGATATGAATGTTCCGATTACGGTCATTACTCCGATTAACATGATGATCGTACCTGCCAGGAACATGTCCTGCGCCAGCAGCGCCACTAACAGCATCGGCCCCACCGTCGGCAGGCTCATCACTACGGAGATGATGATGCTTCCCGAGACCAGGAGCGGCAGCAGGTATCCGATGGTGCTGATGAGAGGATTGAGCGCGACCCTCACTGGGTACTTCATTACCACGCGCCACTCCGAGAGCCCCTTGGCGCGGGCCGTAACGACGTACGGTTTGCGCAGCTCGTCAAGAAGGTTGGCGCGCAGCACGCGTATAAGCTGCGCCGTTCCCGCGACCGCCAGCACAATGGCGGGCAGCCACAGATGATTTAACAGATCGATAATCTTGGCTAGATTGTATGGCGAATCGGCATACTCTGGCGAGAACAGTCCCCCGATGTTCGCCCCGAGGAACACGAACCCCAGGTACATCAGCACGAGGGCAAGCAGGAAATTGGGCACAGCTAGCCCAATAAACCCCACAAATGTAAATGCGTAGTCACCGATCGAATACTGCTTAACGGCGGAGTATATTCCGATTGGTATCGCTAATATCCACGTGAAGATAACTGACGCAAAGGCGAGGGCTGCGGTGAGCCACAGCCTGTCCCCTATGACGTCTCCCACGGGCCTCTGGTAACCCATTGACAGCCCGAAGTTGCCCTGGACTACCTGGTTCATCCACTTGAAGTATTGCACGATGAACGGACTGCCGAGCCCGTACTGCTCCCGCAGGTTGGCCGCCTCTTCATCCGTGACCTGCGTCCCGGTGGACAGGAGCTGCGCAACGTACGCCGTTACATAGTCCCCGGGAGGCAACTGGATGATCCCGAACGAAATGATCGAAATCGCCCAGATTGTCAGTAAGGCTAGAAAGAAACGCCTGACGGCGAATGCAATCAAAAGTAAGACCTTTCAGTCAATTCAAAGTCTGGTGCCGCCGCCCCGCCCTGGACCGAATAAGGTCAGGGGAGACGGCGGCACCGCAGCCGACTAGCTTACTCTACTCGTACGACAGAGCCTGCTGCTCACGATTCTCTGCGCTCATCCAGTAGAGGGTCTGGAGGCGAGAGATGCCGGGGGTCTTGGTGTCCGGGCTGTTGAACTGCCGCTCGGGCACGTTGCCGAGGTCGACGTTCGAGACCCTTACACCCAGCGAAGCGGGGGACTGGCCGACCAGTCCGACGGACCATGCCTGGTCGAGGACGATGCGCCAGATCTGCTTGCCAATCTCGATGCGCTCTGCTTCAGGAACACCGAAGGCCTTCTTGTAGAGCGACATCACTTCCTTCAGCTCATCGTGCGGCTCCATGCCCTTCTCACCGTTGGACTGGAACCACAGGCCGATAGCTGAACCCATCTCGCTGCTCGTGAAAGCAGGGAATACGTGGCCGGGGAAGGTGAACAGGTGCTCGCTGCCGTCACCCCAGGAGACGCGAATCTGGTTCTCGTCTGATGCCTGGACTGTTCCGGCAAGGCTGCGCTCCATCGCCAGCACGTTGGTCTTGACGCCCAGGAACCTCTCCCAGTGCTCCGCGATCATCTCGGCCATCTGTACGAACTCGATGAACTGCGCGGTTCGGGCGCTGACTTCTACCACCAGCCGCTCGCCGTTGTCAGTGCGAAGCCTGAACCCGTCTGAGTCCTTGTCCGGAAGTATCTGGTCAAGCATCTCGTTTGCAGTGTCCGGGTCGAATGTTCCCCAAACTCCGCGATACTCGGACTCCGGTCCTGGAGAGAACGGGTTGGTTGGTGCAGGGGCGAACGAGCCCGGAACTCCGAAGCCGAGGAAGAATACCTCGTTCATCTGCTCTCGGTCGATTCCGATGGCGAGCGCGCGCCTGAAGTTCACGTTGCGGAACAGGTCGCCGATGTACGGATCATCCTGGTAGGCCAGGTTGAACTTGACCGTCGCGTCAGCGCCAGCTTCCTGGGTGTCGAAGTGCAGCTTGTAGCCGCCCTTCTCCTGGTTCTCCAGGTACAGCGGCACCTTCGCCATGTTCAGGTGCCTGCCCTGCCAGTCGTACTCGCCGGCGATTGCGCGAAGGTTGATGACCTCAAGGTCCTCAGCCAGCGTCAGGACCACAACGTCGATGTATGGGAGCTGGTTGCCGTCCGTGTCCACCATCCAGTAGTACGGATTGCGCTCCAGCTTCCAGGTGTCGGAGTTGATCGGGGTAACGGTCACCCAGGGGGTGATGGCCGGAAGCTCATTGTTGAGCGCCCAGTCGTTCTTGAACTTGAGGAGGTTCACCCAGTTGTCGTATCCCTCGTCGTCAACGATCGCCTGAACGGCATCCTCACCCGCGATACTCGGGATGAACTGCTCGAGGTAGTGCTTGGGTGCAACCATGCCGAGCAGGGCCGGACCCTGGTACGCATGTCCGCCCAGGTGTGTCGAGCCTGCCAGGACGTCGAGGAAGAAGTAGTAGGGGTCCTCGAAAGTGATCTTGATGGTCGTCGAGTCGACCTTCTCAAGAGTTCCCTGCTTGCCGTTGATTGCGAACCAGGACGACTTTGTCGGGACCAGCTCATCGTTCAGGTAGAGCTGCTCGTACCAGAACTCGAAGTCGTCAGCGGTGAACGGGGCGCCGTCGGACCACTTCATGCCCTCGCGGAGGTTCAGAGTGTACTCGCGGCCGTCGTTGGCGACTTCCCAGCTCTTTATTACGTTCGGGCCGGGGTTGTTGCCTGTGTAGTCCCAGAACAGCATGTGGTCCGGGCCTGTGCAGCAGCGATAGCCGTTCCACTTGTCGGCAGGGCCGGTGAATCCGCGCCGCAGGATGCCGCCATACTGGCCGGTGCCATGAAGCGGCTCGATCACCATCAGGTCCGACTGAACAGGCAGTCTCTCTTCGACGGAAGGAAGCTTGCCGGCGGAAACAAGTGCCGCCAACTGTGGCGCCTCTCCGAACGACGTCGGGAACTGGCTCTCGTCGGTTACGACCGATGGCCCTTCCAGCTTGCCCACGAGCCCTGTCTCATTGGCAGGAGCTGACGGAGCCGGTGCTGCCGGAGCTGCCGTGGCCGCCGGAGCCGCCGTCGCTGCCGGAGCGGGAGCCGCCGGAGCTGCCGTGGCCGCCGGTGCGGGTGCAGGCTGCGACGGAGCCGCTGGCTCAGACGTCTCTTCTTCAGAAGTGCTGCACGCTACTAGAGCCAGTGCCGCAAATAGCAGCACAAGCGGGAGGACTAGGAAAATCCCCTTCAGACGCATGATCTTTCTCCTCCGATTCTTTCCTATTCGGACTTGATTCCCCGTTTACGCGCCAACGCTGGCCTCGCCAACGATGAACTCTCTATTGTGAAATCCAATGCCGATAGCTAATGGAGCGTATGGTAGGAGTAAGAGTGGAAAGTGTCAATAACCCACTGGCGTGGACTCGATTCCCCGGCGCTTGTCGCGTTCGCAGGGCGCGGACGTGATTCCTACTCGTCAGGCCACGAGTCCCCCCTGTATGCAGCCTCCCAGAAGAGGTATTCGTACCGCAGCGCGGTGTGGAACGCGCGCTCTATCCCGGCGCGCTGTGATTCGAGGTCCGTTGAGTCCAGGTACTCCTTGCACCAGCCGACGAAGTGGCCCAGGACAGCAGGCCCGTGCAGGTCTATCCACTGCCGGTAGATCGGGTTGGACGGACGCTTGCCCTGCTCGATGAGCCGTGTTCCCCAGTCAAGGTACATGCCCTCGGTGACGTAGCAGACGGTCACTATCTCCTCGAAGCTGCCCTCGCTTCCGGTCCTCACCAGGAAGTCGCCGAAACCCTGAGTGGTTGGCGACGCGCTGACCGCCGAATACTCCTCTTCCGTTGCCTGCAGCACGTCAAACGCGCGCAGAAAGAACTCGTTCTCAGCCGCCGCCTGCGGGTCGAGAATCCCGGCCAGGAACGAATGAAGGTGGCTGGCGGCCACCAGGTCGGGCGCCTTCGCCACTCCCATGCTCATCATCGCGACCAGGTCGTTCACGAACACGTAGTCCTGTAGGAAGTAGCGCCTGCCCCGCTCCAGCGACAGCGTGTCGTCTCCCATCTCCACCACGAACGGGTGATGAGTCATCTTCTGCCACAGGTCGTCGTGGCGTTCCCTCAACTCTTGAATCAGCGACATGTCGTCCTGCTCCTATAAGGCGATTGCATAAGGCTCATTCAGCGAGGCGGTCAGGGGGAGGCCCTCACTCCTCACTCCTCACCAGTCCGGCATCGTAAGCGTCCGCCGCCACGAATCCGCTGTCTATCATGCCCTGCTCCTTCATCCAGTTGACGAAGCTGTCCCATCGGCCGGTCTCCTGGGTGCCGAACCCGCCGCCTCCAGGCAGTTGCCACTGTGGCACGAGGAGGTCCGCGCCCGGCCTGTCGATCGCCTCGTCGATCTCGTCGGGGTTCTCTTCTACCAGGATGTCGACACCCGCCTGCGGGTCGCTTATCGCGTCCTCGAACCCCCTCTTGATCGCCTTTACGAACTTCTCGGCTACGTCCCGGTTCTCTTCCAGGTACTCCTCGCTTGTTACCAGCACCAGCTCGTAGTAGTCGGGCACGCCCCAGTCCTGCATCTTCATCACGTTGACCGGATGCCCCTGGTTCTCAAGCAGGATCGACTCGTGCGTCCAGTACGCCCCCACTGCGGCGTCGACCTTCTCCGAGATCAGCGACTCGCCGATGTTGAAGCCGATGTTGACCAGTTCCACCTCTGCGAGCCCGCCCGCGACACCGTCTGCCTTGAGCATCGTGTCCAGCAGCGGCTCGTTCGTGGGGATCCCGGGATATCCGACCTTCTTGCCCGCGAGCTGCGATGGCCTTGTGATTCCCGACGACTCCAGCGCCATCACCGAGTTCAGCGGGTGCTGGACGACAGCCGCGATCGACACGACCGGCACGTCTTCATTCCGTGCCAGGATCACGTCGGGCTGGTAGTTCATTCCAAAGTTGTCCGAGCCCGAAGCGACAGTCTGCAGCACCGTCGACGGGTCCGACGGCGTGTACATCGTGACTTCCAGTCCCTCTTCCTCGAAGTACCCTTTCTGCTGCGCGATGAACAGACCCGTGTGGTTGGCGTTTGGGTACCAGTCCAGCGCAAGCTTGACCGGTACGGACTCTTCCTCGCTGCTGCACGCAATGGACATTAACGCTACTGCCGCTAGCACAATTGTCAGAGTGATCGTACGCTTCATCTGCATCTGCTCCTGACTACTAAGACTGGCCGCATGAATAAGTAAT
>CAZIDM010000037.1:0-24156 GCA_964537915.1 uncultured Dehalococcoidia bacterium
GCTTGTCGAAGGGCCGTCCGTTCATGGTTCGACAAGCTCACCACGAACGGACTACACAGGTGACACTCGAAACGAAAAGACCCTAACTGAACTATCCAGTCTCGGGGAGGTCGACACGCACAGTTATGATGTCGGTGTCCTGGTACTGGTGATGCTCCACTGACGAGGCATAGCTGCGAAGCAGCCTTAGCGACAGCTCATTCTCGATGGGAGTCTCCTGGTCGAGCTGCTGGAGCTGTCGGACCTGGTCTTCGATATTCTCCTCGCCGCCGCCGCCGATGAACTCCAGGTCAGCAACCTGTCCCTGGCTGGATGCCAACACGACGAGTTGCCGGTCTTCAGTGATCTCCTCATCTCCATCTTCCTCCAGGTCGAAAGAGGTGAGGTCCAGCGGCGCAAGAGTGAGCAACGTCTCTTCCGCGACAGCGCTCAGCCGTGCCTGCATTGCCTCTCCCCAACCCCTGCTGTTGGCGAACCTGGTGATGAATTCATTCAGCTCGGGCAGGGACTCTATGTCCAGCCTGGACTTGAAGCGCATGTGGCGCGGATTGGTGAACTCCATATACAGGATCATGACCACCAGCGCGAGACCGCCTGTGGTTATGCCGCTACTTAGGAGCGCACCCCAGACCGGGCCAACGTCGGGAATTGTGAACAGGCCGAACTGGAACGATGCCCCAATCCAGAAGCAGACTCCGGCCACCAGTACCCTCTGACGGTTGTTCTCCGACTGGATAACAAGTCGCGCCCCATCGACGAACAGCGTCCCCGACATCACAATCAGGTATCCCGCCATAACCGGTCCCGGAATGGTGCTCAACAGTCCTGAGACTTTTGGCAAAAACGCGACGGCGATGAATATGAAGCCAATGCAGTACCCAACTCGACGCGAAGCCACACCGGTGGTCTGGGCAAACGATGCTGATCCCGAATTGATGATGTTTGGCACCGTGCCTGCGAGGCTAGCCAGGAGGTTCGTCACACCGGCCCCGGTCATTGCCCTCTGGACCTGCCTGAAGTCGACCGCCCGCTCCTCTCGCCATGCGACCCTCTGCTGTGTAATGGCCTCTCCGTTAGCCTGAATTGAGATGATGATTCCGAGGAACAGGAACGCGGGGAGGAGCGTCCAGAACGGGATGCCAAAGTCCAACCCAAAACCGGGCCACTGGCTGGGCAGACCAACCCAGGGAGCGTCTATCACCATTTCGGCGCTGTACAGGCCGAACACCGCGGCAACCACGCAACCTCCGACGATGCCGATGACCGGCCCCCACAGTCGCAGTACCGCATGGCCACGCAGAATGAACACGACTACCAGCGCTATTGTGGCCAACGTCGTCAGGTGCGCTCCGACAGGCTCGACCGCAGATGCCTCATCCAACAATCTGGGCACCACGGAAGCCAGCGTGATCGAGAGAATCATCATCACGGTGCCGCCCAGTGTCGGAGTAACGAGCCGCCTCAGGAGAAACAGCCACCTGGAAATGACGAGTTGAATGGCCGCCGTGACGAGCACCAGCGATATCAGCGTCGCCGGTCCCCCGTCCGCCACTGCCGAAATGCAGAATGGTATGGAGAAGGCGGCAGTGAACATCGGCAGGACCGCACCCGCCCCGATCGGCCCAATTCGCTTTACCTGCAGCAACGTGGATACGCCAACGACTATCAGCGAGGCGAAGACCATCCACACGAGGTAGGAGTCGCCCTGGCCGGAAGCCTTGGCAACCACGACCGGAGTCACCAGCAGCGTTGCGGAGGCGATCAGGCTGAACTGAAAGCCATAACCGATAGAAGCAAAAAGCGGCGGATTTTCGTCCGCCTCGTAACGGGGATTCTGAGAAGCCTGTGTCGTCATCTGGGCTGCCTTCCAGAAGAGACCGTGGGACGGTGACTATACAACGAGATAAATGTCAGGCGATTCTCATTATAGTCTCCAAGAGAAAAATCTCAACCGCCCATCTTTGCGCGAAACCTGACACCGGTGTGTCCTCGTGTTAATCTAGGCGACAGCAACTTCAGGAGGCATCCGTCATGCGCGCCGCTGTATACAAGGGTGGTCAACAGTTCGCAATCGAAGACATGCCAGATCCCACACCGGGGCCAGGCCAGGTGGTCATCGACGTCAACTACTGCGCCATCTGCGGTACCGACGTACACCATTTCCTGTATGACATCGCTCCTCCCGGCACGGTGATGGGGCACGAGTACTCCGGGGTCGTGAGCAGCGTCGGGGACGGAGTCACGCGCTGGAGTGTTGGAGACCGGGTGGTCGGAGGAGGAGGCGAGCCTCCCCCGGAGGTACGCGCCGGGAGTCCCAACCGCGGTGAACGGTTCAACTACCGTCTGGAAGGGTTCTCCGGCACGTCTTCACGTGTGAGAGCATACGCCGAGAAGGTCGTGCTTGAAGAGTGGGAGCCTGTCCCCATACCCGAGGGTGTGAGCGACGAAGAGGCCTCGATGTGCGAACCGTGCGCGGTCACCGTCCATGCCGTCCGGCTCTCGCAGCTCAATCTGGGCGACTCTGTCGTGGTGCTGGGCGCTGGGCCTATAGGTCTGCTGTGCATGCAGGTCGCCCGCGCAGCCGGCGCCAGCAGGGTCATCGTGTCTGAACCGGCCCCAGCCAGGGCAGAGGCCGCAAGACGGCTCGGCGCGGACGCCGTCATCAATCCGATGGAAGAGGATGCCATCGAGCGAGTGGTTGAGCTTACGGACGGGACCGGCCCTGACCTCGTCTTCGAGTGCGCAGCCGCGCCGGGGACCCTCGACCAGGCCATGAACATGGTGAGACGAAACGGCCAGGTGGTCCTCGTCGCAATCGTCTGGAACGAGACTCCGGTGCTGCCTCCCGACTGGATGGCGCGTGAGATCAACCTCAAGACGTCGTTCGGGACCCAGCCCGAGGACTGGCGAATCGCCCTCGATCTGATCCGCTCAGGACAGGTGACGATGGAGCCGCTGGTCTCGGAGGCCAGCTTCCTGCCGCTGGACGAGATCCAGGGGGCTTTCGAGGCACTTTGCAATCCCTCCAACGAGGTACAGATGGTGGTGAGGCACGGCTGATGACCGAGACCCTGAAATTCTCTGCCAACCAGTTTGGGGGAGTGATCACCGACGCTGAGACACTTCCTGAAGACCCACGCGAGTTCGAAAAACTGCTTGGACAGTCTCTCTCCACCTGGACTGACGAAGGGTACAAGGTGGTCTGGCTGGAGCTGCCGATCAACCGGGCGGCGCTGGTGCCTGCGGCCGCGGAGGCCGGGTTCGAGTACCACCACGCCAAGTCCGAATACGTCCTGATGACGCTCCAGCTCATTCCAGGGTCATTCATCCCACCCTACGCCACGCACTACATTGGGGCTGGCGCTGTCGTTCTGAACGAGCGGGACGAGATCCTCGTCGTGGTGGAGCGATACCGCATGGGACCCAGCCGAGGTCCCGGATACAAGCTGCCCGGCGGGGCGCTGCATCCCGGCGAACACCTCGCCGACGGAGCCGTCCGGGAAGTGCTCGAGGAGACCGGAGTACATGCCAGGTTCGAGTCTCTGGCGTGTTTCCGTCACTGGCACGGGTACAGGTACGACAAGTCGGACATCTACTTCGTCTGTCGCCTCTCGGCACTCTCCACCGAGATCACCATAGAAGAAGAAGAGATCGCCGAGTGCCGCTGGATGTCCGTGGACTACTTCCTGTCCGAAGAATCGGGCATCCACCAGTTCAACAAGAGCATCGTCCGGGCAGCACTCGAGAACCCGGGAATCGTTCCCGCAACCATAGAAGGCTACGAAGACCGAGACCGGTTCGAGTTCTTCATGCCTGAGAGTATCGGTCTGACACAGTCAGACACATTCGGAGTAAGGAGCACCCCATGACATCACTGAAAGATAAGATCGTGAGAGGCGACATCGTCCTCGGTGTCTCTGTCCCCATCGACGCCACAAAGAGCCAGATGGAGGACATCCTCAGCAAGGACGACTACGACTTCATCAACGCCGACGCCCAGCACACCGCCTACAACGAGGAACGGCTGGTACAGTATTGCGAGACGGCCAATGAGGTCGGGATCCCCGTGCAGTTCCGCATCAAGCACCCACGCCATGCCTATCTCGTTGGCAATATCCTCGACCTCGGCCCGCTCGGCATCGAGGTGCCGCTGGTGGAGGACGATGCCGTGGTGGACGAGGCCATCAACTGGTTCTACTATCCCCAGGTGGCAAAGCGAAGCTGGGGAGGCGCCGCCCGATACGGAATCGAGGGTCGTGAAGACCGGCTGGAGTACGCCGAGTGGTGGAACGCCAACGGCATCCTGTGCATCCAGATGGAAACGCTCCGGGCCGTCACAAACGTGCGCCAGCTCGCCAAGCCTGGAATCACATGCCTGACCTGGGGACCCGCCGACCTGACATACGACATCGAGGCGCACCCGCACCACCCGCTGCAGACCGTCGACGACTGCGTGCGCCACGCGCTCAAGCAGCTCGAAGACACGGACGTCCGCATCAGCTTCCGCAACTACGACTACAAGCTGCGCGAACACTACCAGGAGATGGGCGTCACGGTCTTCATGGAGAGCCCGAAGCCCTGAGTAACCTGGATGCCTGCCAGGCCGGCATTGCTTGGATGGTGCACCGTGCATTGCGCAGGTGTTTACATAGAGGCATACTGATTATCACATATTCCAATCGCTTGTTAACCTTGGGTTAATGTTCTGTTAACATTTTCTTAACGATTCTGCGATAATGTATTCACGATTCTTTAGAGGAGTACGTGTCGATATGAGAGAAATAGTCACAGCACAGAGTGCTCTGAGGGAGCATTCTGTGCTCTTCAAGTCCTGCGTCCGCTGCAGCGGGGATCGCCAGATCCGTCGCGACTACGAGGGCTTCTACATTGCCTGCCTGGCTTGCGGGCACGTTACCTACCCCGAGGTCCACACTGACGAGGTCGCCAGACTGCTGGAGTGGAAGACCGCTTCCTAACCCGCCCTCTTTAGCCCCCCCGACCGAGTTGCTCCATACACCATGAGCCGGCGCGCACATAAGATGCGCGTCGCTCAACTGGGCAGCTGGAAAGTACACCGCTCCGACCTGTGACGACAGGCGGAGGCCGTGTCTTCTCTATCCCATACCCCGGCCACGAGCCACACTGATTCCATGGCTTTCCCTGGCAGTCTTGTGGCGCCGTCCCCGCACGCCTGAGTTCTTACCCCAACTGCGGTTCCCGGTCTACCCCGGGGGAAGGCACGGTTCTGAGATCGCCCTGTCCAGGCGTTTCAACGTCGACAAACCATCGGAACCTGTCCCAGATTAGGTAGTAGGCACCCACATTTGGAGCGCGGGCATCTTGCCCGCATTCGTTCGTCCTGTTGATAATCCGCCGTGGCGGGAGCTCGTCGAAGGACGGTTGCCTATTGAACTGCCTACAAACTTGGGACAGTCTCGCACCGTCGACGTCGCGTTGACAGTCCAGAAGAGTTAGCGTACCCTAATTTGTGCAGTTAGGTTCTAATCATCCATCCTCTTAACCTGTTCTGATCAGGTGGATAACTGAGTCCTAACTGAACGGGTACGCCGACCTGAACTGTTCGAAGGGGGCTAGCGGGATGCAGATTACCAGTCAGACTCATCCTGTAGTGATACTCCCGGCTCCGAACGCTGAGCGCTCCTCTGCTCAGGTGCGAGGCCACAAACAGCGCCCGACGTTCCACCTGCCGTGGCAGGTGAATGTCGCGGTGACTGCCCTCATCGGACTTGGCATCGCTGCCTGCGTGCTACTCCAGGTCTAGCCATCTCCAGGTAGAACAGCCCGACCTGCCCCTGGCTGAGTAAGACTCCGGTCTGTATCAGCCCTTCTCGGACTCCAGCGCCCGCCTGCCCGATTCGAGCGTCTCGACGATTGCGTCGACGTCGAACACGCAGCCTCCCCAGGTGCCACCCGACGCGTGCTGAAGCGCGGCCCATAGCCTGGAGTCGTCAGGCAGGCTCGGATGAGGCTCGAGGTCGTCAGGGTCTGGGCGTCGACCCAGTTCGGCCTCGCCCCACGCGGCGCCACGGTTCACACCGTTGTCTCCCACAAGGTTGATGGTGCCCTCAAGGTCGTTCCGGTCGACTACGATTTCGACCAGGTCGCCCTCGCGCACCTTGCCGAGCGGGCCGCCCGCCAGCGCCTCTGGTCCGACGTGGCCGATGCACGCGCCCGTCGATACGCCGGAGAATCGCGCGTCTGTGATCAGGGCGACATGCTTACCGTACGACAGGTGCTTGAGCGCGGCGGTGATCTGGTAGACCTCCTCCATGCCGGTGCCCAGAGGCCCTCCG
This sequence comes from uncultured Dehalococcoidia bacterium, assembly GCA_964537915.1. Taxonomy (GTDB): domain Bacteria; phylum Chloroflexota; class Dehalococcoidia; order Lucifugimonadales; family UBA1123; genus VXRN01. The sequence goes on from CAZIDM010000037.1 coordinate 6,315, forward strand.
CAGGTCAGCACCATGATATCTCCGGCCTTGATCCTCTCGTCCTCGTCGCGACTCTTGATCGCGGCTATCGCGGCACGCTCGGACCTGAAGACCCTTGCCGGACCGGTGTTGCGGTACACTCCATCGTCGTCCACCACGGTCGGGTCGATGGCAGTGCTCTTGATGACCGAACCCTCGGGGGCAAGGTTGCCCGCCGGGAAGCAGACGGTGCTGGTGAGACCGCGTGACCTCGCTCGATCAGGTTCAAGAATCACGTTGTCCGGGTCGACACCGGTGACGTCTCTGACGTAGGTACGCACCTGCTGGCGACGTTCGGAGCCCTCCCACCAGTCCAGGTTGTCGCCCAGGGTTTGGCCGGTCACGGTGAGTACAGACGTATCGAGCAGTCCCATGCGTCGCAGGTGGAGCATGACCTCCGGCACTCCGCCGGATGCGTACAGCACCGACGTGGGATGCCCCACAGGTCCGTTCGGGAGAACGTCCACGATTCTGGGCGTCTCCTTGTTGACCCGGTTCCAGTCGGCAACGCCCATGCGCCGCCGACCTGCAGCGTGCGCGATTGCGGGAGTGTGCAGAAGCAGGTTCGTCGAGCCGCCGCACGCCGCGTGTACGACCATCGCGTTCTCGAACGCTACGTCGGTCAGGATGTCCTGCGAAGTAACGCCCCGCTTCTCGGACATGACCAGCGCACGCGCCGACCGTCTGGCGATGTCCAGCCAGGCGCCGGTGCCGGATGGAGACAGTGCGCCGTGCGTGATCGCCAGTCCGAGCGACTCAGCGACCACCTGGGACGTACCGGCAGTTCCGAGGAACTGGCAGCCTCCGCCCGGAGACGCGCACGCACGGCAGCCCATGTCCTGCGCGTACTCGAGCGTGACCTCGCCCTGTGCGAATCGCGCTCCTATCGACTGGATCATGCCGGTGTCTTCGCCATGCTCCGGGGCGAGCGTTACGCCTCCGGGCACGACCACTACAGGCATGTCGTGCATCCCTGCGAGGGCCATCATCATGGCTGGAAGGCCCTTGTCGCACGAGGCGACTCCCAGCACTCCCCGGGACGTCGGGAGCGACCTCGCCTGTCGTCTGAACACCTGGGCAGCGTCGTTGCGGTACGGCAGCGAATCCAGCATCCCGGTCGTGCCCTGCGTGCGACCGTCGCATGGGTCGGAGCAGAACAGCGCGAACGGTATGGCCTTCTGCTCACGCAGCTCCAGCGCGGCGGCGCGCACCATCGTCGCAAGCTCGAAGTGGCCGGTATGAAGTCCGAGGGCAATCGGCTCCCCGTCCGGCTCCCTGAGTCCTCCTGCCGTGGAGAGAATCACGAACTGCTTGCGCAGCAGCTCGACAGGGTTCCAGCCCATGCCGGCGTTCTGGGTCATCCCAAAGTGGTCGCCGGACGCGCCGTTGACCAGGAAGTCCTCCGTAAACGGCACAGAGCCGCCCGGACCGGGAGCGTGGGTGAGGATCTGCGGCGGTCCTCCCCCCATAACGTCGTCGGTCGAAAGTTCGCGAGTGTCGTGCTCAGGACTGATGCGTGTGGTCATGTTTCTCTCCGCTACGAGTCGTGTGTATGGCTGACGCCCTGACTTCCACCCATCGCAGCAACGTCATCCCCGACTCCGATCGGAGCTTCGCGCTCAGCGTCGTGCTTGGAGATGAGCTCTCGAACGGCCGGGGCCAGCTCGCGTGGAACTTCCATCATGGTGTAGTGAGGATTGTCCTGGTAAGCCGCCTCGTCTTCAGCCACCGCCTCTTCCTCAGTCTGCGATTCATAATGCTCCAGGACGTCGCGGACACGCTCCTCGTCCCAGCCGGGAGGGAATCGGTTCTCGGCCTTCATCTGTTTCTCCTTCTCATGCGTCGCCGGTAAGCAGCGAGCGGCCTGCCAGTCAGGTCGTAAGCGGTAATCACGAAAACGCTATCAGGTTCCGGATCGCGCACATAAACTACGCGAAGAATTCGTCCTCCCCGAGTCCGTCCGAGCGCAACGAACGAGTTCCCTCGTCCAGCCCTGTTTTCATCCGCTTCCATGATAACATCCTCGACCTCATACTCCTCGACTCCATGATCGTAGATGTGGGGGTAACCCATCACAGGGTCAATGTAGAATCGCAAATTCATCGCGCACGTCTGGATTCACGAGAGTAGAGGTTGCATTCACAGCGCGGTTCGCATTCGGGGAACATCACGTACGCTCGTCCTGAGCCTGTCGAAGGACGCCAGGCCATCATCCGCACAGCAGCTCTGACACCGCCTCCTCAACCTCCATACCCTCGTCTGACGCCGCCAGCCATTTGCGGATTTCCCTGCGGGCGATGGTGACCGTCACGCGGTCTCGCTCTTGCCCGAGGGAGCTGGCATTCACCTAGAAGGACTTCGGAATGAATAGTTAGGGGCCATCAGCCCTCAACCACTCGCACTCCAGTCCGCTGTGGCGAGACGGGTTCGCACTTCTCAGGGCGTGTGCCCGCCGAGGCGGGTCTTACCGTGACCTACACGCAGGGCGATTGCCCCCACCCTTCAGATTCATTACCGCGTTCACGCTCCCATCACCAGGCCACATCCACCACAGCAGGAGTACCGCTGTGGTGGATGGTCTGGCTTGGACTCTTATATTGCAGAGTCGTCCAAGAATATATGCACCTGCTCCAGGCCCGCAATGTCATCGGCCCGGGCAAACCGGGCCTGCGGTCCGGCAATGCTGTATCCGTAAACAGCAGGTATTACTTCTGTCTCGGGATACAATCGCCGCAGGAATGCAGCGCTGTCGCGTACGCGTTCAATGTCGTCGTCATTTACGACTCCGGACGCCTCGGCGGGAACGTAGACTGTTGTCTCGCCACGACGCGCCATTATCACCATGTCGGTGTCCAGGAGCCTGCCACCCTGGCTGTCCTCAATAAGCCCGTTATCGATCCCGCGGTCAACCTCGGAACTGAATCGCTCTGTCCGGCTGGGTGGCTGAATGGAGACCTTGCTGGACCAGATACCTCGTACCCTCGTCAGGCCAAACCTGCGCTCGACCTGCTGCCTGAGATTGGACGGCATCTTCAGCTCAACCTCGTACCCCCTCAGGTTGTTCAGATGTCCTTGGATTCGTTCGGTCCGCTGGTACATTTCCGCTCGGAACTCCGTAATCTCCTCCGGGAGCCCGATGAGGGATTCGGTCAGAATCTCCCGCCTGGCTGCGTTGTGAAAGTCGGGGTTGCTTCGAAGCGCTTCTAAGAAGTCGTCGGTTGTGTTAATCGTAATTGCCACTATTGCCTCCTGCCGTGGACGCGGCTACAGCCAAATACTGCGTGGCAGTATCGTCCGCTCTCACTCATCATACCGGGTTAGCCCCTTTCTACTTATTCCGATTTAGTTTGATCCAGAAGGAATAACACAGGCCCACGACAACACACCCACTTGACCCCACCAGCGCCCATCCCGTAACATTCTGAATAGAACATATATTCTCTTAGCCAACTGCCAAACAGCACATGTCCATAGCCACCTACATCAGAGACAAAACAGACGACGGGCGCAACATCGCCCGGTTCCTCATCGACGTCATGGACGGCAACATCGATGGCTCCACCCTGACCCACCGGCTCGCCGCTGCCAGGCTGCTCACCATCTATGGACACGACGACGCTCCAGACTTCATAGCCGACAACACTCCCGACAACTCGGAGAAGAACAACGGCCACAGGATCTGGATCGAGATCGACGAGGGACTCAGGAACCTCATCAAGGCGAGGACCGACGACGGTCGCGTCATCTGCATGTTCCTGATCGACGTCATGGAGGGCAAGCTCGAGGGCGCCCACTTCGGACACCGCGTCTCGGCAGCGAGAGAACTGCTCAGCCGCGCGTTCGGCACAACGTCATTCCCGCGAAAGCGGGAACCCGGCAGGTCACTGCCTAGCGCGCCAAAGCCGGCGACTCCCCGGCGGTCCACCCGTCGGAAACAGAACCAGATGACTCCCGAGAGCGCCCGCTTCCAGGCCGCAGTCGATGAGAGGGTTGCTTCCCAGACAGCCGTGCTGGACAGGCCAGAGCCGCAGGCACAGCCTGAAACTTGGGACCCAACCAAAGTCTACAGGGAACCCGACTGGGACCCTCTCGAAATCGACGAGAAACGGCTCCATTACTTCGAGGCGTGCTACGACGACAACTTCGATCCATACGAGGCAGCCCAGAACCCGGTCTACGCCGAGTCATACAGGGACTGCCCTGATCCTGAATGCGAGGTACACGGAAATCCACCACCACTGGACTTCGACCCCAACGATTTCCACTACTGACCTCGAGACCCATCGGTACCTGTATCAACTTGGTCGGTGCCCTACTGTGGGATCGAATGTCCCCTCTCCCTGAGGGAGAGGGTTAGGGTGAGGGGGAATCACTGACGACTAAACTGATACAGTCTCCCCCCTCCGGGCTCTTTTGACACCACTTTTTCCGTTCCAATATGCTGACGGTATGAACGGCTCCGACGATTTTCTCACCGCACAGCATCTCCGTAAGGAATTCGACGGGTTTACAGCCGTCGATGATGTGTCTTTCGCCATTCGACGGCAGGAGATCTTCGGACTGCTCGGGCCTAACGGTGCGGGGAAGACGACTACGATCAGGATGCTTTCCACTGTGTTGAGTCCTGACGACGGTGAGATCACGATCGGTGACAATTCGGTCACGAGCGAGGGCGACAGGGTCCGACAGATCATCGGCGTTTGCCCACAGGAGCTTGCGCTGTATCCTGAACTCTCTGCGACCGACAACCTGGTCTTCTTCGGCAGGATGGCGGGGCTATCTGGACGGGATGCCAAAGCCGCGGCGACGCAGAACCTGGAGCGCGTCGGCCTGGTGGACCGCGCGCGGGACAAGGTGGACAACTTCTCCGGCGGAATGAAGAGGCGGGTAAACCTCGCCATCTCGCTGATGAGCAGACCGCAGCTCCTGTTCCTGGATGAGCCGACGGTTGGAATCGATCCGCAGTCGCGCAACCACATCTTCGACACCGTCGAGGCGCTGCGCGACGAGGGAATGACCATCCTGTACACGACGCACTACATGGAGGAGGCAGACCGCCTCTGCGACCGGCTCGCCATCATGGACCACGGGCAGATCGTCGTGATGGGGACTCCCCACGAGCTCAAGTCGGAGATCGGAGACCCTGCTGAGGTCACGCTTGAGACGGTCTTCCTGGAGCTCACGGGCCGTAGTCTTCGAGACTGACCCCGGTCACACGCCATGCTGCGGCCACTTCACATCGCCCTCCTGGAGGTGAAACGCTACCTCATCAGCAGCCAGGAGCTAGCCTTCAGCCTCGCGCTGCCAATCGTGCTATTCGCGCTGATGTACGGGGCGTTCGGCGGGGATACGTCGTTCCATGCGACCGCGAATGTGGTCGACCTCGACCAGGGTATTCACGCACGAGCCCTGATTGACCGCCTGGACGCGCTGGAGGAGATCACCGTTCGCGAGCGTACCCTCGACGACGCTAACGGCGCACTGGAACGCTCCGCGATTCTCACCGCGGTGGTGATTCCTGTTGGCTTCTCTGCTGGACTCAAAAGCGGCGAACCAGGGTCCATCACGTTCAGAAGACGCGGCAACGGTGGGGACACCGGTCAGATTGTCGAAGCCATCGTCAGGTCGGTCGCGCTGCAGATGGCCAGTGAGGCGCGAGTTCGATCAACGGTCGGGAACGCGCTGAGCGACACCGACATTCCCCAGGAGAGAATCGCCTCGGTCGTGGAGCGCCTTCTTGGTGAGTCTCGCCAGAGTCCATCTGTCGGCGTGGAGACTCGATGGCTGGGCGGCGATCGGTCAGAACCCATCGACCGTCTCGTGCCAGGGTTGCTCATCATGTTCCTGATGTTCGCGGTTACCATGAACGCTCAGACGCTGGTCGAAGAGCGACAAAACGGCACACTGGAGCGACTCATGACAACCCGGCTGGGCGTCAACCAGCTCTTCGCCGGCAAGTTCATTGCTGGCGTGCTCCGAGCCGTCGTACAGGCACTGATCCTGCTGGCGCTGGCGTTCGCCGTGCTCAGAATCGGCGACGTCTATGACTTCCTTGAGCTAACTGTGTTCTCGGTGTTGATAGCAATGGCGGTCAGCGCGATGGGACTGGTGATCGGGTCAGTTGCCAGGACCAGGGACCAGGCCATCTGGGCCGCTGTCTTCATCACGATGTTCATGACCATTTTCGGAGGCACGTTCTTCGACCTGACCGGCGCCGGGCCACTGGACCTGCTCTCGCGGTTCACACTGACGCGCTACGCCATTGATTCCATGTTCGGGATGCTGGCAAGCGGTCAGACGCTGGCGGCCCAGGGAACCGGCATTGCCGTGCTTGTCGGAGTCGCTGCTGTCGGTCTGGTAGTAGCCAGGACGATGTTCAGGGTGGCAGGCGGAGGCCGATAGCATGGGAGTAATAGTTCGACAGTCGCTGCTCATGGCGGCCAAGGACACCAGGGTGTTCTTCAAGGACAAGTTCGCCCTCGGCTTCTCGTTCCTGTTTCCATTCCTGTTCATCATTGGATTCAGCCTCGCCCTCGGAGACCTCGGCGGCAGCGATGACGCTCTACAGTTGGTGATCGCCACGCAGGAGACCAGCGGTTTCAGCCTTGAGATCATCGAAGACCTGACGGCAGAAACAGACAGGGTCGTCCAGCTCGACTACCAGGCCGCGCTGGCGGGTGTCGAAGATGGCACGCTGGGCGGTTTCGTCGCCTTCCCTGAGGACTTCACACAGAGCATCTCGGCGGGCGCTCCCACGACGCTTGAAGTCGTTGTGGGCAGCAGCTCCCCGGAAGTCGAGGCTGCCCTGAACAGCCTGGCCTCATCCATCGGAGGCGAGCTCGACAGGGCAAGCGTCACTATGTCGGCCCTCTTCGAGCTGTCGCCGCCCGCGCAGGACGGAACCCTGTCGTTTGATCCGGAAGCGATCGTCGGCCGTCAGGGTCCCATGGTGACATTCGAGGTCGAGTCTGTAGGCGAAGTCGAGCCCGTAGGCGCGACGAACTTTACCCTGCCCGCCTATCTGACGATGTTCGTCTTCTTCGCGGCTGCCCTGAGCGCGGAGGCCATTGCCCGAGAGCGACAGGGACAGACACTGGAACGGCTGCTGTCCAATGGGGTCCGACGGGAATCGATCATCGTGGGCAAGTTCGCCGGTGTGACGTTCCGGGGTCTGCTTCAGCTTGCCGTACTCTGGACGGTCGGGATCCTGGCGTTCGGGATAGACCTGGGAGTGTCTCCAGGAGCGGTGATTCTCGTTTCCGTACTGATGGCGGTGACGTCGGCAGCGTTCGGGGTCATGCTTGCCAGCTTCGTAACCGACGTGAAAGTGGCCTCCACTGCCGGAGTGCTGGTGTCGCTAACCCTCGCGCCAATCGGTGGGTGCTGGTGGCCGTTGTTCATAACCCCGGAGTGGATGCAGTCGCTGGCCAAGCTGACGCCACACGGCTGGGCTAACGGCGCGTTCAACAAGCTGATGCTGTTCGGGGCCGAATTCGGCGACGTCTCGCAGGAGCTAATCGCGCTTCCGGCGTTTGGAGTGGTCTTCCTGATCGTCGCCCTGTGGCGGTTCCGGCTGTCGTCTTCGTAGGCTGGTCTACTCCACCACTACCCGTGACGATCTTCCGGGCACTCTCTCCGTGACTCGCTGCGCGACTGACTTCACGAGCATGGCGTACTCACCCTGTGCCTCGAAGCCAAACTCCTCCAGCGCAGTAGAGAGCCGAGGCGCGTATTCCGCTGCGATGGCATAGACGGTCCGGGCGCCCTTCAGTCGTCGCAGACCGGCCTCGACCACCTCGCGAGTGAGTGCGTCGTAGTTGGGATGTAGCGTAACGTCGAGGCTGCCTCTACCGAAACTGGCAGAAGTTCGTACCGAGCCCTGAACCTCTCCCTCCACCAGCAGAACGCTTTCCTGTGACCTTCCGGGGCCATGCTCTTGTGACGATGCCCACTGGTCGAAGGTCATCCCGACAAGCTGACGCACTTTCACTGGTGTCGCCGCGTTGTACAGCCTGAAGAGTGCGTGATCGTCTTCCGGTCGTCGCGGCCTGAGATGAGAGTCGGCGTCGAACAGACTGTGGCTCGGCTCTCTCAGTCCAGACGCACCTCGAAAGACAGTCTCATAGTGGCTGGGGAAGTACCCGGCAAGTCTGGCTGCCCTAAGGATGTGGCTGCCGGACTGCACCCTGAGAAAGACCCTCTCGGCGCCTCTCATCCCTGCTCCGGCTGCAGCCATCTCAAGGAGGCGGACCACGGCCTGATCGGAGGACGAGTCCGAATACAGGTGGGAAAGCTCCCAGCTCTTTGGGCCGGAGCGCTGCCGGATGGAGGCCAGTCCCACCAGGTCTCCCTGCGACTCGCCCACCCATGAAGCAGGGGGGCGGGCCATTACACCACGCCGGGACAGGCCAATGACTGTTGTCCGGAAGGAGCCTGGCCTGAAGAGGCCGGAGATCGTGACCGCATGGTCGACCATCGTGTTCGAGCCGACCGTTGCGCAGCGCACCAAGTCCAAGGCCCCGATGGGCCGTACTACAGTTGCGCTGTCTGGCTGCCGACTCGTGTCAGACCTCTCCGCAGTGTGACGTGTATGCCAAGTCTCTCAGCCAAGTATATCAGGGCAGTTGCATGATTCCGGGAGAGGGGATCTGCGAAGGGCTAGCTGTCCTGTTCCACCATGTTGACGAACAGCTTGTGCATTCTGGAGTCGTCGGTCAACTCGGGGTGGAAGGCTGTGGCCAGCATGTGTCCCTGGCGTACCGCGACGGGTCGACCGTCTTCGAGGCTCGCGAGCACTTCGACCTTGTCGCCGACTGAGACGAATACGGGCGCTCGAATGAATACCGCCCGGTACGGCGGGCCCTCCATGCCAGTCACCTCGAGGTCGGACTCGAAGCTGTCAACCTGGCGGCCGAAGGCGTTTCGGCTGACGACCGTGTCCATCAGGCTGAGGGGAGTCGGGCGGTGATCGGTAAGCTCACCGGCCATGACGATCATCCCGGCGCAGGTGCCCCAAGTCGGCATCCTGTCGTCCAGGATGCGTTCGCGCAGCTTCTCTCGCATCTCGTAGATGTCTATGAGCTGGACGATCGTGGTGCTTTCACCGCCCGGCACAATCAGGCCGTCGACATCGTCAAGCTGGTCTGGGAGCCGGACCTCTTTGACCTCGACTCCCAGACTTTCCAGCGCTGCACGATGTTCGGCGAAGTCACCCTGAATGGCGAGCACGCCAACCGTGGTCAAGTGCTACCACCCCCTGGTGGCGAGTCTCTCGGACTCAGGTATGTCTGTCAGGCTAAGGCCTGGCATCGCGTCGCCAAGACCCTTGGAGACATCGGCGATCATTGCCGGGTCCTGGTAGTGCGTCGTCGCCTTTACGATGGCGTCGGCCATGAGGTCGGGACGCTCGGACTTGAATATGCCCGATCCGACGAAGATGCCGTCGACGCCGAGCTGCATCATCAGGCCAGCATCGGCAGGTGTGGAAACTCCGCCTGCGGCGAAGTTGACGACGGGCAGATTGCCGCGCTCCTGGACTTCCTTGACGAGCTCGTAGGGAGCTCTGAGGTCACGGGCAGTAGCCATGAGTTCGTCGTCGCCCATGTTCTGGATCCGGCGGATCTCGCCCAGCACCCTGCGGGCGTGGCGAACGGCCTCGACGATGTTGCCGGAGCCGGCCTCGCCCTTGGTGCGGATCATCGCCGCGCCCTCGCCGATCCGGCGGAGGGCCTCACCAAGGTCACGCGCGCCGCATACGAACGGGACGGTGAAGTCGTGCTTGTTGATGTGGTTGTTCTCGTCCGCGGGTGTCAGCACCTCGGACTCGTCGACATAGTCAACGCCGAGGGCCTCGAGGACCTGTGCCTCCACGAAGTGGCCGATTCGGGCCTTTGCCATGACAGGGATCGTCACGGCATCGACGATTTCGGCGACCTTGGTAGGATCGGACATTCGGGCAACGCCACCGGCTGCGCGGATGTCAGACGGCACGCGCTCCAGAGCCATCACGGCGACGGCTCCCGCGTCTTCAGCGATCTTGGCCTGCTCTGCGGTAACGACATCCATGATGACGCCGCCCTTGAGCATCTGGGCCAGTCCTGCCTTGACCCTCCAAGTTCCAGTTTCGGTTCGAGTATCGACTGCCATTCGGCCCCTCCGTTGCGGTCGCCAGCGCGACCCATTCTGTTAATTGCATTATAGCTTAAACGACGAACCGCCTGCCGCCGCAAGGCAGACAATTCAGAAAACTACACATTTCCCCCCTTGTCGTCAATGGCATGGCCTCGAATTGGCCTCGTATGTCCCAGTAAGTTACGATTAGGCGAGCGGCGATTCGCCGACGAAAGAAACACTCCCAGGAGGCACCGGTTTAAGAAATGACTACGTATGCCAGATATCTAGCGAACGGCGACGTGGCGTATGGCGTCGTCGAAGGCGACACAGTCCGAGAATTGACCGCGGCACCATACGAGGACCACGACGTCACCGACAACACCCACCCCATGGACGACGTTAAATTGCTCTCGCCGGTGATGCCGGGCAAGGTAATCGCCATCGGCCTGAACTACCGCAGCCACCTCGGGGACCGGACGCCTCCCAGCGTGCCGGAGCCATTCTTCAAGACCACGTCTTCCGTGATTGGCCCAGACGACGACATCATCATCCCAAGAGAGGCGCTCGAAGAGAACGTCACCATGCAGCCTGAAGCCGAGCTGGCCCTGGTGGTCGGCAAGACGTCGCGACGAGTCAGCGCGGCGGACGCGCTCGACCACATTTTCGGGTTCACATGTGGCAACGACGTCAGCGCCCGGAACTGGCAGGCCAACGACCTGTCGTGGTGGCGAGCGAAGTCCTCGGACACCTTCACTCCTCTGGGGCCGGTCATCGTGACGGGGCTCGATCCGTCGTCTCTGCACCTTGTGGGGCGCATCAACGGCGCCGTGGACCAGGAGCAGATGACCAGCGACCTCCTGTACGGCGTGCCGGAGATCTTCGAGTTCGTGACCCGCGTGCTCACGCTCAACCCGGGCGACGTAATTATGACAGGCACTCCCGGAACTCCCGGCGACATTCATGACGGCGACGTCGTGGAGGTCGAGATTGACGGCATCGGCAAGCTGACCAACACGGTCAGGAACGAAGCCTAGCCCTTACGAGAACAGCCGTCGCGGGCTTGCGAGCAGGCGTGCCCGCGACGGCCTGGAAGGGGAAGTCTGGCTGTTATCGGAGGATCTCTCCGAGGGTCAGCCAGTAGAACACGATGTAGGTGCCGGCCACTATCATCAGCCACGTCCCAACGGGCTGTACGTAGGGCATGACCCTCCTCATGCCGGAGACCATCGCTCCTCTGAATACCGCCATGCTGATTGTCAGCGCGAGTATCACGGCGCCCATTCCCAGGGCGTATAGCACGAACTGCGCGAATGAGTGGACCAGCTCCTCGGCCGCAAACGACGTTCCGATTACTGACAGGAAGATCGGCAGGGTGCAGCTCAGCGACGCCATGCCGTAACTCAGTCCAAACAGGAAGTAGCCCTTCACGTTTGCGCTCGCCGGGTTGCCGAACCTGTCTGCGGCCTGCTGCGCCAGGGCTGTGTAGAGCTTTCCTCCGCTCAGGAGCCATGCGCCGGTCAGTACCAGCACGATGCCTATGCCCAGTCCAAGCCAGGGCAGAATGGTCTTGACGACCGACCTGGCTCCGAGTCCGATCACCGCTCCGGCCACCGCGAACAGCAGGATGAAACCGGCTGTCACAGATACTCCGACCAGCAGCGCCTTGGCGAGCTGGCGAGGGATGGATACTCGATCCCCCTCGTCACCTGTTCCCATGTAGAGTCCCATGTAAGCGGGCAGCATCGCGAATCCGCATGGATTGAACGCCGCAGCCAAACCGGCTCCGAATGCGAAGCCCAGCGGGGCGACGATCCCCAGTTCGCCAAAGAACGTGCCCGAACTGCCGGACAGGGTCTCCACGAAGAGGTTGATCCCGTCGATGCTGTCCCCTCCCCCGACGACAAGCGCACCTATAAGCGCGAGTGCCAGGGCTCCCAGCGCTACGAGTACCGGGACCAGGAAACTCCTTACCAACGTCCTTCCGTCGGAGACAACAGTCATCTCATTCATTGCCCGTGTCGCTCCAGATTCTGGAATTTTGTCATTACCGTCTATTGTAACCAGTAAGATGCACCAGGTACGGCCTCCGATTCGGGGACTTTTGCAGACGGTGTGTCAGTTTGGTGGGCAAGTGTTTCGACCTCACCCCCGGGTCAGGCGGGGCAGGCCCTGAACTTGTCCCTCAGTGAGCTAACAGGGGCAGGTATTCGAGGTTTTCGCCCTCACCCCAGCCCTCTCCCCCAGGAGAGGGGGCTTGTTGGTTGATTTTCAACGGGGTTGTGCCGAGGATGGGGAGTCCTTCGACAAGCTCAGGACGAACGGGCTGTCGGTTTGCATACCCATCCCGGTCCGCGGAGGGAGAGGGGACAATCGATCCTACTGTGGATGACAACTGAGTTGATGCAGGCTCAACTTTACGGATTTCGGTTGACACCCCTTCGGCGTGTTGATAGATTGGTCTGGCTATGGCTAGCTTTCACAGCCGTGTTTTCACTTGCATCTGTATAAGCCCCCAGTAGGGGCAGCCTCGGAGCTACCGCAACCGATGTCCGTCCCGATTCACGTCCCGTAAACGGGACGTTTGTATTTTCAGGTGACTCGCAACAGTCAGTAAGGACTTCAGAGTAATGACTCAGACCAAGCCCATCATTGATTACTATCCCTCGGAAATCGAGGAGTTCGAAGCGGGAGTCAAGAGGTTCCAGTCAGGCAACTGGGACCCGACGGACTTCATGGCGTTCAGGCTCCGCCAGGGTGTCTATGGGCAGCGCCAGCCCGACGTCCATATGTTCCGAATCAAGATCCCGTTCGGGGGCATGACGTCTGACATGCTCGACATGATGGGTGACATCGTTGAGCGCTTCGCGCCTCTCAACAAGGGGCACGTCACGACGCGCGAGAACATCCAGCTTCACCACATACCCCTGGAGGACACTCCAGAGATGATGCGGCTGCTGGCTTCGGTCGGGCTTACCACGCGAGAGGCGTGCGGCAACACCGTGAGGAACGTGACCGGCTGTGAGATCGCCGGTGTGTGTGCTGAAGAGCCGTTCGACGTGACCCCGTACGCTGCGGCGTACTCCAGGTACTTCGTGAGGCACCCGTTCACACAGTCCATGCCCCGGAAGATCAAGACGGCGTTCTCGGGATGCTCGCGCGACTGCGCGATCACCGGCATTCACGACGTTGGATTCCTTCCTGCGATCAAGGACGGAGAGAAGGGCTTCAAGATGGTGATGGGCGGCGGCACGTCTATCATGCCCCGAATCGCGCCCACGCTGTACGAGTTCGTCAGCACTGACGAGTACCTGAAGAAGACCGAGGCGGCCCTGAGAGTGTTCCACAACTCGGACGAGCTCAGGCGCAGCAGGATGAAGGCGCGGGTCAAGTTCCTGATCGACCGCATAGGTATCGACGAGTACCGCGACCTGGTCGAAGAGCAGCTACAGGAAGACTGGGCGCAGCGTTCGTTCGATCCAACCGGGCTGCTGTACATAGACAATGAAGAGGCGGACGCGCCGTCCCTGCAGGGCGACTTCGCCAAGGGGTCCGATCCTGAGTTCGACCGCTGGCTTTCAACCAACGTGAAGGCGCAGAAGCAGGGCGGCTACCACACCGTGACCGCCAAGCTGCCACTCGGCGACATCAATCCAGACCAGTTCCGCCAGCTTGCGGACCTGAGCCGCACTTACGGCGCGGGGCGAGTAAGGCTGACGCACCAGCAGAACCTGGCCATCCGGTGGGTGCCGGAGGGCGCGCTGTTCGAGGTGTGGTCGAAGTTGAAGGAGATCGGCTTCGGTGACGCAGGCGCACTCGAGATAACCGACGTGGTCTCCTGCCCCGGCACTGACAGCTGCAAGCTGGGTATCACCTCTTCAATGGGACTCGGTAGAGCGGTCGCGGAGGCCGTCGCGGTCATCGACAAGGAAGCTGACCCGCTGATCCGCAAGATGCACATCAAGATGAGCGGCTGCCCGAACGGGTGCGGACAGCACCACGTTGCTGACATCGGCTTCAACGGCGCTGCGGCCAAGGGTCCGGGCGGACAGGTCCCGGCGTACGAGCTGTTCCTTGGCGGAGGTTTCGAAGAGGGCGACACGCGAATCGGTTTGCGGGCCAAGACCAAGGTGCCTGCAAAGCGGATGCCCGACGCGCTCAAGAAGGTTCTCGACTTCTACAAGTCCGAGCGCCAGGACGATGAGATATTCAGGGACTTCGCGGCCCGCGTGGGACCGGAGTCGTTCGAGCCTGTCCTGGCCGAGTTCAAGGAAGTTCCCGAACTCAACCGCGAGTCTCTGGACGTGTACATAGACTGGAACAAGACGGTGAAGTATGTCCTGGAGCGCGGCGAGGGTGAGTGCGCGGTATAGCTCGATAACAAAAGGCTACAGAGAGAAGGGCGGGACTCGGTCCCGCCCTTCCTGTTTCTGGCTGCATGAGGGATCAGACCAAGCTCATCGCCTCGTGATCCTGCGACGAATCCGGTCAAGCCATGAGCCGCCTGAAGGCTCAAACTCGACGGACTGACCGCGCCAGCGCTTCTCAATCTTCGGCGGCCGAATGAGTACCATGCCGTAGCCGACGATGAAGATGATTAGTCCTGCCCACGCGAGCATGCCCGCGACTCCGGTGCTGAACGGCCTGACCAGCAGGAACGAGAGCAGCAGCACAAATCCGAGCAGCATAATCCGGCCCGGTGAGATGGAGAACAGGTTCCCGCTCAGCGACTGTCTGACGTAGAGCCAGACCAACTGGCGGAAACTGCGTCGATTTGAGGGGCGTCTCGGGGGACGCCTGGGCCCAACCTCGCCTGCCCTCTCGAGGATGTCTTCTATTTCGCGCTGGTACCTGCTTGGCATCCTCAGCTCCCGTCAGAATATCCTCTTGGCTGAATCGTAAAGAACAACATTTGGAGTGTCAAGGTGAACGTGCCGACCGAGACTGTCCCATGTTGGTAGGCAGTTCAACAGGCAACCGTCCTTCGACAAGCTCCCGCCACGGCGGATTTTCAACAGGACGAACGGGTGCGGGCAAGATGCCCGCGCTCCAAATGCGGGCGCCTACTAATCTGGGACAGGCTCTGCCGACCAGATGGCGTGTATGCACCAGCGGCCCGGATCAGCGGTTTTGCAATCTGGAATAAAGCTCCTCTATGCTATAATCACCGAATACGAACTGCGTTTCCAGGAGCCCCAATTGAAGATCACTCAAGATGAAGTTGTGGACAATCAGACGAAACTCCACATCGAGCTTGAGGATGAGGACTTAAGTCCATATCTTGACCGGGGATACCAGCGCATCGCCAACCAGATCGTCATCCCAGGTTTTCGCAAGGGCAAGGCCCCAAGACGAGTCGTCGAGAGCATGGTGGGCCGCGAGAGCCTGCTGAACGAAGTGCTCGACAGCATGGTCTTCGAAACTGTCGGAAAGGCGATCGAGGAGCAAGAGCTGGACTCCGTCGGAATCCCCAAGATCGACGACCTCGACCTCGACCCCGTCCAGTTCACCGCAGTCGTGCCCCTCAGACCTGAGATCGATCTCGGCGCGTATGAGGACATACGCGTCGACTATGAAGACTCTGAGGTCACTGACGAGCAGGTGGATGAGCGGCTTCTGGCCATCCGTGAGAGCCTCGGCACATGGGAGACTGTGGAGAGAGCCCCTCAGTTTGGCGACATGGCCGTCATAAACATGACCAGCGAGATCGACGGCGAAAGCCGGTGGCAGGGCGAGGAGTCATCGTTCTACATGGCAGAGGACGGACGCTACCCGGTCCCGGGATTCGCGGCCAAACTCGTCAATGTCGAAGTAGACCAGCCCACTGAGTTTACGCTCGAGATCCCCGAAGATTTCACAGACGCCTCTCTTGTCGGCAAGGAGGCGTCTTTTAACGTCACGATAACTGAGGTGCGGGAGCGGGTGCTGCCTGAGTTGACCGATGAGTTCGCTCAGGGCCTTCCGGACGGCTATGCCGACCTCGAGGCGCTCACGACCGCCGTCAGGGAGGGCATGGCCTCCGAGGCTGAGATGCAGACCCAGATGGAGTATCGCGACAGTGTGGTAGAGGCTTTCCTTGAAAGCGCGTCGTTCACGATACCACCGGTGGTGATCGAGACCGAAATCGAGCGAATCCAGGACAGCCAGCGTCGCTCCCTTGAGAACGCCAACATACAGGTGTCCGACTACCTCGCCGCGATCGGCATGACTGAAGAGCAGGCCGAGCAGGAGGCTGAGGAGCAGGCGGAGCAGCGCGTACGTCGCACACTCGTCATCAACAAGCTGGCCGATCTCGAAGAGGTCGAAGTAACAGACCCCGAGATCGACGAGCAGTTCAACCAGCTATACGCCGGTCAGCGAATGCGCAGGCAGGAACGGAGGGACCTGCGGAACTCGCTGTCCGACAGGATCAGATATGACAAGGCTGTCGACGCCATGGTCTCCATTGCCAAGGGCGAACGCGACGCCGACGTCACACCGGAAACACAAGACGAAGAATCCGAAGTCCCCGACTCGGAAGGAGACCAGCAAGAAGATGATTCATAGGCCAGAAAATGTAATCCCGATGGTGGTGGAAACTGGGGCTCGGGGTGAGCGGGCTTACGACATATACTCGCTGCTTCTCAAAGAGCGCATCGTCTTCCTGAACTCGGCCATCTACGATCAGGTTGCCAACAACATCATTGCCCAGCTGCTCTACCTGGACAGGGAGGACCCTGAAAGGGACATCAGCCTCTACATCAGTTCGCCCGGGGGCGTGATACCCTCCGGACTGGCGATCTACGACACAATGCAGCTCATCCGGCCGGACGTTTCGACGATCTGTGTCGGCATGGCCGCGAGCATGGCCACCGTCCTGCTCTGCGCCGGTGCGCCGGGCAAGCGCTTTGCCCTTCCCAACTCGACGGTCCACATGCACCAGGCCCTCGGTGGAGCCCAGGGACAGGCGGCAGACATCGAGATTGCCGCGCGTGAAGTGCTGAGGCAGCAGGACATCATTCGCAAGATCATAGCGGACAGGACAGGACAGTCCTACGACAAAATCGCGACCGACTCCGACCGGGACTTCTACCTCAGCGCGGAAGACGCCAAGGAGTATGGACTCGTCGACGACGTGCTTGATACGACTGTAGCATCTGACGCCGCCGCCGATTAACTCGAGTCAAAACTGAACAGTCCTCCTGCATGACAGGAGAGTCAGGTGTGGGACTAGCAACTTGACGAGTGACCGAGGCGGATCTAACACAAGGACCGGGCGGAGCGACTATCAGTGTTCGTTCTGCGGGAAGTGGCAACGACAGGTCAAGCGGCTCATTGCGGGTCCCGACCACGTGTTCATTTGCGACGAGTGCGTGAATCTCTGCGATCAGATAATCGCCGAGGAGAACAAGGACAGGCAGTCCAAGGCCACTCAGACGCCGCCAAGGACCTCAACCCCAAGACGATCTATAATCGGCTCGAAGACTACGTCGTCGGTCAGGAGCAGGCCAAGAAAGTCCTGAGCGTAGCGGTCTACAACCACTACAAGAGGATCTGGTCGAGCCACAAGCAGGAAGACGACGTCGAGCTCCAGAAGGCCAATATCCTGATGCTGGGGCCGTCCGGTTCCGGCAAGACCCATCTGGCCCAGAACCTGGCGCACATCCTGGAGGTACCGTTCGCGATAGCCGACGCGACGACGCTGACCGAGGCCGGTTACGTCGGTGAAGACGTC
>CAZIDM010000038.1:0-22597 GCA_964537915.1 uncultured Dehalococcoidia bacterium
GGGGTGAGGGCGAAAACCTCGAATACCAACCCCTGTCAGCCTGCGTAGGCAAGAATGGACCTACCTCGCCAGCCACCTCCGGTTGACCTTGCAGACGTAGCTGAATGTCGGGTTCACGAACTGGGTGCAACGGGCCTCCAGGACCTGACCCAGGAAGAGGTACGCCTCTCCGCGCTCGAAGCCGTAGTCTGTCTCCAGCCACAGCAGCATCTCCGAGAGAGCTATCCTGAATGCGTCCTCGGCGGGTTTGGCGATCCCTGTTGTCATGATGTGGGTCTCGTTCTCGATGCGAGGCCAGGTCATGTTGCCGGGGAGTGGAGCGATCTCACAGCGCAGCCTCGCCGTGCCTCCGGTCTCGATACCACCTGCGCCGCAGATCTCGCCGTCACCCTGGCGCGCGTGCATGTCGCCCACGTGCAGCAGCGCACCGGGCACCTGGATTGGGATGTGGACTGACGCTCCGGACGTGACCTCCTGGATGTCGAAGTTGCCACCCCACTCACCGGCCCAGGCGTTGGTCCACCGGCTCCGGGATGGGGCAACTCCCACGACTCCGAGCATCGGCTCGACAGGGAACTTCAGGTCGTCGCTCCAGTGGATGAGACCGTCGCTGATCTGCACTATCTTCTCGTGGTGGCCTATTCCCGTTCCGCCCATCCAACCGGGCATGGCTCCGGTGCTTCCGCCGAAGCGTGTGTACCCAAATGGCTCGGTCTGGATGTCCAGCACGTGCACGATCAGCACCTGACCCGGCCCGGCGCCGTTGACGTAGATCGCCCCGCTGGACGGATTTCCGCCGATGAGCCTGGCTTCCAGCTCTTCCTGGTCGGGGTGGCCCTCGATCCACGGACCGCGATTCATCTGTGTAACGACCTCGAACTCCTCTCCCGGATCGACGAACAGGGTTGGCGGGTTGTCCGGCCCGGTCTCGAAGTAGAGGACGTCTTTCGTAGCGCGCTTCACTTCTGGGCCTCCAGGAACGCCCTGGCCCCATCCATGAACAGGTTTGCCGCACGCGCCGAGGCCATCACGTCGTCCGCCATCTGCTTCCCTGCGACGTGGACGGCGTCTCGGACCTGCTGCTCGAATTCCTGAACGCGGGGATGGTTGGGCTGTCCCGGCAGGCCCATCGACTGGGCGATGTCCTGCGCCCCGGAGGCGTACAGGTCGATCCCGTCCACGGCAAGGATTTCGTCGATGTTGTCCAGCACCTGGAGGTCCTCGAGCTGTGCGATGACCAGGATGTTGTCGTTGGTGTGCTCCATGTACTCAGGGAGCGATTCAACGTCCCCGAAGTATGCCCCGCGACCTGAGCCGAAGCTGCGCTCGCCTCTCGGAACGTACCTGCACGCCGCCGCGAGCTTTCGCGCCCTGTCTGCGTCAACAATGTGCGGTCCCGTTATGCCGAGAATGCCCCTGTCCAGGAACCGGAGTATCGTCGGATGCTCGATGTTGGGCACCCGCGCCATCGGCGTAAGGCCGGCCATGTCCGCGATTCGGCAGAGGTCGTCGATCAGGTCGACGGTGAACGGTCCGTGCTCGCTGTCGAAGGTGACGAACTCGAAGCCGACCCGGCCTCCAAGCTCTATCAGCGTGGTCGACGGGAACGACAGGTTGAGTCCGTAGGCCATCTCGCCCTGGCGCATCTTGGTTACGACGTTGTTGACTCTCATGTGAGCAGACCTCCTATAGCTTTGGCTGGCTGTATTATAGTCGCAGAAAGTGAACGAGATGTTGCCTATGCGGTCGCCTGTTCGTCTTGACATGCGAGCGGCCAAAGTGATAATTTTCACAACAGTTTTGCAGGACACAGGCAGCCGCTCTGAAGCCCCTGACCTTGACACTCCCAAAACCCGGTGTGATAATCGTCAGCGGCCTCGAAAAGGGTGCCTTTCCATTGAAATAGAATAGGTTTTGACCGCCTAGCATATGGACGTAATTCCCATAACGATGGACCCGAGAGTGATCGGGCCTGAAAGCTGGAGCGAGCTGGGCAGCCTGCTCCAAAGTCTCTGGCTTTCTGTCCTATTCATCGTTCTTTTTGCCTCGAACATGATACTTGGACACATCATGATCCCGACGTTTGTCATGTCGGGACACATCCCGGAAAGCTGGAGCAAATTCAGACTGCCTCTTTACGGCCTGGCGGTCATCAGCTTTGCCATCGCCATGTTCTTCATAAGCCGCGCCATCGACTACGCCGGCGTGCTCAGGAACTTCTGGCCCGACTACTGGATCTGAAACACAACACCCGACCGATACCTAGGACAGACGCGATTTGATCCCAGGCGATTTTCAGATAAAGAAGCCCACCGGCAGGCAGATGTTCCTCGGTGCGGTGTTGGGTATTGGCGGGCTGGTCACGGCTGTTGTCGGGCTGCTGGCCCTGATTTGGGTCATCTCTGCCTGGTTTGGGACTCCCGTCATTTTTAGCTCGGACGAAGGTCCTGAGCAGCCGATAGCTTTTCCGCACACGACGCACGTGCAGGACCTCGGCCTCGACTGCACCTTCTGTCACCGGGAGGTGGAGACCTCGGCCCAGGCCACTATTCCGGCCGTTGCCATCTGCATGACCTGTCACCAGGCAGTGCCGGGAACAACCGAATTGCAGCAGGCTGAGATCAAGAAGGTCAAAGACGCGCACAAGAACAGCGACGCAATCGACTGGGTCCGGGTACATCGCGTTCCCGACCACGTCCACTTTGTTCACGAGGCGCACATTACCTACTTCTCGGAGCGCGACGGTGTCGCGGCCTCGGAGACATGTTCCACGTGTCACGGCGACGTTGGCTCGATGGAAAAGGTAAAGCAGGTACGCACACTCAAGATGAGCGACTGCGTGGACTGTCACCGCGACAACGGTGCGCCCACCGACTGCACGACGTGTCACTACTAGGATAGGGGAGCGAATCCGACTGGATTTCACACAATGGCGCTAACCAGAAGACAGTTCCTGACTCTCACCGGCGGATCCGCGTCCGCGGCGATTCTGTTTGCCGCATGTGGAGTGCCCGAAGACGAGTTGCTCGTTCAGGCTCCGGTGCAGATGCCGGAAGACCTGGTTTCAGGTCGGGACAACTGGTACGCCACGCTGTGCAGGGAGTGCGCCTCCGCCGAGGGTCTGGTAGTTCGCGTGATGGAGGGTCGAGCCCGCAAGGTCGAGGGCAACATCGACTATCCGATCAATGTCGGCAAGCACAGCGCAAGGTGCGAAGCCGGTCTGCAGGCGCTCTACAACCCAGACAGAATCCGCGGCCCACTGGTTCGCGCGGGTGAGCGCGGCTCCGGGCAGTTCGAGGAGATCAGCTGGACCGACGCCATAGGTAGGCTCAGCTTCCACCTTCAGAACATCCAGCAGGCCAGGGGCCAGCAGGGCGTTGTGGTGGCGACCAACCCGGTCGGCGGTCATCTTGGCCTGGTCGTCAGCAGCTTCGCCAGGCAGTTCGGCGCCAAGCACGTGCCCTACGAGCCTGTCGAGAACACCAACCTGAACGCGGCGATCAAGACCGTGTTCGACCAGGACCGCGTTCCTGACTTCGATATAGAAAACTCCCAGTTCATCCTGTCCTTTGGGGCGGACTTCCTGAACACCTGGGGATCGCCCGTTCGCTACGGGCGTGGCTACGGCAAGTTCAGACAGGGAGACCGTGAGCGGGGTACCCACTACCACGTGGACTCCCGCTTCTCGATGACTGCCGCTAACGCAGACAAGTGGATTCCCGTAAAGCCTGGAACTGAGGGATTGCTCGCGCTGAGCATCGCACAGGTCATGGTGCGCGAGGGAACTGGCGACTCTGCTGCCGCTGATGTGCTCACCGGCGGCGACGCCGAGGCGCTGTCTGCATTCGCCCCGGAGACTGTAGCCGACAGGATCGGCTTGTCCGCTGAAAAGATCATCGACATTGCACACAGCTTCGCGAGTCACCCTCCCGCGATCGCGATGGGCGGCGGCTCTGCCGGCGCTCACACGAATGGCCACGCGAGTCTTGCGGCCATTTACTCACTGAATTTCCTGGTCGGCAGCGTAGACGTTCCCGGCGGCTTGCTGTTCAATCCGCCTCCGCCACTCGATGGACTCGCTGGCCCACCGGCTTCGGGTTCGCTCTCCGACTGGCAGGGAATTGTCGCGGACATGCGGGCCGGTAGAGTTAACACACTGATGGTAAGTGGCGCAGACCCGTTCTACGGGCTGCCCGCATCAGTTGACATCTACGATGCTTCATACGACGTTCCGTTCATCGCCAGCTTCAGCAGCGTGATGGACGACACCACGCTGATGTCCGACCTCGTGCTTCCGCAGCACACCGGCCTCGAGGACTGGGGTACCGACACTCCTCACTTCGGGCCGGGCTATGAAGTGATCGGATTCCAGCAGCCTGTGGTCAAGCCCTTCTTCGAGAATCGCGGCCCCGAACTGGGTACGCGTGGATTCGTAGACGTGCTTCTGACCGTCGCCCAGACCCTCAACCTGGACCTCGGTCTGGGCGGAGAGACGTTCAGGGAAATACTCGAGGCTGATGCCCGGAAGCTCTACACCCTGGGACGTGGATCGGTTAGCGCGCCCACATTCGGGAGCTTCTGGAACGGGGTCCTTCAGAGGGGTGGCTGGTGGGACACCGGCGCGCGCTTCTCCGGTGGCATCCCCAGGCCTCCTGAGCTTCCTGAATACCAGGATGCGCAGTTCGAGGGTGGCGACTCCTTCGACTTCTACCTGACCCCCTTCAGCCAGATCGGCATTGGGGAGGGCCAACGGGCGCACCTGCCATGGATGCAGTCGATCCCTGACCCTGTGACGACAGCAACATGGCGTACATGGATTGAGATCAATTTCCGGGTTGCGGAAGACCTGGACATTCGCGAAGGCGACGTCGTCCGGGTCACTTCGCCGAGAGGCTCGATAGAGGCCCTGGCGTTCCCGCATCCGGGCGTGCCGCCGGACACAGTGTCCATCCCTCTTGGGCAGGGACACCGGGGCAGTGGCCGTTATGCCAGGGACAGGGGCGCGAACGTGTTCTCGATTCTGTCTCCGCTCACCGACGCCGATACTGGCGCCATTGCATGGGCCGCGACCAAAGTGAACATAGAGAAGACCGACGAGTGGGTTCGAGTGCCCAAGTTCGAAAACACTGTCGACGCTTTCCCTGAGGACGATCACCAGCGTGTCGTCCAGACTACAGCAGAAGATAGCTAGAGGAGCAACCTTAATGCCCGAAAGCTGGGGAATGATAGTAGATCTTGACAAGTGCACGGGCTGCCAGGCCTGTGTGGTGGCTTGCCAGGCTGAAAACAACATTCCCATCAACGAGGAAGAACACTTCAATCAGAGGCGGGCCATCCAGTGGATTCGCGTCGAGCGGTACTGGGAGGGCGAGTTCCCCGACGTGCGAGCGCGGTTCATACCGCTGTTCTGCCAGCACTGCGCGGACGCCCCATGCGAGCCCGTCTGTCCGGTCTATGCTACTTACCACAACTCCGAAGGTCTGAACGTACAGATCTACAACCGCTGCATCGGCACGCGGTTCTGTGCCAACGGCTGTCCTTACCATGCACGCTTCTTCAATTTCTGGGAGCCTGCGTGGCCGGAGAGCCTCAAGAATCAGCTCAACCCCGACGTCACTGTTCGCAGCCGCGGGATCATGGAGAAGTGCACGTTCTGCATCCAGAGGATTCGCAGGACCAAGCGTACTGCAATCCAGGAAATGGGCAACGATTCTGCCGAGGCGATTATGGGCGACCCGGTCTTCGAGAGGGCTATCAATCCCGCATGCGTCAACGCGTGTCCGACTGAGACTCTCGTGTACGGAGACCTTTTCGAAATGCTCTCGGCAAAACGCGAGGGCGAAAGACTGCCCCAGCCGAAGAACAAGGCCCAGGAGATCGTAAAGCGCGAACTCGAAGAGGGAAGGGGATACAGAATTCTCGAAGAGCTCGGCGCCCATCCTTCAGTGATTTACCTGCGAAAAGTAGACAAGGCAGCCCAGGAAGCCTCACATGGCTAGTAGCGCACACGCAGCCCCTCATGAGGGAGCTCACGTAGACCCCAGGGTCGCGGAGCCGCCGACTTCACCGGCGGAGACGACCGAAACTCTGGTCGGCAAGCACCTGAAAGTTGGCGACAACTTCTGGAGGGCCGTTGCTGTCTTCGGCGTGCTGACTGTCCTGGGTGTGATAGGCGTGATTGTTCGACTCCTGGATGGCGTCGGCGACACTATCGTCTGGGGCTACTACGTGGCCATGTTCAGCTTCATGATCACGACCGCGTCCGCGGCGCCGATGGTCGCCATCGCCCCGCGACTTGCCAACGGCCACTGGCGCAGGCCTCTCTCCCGCGCAGCGGAGCTATGGAGCGTCGTCGGACTGTTCAGCCTGCTGTGGTTTATCCCAATGCTGTGGATACTGCCGCCGCTGAGCGACGGCCGCCGGTCGCTGTGGTTCTTCGACATGAGCGATCCCAACGCCGTGCCTTCGTACTCTCCGCAGATCTGGGCATCGGCGGCGATACTGGGGCTTGTAGTTACGGGACTGGCCCTGCTGTGGGTGTCCAGCCTGCCGGACTTCGCGTCAGTAGCGAAGCGCGCGCCGCAGGGCTCCCGCCAGCAGCGAATTGCCAAGTGGATGGCCCGCGGATGGCAGGGGACTTCCGCCCAGTGGTTCATGGTGAACCGCCGATTGGGAATCCTTGGCGCGCTCTACTTCATGATGTTGATCTTCGTCCACTTCCTGATAAGCGTCGATTTCCTGATGACGCTGGTGCCGGGGTGGATCGACGCCCTCTATCCGATTACACACGCAGCGAACGCGCTGCAGGCCGCCGCCGCGACCATGGTGCTGACGGCCTGGGTTCTCAGGACGTTCTGCGGATACGAACGCTACATCGGGCTGGACCAGATATGGGGACTCGGCAAGCTGATGTTTGCCCTGTCGCTGCTGTGGTTCTGGTTCTGGTTCTCCAGCTTCAACGTGCTCTGGTTCGGCAAGAAGCCGTCTGAGCAGGCCGTTATCGAGCTGCTCATCACGGGGCCGTACCTCTACGTCTTCATGACAGTGTTCATGCTGTGTTTCGTCATACCTCTCTGGACGCTCGTATGGAATCCGGTTCGCAAGAGCCTCTGGGGGCCGCCCCTGCTGGCAGTGAGCGTGCTGCTTGGCACCTTGCTGGATCGCATCAGGCTGTATGTAGCCGCCTACTCGGTCGACGGTATCGGGAACCCCAGCGTCGACAAGTTCCATGGCCTCGAGCTCGACCATCTGCCGAAGACGATCTGGCCTGATATCTTCGACGTCTTCATAGTAGTGGGCGCAATTGGCGCCATGGTTCTGGTATACCTGTTTGCCACCAGGATCTTCCCGGTAATCAACTTCTGGGAGCAGAGAGAGCTCCAGCTTTACGATAGAGGTCACGAGTCGTATCACCGAGGCAACGTCCGAATAATGGGTAAGAGCGAGTAGCGCCGGGGCGATATGCTAGAACACGTACAGCTAGATCAGAAGACGGTCAACAGGGAGCTCCTTAGTGGCGTGCTGGGTACGCCCCGCTGGTGGCTGCCTACGGTTATCTTCCTGCTGATCGTTGTGTTCACCGGACTCGGAGCCTTCGGTTACATGATGAACAAGGGCCTTGGAGTCACCGGACTCAACAGGCCTGTCCTGTGGGGCTTCTTCCTGGTCAACTTCGTCTTCTGGATCGGAATCAGCCACGCCGGGATCATGATCTCGGCCATCCTGAGACTCACCCAGGCTGAGTGGAGACGCCCGGTAACCCGTGCGGCCGAGGTTATGACGGTGTTCTCGCTGATGGCAGCGCTGCACACGCCTCTGTTCCACGTCGGACGACCCTGGCGTGACTTCTGGGTATTCCCTTACGACTTTGCCCGCGGCGTCTGGCCCAACGTTCGTTCTCCGTTCGTGTGGGACCCGAGCGCGGTTATGACCTACCTGATCGGTAGCTCGCTGTTCGTATTCATAGCCCTGCTGCCCGACCTGGCAATCATCAGGGACAGGGCCAGGAACGTCTGGGTCAAGCGTCTCTATGCGGGGCTATGCCTCGGCTGGCGCGGAACTCCCAGACAGTGGAAGATGCAGGCCGTTGCAGGAATCCTGCTGTCGGCGCTGGTGCTTCCGGTGTTCGTCTCCGTACACTCGATTGTGTCATGGGACTTCGCCGTCCTGATCGGCGTCGAGACCTGGCACTCCACCATTTTCGCACCCTACTTCATCATCGGCGCGATTCACTCCGGTGTTTCTGCCGTGGCAATGCTGATGGCGCTCGGTGTATGGATGTGGAAGCTGGACAACTACATCCGGCCCGACCACTTTGACGCCATAGCCAGGCTGCTTATAGTAGTCGCGACGACCTGGTTCTTCTTCTTCTTCGTTGAGTGGGTGTTCGCCCTCTACACGCTCGAAGGGCCTGAGCTCGCGATGCGTGAGCTCCAGGTATTCAAGTGGCCGTACTCCGCGCTGTTCATAGTGTTCCTGTTCACGGCTTACTTCATCCCGGTGCCGATGTGGATGTTCAAGTCGGTGCGCCGCTCGGCGTTCTGGATGCTCATCACCACTATCCTGGTGAACGTCGGCATGTGGCTGGAGCGTTTCATCATCATCATCCCGGGCCTCGCCCGGCGCCAGCCGCTGACGTTTGACTGGGGTACATATCACCCGAGCCTTGTCGAGATTCTGATCGTGGCGGAGACATTCGCGTTCGTCGCTCTCGGTATGCTCCTGTTCAGCAAAATGTTCCCGCTCATTCCTCTCTTCGACATCAAGGAGGGAATGACAAATCGACGCGAATTCAAGATTGGACGTCGCACTGTTCCAGCGACGGTCCGTGAATGAGGTAAGCGCATATGCTTGCAAAGAGTAGCGTTCTTGGCCTGTTTCCCGAGGGGGAAGAGGATAAGGCAGCCGATGCCCTCGATGCGCTCCGTGACAAGGGTTACACCCAGTCGGAGTACGAGGTAATCACCGGCACGCCATATCCCGAAGGCACGTTCGGAGAAGAAGAGCCTAAGCACACGCTGTTCAGGTGGCCTCTTATGGGAGCCGCCTGTGGATTCATCGTGGGCCTGGTCCTCACTTCCGGCACACAGCTTGCCTATCCTCTCGTGACAGGCGGAAAGCCCATACTTTCGATCCCGCCCATGTCCATCATCATGTATGAGGGCACAATGCTTGGCGCGATCATCTTCACGGTGATCGGCGTCATAGTCGAATCGAGACTCCCACGCTTCTTCATGGGAGCATACGATGAGCGCATAACTGAGGGTTACATCGGCGTGGCCGTCACCAGCGACAGGGAACGAGCCCTGCAGGCTGAGGAAGTGCTCATGGACATCGGCGCCGAGGAAGTCAAGAGGGGTTGGGAAGATTCCAACTCTGGTTCTCATGAATCTTCCGGGGATTCTGAAGCTGAAGAAGACGAACAGGAATCCTAGTCACGATATGACTTCACTTATGGACATATCAACGCACTCTGGCGGACGCAGGGACAGGCGCTCACGCGCCCCTGTACTGGGTATTGCGTTCCTGCTGGTGGCGCTCGCTCTGTCGACCACGCTCGGCTGCTACAACAACAACACCGGCGAGACCAACATCGGGGACTCCATCATGTTCAAGCTGCCCGCCTTCCCGGAGACCGGATCGAACAAGGTCCAGATCTTTACCGAGATGCACTACCAGCCATCCTACCGCTCTCAGGAGGGTCCCAGGCTGGACGTTCCGGCCAGCGCCGTACCGATAACCGGCAAGGAGGTCATCCTGACCTCTGTCGAGGAGTATGCTGCCCTGGAGAACCCCGGCGGCGACGCCAACAACGGGCAGGCCCTATTCGCGATTAACTGCATCGTGTGCCACGGCGTGAACCTGGACGGCCAGGGTCCCGTCATGGTGACCGGCCCGACGATGGTGCCTGCAGACCTCAGGGGCGAGGTCACAATGGAGCGCACCGACGGTGAACTCTACGGCCTCATCAGCTACGGAGGCAACACCGGCTTCACCACCCGCGTACCGGCCCTCACCGATCCCACCGTCGACGGCGAACGCTGCGTAGGCCAGGGCTCATGCCCGATGCCCGAGTTCCGCAAGCTCCTCACCGAGTCCGAACGCTGGGACCTCGTCGCCTACCTCAGAGGCATGCAGGGCCAGTAGTCGGGGGCTCCCGACACGCCACCGCGATCAGCCGGTTGCACTCCAGCTTGTCGTAAGGCTGAAATTCGTACGTGCTCTGGAACGCCCTGAGACCGTCATCATCGCCCTCCAC
The DNA here is from genome assembly GCA_964537915.1 of uncultured Dehalococcoidia bacterium. Classification (GTDB taxonomy): domain Bacteria; phylum Chloroflexota; class Dehalococcoidia; order Lucifugimonadales; family UBA1123; genus VXRN01. The sequence goes on from CAZIDM010000038.1 coordinate 10,259, forward strand.
ATGGATGATCGACGCTGACCAGCAGACTACGGCGTCTAAGCGCTCATTGAAGTGCTGAGGCAGTTCCCGGTAGTCGACCTTGTGTAGGGGAATCTCCTCGTTGGTCTCAACGTCTGGCCCTGGCTTACCGAAGAGGTAGTTTCGCTCTGCGAAACCCTCGTACAGGTCGCGCGTCATGAACACATTAATTGATACTCAGGTTTGCTATCGCCGACTCTGCGCGCTCAAAGTCTGCGCGCGCTAGTCGTCTGATCTCTCTTCTGGCAGAAGGAGAGATCTCGACCCTGTAACGGCGCGCTCTAGTCCCACCCACGTTCTCTTCTGAGGCTATCGAAGAACTCTCCGGCTTCTACCCCGCCCTTCTCCCGCCACTCACGATCAGCCGCCTCGATCTCGCTGATCTCCTCTTCGTCCAACTCTGCGTCCAACAGCCACTGTTCGACCGCTTCCGCCAGTAGCTCGCCGACAGGCCGACCGGCTTTGACTGCCTCCTCTTCTAGAGCCACGTAGAGTTTGTCGTCTAGCAGTAGAGTCTTCATCGGTTACCCTCTTCAACGTCAGGCTGGCACTACTTGTTGCATCTGGTCCAGCTAACAACCGAGATGTCTATCACTCATACCCAAGATTCGGCCTTAGCCATCGCTCGACTTCGTCGACGCTGATGCCCTTCCTGCGAGCGTAGTCCTCGACCTGGTCTCGCCCTATGCGTCCCACACCGAAGTAGTGAGACCCCGGGTTGGCGAAGTACAGGCCCGACACTGACGCGGTCGGCCACATGGCGTAGTTCTCTGTCAGGCGGACGCCGGTGTTCTGCTCAGCGTCGAGCAGACCCCACAGGGTCGACTTTTCTGTGTGGTCCGGGCAGGCCGGATATCCGGGAGCTGGCCGAATTCCCAGGTACTGCTCCTTGATGAGCTCATCGTTGCCGAGGTCCTCGTCCTGAGCGTACCCCCAGAACTCCTTGCGGACGCACTCGTGCATTCGCTCTGCAAACGCCTCAGCGAGCCGGTCGGCAAGCGCCTTGGTCATGATCGCCCCGTAGTCGTCATGGGCTGCCTCAAGCGCGCCTGCGTACTCGTCGCTTCCGATGCCTGCGGTCACGACGAACCCGCCGATGTGGTCTCTGACGCCTGACTCCCTGGGCGCGATGAAGTCGGCGAGGCAGAAGTTGTCCCTGGAAAGGTTCGCTCGTGCCCCGGACTTGTTTGCCTGCTGCCTGAGGAAGTGGAGTCTTGCTAGGACTTCACCCGTCAAGGGAGAGGGAGTAAGTTCCTTCTCCCCTGGCGGGAGAAGGTTAGGATGAGGGGGAGAAGAATAGACCTCCACATCGTCTCCCACAGCACTCGCCGGCCAGAAGCCGACAACCGCCCGTGCTGTCAGCGCTCTCTGCTCGATCATCTTCTCAAGGAGGTTCTGAGCGTCCCTCAGGAGCGTTATGGCCTCTCGGCCGTAAGTGGGACTGTCCAGTATCGATGGATATGTGCCTCGCATCTCCCACGTTAGGAAGAACGGAGTCCAGTCGATCCTCGGAATCAGGTCCTCGAGCGGATAGTTGTCGAAGATGCGAAGTCCCGTGAACCTCGGGGCCGGCTGTACGCTCTCCTGCCAGTTGAACTTCTCACGTCGACTTCGGGCCTCTTCTATCGTTAGCAGCTTGGTCTGCCTGCTTCTGGATGCCCTGTCCTCGCGGACCTTCGCATAGCGGGATTTTGTGTCTTCGATGACCTGCTGTCTTCCGTCCCCGATCAGGCCGCTCATCATCGTCACCGACCTGGAGGCGTCTCTAACGTGGATGACCCCGTTTTCGTACTCGGGCTCTATCCTGACCGCAGTGTGGGCCACCGAAGTTGTCGCTCCACCGATCAATAGCGGCGTCTGGAAGCCCTGCCTGGACATCTCCCTCGCGACCGTCACCATCTCGTCCAGGGACGGCGTTATGAGGCCGCTCAGACCGATCACGTCGGCGTCCTCCTCGCGGGCTGTATCGAGTATGGTCTGGAAGGGCGTCATGACGCCGAGGTCGATGACCTCGTAGTTGTTGCAGCGAAGCACGACCCCGACGATGTTCTTGCCGATGTCGTGTACGTCACCCTTCACGGTGGCGATGACTACCTTACCGTTCGACCTCGGCGCCTCGCCGTCCTCGGTTTCGGCCTCGATGTAGGGTACGAGATGGGCGACCGCCTTCTGCATCACCCGCGCGCTCTTGACGACCTGCGGCAGGAACATCTGGCCCGATCCGAACAGGTCTCCTACGACGTTCATGCCGTCCATCAGAGGGCCTTCTATGACGTGCAGAGCCCTCTCGGCGGCCAGCCGCGCCTCTTCGACGTCCAGTTCCACGTGCGAGTCAATTCCGTTGACCAGCGCGTGTCTGATGCGCTCACCGACGGGCAATGACCTCCATGCATCGTCCTCTTGTCGCTCTCTGTGCGTTCCCTCAACGGTGTCGGCCATTGCCAGCAGTCTCTCTGTGGCATCCGGTCGTCTGTTGAGTACAACGTCCTCAACGGCAACTCTCAGATCGGGCTCGATCTCGTCGTAGACACTCAACTGGCCAGCGTTGACGATGCCCATGTCCATACCGGCACTGATGGCGTGATACAAGAAGACGGAGTGGATCGCCTCTCGCACCGCGTCGTTGCCCCTGAAGGAGAATGACACGTTGCTCACGCCACCGCTCACGTGCGAAACAGGGAACCTGCGCTTCAGTTCGCGCGCGGCCTCGATGAAGGCGACCGCGTAGTCGTTGTGCTCCTCGATTCCGGTAGCCACGGCGAAGATGTTGGGATCGAAGATGATGTCCTGCGGCTCGAAGCCTACCTGGTCGGTCAGAATCCGGTAGGACCGCTCGCAGATTTCGATCTTTCGCTCGACTGTGTCCGCCTGTCCCAGTTCGTCGAATGCCATGATGATCACGGCCGCACCGTAGCTGCGCACGATCCGCGCCTGTCTGATGAACTCGTCCTCCCCCTCTTTGAGGGAGATCGAGTTGACGACGCCCTTGCCTTGCAGGCACCGCAGACCGGCCTCGATCACGCTGAACCTGGAGCTGTCGACCATGATCGGCACGCGGGAGATGTCCGGCTCAGCGGCGAGCAGCTTCAGGTAGCGCTCCATCGCGGCCTCGGAGTCCAGCATCCCTTCGTCCATGTTGACGTCGAGTATCTGCGCCCCGTCTTCGACCTGCTGCCTGGCTATCGTGACAGCCTCCTCGTAGCGCTCACGCCTGATCAGCCGCCTGAAACGGGCGGACCCGGTCACGTTCGCTCGCTCTCCGACGTTGACGAAGTTGCTGTCCTCCCTGATTTCCAGGGCCTCTATACCGCTCAGAAGCGTGTTGGTGTTCTGCAGCGGCCTCTGGCGCGGAGCGAGTCCTGAGACGGCTTCCACGATCGCCCTGGTGTGCTCCGGCGTCGAACCGCAGCAGCTGCCGACGATGTTGGCGAGTCCACTCTCGACGTACTCTCTCAAGTTGGCTGCGATGTGTTCAGCCGACTCGTCGTACTCGCCGAACTCGTTGGGGAGCCCGGCGTTCGGGTAGCAGGACACGAAGTGAGACGATACATTCCCGAGGGCCGCCAGGAACGGACGCATCTGGTCGCTCCCCAATGAGCAGTTGATTCCCACAGACAGCAGCGGCACATGCGTGACGGACGCATAGAACGCCTCTGCCGTCTGGCCCGAGAGGTTCCGGCCGCTGAGATCTACCGCCGTGAACGAGACGATCACCGGCACCCGGACACCGAACTCCTCGAAGACCGACTCTATCGCGTACAGAGCGGCCTTGGCATTGAGCGTATCGAACACCGTCTCGACCAGCAGTACGTGAACACCGCCGTCCAGGAGCCCTCTGACGGCCTCTGTGTAGGATTCCGCCATTCTTTCAAAGGTTACGTCCCTGTAGGCTGGATCGTTGACGTCCGGCGAGATCGACAGGGTCTTGTTGGTTGGACCAATGCTCCCTGCGACGAACCTGGGACGCTCGGGGCTGCGCTCAGAGTACTCGTCGGCCATCTCTCTCGCGAGACTCGCAGCCTCCCGGTTGATCTCGTACACGTGGGCCTCAAGGCCGAACTCCAGCAGCCCGTAGTGGGTAGCGGTGAACGTGTTCGTGGTCAGGAAGTCTGCCCCGGCGTCCAGGTACTGGCGCTGGGTGCGCTGGATGAGCTCAGGCTGGGTCAGCACAAGAACGTCGATGCACCCTCGGAGGTCCTGCTCGTGCTGCGCGAATCTGTCGCCCCGGTAGTCTTCCTCATCCAGGCCGAGAGACTGGAGCATTACACCCCATGAACCGTCCATGACCATTACGCGCTGGTCCAGGATACGTTCGATCTCGGCGGAGCGGTCAGTTGCAGGAGTCGTCTGTAGTGAAGTCGATGTCATGCGTCAAATTCCAAAGTGGATTGTTCTCTGCCCATTGTAAAGAACCCCAGCCTGCGACCCAACCCACGAAGAATGTCGCGGCTAGCTGTACCAAGTTAGCCGGTGCTGCCATTCCGTCATTCCCGCGAAAGCGGGAATCTAGGGGTGCGGGGGTGCCTCACGCAGAGACCGCCGACCGAACTGATACAGGATAATGTCGCGCCTAAACGGTTGACAGTACACCCGTTCTGTTCTAAACTGTTCTTAGAACACTAGATCGAACAGGGAGGTACAGTGCCATGACGACAGCACAACTCGACCTCAACAGCTCACAGATTCCCATGCCCGGACTGACGGTGGAGCCGGTCGTGCGACGTCCCCTCAGCTCTGCGAACGTCTCTCCCGGCCAGGTGGTCCAATATCACGGAAGTGTCAGAGGAGGCCCACGATTCGGGCTCTATGGCACCGTGGCCGAGACGCGGGCTCGCCAGGCTGTCGTCGACATGGGTCAACATGGAAGATGGCACATCCCCTACTACCTGCTTACCGTACCGCAGACCATTCACGGAGGACTAGATGCTGTTCAAGTGGCTTAACCGATCAACCGAGAGAGTCGAAGAAGTCACTTCGGATGTCAGTATCCGCGTGGTTGGGGTAGGTGGAGGCGGTGGCAACGCAGTCCGGCGCATGGCGGACGACGGTATCCGCGGCGTCCGTTTCCTTGCCCTGAATACCGACATGCAGGCCCTGCGCGGTCTCAGGCAGGTACAGACGTTTGCCATAGGCCCAAAGACTACAGGAGGCACAGGCTCAGGCGGGCAGCCCGAGCTGGGCCGGAAGGCGATGCGCGAGAGCCAGGGGCAGGTGGGCAGTCTGCTCCAAGGCGCGGACATGGTCTTCATCGCCGCCGGGATGGGCGGCGGTACCGGTACGGGCGCGGCATCGATGGTGGCTGACCTTGCTCGCAAGCAGGGCGCGCTCACCGTCGGAGTTGTGACCCTGCCGTTCGGCTTCGAGGGCTCAAGGCGTCGCGCAAACGCAGAACACGGACTGTCGAGGCTCAAGCAGAAGGTGGACACGCTCATAGTCGTAGAGAACGACAGGCTGCTTCCGGCCCTGGAAGGACGGGTAGAGCTTGAAACGGCATTCAGACTTGCCGACGAGGTTCTGCGTCAGGGTGTTCAGGGTATCTCCGACATCGTAACCGTCAGTGGCATGATCAACGTCGACTTTGCCGACGTGAAGGCTGTGATGGCACGCGGAGGCTCGGCCTTCATGGCGATAGGCAGCGGGCAGGGCAGGGATGCGGCAGCTCAGGCCACAAGGTCCGCCCTTGCCAATCCGTTGTTCGACGCTCCACTTGAGGGCGCCAGTGGTGTACTCCTCAACGTGACCGGAGGACCGGACCTCACACTGGGGCAGGTCCATGAAGTCGCGGACATAGTCCACGAGGCTGCCGACTCCGGGGCCAACGTCATCTTCGGTGTTGTGCAGGAACGCAGGATGAAGGGCAGGGTCAGCGTTACGCTCGTTGGCACCGGCATAGACAGCGAGGAAGAGCCTGTCATCGAGCAGGCCGTGGAAGTAGTAACGAAGAAGCGGGAGCCATTGGCTCCCGCTTCTGCATCATTTGCCAGGAACGGACACTCTCAAGCTGCCCTTGCTGGAACGCGGCCCCTACTCTAGTGGAGTGGCCATTACGCTGTTCACTGGGCCGTTGGGCGTCCTACCTGTTGTGAGTCCTCGACCTAGCCGAACCCCCCGACGAGAGTGGTGGATCGTCCGGCGTCCAGGCGGTGTCCCGCGCCCGCCCCATTGGTGGGGAGCAGGGAGTTGATCCGCTCGAACATGGCCGCGACGCTGTCCATCGTCTCCTGGTTGATCTCAGGGCGGAGCGTCCCGTGGTTCTGCAGGAAGTGGGCCGCAGGCCTGTAAGTCTCGAAGTTTCCACCGGCGATGTTGTTCGCGCGGAAGTAGCTCTTGACCCTTTCGGCGATCCTGGGATTGCTGTCCGAGATCGAACGCAGGGTTAGCGGCTGGGGAAGTTCGCTCTTGTAAGCGGCGTTGACCAGCTTCAGGTAGAATCCCGGATCGAGCAGGTCCTCGATATCGGCGTCCCTTACCCGGGTTACTTCAACCCACTTGATCGGGCTCCTGTGCGAGTCCCTGGCGACCATGACCTCGTTGATCGACTCGATGTGTGCCCGGCTCGCGGGAGTAACATCCATCAACACCGCCAGGCTCGTGTAGTTGTCGCCCAGCAGCGATATGAACGCTGGCAGGTTCTCAGCCTTCCCGACCGGGATGATCACCCACCTCGGGTCGAGCTTGGCCCGTCCCTCGGCTGCGCAGAACTCGCCCAGCACCTGCAGGTAGATCAGGTCCGACGGTGAGTTCACCAGCAGGCAGTGAGGTGCCAGGAACAGCGTCTCGGCCATCTGGTAGCCCAGGGCGGTCTGAAGCGGGAAGACAGTCTCGCTGCTGTTCTGGAGCACGTCTTCGGTAATGACTGTGCCGTAGTGGTCCATGTCCTCGACAGTTCTGACGCTGGGCAGGTTGTCGAGGTTGATCATGAACGGCGAGTGCGTTGTGTAAACAACCTGGTGCTTCGGAGCGAGTCGCTCGTCGATGAACCTGAGGAAGTCGTACTGCGCCATCGCGTGCAGGTTCAGTCCAGGCTCGTCCAGCAGCAGGACCATGTGCCCGTTCCGAATCTCCTCGATCTCGGAGAAGTACACGAGGAAGCTGAAGAACCAGACGAAACCCTTGGAGCGCTCGTCGAAGGGTACAGAGACGCGGTGCCTGTCGTTCCAGATTCGAACGTGGAGGATTGGCCCCTTGTTCAGAGGCGGCGGATCGTTCGGATTGGCGTCCGACAGATCGAAGTCCACCCTCAACTGCGTGTTCTGCTTCCAGAACTCGAAGATCTCATCGCTGATGCCGATGGAGGCCGACTCCAGCTCCGCCTTGAGGTACTCGTAGCTCTTCTGCTGTTCGAGGTCATCGAGGTCTGCGCCAACGAGAGAGAGCAGGGCGAGGAACGTGCGGTCTGCGTCGTCCAGCTCTTCCGGCTCGAAGCGTCGCTCCTTGATGTCGTGAATCGAGATGCGGCCCCGCATCGTGCTGTAGTTGTCGAAGTACACGAACTCAGGGAGGTATCGCTCCAGGTGTTCCAGAACGATCTGCTGCCTGAGGTCGTTGTTGAACCTCTTGGTCAGCTCAGAGAGCAGAGTCTGTACGGCCATTGGCTTTTCTTCAAGGCCCTGGAGGCGCGTGTAGAGGTCGTCCCACTTTGTGGCGTCGCCGACGTACGCGTGGATGTCCGTGGGGAGGTTGGCGCTGTCGATGACGTGCCTGATAACGGCCTCTTCGTCGATGTCGACTTCCCAGGAGCGCTGGTTCTTGTAGTTCTTGGAGGCGATGACCTTCGGAGACCTGAGGACGCCAGGCCCGAATCGCGACTCAAGCTCAGACATCTCTTCTCGAGTCAGTTTGAACTCAGCCTGCACAACGGTTGCGGGATCGGTCTCGTGCCGCCTCTTGTATCGGACATAACCCTTCCTCGGGTAGTCCATGATGTCGAAGTTGCCGTTAGCTCCCCCGACCGGATTCAGCCGTCGCAGCGCCTGGAGAAAGGCCGTCTTCCCCGACTCGTTCTTGCCGACGAGCGTAGTGACGTTGTCCAGGGAGACCCACCCGGAGTCGTCAATGCTGCGATAGTTGGTGACCTTGGCTCGAGTTATGTTCATTATGCCTCCTCGGTATTGGCCGCACGGTACTTGATTAGCTCTCTGAACTCGATCGATTTGGACTCAGCCTGGCGGACTGCCCCACGCCGACCGTCCAGTTTCTATTCCCTGTGCCATGAGGAAGAATGTTCACTCTGACACCACAAGCCTGATAAAGAGGCTAATCTCTGCCCCTGCACGGTTTCAAGGCATTTGTTGGGTCTAGTTTTAGAACAGTTCAAGATCTGTACGATTATACGAGGCTGTACCCTGAGCCCTGCCGGTCGATCCCGGTACCCTGGGCCTCTTCGATCCAGCCGAACTCCTTGAGGATCTGCTGGCTGTACGTAACGCGCCCGGTTACGCTGTCGAGAGGCTCAGTGGCGAGGAGCAGGGCCGATTGTGCCATCAGGTCGGGATGCTCGCCGCGTGGGTCGTCGATTCCCGTGACCAGGTTGTGGAACACGGTCCCGGGAGTGGGCACTACCTGGGAGGGCGACACACAGGTGACGGAGATCCCATACTGGTACAGCTCCTGTGCCAGACCCTGGCTGAAACGCTCCAGCGCGGCCTTCTCCGCACCGTAGCAGGTGCCTCCCGAGTTGGCCGGAGCGTCGGGATACGGACCCCTGCCTGGGCCGATAGCGGCCCCGGAGGAGATGTTGACTATGCCGCCGCCGCTTTCCATCATGTCGCCGATTGCCAGCTGGCTCAGAATGAATGGAGCATGGAAGTTGACAGCCCATGAACGCATCCAGCGGCGAAGCGGGTAGTCCTTGACGGGAATGAAGTAGGTCAGCGCCGCGTTGTTGACCAGCACGTCCACGCTCCCATAGGCCGCGTGTGCCTCTTCGAACAGCCGCTCACAGTCTTCCGGCAGGGATATGTTCACCGCAGACGCCGTAGCCTCTCCGCCGGACTCCCTGATGTCAGCCACGGTCTTCTCCAGGGACCCCTCGAGGGGATGATCGCCCTCCCTGAGCGTCCGCGCCGCCGCGACCACGCTGCCGCCCTCGGCGGCGAAGAGGCGGGCGATCTCGGCCCCAATGCCCCTGCTGGCTCCAGTAATCACGCAGACCTTGCCATCCAGTTTACCCATTGACGTTCCTCCAGTATTGTCCAAGTTTGACCGTCCCATTATATTAGGAATCAAACTACGGATGTTAGCTTTTATGTTGGAGGACACGAGATGACAGACCGCCGAGTGCCGACCAAAGAGGAGGTGCTTTCGTACCTGAAGGACGACAGGAGATGGGGACGCTGGGGTGACAAGGGGTCAGCAGGCGCGATCAACCTCATAACTGCCGAGAAGCGCCTGGAGGCGGTCGGCCTGGTCAGGAACGGTCGGACCGTGTCGCTCAGCCGCCCGTGGGCCGTTGAACCGAGGACTGAGAACCCGCGCCCCGCCCAGCACTTCATGTCGGTCATGGACCGTGGAAGTGGCGGCGGAGCCGCTATGGACTTCTACGGCGTCTTCTACCACGGTACCGCCACGACCCACATCGACGCGCTGTGTCACGTGTGGGACGAAAACGGGATTTGGGACGGGAAGTCTCCGGATGAAATACTGGGATTCAACGGCGCGACCTACGGCACCGTGGATGCCTGGAGCGACGGCATTCTGACCCGCGGAGTGCTGCTGGACGTTCCGAGATATCGCGGCACCGACTACGTCACACTGGATGCCCCTGTACACGGCTGGGAGTTGGACGACATCGCCGCCGCGCAGGGAGTCGAGATCAGACCCGGCGACGCCGTCATGGTGTACAGCGGACGCGAGGCCTACGCGGCCGACCACGGTGGCAACTGGGCCGGTGAGCCTGCGCGACCGGGCCTTCACGCCTCGTGCCTCAGGTTCGTGCGAGACGCCGACATCTCGATTCTCGGCTGGGACATGATGGACGCCGGTCCCAACGAGTATGACATCCCGTGGTCCGTACACGGGGTCATCTTCGCCTACGGCGTCGCCCTGCTAGACAACTCGCTTCTGGAACCCCTGGCGAATGCCTGCGCTGAAGAGGGCAGGTACGAGTTCATGCTGACCATCAACCCACTCAACGTGGTCGGAGGCACAGGCTCGCCCGTCAACCCGATTGCAGTGTTCTGAACCCTGCCCCAACCACCAGGCGCTGTTGAATTGAGCGCCAGTGGTGACTAACCTTTAAGCGTGTCATCAATGCAGCATTCCCCAGTAATTCGAGCCGAAAAGCTCGTCAAACGGTACGGCGACTTCACGGCCGTCGACGGCATCGACTTCCAGATTCATCGTGGCGAGTGCTTCGGCTTCCTGGGTCCCAACGGGGCCGGCAAGACCTCCACGATGAGGATGATATCGTGCGTCTCCCCGGTGTCGTCCGGCGCCCTGAGTGTCAACGACATGGACGTCCGCAACAGGCAGCGTGACGTCAAGAAGGCCCTGGGCGTCGTTTCACAGGCTGACAGCCTCGACCCGGACCTCAACGTCATTCAGAACCTTCTCTCGTACGGCAGGTTCTTCAACCTGCGTTCAGATGTCGCCAGGGCGCGTGCCCTCGAGGGGCTGGAGCTCTTTCAACTCGCCGACAGGGCAGACTCCATGCCGGACCATCTCTCTGGCGGTATGAGGCGAAGGCTGCTCATAGCTCGCGCGCTGATGAATGAACCTTCCATTCTTGTCCTGGACGAACCGACCACCGGGCTGGACCCCCAGGCCAGGCTGCTCGTGTGGGACAAGCTCAACCTGCTCAAGTCGCGCGGCATCACCATGCTGCTGACGACTCACTACATGGACGAAGCTGCCCACCTGTGCGACCGGCTGGTCGTGATCGATCACGGGCTGGTCCTCATGGAAGGCACTCCCGCCGAGATGATCGAATCACTTGTTGGAGACATCGTGTTCGAGCTGCGAGTCAGCCACACCGACAAGGCCGATCTAATAGACTGGCTGACCAACTCAGACATAGAGGGCCACATCGAAGACCGCGCCGACTCTGTCCTGGTCTACCCTCGGAACGGCTCGCTCTCCATGGAAGAACTGCCCATCGACGGCTACCAGGTCACCCGCAGGCCCGGCAATCTCGAGGACGTGTTTCTACGGTTGACCGGGCGCGGCCTGAGGGAAGGCTAGTAGTCCAACACAATTGAAGTAATGGTCAGGTGACAAGCCAACATCCCCTCACCCTTGAGGGCTGACAGGGGTGGGTATTTGCAAACCGTCATTCCCGCGAAAGCGGGAATCCAGGGGGTGGGGCGTCCTTCGACAAGCTCAGGACGAACGAATTGTCGGTTCACCTACCCCCGTAAACTCCCTTGAGGGAGAGGGTAAAATTAGCCATCAAATTAATAGTGGTAATCCACTAGGCGGGGCCAGATTGATCGAAGTCAACTACACGTTCGCCCACACCTCATGACTGTCCTTCAGGCAATAGGGCCGGCCTTCCAGAGAACGCCCGTGTGGGGCGGATGGCGTGTGTGGCAGCGCAACCGGGACGCCGTGATTCGCGCCTGGAAGGTCGAGTTCGGCGGCGTCCTCGTGGAGCCCTTCATTTTGCTCTTCGCGATGGGCTTCGGACTGGGGCCGTACATTGGCAACATGGGCGACCTCACCTATGCAGAGTTCATCGCCCCCGGCGTACTTGCGAGCTACGCGATGTTCCACGCCACTTTCGACGCCACCTACGGCGCCTACCTCCGAATGGAGAGTCACCACATATACGAAGCCATGCTGTTCACTCCCATGGAGCCTCGTGACATCGTGCTTGGCGAGGTGATGTGGGGAGCGACCCGCTCGGTCCTGTCCGCATCGGCGGTGCTTGTGGCCGCTGCGATCTTCGGACTGGTCCTGTCCCCGTGGGCGCTGCTCGCCATCCCGGTCGCCTACCTGATCGGCCTGACATTCGCCTCGCTGGCGATGGTCCTCACCTCCACGGCGACGACCATAGGAGCGATGAACAACTTCTTCACCCTGTTTCTGATGCCGATGTTCTACCTCAGCGGCACCTTCTTCCCACTGGAGAGGCTGCCAGTCGTGGCACAGGAGCTAGCGTGGCTTCTGCCGCTAACCCCCGCCACCAGCCTGGTCAGGGGACTGATGACAGGCCAGCTCACCCCATGGATGTTCGCGTGGGCAGCAGAGCTGCTCCTCTTCGCCGTAGCCGCACTGTTCCTGGCCTCCTTCTTCATGCGCAGGAGACTGCTGAAGTAGGGTACCTATCCCAGATTAGTAGGCGCCCGCATTTGGAGCGCGGGCATCTTGCCCGCATCCGTT
>CAZIDM010000039.1:0-21256 GCA_964537915.1 uncultured Dehalococcoidia bacterium
TGCTGCACATCGGCGATGGACATGCCGCGCAGGGCGATGCTGAGGTCTGCGGCGTCGCCACCGAGATACCCACACGCGGCACTCTCACGGTTGATCTAATCAAGGGGCGCCATGTCGCCACGCCGCGAATCGAGTCCGACGAGTTCCTGATGACCGTAGGCAGTGCCCGCCCGATGGAGGACGCCGCCCGCATCGCCTTCTACGAACTGGTGATGTGGCTGGAATCGTCGTACGGAATCGAGCGCCTGACCGCATACCAGCTCTGCTCGCAGGTCGCCCGTGTGCGCCTCGCCAACATGGTGGACATACTCTACTCGGTCGTCGCGAAGTTCCCCAAGCGCTACCTCCCCCGAAGCTAAGGAGCATAGCGGCTCCAACAAAAGCATGGTCAGGAGCAGACCAGATGGACCTGATCGTCATCAACGGACGCGTGGAGACCATGGACGCTGGCAGCAGCGTGGTAGAGGCGGTGGGCATCCGGGACGGCAGGATTGCCGCGCTCGGCGACAACGACGTTGTCCTGGCCGGGAAGCATGGCCGCACGACGGTCATCGACGCCAGCGGCCGGACGGTGCTGCCCGGGTTCATCGAGCCCCACAACCACATGGTCGGGTACAGCACGAATCTGCTGGAGGTCGACGTCAGAACGCCGCCCAACCGCAACATCGGCGACATCATCGAGCGGCTGCGTGAGCGGGCATCTACGACTCCGCCGGGAGAGTGGGTGCGAGGCCGGGGGTACGATGACACCGGACTTCAGGACATGCGACACCCCACACGTCACGACCTCGACGCCGCGTCGACCGACCACCCCATCGCGATCGTCCACAACTCCGGGCACATGCTCGCGGCCAACTCGGTCGCGCTGGAGATGGCCGGGATTCACGACGAAACGGAGGACCCGCCCGGAGGACGCATCGGCAGGTTCCCAGCCAGTGGAGTGCCGGACGGGATGCTGTACGAGACCGCCCAGGCACTGGTGCACCAGCTTCTCCCCACCTACACCGAGGATGACGTACGGACGGGCTTCATCCGGGCACAGGACGAGTACCTGCGTCGCGGCATCACCACCATCCACGACGCCAGCGTGGGCAACGCGCGCGGCGTAGACATCATGGGCACCTACCAGCAGGCGAAGTATGAAGGCTTCCTGAAGTTCAGGGTCAACATGTTCATGCAGTGGGAGTACCTGAAGCGGTCGGACTTCGCCCTGAAGTCCGGCGACGGCGACGAGTGGGTGCGGGTCGCAGGGTGCAAGATAATCTCCGACGGCTCGATCCAGGGGATCACCGCCGCGCTGCGTGAGCCCTACCACTGCGACCCAGACGAGCAGGGCTGGCTCATCTACGAGCAGGACGAGCTGAACGAGATGGTCATGACCCTGCACCGGAAGGGCTACCAGATCGCCACCCACGCCAACGGCGACGCCGCCATAGACGCCGTGCTGACAGCCTACGAGAACGCCCTGCGTACCCTGCCGAAGGCCGACCACCGGTTCCGCATCGAGCACTGCCAGGTGTGCCTGCCGGAACACATCTCGAAGATGCGCGACCTCGGGGTGATCCCGGACTTCTTCCCGAACCACGTCTACTTCTTCGGCGACAGGCACCGCGAGCGATTCCTCGGGCCTGATCGGGTGACTCACCTCGACCCCATCGGGTCGGCGGTCCAGGCTGGGATCAAGCCGCTGCTGCACTCCGACTGTCCCGTAACTCCGGTGAACCCGCTCTTCTGCATCCAGAACGCCATCGACAGGGTCACCAGCTCCGGCAGGGTGCTGACTGAATCCGAGCGGGTCCCCACGAGAGAGGCCATCTCCATGATGACCGTGAACGCCGCGCATGGGGCCTTCGAGGAAGACGTGAAGGGCAGCCTGGAGGTTGGCAAGCTCGGAGATCTCGTGGTCCTGCAGCACGACCCGTTCCGCGAGTCGGCCCACGAACTCGGTCAGATCGAGTCAGCCGCCACCGTGGTCGGAGGCCAGGTAATGTACCAGACCGACGACGTCTCTATCGGGTGATCAGAATGCCTGAATTCCCACACAGAGGTTGGACGCCAGCGATTCCTGTCTCTCGTCCTCGGCTCCTCCAATGTCCTCCACGTACCAGGCCTTGTAGCTGGAGTCGCCCGCCGGCCACGCGCATCGCACCTTCGCATAGTCGTACCCCGGCGCCGTGTCGCTCACGTCCGCCACAAGAAAGAGTCCGACCGCGAGCAGAAGTATGGCGAAATATAAGAGCGGACGAGGAACGACTTGCATTGAAGCCTCCCAGCCAGTCCAAAGACAGTTGCCGGTTGACCCTATTTTAGACCGAACCTAGAATAAGGTCAGCACCCGGTTTTCAAGAAAGCGTCCCGCGAGGGGGGTCTATATGCCGATCTACGAGTACGTCTGCAACACCTGCAGCCACAAGTTCGATAAGCTGCGCCCGATCAGCCGAATGGACGACGACGCTCCCTGCCCCATCTGCGAGGGCGATTCCGAGAGGAAGCTGTCGGTGTTCGCCGCGTTCTCGTCCGACGACTCCGGCTCTGTCGGAGCCATCGCCGGCGCCGGTGGATGCGGCGGGTGCGGTCCGAGCGGCTGCGCCTGCTCGATGACGGTATAGCGCATGACCACCGTACAGATTCTACTTGCCCTGCACATTCTATCCGCGCTCGTTGCGGTCGGCGCGACGGTGTCCTACTTCTTCTGGCTGCGCCGGGCGGTGCTTGTGCCGGAGTCGAGGTCGTTCACACTGGATACCATCAGGCTGATGGAGCGCCGGATGGTGATTCCCGCCTACGTGCTGATCCTACTGACCGGACTCGGCCTGATCGACCGCGCCGGCTGGGCGTGGTCGACACCGTGGATCGAGCTTGCGCTCATGTTCTTGGTCCTGCTCATGGGGCTCTCGGGGTTCTACGCACGCACCATCAAGGGCCAGATCGCGCTGGCCACAGACGGCTCAGCAGACTCCGCCGATTACGAAAGGCTCCACACACGCGCACGGCTACTCCTGACGCTCAAGGTAGTCCTGATCATCGTGACGGTCTACCTGATGGTGTTCAAGCCCGCCCTGTGGGGGTAGTTCCAGCTACACTTCCCGCCCAACGCCCTCCTCTACCGCACGATCGTAGGCGGCTTTGGCGGCGGCGATGTCCCAGAGGGCCATTCCGAGGGACTTGAAGAGAGTTATGTCCTCGGGTCGGTGACGGCCTGGGGTGCGGCTACTGACGATCTCCCACAGCTCTACCATCTGCTCCCAGAGAACGATGCCTCGACCCGCGGTCATCATCAACTCGCCGGACTCGATGCGCGCCTGCGCGCGGTCGTCGACGACTATCAGGTCCGCTCTCTGGACCGCTGCGTCGTCCAACTCGGTCACGTAGGGGTCTGCGCCGCCAACCGCGTTGACGTGCATTCCCGGCTCCAGCCACTCGCCCAGGAGTACCGGTGTGCGGGAACTCGTGATCGTGATGACTATGTCCGATCCCTCGACCGAGGCCTGGGCTGAATCGACGGGTGACACGTCCAGTCCCAGCCTTTCAGACATCTCGGACGCGTAGGCGTCTCGCCGCTCCCGGTTCGGACTGTAGACCCTCGCGACGCTCAGGTCGCGCACCCTGCTGACGGCCTCAAGCTGCGTCCTCGCCTGGAATCCGCTGCCGATCACACCGACTGTCGCAGCGTCGGGCCGGGCCATGAGATTGGTCGCGACGCCTGTGGCCGCCCCGGTGCGGAGCTGGCCGAGGCGATTGGCCTCGACGATCGCGAGCAGGTCGCCGGTGCGATTGTCTGACAGGAATACGAAGAACCTGTACACGCCGCCCGCGTAGGTGTACGTCTTGAATCCGAAGACGCCCAGCTCACTGTCGGAGGCCATCATAGTGTTGACGTGGGTGTCCGGGCCGGCCATGAGGCGCTGCCTGGGCTGGTTGAGGGCGGAGCCGTCGGCCTGTCGACGCAGTACCGATTCGACCGAAAAGAGAGCCGCCTCCATGTTCAGGAGGCGGTCAACGTCTTGCTCTGTGAGGTAGAGGGCCAAATTTACGGGTGCAGGGTATACCCTGCCTATTTGCGCACGGCCACGATGTCCAGCCAGTTGCGAGGGACGTGAGTGATCTCCATCTCCTCGAAGGTCTGGTGCACGCCGGTCTGAAGCGATGCACTCGCCTCCTTCAGCGGGACTCCGGGCATGGTGCCCTCTATGAAGTCCTCGAAGGTGCTGATGTCCAGCCAGCCCTCTATCGGCACCTGGACCCTGTCCTCCACCTGGCGAATGATGGTGAAGTCGTGGCGCTCGAGCAGGTCGCGGTACTCGTCGGCGGTCAGGTGCTTGCGAGATTCGACCTTCTCCGCCCGCTGCGGCGAGAGTCCGTACTCCCTGCGCAGCACGCGCGCCGACTTGAACATCCACTTGCGATAGAACTGTAGCGACTCGGGCACCTGTCCGCCCTCGTAGAACGAGGTGTTGAACGCGAACTTGCCGCCCGGGTTGAGCGTGCGGGTGATCTCGTCGAGGAGGCCGTCCTTGTCGGGGATGTAGTGGATGGCGTTACAGAAGATGACCGTGTCGGCCCGCTCCTTCATGGACTCGGACACCTGCTCGACCTGGCTCTGGACGAACTGGACGGCGTTGTCCCTGTGGGCTTTCATGTCCTCCATCGCCTGCTTGAGCGCAGTCGAAGAGTGGTCCACCGCGACGATGACAGAGTCACGCGCGCCGCGAAGCTGAGCGAGTATGAGTTTGGTCACGCCGCCGGTGCCGCAGGCGAGGTCGACGATCCTCTGGCCGGAACTCGGTTCAGCCATGGCAACAAGCCTCGCGTTGAGCGCCTCATAGAACGGGTTTTGAGAAAAGGTGGCAAATGAGAATTCACTTGTAGTCATGACACCTCTCCTGGTCGCGGAGGTTAAGTTTGGGGGCTGGGCGTTGAGCATACTACGCCCCATGATCGACCGATAGGCGCATTATACCCACTCACACAAAAAAAGGCTAAACAAAGTTCGACTCTACGCTATAATACCCCCAGCCTGAGTTCCCGGAGGTACGACTATGGCTACGGCCACTCGTTTGCAGCACACGCTTGTTGATCCCACCACCAAGCCCATCGTTCCGACTTTCGTTCCCGCTCCACGCATGGAGTCGCTGGAGAACAAGCGTCTCGGGCTGATCGACGACGCCAAGGACGGGGCGCGAGAGCTGCTCGAGGAGATCGCCGACGTTCTCAACGAGAAGTACGGCGTCTCGAACGTCACGTACCACCGGAAGCCATCGGCGTCGAAGCCCGCCGACCCGGATGTCATCAGCAGCATGGCCGAGGAGTGTGACTACGTAGTTGTCGCCATCGGCAGTTGAGGGTCGTGCAGCGCGTGCAGTGTGCACGACGGAATCCACGCAGAGAAGGCCGGTATCCCCTCGGTAACTATCTGCACCGACATATTCGAGATCACGGCGAGGTCGATGGCGCAGATGTGGGGCGCTCCGGCGTACCCGGTCGTCCTGACGGCCCACCCGATCGCCGAGCTGACGCGGGAACAGCTCAGGGCGAGGGCTGAGGACATGCTCGCGGAGATGGAGTCGATACTCCTCGGCGCTCCGGTATAGAGCCGGCGGTCAGGCGCCCTCGGACAGGTCCTCGAAGATGCCGCGCCATACGTCCGGCCCGCCGCCGCCCATCTTCTCGCGGTACACGATGATGCCGTCCGCGCCGAACGCCACCTTGGTGGACTGGTTCGTCACGTGGAGCTTGAACAGCACCTCGCTGTCTGAGTCGGCAATGGGCCAAGGATACCCCTGATTTTCGCCGAACTTCTGCAGCGATTCCAGGGAGTCTGTGGGATCGACGTTAATCGCGTAGAAGTCGACCGTGTCAGCGTACTCAGGCCAGACGTCCTTCAGGCTCCGCAACTCGGAGCGACAGATCGTTCAAGTCGTTGCGAAGAAGAACAGGAACGCCGGCCTCCCGTTCTGGAGCAGACCGGCCGACGTGATCGGAGTGCCGTCGGTCAGCACTATCTCGAATTCAGGTATGCGGTCGCCGATGTTGTTGCCGATCTTGAAGTCGATCGCGGACACTCTTGGGGCGACGGTGGGAGATGGTGCAGCGGGCTCATCGGAGCCGCAGGCCGCGGCCAGGACCATGACGAAGGCTGCCATGCAGATCGTGAATGCTCTTTTGCGCAACTGGATAATCCCTTAGAGTTGAATCGTGCCTACGCCTGAAGTTTAACAGAGTCTATGCCAACTACTAGAGTGACCTCCCATTGTGCTTCAATAGTCCATAGGACAATTCAACAGTCCAGGAGCGTGTCGTTGACGATTGACCGTGTTGGAATAGCTCTAGCAGCCTTGATACTGGCGTCCTTTGCTGCACTCGCCTGCTCAACCTCGTCGTCAGGTGGGAGCGACACGACGCCTCAAGCGACTGAGCCAGCGGCTCCCGATGCCAGAGCAGGCGAGCAGATCTTCACCACTACCTGCGTTGCCTGTCACCAGGCAGGAGGCGTGGGGCAGCCTGATTGGCACATCCCGAATGAACAGGGCATACTCCCTGCCCCGCCTCTCAATGGCGACGGCCACACGTGGCACCACTCAGACGGCTTCCTGTACCGGTACGTCAAGAACGGCGGGAAGATGCTGGAGACCCCAAGCCTGCCGGACTTCAAGAGCGGTATGCCCGCGTTCGGCGAGCAGCTCAGCCACGAAGAGATCGTCTCGGTGCTCACCTACGTCAAGAGCCTGTGGGGAGACAAGACGAGCCGGGGCACGTCCATTGTGGAATGGCAGGCCCTGGGGAGCGTCGAAGACCCGTTCCCGCCTGCTCCCTAGACGCTGACTAGCTGCTCAGCGGTTGCTGGAATAAGGCTGCAATGGTCACTCATCGTCATTCCGTGAGATCAGAGGCCTTATCTCGCGTTCTCTGACATCCGCAAACGCACGGTCCTTGAGCAGGTCCACGTCGGGCACCATTACTTCACCTGCGAACCTTGTTGATCGCTCTCCTCCTACCTGGATTGCCCCAGACTCGACCAAATCCGAGAGGCCGTCCGAAACGGCGGACCTTGACATGGTTGTCAGCCGGACCAGGTCTTTCTGCCTGATATCAATCTTGCGGTCCTGCCCGTGGTCATACCCTACCAGCGCCAACCGGGATACAAGTGCCGCCGCCACCCGCGATGACGGTGTACCAGCTGTGGCCAGCGACGTCCAGTAGAAGCGGGCCAGACGCCTCATCACAAGCCTGTGCATCTCGTCCCTCACGCTGGGGATACTCTCCGTCACAAGTCTCATCACGCTCGTAGGTATTCCCACAACGATTGCCTCGGTAACCGCCGAGTAGTTTCCGACCCACCGGTCCGCGTCCACCAAGAACTCATGCTCTCCTATGAGGAACGGTGCAGAAAGCTCGGAGTGCGGGTACTGCCACGGAACTACGGTACCACTCTGGACGAAGATCAGGTGAGTGAACGGCGACCCGGACCGGATGAGCGGGGAGTCCGTCGACGGGGCAGCGTAGCTCATCTCAAGCGGCTCAGAGGAGGTCGCAAGCACCATCTCCAATCTGGCGGGGTTGACTGACTCAAAGTCCAGGCAGCGTGCGAGAGCCTGGGCAAATCCGGCGATTTCAACTGCCATATGGAACGATACCTCGTGTGTCTCTTACAAACGTAAGGTGTCTGGTGACATTGTATATGAGCCAGTCATACTTTTCTAAGGTGCTATAGCGATGTTGCTAAAGGGTGTCTGCATAGATTTGTTATGTCTGCGTGACTACATTTCGAATGCTGTCTATACTTCATGCAGCCGTGTTGGTCTAAAGCGATACCGGTCATCGAATCAGGTTCGCTTTGACTCTACGACTCCTGAATCATCTTCCTGTCCCCTGGACAGTAATTCGCTTCTGAACGCGGGATGGAAGGCACAGGCGCTCCAGTTGGCCGGCGTGCGTCACTAGGCGATCTGCCCGTGCAGAGGTAAACCATGAACAGAGCTTACAAGTACATTACCAAGTCCGACAGGTTCTCACGCCCTGCGAAGTTGAAGGCAGTAATCTGTGTGGTCGCCATCTTGGCGCTGGCCTATATGGTATTCGTTCAGGGATGGCAAAACGCTTCCGCCAACAGGGGTGCCAGGGCGGCCGAGGCGATTAAGCTGACCTCAGAGCAGGCTGGTGATATGTCACATACCAGTAGCGCCGTCGGCACTCTGATTGCGGGTGCGGTCCATCCTTCGTCAACTTCGTACCTAATCCATTCAGGGACCCGCTCCTCATCGAAAGCTCCGCTGCCTGACACGGCAGCAGGCACCTGGTATGTGACCCGCATCGAGAATCTATCTGACCGATGGAGCCCCGCATATTTGGCAGCAAAGGCCGATATCGAGCGCTTCGAGCACCGCTTCAGAACTACTGAGGACAGGCTTCGCGCAGAGCCTCCACAGGATCCTTGGTGAGTTCCGACTACAGTCGGACGAGCTGGCTAGTGACCTATCAACCCGAATCTTCAACTAGTCACATCAGATGAGAGTTCAGCCATGCGCTTCTCTATTTCGACACTCCCTTCAGTTCCCAGAGTCAACGCGCTTCACAGCGCGGGAACGTCCCTGAGATATCTTGACACTCTTTGGGGACGTTCAGTTCTGTCCGCTTTCAGTTGGCTCGTCGTTGGCGTAGCCCCGCTTGTCGCCTTCGACGCTGGAGGAGGGCAGACTGCGGTCGACCTCGTGCGGTACGTGGTATTTCGGGGACTAGACAGGGACGCCTGGTACGCCATCTCCGCACTCTCCATGTTCTCAGGTGTTCTTTCGGCAGTTTCATTTCTGATCGGCCTGGTGATTCACACGACAGGTTTCATGTCAAGAGATCGGTCGCTCGTTTTCTGGGGAGGCGGAGTGACCCTAGTTGGGCTGGTAGTGCTGGTCGTGGCGACCGAGCCGATTGCCGCATTTGCGATGCTCGGTTCCGCGGCGCTTCCCCACGTCGGGTGGTGGCTGACGTTGTTCTACACCACGTCAACGGTTGGGATGGCTTGCGGGTGGACTTCCGAGCTTGATCCGCAGACTTGCTGAGCACTCCAGTAAAGGTCAACACGACCAGGTCAGACGGAACCACTTCATCCACGGGAGACACGGACTATGTTCGTCAATTACTACGAAGTATTGGGAGTAAGCCAGGATGCCACTGATGACGAGATCCGGAGTGCGTACCGCAAGAAATCGAAGGATACTCACCCCGACGTAAACCAGTCTCCCAGTGCGGAAGCCGACATGACTAATGTCAACGCCGCCTACGAAAGGCTGCGAGATCCCGACAGCAGAGTAACGTACGACCGTCAGCTAGAGGCAGAGATGAAGGCGGCAGAGGAGAGGAGACTACGCAACAGTCCCGAGGTCTATATCGAGTACATACATGACGAGCTGAGACAACGACTGGACAACATGTTTGGCTACGTGGTCAGGCAAAGAATTCGGTTCGACACGTACCGCGCTGAGATCCGTACCAACTTCCATTCATCTGATGGTCAGCCCATTAACGTGATAGTCAACCTCGATACCGAGAACCAAGGAATGGTGTTGTCAGAGCTTGAGACGATTCCCAAAGTGCTAGGTCCAAATGCGGGGAGAACCCCGTTGAGACAGGTGGAACTCGGCTATCGCCAAGTTCTCAAGGACGCAGAACGCATATATGGTGTGAAGGTTATAGGCAAAAGCCTGCAACTGACCTGCGACTCTTGGGAGAAAGTACCTGAGAGACTATTCGACATGGTACAGGCGGTCCAATACATTTCCGCTAAGGCCGACCTTGCAGGGAGAGAGGCCAGGTACCTGGAAGAGTCACTCCGAAAGGTAATGCCCGAACGTCTGGGGGCACTATTCAGGTTCCGACTTGACGAGGATGGACATCTGGAAGTGACAACCGCGGCGAAAATACCAAACGGGCAGATGATCAGGTTCTGGTGGGTTCCCGCTACGGAAGAGAACAGCCTGCCGAAGCTGACTGATTGGGGAGAGACATTCCGAATCGTCGCGGAGCACAACGGAGAGAACATCTCCGTCAAAGAGAGGCTGGTCTGGGGCGAAGCGAATGAAATCTACGGAACTGGGACCGAGAATCTCAACGACAAGGAAGAAACTCTGATCTCAGTCAAGGAAGTGCCAGATGGCAACATAGCGGATAGTGCCCTCAGTATGATCCAGACTATAACCTACATTGCAGGTCGCACGTTAAAGACGCGCGACCCTCAATACTACATGGATCGTGGCGTGAGCAAGCGGCTGGTCCTAGACATGGATGAGGCAATTTCTGACTTCACCACGGCTATTGCACTCGACCCGCAGAACGCTACCGCCTACTGCCACCGGGCGAGAGCATACTTGAGAGAGAAGCAATTCGGAGAAGCGATTGAAGACCTGGATACCGCAATACGCATAGACGACAGGTGTGCATGGGCCTATCACATCCGAGCGTCAGTTAACGAACAACTGGGAAATGAAGATAAGGCAATTGACGATTGGAGCCGGGCAATTCAGCTAAGCCCAGGAAATGCAGACTATTACTACCGTCGGGGATTGATGTACTTCAATAGTCACAGACTGGAAGAGGCCAGTAAGGATCTTGATGCTTCGATATCGCTAAACGGCGAGGAATACTATGGATTCCAACTGCGAGCAATGATCAAAGAACTACAAGGAAATTATGGGGAGGCGATTGACGACCTCAGCGCCGTAATTCGCTTGGCGCCCACTCATCTCTCATACGCAAAAAGAGGATCTTTGTATTCTGTGATGGAGCAATATGAGCAAGCCATAGCCGACTACTAATTCGCATGGAGGGAGGTTCCTTCAAGCAGGGACTACAAGGAGCAGATGGAAAAGAATAGAGAACTACTAAGAACGGAAAAGCAGAAGCCCTCTAGTCAGGAACAAGCGAGCCCTCGCACACAACCGCGGCATCGGCCGCGAAGCAGGTTGGACACACTCGAAGGTCGATAAGAGTAAGGGCGCCGGCCTTCCGCTTATGTGCCGTGAGAGATGTGTGTCAACCAGTGCCCCATCGGTGGCACTGAGGATGAAAAGTAAAACAGTAAACGAGCCGAATACTGTGGAACGAAATGAAAGGTTCTATATAGAGGATGATTTCTCTTCGCTGTCTTGTGCACCACTTTCCGCCTTATTCGGCAAGGGCAGACGAAACAGGAGACGATCTGTGAGCGATAACACTATATGGAACTATTCAGCTTTTGGAGAGACCTACCTGGTCAGTTACGCGAAGGCCGTGCTATGGGAGCGATTCCACAGCGATTATGGTGAGGAGTCACACACCTTCAGACTTCGGCAGGCGGATGGGGAAGTGTCGAGTGAAATCCCCTACGGCTCTCTGAGAGATGGCTCCCCGACAGACCCACTTGGGGACTTTGTCCCGCATTTGACGATAGTGTTCGGGAATGCCCCAGTGATGGCGATTCACTTCGTGGACACGGTCGAGGATGATTGGACGTCGGATTTCCGACAACAGGCATCACGATGGCGAGAGACATGTGGCAAACTGGGAATAACTCTTGTGTTCGTCAAGGTGTCCGACCCTCGGGACATTACCTCCATGTTCGCAACGGATGACGAGAGTCAGACCCTCGCGAAAGGTTATACGAAAGGCTTTGAAAGGATAAGGGATGAAAGGCAGCCCGGAAAGTGGTTAAGGCAGCCTATTTTCAAGCCAGGTTTCATGCCCTACGCCAAGAATGTGGTTTATCAAGCCAGAATGCCGCCTCAGCTAGGACGTGAGATTGAATTAGAGCAGTCTAAGGCCGACAGGATAGTTTATGAATTCATGCAGACATTGGTGACGTGTAGTCCATCAGTACGCCGCGAACTGATCCTTCTACTGGAACAACTGGACTCCTTTGAATCCTTGTGCCCTATCAGTGACCCCAATCCGTTCCTCAACATACTGCGTTTTGTTGAGAAGGAATACTCCAGTTGACCTGCATAGAATTCCCAAGTCGACTCTGATAAGTGAGTCATGATCGTCGATATCGGTATGCCCGCGTTCGGCGAGCAGTTAAGCCACGAAGAAATCGTCGCAGTGCTCACCTACGTCAAGAGCCTGTGGGGAGACAAGACGAGCCGGGACACGTCCATTGTGGAATGGCAGGCCCTGGGGAGCGTCGAAGACCCGTTCCCGCCTGCTCCCTAGACGCACGGCGCGACTAAAGAAGCCCGGCTCTCACGCTATTGGATCAGGTCCTGGAAGACCTGTGTCCACTTGTCGGTACCGCCCTTGCCGAAGCCGTCGCGATAGACGATTACACCGTCCCTGCCGAAGGCGACTTTGACCGAGTGCTTGATGATGTTGAAGTTCCTGACCATCCCGTCATCAGGCTTGGCTACCGGGAACGTCCAGTCCTGGTTCTGGCCATATTCGACAGCCTCATCGAGGCTCGCGAAGGTATCAACATTGACCGCGTAGAGGTCCACGCCCGCAGCGTGCTCCGGGTAGATCCCGCTCAGGCTCCGCAACTCGGAGCGACAGATCGGTCAAAGGGTTGAGAAGAAGAACAGGAACGTCGGTCGTTCACCCTCTACCAGGCTCGCGAACGACACGGTAGAGCCATCGGCCACCGTGAGCTCGAAGTCCGGGGCGCGGTTGCCCACGTCGCTGCCAATCTCGGCGGCAACCACTGGAGCAACCGTCGCTGTTGGCGGGACGGGCGTGGCCGTCGGCGGCACAGCAGTCGCAGTAGGCGGAACCGGCGTCGACGTAGGCGGAACCGCCGTCGCGGTCGGTGGCGGTGGCGGCGGTGTGGGCGTATCCGGCGGAGGCGCCTCAGTCGCGGTCGGCTCGGGAGCAGCCGTGGCCGTCGGAGCCATTGGTGCGCTGGATGGCGCGCCCGTGTACACAGCCGAAGCAGTCGGAGACGGCTCCGGGACAGGGGTATTCGTCGGCTCTGGGACCAGCGTATCAGTCGGTGCCGGAGTCGGAGGCGCCGCTGTTGGCGCCGGAGGTGTGGTCGGCTCAGCAGTTGGAACGCTGGTAGGCGTCGCCGTGTCCTGGACAACTGCCACCGCGGGTGCGGGTGCCGTTGTCGGAGCAGCCTGGACCGCTGGCGCAGTAGTCGGTGCGGCAGGGGCAGGAGCGGGAGCTTGCGAGTCCGAACCGCACGCGATCGCCACGGCGGCCACCGCCGCAATCGCAATCGCTGCGACGTACCTCAGCCTGACTGTGTTTTCTCTATTGAACAAGTGCAGTCTTCCGTTTCCCGTTGAAGGCTCACAGATTATACGTGAGAAAGTATAAGCTGGTTTCTCACGATTTTACACCTGCAACTCTAGGCTGCTGCGATGTCCATCACCCTGACAAGGGTGGCGAGGTCCGGCACTTCCAGGTCGGGCTTTGCGTCTGTGGGGCGCGTCGCCCCGGCTCCCTCGCGGTCGTGACCACGATTCACCCATACCGACGAAATCCCAAGCTGGTTGGCAGGGCCGATGTCATGATACAGGCTCTCGCCGATGTGCAGCCACTTGCTCTTGTCGATGTCCATTCGCTCCAGCGCGGTGTGGAAGTTGCGATGGTCGGGCTTGTAGCTCCGCACCTGCTGGGCCGTGACGACGGCGTCGAACGGCACCTCCAGCACCTCTGCGGTCTGGGCGAACAGGTCGTCGTCCACGTTGGAGATTATCGCCAGCTTGTAGTGCGCCTTCATCGCCCTGAGCGACGGGATGGTGTCGTCGAATATGGGCCATGAGGGCAGAGTGTCCGCGAGACAGGTCATGTCCGACTCGGTGAACTGGAAGTCGAGCTGGATGCCGATCATCGCCATCACTCGCCGCAGGACGCGCCGATACTCGAGGAATCCGGTGCCGACCTGGATCTGCGGCTCGACCTCTGCGAAGAGTTCCAGGATCTCATCCCTGGACATCTCGATGTCGTGTGAGCGCAGCGTAGCGTCAACGGCGTTGGCTATCCCCGTCTCCCAGTCGATGAGCGTGCCGTAGCAGTCGAAGCTCAGCCACTCGTAGTGTTGGAAATCAATCATAGGGCCTCTTGTCCATTAGATGACGGACCGCCATCAGCGGTTCATCGGCTTTCGCCCGCGAATCCTACCACACCGACGGTCAGGCAGAACGATTCGCCACTTGTGAGGGACGATTGCCCGAACGGACATAAGTGTCCTATTATTGTTAAGTGACGGGTAGAGAGTTCATACGCAGAGTAACCAGAATCGGTCGCCAGAGAGGAGTCTCTGTCAGTATCAATACTGAGCGCGGCAAGGGTAGCCACATCACCCTGTACTACGGATCTCACCGCACAATAGTTAAGGACCGCCAGAAGGAGATTGGGCCCGGCCTACTTGCCCGGATGATACGCGACCTGGGACTAGAGCGACAGGATTTCAGATAAGGTACCGACTGGAGGTAGGTATATGAGGTTCATCTATCCAGCGCAGCTTTGCCAGTATTCCGAGGACGAGGTCGTCGTCTCATTCCGAGATGTGCCTCACTGCCATACCTCCGGGGAAGATGTCTCGGAGGCGTTACTTGAGGCTGAGGACGCGCTTGAAGAGGCGATTGCCGGGCATATCAATCGTGGAGACTCCATTCCGACTCCTAGCGCGCCGCTGCCCGGCGAATTCCTTGTTCCCCTACCTGTCGACACGGCAGCCAAAGCTGCCCTGGTCATAGCCTTTCGCGCGAGCGATTTTACTCGCGTCGAACTGGCCAGGCGACTTGGCGTAAATGACAGGGTTGTACGCCGGATGCTAGATCCGCATCACGGGACCTCAGTCAACCGCATCAACGATGCCCTGAGGGTACTTGGTAAGCAGGTAGTTATAGAGATGCAGGAGGATGCGGCAGGCTATGCTGCCCAGCCTCAACCAACCAGGTCTAGCGAAGTAGGCGTCGCCTAGTCCGGCTCAAGCGGCGTATAATCTCAAGCTGTATCAGATGGCGGGAGGCAGGTCATGCGATTGGAAGGTAAGGTAGCGATCATCAGTGGAGGCGGAAGGGGTATGGGAGCGGCCGAGGCACGACTCTTTGCCGCTGAGGGCGCAAAGGTCGTCTTCGGAGACGTGCTCGAAGCCGAGGGCCAGCAGGTGGAGGCGGAAATAGCCGAAGCCGGCGGCGAGGCCGTGTTTGTTCACCTCGACGTAACCAGCGAGTCCGACTGGCAGAAGGCCGTCGATACCGCTGTCGAGCGGTTCGGTGGACTGCACATCCTGGTCAACAACGCCGGCATCTGGGATGGTGGAAACGTCGAGGCCCAGACCGTCGAGGGCTGGGACCGGACGATGGACATCAACGCGAAGGGCGTGTTCCTCGGTACGAAGGCCGCGATTCCGGCCATGCGAGATTCCGGCAGCGGCTCGATAGTCAACATCTCGTCCACGGCAGGTATAAACGGAAGCGCCGGATCGACTGCGTACAACGCGTCGAAGGGAGCCGTGAGGCTGCTCACCAAGTCGACCGCGATCCAGTACGCCGCCGAGGGCATACGCTGCAACTCGGTCCATCCGGGTCCGATAGACACGAACATGATTCGCGAGGCGTTCCCGGACGACGACGTCAGGGACTCCCGCATCAGCATGATCCCGCTGGGACGCATGGGCGACATGTACGACGTGGCGAAGGGCGTGCTATTCCTGGCGTCGGACGAAGCCTCGTACATGACCGGCAGCGAGCTGGTGATTGACGGCGGCGCCACAGCTATGTAACGAGACCCCTGAAAGGAGTCCCAATGACCACCCAAGACAAGCTACAGCGCGAGATCGACCAGTTCATAGCCAGCACTCCGGTCTCAGGACAGAAGCAGGCTGAAGCCGAGGACTATCTGCCGGGCGGAAGCTCGCGCGGCACGGCGTTCTTCGCGCCTTACCCTCACTTCATAGAGCGTGGCGAGGGCCACTATATATATGACGCGGACGGCAATCGCCTGCTCGACTTCATGATCAACGCGACCAGCCTGATTCTCGGCCACGCCCACCCGGACGTGACCCGCGCCATCCAGGAGCAGGCGGCCAGGGGAACGGCGTTCACCGGCCCGACCGATCCACAGGTGCGCATGGCGAAGATCATCACCGATCGGGTGCCGTCGGTCGACCTCGTCCGGTTCACCAACTCGGGCACCGAGGGCACGATGATGGCGATCCGCGCCGCTCGCGCGTTCACCGGCAGGGAGAAGATCGCCAAGTTCGAGGGCGGCTACCACGGGGCGCACGAGTACGTCTCGGTGAGCGTCCGCCCGCCGCTTGAGAAGCTCGACCCCTCAGGGCCGACTCCGATCCCCGAGCACCCTGGGATGCCGCAGAGCATCCTGGACCAGGTGATCGTGCTGCCATACAACGACCTCGACTGGTGCGAGCGCGTGCTGCGTGAGAATGCGCACGAGGTGGCCTGTCTCATCATGGAGCCGGTCATGTCCAGCTTCGGGTACCACCCGGGCGACATCGAGTTCCTGAAGGGCCTCCGCGATCTGACGACCGAGCTCGGCATCATCCTGATCTACGACGAAGTGCAGAGCTTCCGGGTCGCCCCCGGCGGCGCGCAGGAGATGTTCGGCGTGATCCCGGACATGACCTCGTTCGGCAAGATCATAGGCGGCGGGACTCCCGTTGGAGCGTTCGGAGGACGCGCCGACATCATGGAGCTGTTCGACCCCACGAAGGGGGCTTCGATAGCCCACGCCGGAACCTTCAACGCAAACCCCGTCACGATGGCCGCGGGCGAAGTGGTCATGAACCACCTGACCCCCGAGGTATACGACCGCATGAACGCGCTCGGAGGTGAGGTCAGGGCCAAGCTGAGCGCGGTGTTCGACGAGTTCGAGGTCCCTGCGCAGGTCACGGGCGTGGGCTCGCTGTTCGGCATTCACTTCACGTCCGAGGAGATCTCCGACTACCGCACGGTCGTCCGTGGAGACAGCGCCATGCGTCAGGCGCTGTTCGTCGGCCTGCTCAACGAGGGCGTCCTGCTCCAGAGCGGTACCGCCGGCGCAATGAACTCGCTGACAAGCGAGGCCGACATCGACACCCTCGTCGACGGCACAAGGCGCGTGATCGAGCGGGTGAGATAACCAGAGATATTCCGATTGCCTATGAGGGTGAGAGATTAGCAACCAAAGCGTCCGACTTACAATGCACGCAGCGTTGAAGCTCGTCGAGTTGGCTGAACACGGTGTAGAAGTAGATGAAGAGACAGTCCGACGAGTAGTTCTGGATCCCGAGAAGATTGAGCTAGGTCGCTCAGGTCGACTGATCGCTCAAGGCTTCTTGGATGACGAACATGTCCTGCGAATCGTGTTCGAACCGGGGTCCGAAGAGTTGCTGGTCATCACTGTCTATCCGGGGAGGAGGGCCAGATATGGCTAAAATCCGTTACAGCAGAGACGCCGACGCTCTGCTGATCAGGATTTCCGATCAGAACATCGACCACGCCGAGGATACTGGTCAATTTATCGTCCACGTCACCGCTGACGGCGAACCGGTTGTTCTGGAAGTTCTGGATGCGAGAGAGTTCGTCATGGGCGCCCTGTCCAGCGTCCTGAGGGAAGCGGAAGCCAATCTACCTTAGTTCAAATCAAATTCGAAGCTACGATAGTGAAAAAGTCCTTTAATTACTTCGTGATTTTTGATTATACTTAGGTGTTGTTTAGTTCGGCAGATGAAAAGGTACACAAAGGAAGGGGAAGTGTTGCATAAACTCAAGAACAGTGCAGTTTTAGTGGCATTGGCAGCAGTAGCCGCTATGCTAACTCTCGCGGCATGCTCAGAAGAGATGAGCGACGCTGAGATCAGGACAGCCGCCGAAGGCATGGGAATGGTCATGGCGGGTTCTGAAACAATGAGCGACGAGCAAATCAAAGAGGCCGCAATGGCCATGGGCATGATGACCGAAGAAGACGCCAAGATGATGGCGGACGAGATGATGCCCGAAGACGACATGATGATGGGCGGCCACAGGCTCGCTCAGGTCATGGAGAGAGACAAAGTCATCTGCGCCAGCAGGAACGATGTGCCCGGCTACGGTTACCTCGACAGCTCCGGCAACAACGTCGGCTTCGACATCGACCTCTGCCGCGCGCTGGCAGCCGCCGTTCTCGGCGACCCGAACAAGATCGAGATCCGCCTGATCTCGGCCGCAGAGCGTGGCCCGACGATCCAGTCCGGTGAAGTCGACATGCTTGTCAGGACAGTCACCTGGACCTCCTCGCGCGACGCGCAGTGGGGCAACTACACTCAGACGATGTTCTATGACGGCCAGGGATTCATGGTCAACAAGGACCTCGGCCTGATGAGCGCGCTGGAACTGAAGGACGCATCCGTGTGCGTGACCCAGGGCACGACCACTGAGCTCAACCTCCAGGACTTCTCCAACCAGAACGGCCTCAACATCACTCCGCTGACGTTCGAGGACACCGACGCCGTTGTGGCCGCATACGAGAGCGGACAGTGCGACGCGTTCACCAACGACCGCTCGCAGCTCGCAGCCATCGGCAGCGCGTTCCAGAACCGCGATGACCACGTCATCCTGCCTGAGACCATCTCCGAAGAGCCTCTCGGCCCGGTGGTGCCTCATGGCGACGAGCAGTGGTACGACGTCGTAAAGACCGTCATGGGCATTCTCATCTACGCCGAGGCATACAGCGTGACCTCCGACAGCGTACCCAGCGCAGTCACCGGCGACACCAAGGTTGACAGGCTGTTCGGCCTCGAAGGTTCGTTCGGCCAGGAGAGCCTCGGTCTGAGCCAGACAGTTGCGCAGGACGTGATCAAGGCCGTAGGCAACTACGGTGAGGTCTATAACCGCAACCTCGGTCCTGGCGGGATCAATCTTCCGCGCGACGGCGGACGCAACGCCCTCTGGGCCGACGCGACCTGCATGGACTGCCCGAAGGGCGGCCAGATCTACTCCGCGCCGCTGCGGTAACGTAACAGTCTGAATATCCAGGCCAAGTAAAGAGGCGACCGGCATGAAGCCGGTCGCCTCTTTCTATTGGGACTCCAAGCGAACCGCGCGAAGATGTAATAGAATCAGACAACTCTTAAGACGGCTATCAGGCGGACCGCTATCGTGACAACGCTTCGCAGTCTAACGACCTATCAGGGCATACCGGTCTGGCGGCATGTCCAGGTCATCCAGTGGGCTACCCAGGTCCTATCCGGGATACTGGTCGTCGTACTGGTCGTCTGGTTCTTCTCCAATATTGCCAATGCCGTACAGGACCGGGACATCCCCCGCGGTTTCAGCTTCCTGGACCGCGCATACCAGACCCCGATCGGTCAGCACTTCCTCCCCTACGACTCGTCCGACTCGTTCCTGTACGCCCTGATTGTTGCGGCGTCGAACACGGTGATCGTCTCGATAGTCGGGGTGATACTGGCGACCGCGCTGGGCATCGTGATAGGCGTGTCACGGCTGTCTAGCAACTGGATAGTGTCCAAGGTCGCGCTGATATACATCGAGTTCTTCCGAAACGTACCACTGCTGGTGCAGCTCTTCTTCTGGTTCTACATAGTGCTCGCATTCCCGCCGGTACGCCAGGGATACGTGATAGCCGACAGGCTGTACATCAACAACGCCGGGCTATCCATGCCGTTCCCGGTGCCCGGCAGCGCTGCCGGAGCCGCGAGCTGGTTCGCAGTGGCAATCGTCGCAGTCATCGCCGGATACCTGGTCAACAGATACCTGACCCGTCGCGAGACGCTTACGGGCTCGGCGTCGTATCCACTAATCTCGGGATGGGGAACGGCGATTGTCATAGGTACAGCCGGCTGGCTGGTAATCGGGTCGATGTCAGGCGCGGCGCCGCTGGAGATCTCGGCGCCGGAGCCGCGCGGCACCTTCGGGCGCATATCCGGAGGGTTCACCCTGTCAGGCGGCCTGGTCGCGCTGCTGGCAGGGCTGGTGACATACACATCGGCCTTCATAGCCGAGATCGTCCGGGCCGGTATTCAGTCGGTGGGACGCGGACAGGTCGAGGCCGCCCGCGCACTCGGACTCCCGGCCATGGAGGCGCTGAGACACGTGACGTTTCCGCAGGCGCTGCGGGTCATCGTGCCGCCGCTGATCAGCCAGTTCCTCAACCTGACGAAGAACAGCAGCCTCGCGGGCGCGATCGGCTACTCGGACCTGACCAACGTGGCCAAGACGATGACGCAGACCGCTCCGGCGGTGTCGATATTCATGCTGATAATGGCGGCCTACCTGGCCATGAGCCTCACATACTCGCTGATAGGAAACCTCTACAACCGGCGCATAAAATTCTGAGTGAGACATTTTCATAACCCCCTCTCCCTGAGGGCTTACAGGGGTAGATAGACCAGCAATTCGGTCGTCCTGAGCTTGTCGAAGGACACCCCCCACCCTCTGGATTCGCCCGCGGCGAATGACGACGGGGACAAGAGTCCGGAAGCGGTACAGAAGACTATGGCAATGAGTACAGACACAGGCGGAGGACAGCACCTCCCTCCACCACGCGCAACCACAGGCGTGGTCGGCTGGATGCGCACCAATCTATTCAGCTCGCTGTACAACAGCGTGCTGACCGTCGTGTCGGGAATCGTACTTGTGGTCTCCCTCTGGTTCGGACTTGGCTGGATGATCTTCACCGCCGACTGGACGGTGATCGGCGTCCTGGGCGGCCAGCTCATCATCGGGCAGTACAACATCGAGGCGGCGTGTCCGGGCCAGAACTGCTTCTGGCGACCACAGGCGGGACTGCTGCTGGTGTCCGTACTGCTGGGCATGGCCTGGGGATTCGCCGGAAGCGGCCTAACCAAGCGCATCGCCATAGCGGTCGTGGTGGCGATTGCGGCATTCGCGCTGCTGCCATACAGCCTGAACACGATGGGACTGGACGTGCGCGCGCTGCTCGTCGCCAACCTGCCCGCACTTGGACTGGGCTGGGCGCTCGCACGCTACACGCCGCTCGGCAGTCCAAAATGGATTGCGATATTCGGCGTAGTCATCTTCTTCGTGATACTCGTCCTGCTGCGAGGAGTGCCGGGGGTTCCCGGCCTCCAGCCGGTGTCGGTGATCTACTGGGGCGGGCTGATGCTGAACCTGCTGCTGGCGGTGGCGGGCATCGTGATAAGCCTCCCGATCGGCATCGCGCTGGCCCTGGGCCGCAGAAGCCACCTCCCGGTCGTGAAGCTGCTGTGCGTGGTGTTCATCGAGGTGTTCAGGGGAGTGCCGCTCATCACGCTGCTGTTCATGTCGCAGGTGCTCGTGCCGCTGGCGTTCCCCGAGGACTTCCCGCAGAACTCGCTGTTCCGCGC
>CAZIDM010000040.1:0-17098 GCA_964537915.1 uncultured Dehalococcoidia bacterium
CATCCTCACTCCCAGCGACCACATCCTCACTCCCAGCGACCACATCCTCACTCCCAGCGACCACATCGTCATTCCCGCGAAAGCGGGAATCCAGGGGTGGGGCATGGGCCGCATCCGTGTTAACCTACGACCCGTCTGAAACAGCAGTTGGAGCATGCCCCGTACTACGATACGGGGTGGGAGTGTTACCGTGAACCTTACTGGCCGAAGAGAAGCCTACCGGGCAATCCTGGAGGGCGACGCGTGTGTCCACCCGGCGTCGGTGTACGACCCGATATCAGCCCGCATCGCCGAAGACCTCGGATTCGAGGTGATGATGTTCGCAGGCTCGATCGCGTCGGCCACTGTGCTCGGCGCGCCGGACTACATCGTGCTGACCCTGACCGAGTTCGCCCAGCAGATTCACCGCATCTGCCGCGCCGGGACGCTGCCGCTGATGGTCGACGCCGACCACGGATACGGCAACGCCCTCAACGTGCGCCGCACCGTAGAGGAGCTTGAGACCGCCGGTGTCGCTGCGCTGACCATCGAGGATACGCTGCTGCCCAGGGCGTTCGGCGAGTCGGGTCAGAGCCTGATTCCCATCGAAGAGGGCATTGGCAAGATGAAGGCCGCGCTGGCTGGCAGACAGGACCCGACGCTGGTCGTCGCCGGCAGGTCGAGCGCGATCGCCATCGAGGGTCTGGACGAAGGCATACGCCGCGCCAAGGCGTACGAGGCAGTCGGAGTCGACGCCGTGTTCATGACCGGCATCAGCACACCGGCAGAGCTGGAAGCCCTGAACGCCGAGCTGAACATCCCGATCCTGCTTGGCGGAGTCGCCGGCGACCTGACCGATAAGGCGTACCTCGGCTCGCAGGGAGTCCGGGTCGCGCTTCAGGGTCACTGGCCGTTCATGGCAACCATCAAGGCCGCCTACGATACGCTCAAGGCGCTGCGTGACGGCGTGGCTCCATCCGACCTGGAGGGCATAGCGTCCAGCGACCTGGTGGCGCAGGTCACACGATTAGAACAGTACGACGAGTCGATACAGGAGTTTCTGGAGTAGACAGACAAACTGACATCACTCCCGGACTCTGCATAACCCCCTCTCCCTCAGGGAGAGGGTTGGGGTGAGGGTGAAAAGGCCTTGACCCGAGATTCTGGGAAGTATCCCTACCATCTGGGTCCCGGCCTCCGCCGGAACGACGGTAGAATCAGCCCTCGACTTGGCTGATCGCACTTCTATTGGAATAGGAGAAGAAAATGCCTAAAGCAACGAAGATAGAGAAGGTCGAGACGTTCCTGTGGGACCGCTGGCTGCTGATCAAGATCCACTGCGAGGACGGCACGGTCGGAATCGGCGAGGGTGGCGTCCACGGCTGGCAGCGTCCGACCAAGACCATGATCGAGACGATGGAGCCGTACCTGCTCGGAAAGGACCCGAACAAGATCGAGCACCACTACCAGTTCCTGTATCGCAGCTCCCACTTCATGGGGTCTGTCGTGCAGGGCGCGCTGTCGGCCATCGACATCGCGCTGTGGGACATCAAGGGCAAGCGACTCGACGTGCCCATCTACGATCTCATGGGCGGCAAGACCCGCGACCGGGTGCGCTGCTACATGCACGTCGGCGCACCGACCGACAACGACACCGCCGAGGGACTTGCCCAGGACGCCCTGAAGGTCGCAAACGAGGGTTTCACAGCCGTACGGTTCTCGGCGTTCCCCAGAAACTTCCACCTGCACAAGTCGTACAGCGGATGGGCCGACGAGGCCGTCAACCGCGTCGGGGCGGTACGGGAAGCTGTCGGCCCTGACGTGGACATCTGCGTCGAGATCCACCGGCAGATGAACCCGGCGGAGAGCATCTGGCTCGGCCGACGTCTCGAGCAGTTCAACCCGTTCTTCTACGAGGACCCGATGCTGCCGGACAGTCCGGCGATCATGGGTGACGTCGCCGCGAACTGCAACATCCCAATCGCGACCGGGGAACGCTTCGCGACGATCTTCGAGTACCAGCAGCTACTCGAAGCCAAGGCCGCGTCGTACGTCAGGCCGGACCTGTGCGTGTGCGGCGGACTGTCGGGCTGCAAGAAGGTCGCGGCGATGGCGGAGTCGTACCACGTCAAGGTGATCCCGCATAACCCGCTGTCCCCTGTCAGCACGGCTGCGTGCGTCCAGCTCGACGCGTGCATCCCGAACTTCGCGCTGCAGGAGTACACTGGCGAGTCGGAGCCGCCGAAGAGCGACCTCTTGGTCGAACCACTGGAGCTAATCGAAGGCTACCTGACGGTCCCCGAAGGTCCCGGACTCGGAATTGAGCTTAACGAGGCCGCCCTGTCCCGACCCGAGAGCCCCAAGGTACTAAACACCCCAATCGGCTTCGACGGCTCAGTCCAAGACCGGTAGGACTACGTGACCAACAGGTTCCTGCCTGGAGTGCCTGCCGCACAGGTCGAGGCGATATTCAACGCAGCTCCGGGCAATGAGATAGCCACCGGCAAGTTCGACAGCCCGGAGTCGTCGGCTGCGCTCGCCGCCAACACGTTCGGCTTCTTCCTGAATAGATCGGACGACCTGCCACCGATTCCCGGATGTGAGTTCGTCGAGTGGCCCTCAGTCTCGGTGACGCTTGAACGCACGGTGAAATTCCCATGGCGCGGAAGAGTAGAAGGCGGAGTTGGCGGCGCTGGCTGAGTTGCCTGACGATCAGATAGACACGTCCGACATTCCCGAGTTTACCGACTGGTCAGGTGGACACCGGGGAGTCTTCTATCGTCCGTCCTGGCAAAAGGCAGATCGCTCAGATTCGGGACAGAGACACACCTAATTGGCTATTTTGTCATCAACCGAGTAGCCATGGTGCCGCAGAAACTCCATGACGCTTCCATATTCGCTCTTGACTACTCTGTGTAGCGCTCTCTGGTCGTGTCCTTGCAAGAAGTCCGCACCCGCTTTGGGTTCACTTCCGCATCCGCACTGGCATTCTGCTGGCCTTGGCAGCTCTATGTCCGATGTGATTCCATTGGTTGGATGAGGCTTCACCGATTTGAGCTTGGACTCAATAAGGTCCTCTGTCACTTCCAAGTCGTATTGAATCTGTATGCCAGTCCACAGTTCTGCCGATGTGCCAAAAAAACGTGATAGCAGCAGAGCTGTCTCGGCAGTTATAGATGCCTCTCCCTCGACTATAGATGTGATGCTTCGCGCATCCACACCGACTGCTTCAGCCAGTTGATGAGAATTCATTCCCAGTGGCAGCAGGAATTCTTCGTTGAGAATTTCACCTGGATGTATCGGGGGCAACTTCTCGGAATCTCTCACAGCGTTACTCCCTTCTGTTAGTGGTAGTCGACGATCTCAACGTCAAAGGCATTGCCCTTGTCCCAGACAAAGCATATCCGCCACTGATTGTTAATCCTAATACTGTACTGACCGTGGCGATCACCAGAGAGTGCCTCCAGTCTATTTCCAGGTGCAACTCGCAGGTCGTGTAACGTCTTTGCTCGATTCAGCAACACAAGCTTTCTGCGCGCCCGTCTGATGATGTCTTCGGGAAGTCCGCTGACACGTCGCCGCGCAACCACAGCTTCGGTGTTCCGATTCCGAAAGCTTCTGATCACTGACTAACGCTAGCGTATCGAGTTGATTACGACAACGGCAAGCAACTTAGGCAGTTCACCCCTGCCAGGCGTATTTGCGGGCGGCGGCTTCGTTCAGGTCGCAGCCCCAGCCGGGGGTGGTTGGGATGGTCATCCAGCCGTTTTCGATTTCGGGGAGCGCTGTGGTGAGCTCGTCGCGCCAGGCGGCGGAGTCTACGTCGCTCTCCATGATACGGACGTTGGAGACGGCGGCTGTCAGGTTCAGGCTCTGGAAGCTGGACAGGTGTGAGTTGTAGTTGTGCGGCGCGATGTTCATCTCGTACACCTCGGCGAGGTCGGCGACCTTCTTCGCCTGTGAGAAGCCCTGCCACTGGACGTCGACCTTGACCGTGTCCATCGCGTGCTTCCTGAAGTACGGCTGGTACTGTCGCAGTCCGAGAAGCTGCTCGCCTGTGCAGATAGGAGTCCGCTGAGCCATCTTGAGCTGCAGCAGCGCGTCGGGGTCCTGGTTGTCGATCTCCATCCAGAAGAGGTCGAACGGCTCCAGCGCCCTGCCGATGGCGATGGCGCCCTCGGTCTTGAAGTTGTAGTTGATGTCGAGGCAGATGTCGACGTCTGGGCCGACGGCATCACGCATCGCGCCGATCTGCTCGGCGGTGTGACGGACCAGATCGGTCGGGGCGTTCTGGTCGTTGGCGCCAGCAAACCTGTTGTTGATGACCGACGGGTTGTCGCCGGGGAAGACGATGTTGGTCTTGAACGCGGTGTAGCCGGCGTCGACGGCCTCGCGGGCGCAGTCGGCGACGTCTTCCATCGTGCTCAGCTTGGGGACTCCCCACTCCTCGGCCATCCTCGCCCTGTAGGTGGCGAGGTGCGACCAGTACACGCGCTGCTTGTCCCTGAACGGGCCGCCGACCAGCCGATAGACGGGAACGCCGTGGAACTTGCCCTTGATGTCCCACAGGGCGAGCTCGATTCCGGCGATGGCCATGGCGGTCGCGCCGCCTGAGGACGAGCGCGTGTTGCGGTACATGTCCATCCACAGCCTGTCGACGGGGAGCGGGTCCTTGCCGATCAGCGTCTCGCCGATGTCGTCGACGAGCGCGGGCAGGCCCTTGGCGAAGGAGCCCATGCCGTACTCGGAGTAGCCGGTGATGCCCTCGTCGGTGCGGATGGCGCAGTAGAGCCAGGGGTTGGCGCCGAGGCCTTTGACTGCGAAGTTTTCGATTGCGGTGATTTTCATGTTCTTACAACTCCCGACGCTGGTTCACTAAAGGGCCCTCTCACAGCAGGCTTACAAGGTAGGTGTTCGTAGTTTTCCCCCTCACCCCAGCCCTCTCCCTCAGGGAGAGGGGGCCCTTGATTGAGTTTCAAGGTTGAAAGGAGAACGTTGGCTACTTGTTCCAGGCGTACTTGCGGGCGGCTTCTTCTACGAGGTCGCAGCCCCAGCCTGGGGTGGTTGGTACTGTCATGTAGCTGTTGATGACCTCGGGGCGCTCGGTGAACAGCTCGAAGCGCCAGGGGACGCCCTCGGGGTCGCTCTCCATGATGCGGACGTTGGAGACGGAGGCGCAGAGATGCACCGACTGGAAGCTGGCAAGCTCGGATGCCGGGTTGTGCGGCGCGATGTTCAGCTCGTAGGTCTCGGCGACGTCGGCGACCTTCTTGGAGACTCCGAAGCCCTGCCACTGGACGTCGACCTTGACGGTGTCCATCGCGCGAAGCTCGAAGTACGGCAGGTACTCGCGAACGCTGAAGTGCTGCTCTCCTGAGCAGAGCAGCGTCGAGGTCGATGCCTTGAGCTGAGCCAGCGCCTCGGGGTCTTCGTTGTCGTGCTCGATCCAGAAGAGGTTGTACGGCTCAAGCGCCTTGGCGACCCTGATTGCGCCCTCGGTCTTGAAGTTGTAGTTGATGTCGAGAAGGATGTCGACGAACGGGCCGACGGCGTCGCGCATCACCGAGATCTGCTTCTCCGCGTTGCGGACGATATCGGTGTCGGCGCGCTGGTCGTGGCTCTGACCGTCGCGGCTCTGGGAGATCGCTCGCGGAGGATCGCCGGGCCACAGGATGTTGGTCTTGAAGGCATCGTAGCCGGCCTCGGGGGCCTCCAGGGCGGCAGCGGCGACGGCGTCCCAGTCCTTCAGGGGCTTGTCGGGAACGAGCGAGGGGTCGCCTGCTCTCGCGCTGGCGAGGTGGGACCAGTAGACGCGCTGGCTGTCTCGGTAGGGTCCGCCGACGAGGTTGTTGACCGGGACTCCGAGCGCCTTGCCCTTGATGTCCCAGCAGGCGAGCTCGATGGCGGCGATGCCCATCTGGGCGATGCCTCCGGGCATGGCGCGCAGGACGCGATAGAGGTCGAAGTAGAGCTTCTCGACGGCCTCGGGGTCGCTGCCGATGACGATGGGCTTGAGGTCTTCGATCAGTCCGACCAGCGAGTGAGCGGCGACGCCTGATCCGAACTCGCCGTATCCGGTGATTCCCTCGTCGGTACGAACCGCGGAGAACAGCCAGGGCCGGCGTCCGCCGTCGACGACGAAGATTTCTATGTCAGTGATTTTCATGGGGGTGCTCCGTGTGGGTGGTTGAATGAAGTACCAGAAGTTAGCCACCACGTAAGGCGGTAGTAGGGATAGTAGCTTGCTATGCTTCCAAAGGTATTACAGTACGCTCGTCCGCTCTTCCTGCCAGCAGATTCGGTAACCGGCTACAGTACACAGCTAAGCTTAGCCGCATCGTAAACGTGTGCTGGAATGAGGGCAAACACTTCCTGAGAAGAACGGCTTCGAAGTGTTCCGTATTTTCACAAACTATGTCCAGAACCCTAGCAACTGAATTCACAATGACGCGAACTTTTCCAAACTACTGCGGCGTACCAATTGACTTCAGATAAAGTGTGTGCTTCTCATGACCAGTCGCGTCAACTTCTATGTCTTCGGTACATTCGAATCGATAGTGCCTATTAGTTACCAGCCCGTCCAAGCTAGGACCACCGACACCAATCTTGCCTACCCTTCTACCTTCGTCCGTCAGTAGGCCCCAATCTCCGGTTTCCAGATTAACCCTAACGAATGCACCAGAAAGTGTAACTGTTTCAGTGGTAAGGCTAGTGACACTAGACAAAGACTCAGCAAGTTGATGGGCTACTATCTCGGTAACTCCACCATGCCGAACTTCCGAGAATGTCGGATCGGCCCATCCGTACCTCAAACCAGTCTGATGTTCCGATAAGAATCGCAACAGCCTTATGTATGACCCGGCGAGATGGCCCCGGTGAGCCTGCAGAATCTCCTGAGCACCCTCTGGGTCTTCTGCAGTTACGAAAACTTCGTCCAATCTCCTCAAACCACGTACCAGTTCCCCTGAACCAAACATATCCGGGGGTTTGGCAGCCTCCAGCACAACGCGGTACGACCCCTCCATCGCTGGCACTACTACGTCCATCAGATGCGCGTCGGTCGTATCAATGAAACTCCTCGCACTTGTTGGGAGGTCACGCAGAGCGTTCCGATAAGCGTGCTTCACGATCGCCTGCAGATTAGTAAGGAGACCGGCCAAGGTCGTCATCCTCATACGATGCCCAAAGGCAGTCTCTGGAGGTTCAGCGCTGAACTCGAAAACCACTTTGCCGCGCTCCTGAGCTAGCTGCAAAGCTAACTTGTCGACCGGCACATCATCCAATAGGAATCCGTCATCAGGGAGCAAGTCCGACGTCAGAAGCGAGCCAGATTGTGGCTTTAGGACAAGAGGTTGGCCCGGCTCGCCATCTGCTTGTGTAAGGAACCACTCACCTCCTGGAGATTCCAAAAGAAGTGTCCTAAGATCAAGGGCACCGGAGCGAAACTGTCTAAGGCTACCGGGAGAAACTCCAGCTACCAAGTAATGGTCGATTCCGTCCGCCCTGTCGACTATCATGCCAATATAATGGCCGCCAATTAGGTCGTGACCTACAAACACATCAACTCCATCATAATAGACGAGTATTTCTGTGGGGGTGATGGTTTTCATTGGCCCACGACCTGGCAATTGTCCAAGATGTCGAAATCTGCTAGTGGCCACCACGTAAAGTGAGACCCACGGCCCGTCTTCAAGATGTATCCTGCACCTATGTCCAAGGTGACTCGGCAGATGAGCATTCCTCTAACTGTAGGCATTTTCAGTTGCTTCCGCGCATCCCTAACTTGTGAAAATACTGAAAGCCCCCGTGCTTGACACTCTGAAACGCTGAACTGATTATTCGGACTCTCGGCACGTTTGGACTGAAAATCACCATCGTCTGGTGTACCTGTCCGAACGAGTCGAAAGACGACCTTAGTGTCAGTTATTTCTTCAGATTCTGTAGGTGGACATCCCTCAGGAAGAGCCTCTCGAAAACTCTTGCTTTCATACGGTTCAGACATAACTACGGCATACAGGCAAGGTGGGTTCTACGTGAAGGTGTTATTTCGGAACATCCGTATCGGTCGAGCGATGATTGACACGTTCCACAACGCCTGGGCACCAAACAAGTTCATGCAGAGAGTTAGGCCCTCCCATCATTGGCAGACCTTGCTGGTGCATCTGACTCCCCGTTAGGTTCCAAGCCAGTTGAAGCAGTCTAGCATTAGCCGTAAATCCTGTCGATTTACATGGAAGCGGCCCAGAATTGGGCCAGCATCTGTGCCCTCGCCGCCTGATCCATCAGGTTAAGAGCATGCTCGGATCTTGCCATCGTCGTCGGACAGAAACTGAGACTGAAGATTGTCCAGTTGAGATTTGACCCAAGCGACATCTGTCTCAAGAACAGCAACGCCCGCCAGTACGAAGTGGCGGGCGCTTGAGTGGGTTCCCGATTCGTCCAGATACAATAGATACATAATACAGAGCCGAAGTAATGACAGCGGCCGGGCGAGGAATTGCTCCTCAACGAACCAGGTACTCGCGGTCCTCCCAGCCCAGCTAGATGTTAACTTCTGAGGGTCACGATGTCAACGGCATTCGCGCTTCAATAGGCTGTTTTCCTCAATTGGACGCTTGTGTCAGACAGAAATCGGCTTGGACAAGGCATAAGCGGCACTATCATTAATATCATACTCACTCACAATGAGACATCAGTGGGAGTCAAAAGCACTTTGAATACACGTTCAACGCAGGCGAAGAAGTCGCCCGTACCTGTCCCGGCTCTCGGCTGTAAAGGTGTCAGCCAACCATCCGGAGGCGTTGTTGACGAGAATGTAGATCGGGCCAGACTGTGTTGCTCAGTTCGTCGAACGTCCTGATGGGTGTTTGGGCGCTGGTCCTTTCCAGGAGCTCAGCAATGGCGTCGGTGCCGAAGTCGTGGAGGAGCGTCCAGCCCATGATACGGCGTGGCAGAGCATCGTCTGACAGCAGGGTATGTTCGTATGGCTCGATGAAGGCGCGCATCTCGTCGATGTTCCTGTCGAAGAGGCCGAGCCA
The DNA here is from genome assembly GCA_964537915.1 of uncultured Dehalococcoidia bacterium. GTDB lineage: Bacteria > Chloroflexota > Dehalococcoidia > Lucifugimonadales > UBA1123 > VXRN01. Next base: position 9,018 of record CAZIDM010000040.1, read on the forward strand.
GAGTGGCATCCACTCGTAGTCTCTCACGCCGACCCTGGCGTCGCCGAAGTCGATGATGGAGGTGACTCTCCACTCCCCGTTTAATTTGGAGAGCAGAACGTGGTCAGACTCGAGGTCGCCGTGAAGGACGACTCGTGGTCTCGACGTGGAGTCGTCGATGACATCATCCAGAATGCCGGCCAGCGTTTCGGTGACTTGAGAAGTGACCAGTCCGCGAGCTAGAAGCTCGGGTAGGACTTCTCGCCGTCTGCGGGCTACGAGGTCTTCCCAAGGCTCTCCGGCGTCGGCGCCTTCGAGCTTGTCAATGTTGGTCCTGTGGAGAGCCCTCGTTGCGGCGCCGATCTGGGCGGCGATGGATATGACTTCTTCACGGCTGAGGTCAGGCCTGAGCGATTCGAGGGTCAGGCCGGGGGAGTGCTCCATAACCAAGTATGTCCAGGTGGCCCTGTCGTGGTAGCGGCCCAGCGCGATGATCTCGGGAACGGGGACTGCACCGTCGGCGCTGAGTACTTCGAGCAGCTTCGGCTCTATATCGTGCTCGGACCAGAACGGGCTGTAGATCTTCATGACCATGCACCGGTCGAGGATGAACACGGCATTGGTGTTCGAGCTGGGCCTCTCGATGATCCGGTAGCTAATACCCTCGGCGGCACAGATGGCGTCGACGACTGGCCTCCAGAGGGTGACGTCGTTGTAGACGCGGGTCCATTCGGACCATGACTCGATTGGTGGTAGGTGGTTGGTCAAATCGCTTTGCTGCCCTGGGTAGGTGTTGCTCTGGTACAGAGTATAATCCCGACTATAGCCGTAGGAGGGAGGCTGCCATGTGTGACGGTCACAGGTCTGATGATTCCGAAGGGCGTGAAACCGGTTCCGGGAAGCTCTCGACTCTGAGGGGGACCGGTCTTCCGTGGTATCGGGTGCTGGCTATCAGCACGAAGAACTACATGATCAAGGGGCGGCGGTTGAGCTTGTGCTGTGGGAATAATGGTGAGCCTGGGTGTTGACGGACGTGAGGTTGGCCCCGGCGTGTCCGGGGAATTGGTGGGCAGTGTTTTTACCCTCACCCCCGTATCAAGTACGGGGCAGGCTCCAACCCTTTCCCGTCAGGGGCTAACAGAGGTCGGTATTCGAGGTTTTCGCCCTCACCCCAACCCTCTCCCCCAGGAGAGGGGGTTTGTTGGAGGTTGTTCACGTTTTTCTGGTTTGCTTGACGGGGTGGGTAGTGGTGTAAGATAGTTAGGGCCATACTAATTATTAGGGCTGTGCTATGCAATCGCGTGGGGTGCTGACGGGGAAGCTGGTGGAGTACATGCGTTGCGTGCAGAGGCACATGCGTGCTCAGCGCTCGTCGACGTGGCTGGACCTGGACCTCACCAGGCAGCAGGCGAAAACTCTGCACTTCCTGTCGCACGGGCAGCGGCGAATGTCGGAGATCGCCGGGCGGCTCCAGGTCGAGATGCCATCGGCGACTACGATGATCGACCGCCTGGTAGCGAAGGGGCTGGTCGAGCGTGGACAGGACCCGGCTGACAGGCGCGCCGTGGTCTGCTCGCTCACTCAGAGAGGCGTCGAAACATTCGAGCAGTTCCAGGCCATCAGGGCGGCGAGGACCGAGTCACTCGCGGCGGTGATGAGCACAGAGGAGCTGGAAGTCGTGGTTCCCGCGTTGGAAATTCTCGCTGACGCAGTCCAAAGGCCAGGCTTCACGGTGGCGACTGAGGGTAGCGAATCACCTGAAGAGGCGGTTGTAGCCGTCGAGGCCGACGCATGAGCGTTCTGCTCCGGCTGACGAAGTATGCCTTCAGGCATAAGTGGTACCTCATCGGGGCGTACGCGGCGATGGTATTGTCTAGCCTTTCGGCACTCGTCGTACCGAGAATGCTTGGAGAGGCCATCGACGAGGCGCTGGCAAGCGGACTGCAGAATCGACTGCTGGTGCTGGCGTCCGTGATCGTGCTGTTCAGCGTCCTGAGAGGAGTGTTCTCATACGCCCAGCGGTACCTCTCGGAGTCGCTCTCGCAGAGGAGCGCGTACGACCTGAGGGAGGACTTCTTCAAGAAGCTGCAGGGTATGAGCTTCGGGTTCTTCGACCGGGAGCAGACCGGAGACTTGATGTCCAGGGCCACGCAGGACGTCGAGGCGGTGCGCATGTTCGTCAGCATGGGGATGGTGCGCGGGCTGTCGATCTTCGTGACGTTCGGCGCGGTCTCGACACTCATGGCAATCACGAACTGGCGACTCGCGCTGGTGTGCATGGCGTTCGTGCCCCTGATCCTGTGGAGAGCGATGACCCTGTCAAGGTCGCTGCGTCCAATGTGGATGAGGGTGCAGGAGGAGACGGGCGCGATGACCACGGTGCTGCAGGAGAACCTGTCGGGCATGAAGGTGGTCAAGGCTTTCGGAGCGCGGAAGTTCGAGGAGTCCAAGTTCAACGCCAGGGCCGAGAACATTGCGAGGCTCACGTACTCGACGACGCGACTGTTCGCCTCCCAGGGATCGCTGATGACGTTCATATTCACGGCGGCGACGGGGGCGATCCTGTGGTATGGCGGCAGGGAGGTTGCGGCCGACAGGCTGACTCCCGGCGGGCTGGCGTCGTTCATCTTCTACATGGGGCTGCTGGCGATGCCGGTCAGGATGAGCGGGTGGCTGATGAACACGCTGTCGCGCGCGTCATCGGCGGGTCAGCGTCTCTACTACATACTCGACGCGGAGTCGCCGGTCACGGAGAAGCCGGACGCCACTCCCCTGCCCCGGACCGATGGTCACGTGGCGTTCGATAACGTGGCGGTCAGCTACGGCGATGGCGCTACAGCGGTGCGGGGAATCGACTTCGAGGCGCATCCAGGGCAGCTCATCGCGCTGCTTGGCGGACCCGGCTCCGGCAAGAGCACGGTAGCGCACGTCCTGCCGAGGTTCTACGACGTCACCGAGGGCCGCATAACCATCGACGGCTACGACACCAGGGACGTCACGCTGAAGTCGCTGAGGGAGAACGTCGGGATCGTCATGCAGGACGTGTTCGTGTTCGCAGCCACCATCCGGGAGAACATTGCGTACGGGCTCGACGAGGTGGACATGGATGAGGTGGTGAGGGCGGCGAAGATCGCGCAGCTTCACGACTTCATCGAGAGCCTGCCGGACGGGTACGACACGTGGGTCGGTGAGCGCGGCGTCACGCTTTCGGGCGGACAGCGGCAGCGACTCGCCATCGCGAGGACTATCCTGCTGGACCCGCCGGTGATAATTCTCGACGACTCCACTTCGAGCGTTGACATGGCGACCGAGCACAGGCTCCAGCAGGCGCTGGACGAGGCGGTCAGGGGGCGGACGACGTTCGTGATCGCCCACAGGCTGTCGACCGTTCGGAGGGCCGACCTGATCCTGGTGCTGGAGGACGGCGAGATTGTCGAGCGCGGGACGCACGACGAGCTCGTTGCAAGGGACGGCTTCTACCGCGAAATCTACGACCTGCAACTACGTCCCCAAGACCAGCTTAAAGCTGGACATATAAGTGCAACTAGTCCGATTGTAAGGGCGAGAGCCGAAGGTGCCGGCCATTTCCGTGGAGGTGATGCCGGATGATGGGAGGAGGCTTCGGTGGGGGCGGCTGGATGCGCGGCGGCGGTGGCCGGGGCGGGATGAGAGGACGTCTCGGCGCGGAACGTGAAGAGTACGAGGACGGGCGGCTCTACGACCATGAGGTGGTCAGGCGACTCCTCTCGTACATGGTCCCGCACCGGGCGAGGCTGCTGGTCGTACTCGCAGCCGTCGCGGTGTACACGGGCACAGTGGTCGCGCTGCCGTGGATGGTCGCCAAGATCATCGACGAGTACGTGCGCGAGGGCAACCTGTCCGGGCTGAACGTGGTCGTTCTCATATTCGTCGGAATCGCGCTTCTCCAGTATGGAGCGCAGTACGTGCACCTGAGAACGATGTCGTTCGTCGGGCAGCGGGTGCTGTTCGACCTGCGTGTGGGCCTGTTCGGGCACCTGCAGGGGCTGTCGATTAAGTTCTACAACAGGAACGAAGTCGGGCGGGTGATGTCGAGGGTGCAGAACGACGTCAGCCAGCTACAGGAGTTCCTGTCGATCGTGATCATCACGATTGCGGACGTGCTCAGCCTCACGGGAATCATCACCGCGATGATGCTGATGAACGCGCGTCTTGCCGTCATAACGCTGTCGGTGATCCCGGTGCTCATCGTGATGATGGCGATATGGCAGAGGTTTGCGCGCCGGGCGTTCATGCGGGCGCGACGGGCGATCTCGGTCGTCAACGGGAGCCTGCAGGAGAACATCTCCGGCGTCCGCGTGATCCAGAGCATGAACCGGGAGGGGGCGAACATCCGCTCATTCGGCAACGCCAACGCGGAGAACCTGGGCGCGAACCTCGCGGCGGTGCGGATGCAGGCGATGCTGTTCCCGTCGGTCGAGTTCCTGTCAGCGTTCGGGCTGGCGCTGGTCATAGTGTTCGGCGGTTCGCTGGCGCTGGACGGCGCGATTGAGGTTGGCGTGCTGGTGGCGTTCGCGCTGTACATACAGCGATTCTTCGAGCCGGTGCTGAACCTCACCATGCAGTACGGGTCACTTCAGCGAGCGATGGCCTCGGGATCGCGGATCTTCGAGCTGATGGACGTGGAGGCCGACGTGGTCGACAGGCCGGGCAGCAGGCACGTAGACAAGGTCGACGGCGAAGTGCTGTTCGAGAACGTGAGCTTCGAGTACATCGAAGGAGAGCCGGTGCTGGAGCACGTGGACCTTCACGTGCCGGCGGGTCATACGGTCGCGGTCGTCGGGCCAACGGGGGCCGGGAAGACAACGATCGTGTCGCTGCTCATGCGCCTCTACGACGTGTCCGAGGGTCGTGTGCTGCTGGACGGAATCGACATTCGCGACATCACGCTCGACTCGCTCTCAAAGTGCACGTCAATCGTCGCGCAGGAGCCGTTCCTGTTCTCAGGGACCATCAGCGAGAACATCAGGTACAACAGCGTCGACGCCACAGACGAGGACGTCGTCCGGGCCGCGACCGCGGTGGGCGCTCATGACTTCATCACGAAGATGGAGCTTGGGTACGATACACCGCTGCAGGAGAGGGGCGGCAACCTCAGCGTCGGTCAGCGTCAGCTCATCAGCTTCGCGCGGGCGCTGGTCGCAGACCCGGCGATACTGCTGCTCGACGAGGCGACGGCCAACATCGACACGCATACGGAGATGCTGATACAGGCGGCGCTCGACAAGCTGCTCAGGGATCGGACTGCGATCGTCATCGCTCACCGGCTGTCTACGATCAGGAATGCTGACCGGATAGTCGTGGTGGACGAGGGCAGGATCGTGGAGGAGGGCAGGCACGAGGAGCTGGTTGTGAGTGGGGGGTTGTATGCGAGTCTGCATTCGTATTCGGCGGATGGGGATGGTGTTGTGGCGACGAATGGGGCTGCGGGGCACAGGAGCGCGACGACCGAACGGTAAGTTCAGGGATCCATAACTCCGGAGTCTTCCCCCTCACCCCAACCCTCTCCCCCAGGAGAGGGGGTTTGTTGGTGCCTGTTCATGCTTGTTTAACTACCTCTACCTACACCTGTCAGCCCTCATGGGGAGGGGGTTGTTGGCTGATGTTCGCGAATCGTCATTCCGGCGAAGGCCGGAATCCAGGGGATGGGGGGTGTCCTTCGACAGGCTCAGGACGAACGATTTACTGATTTGCATACACCTGTCAGCCCTCATGGGGAGGGGGCTGTTGGTGGTGGGCTAGTCGGGGCGGTATGTGCCGTGGAAGACTGGGGTGTCCCATTGGCTTGTGTGGGTGGTGATGTGGAAGCCTGCTGTTGTGAGGGCGTCGGTCCAGGTTGATTTGGGGAAGATGCCGTGGAGGTGGCGGTCGTGCTCTACGCGGGTGGAGCCGTCGGGTTCACGAAGCAGGTAGGCGAAGTCGGAGATGAAGGTCGTGTCTGAGGGATCGGGGTCGGTGCACCACATGAGGTAGCGCATGGCGCGTCCGTCCGGGCCGTCGTGGCCTCCGTGCTCTGTGAATGGAGGGTTGAAGGTCTCCCGGATGTGGTCCGGGGCCACGAGAACGCTTCCGCCGGGGCGGCAGTGGTAAGCGGCGGTCTCGGCCATCGCCTGCACGTCGGCCTCTGTCGTCAGATACGTGACCGCGTCGTGAACGAACACGGCGTCGAACTGCGCTCCGGGGATCCGCAGGGAGCGCATGTCGCCCTGGATGTGAGTGAGCTCGGGGTTGATGCTCCGGCTGACGTCCAGCATGTCGGGGGAGAGGTCGGACAGGGTCAACTCGAACCGCTCCTTCATGTGAGAGGCGTTGTTGCCGCCGCCGGAGCCGAGTTCGAGCATGGTCCGCACCGGGCCGTCTGCGGCCTCCACGATGCGCGCCGAGTAGTAGTCGGCCTCTTCGCGGTAGTCGTGAGGAGCGGTGAGGATGTGGAACCAGGGAGCGAGGTCTGTGTACAGGCGTGGGGTGCTAGTCATTGGCGCCTCCCTCGTAGCTGGGCAGTCTAAGGCAGTACGGCGACTGCCTTGATTTCGAGCAGGAACTCGTCCCTGGCGAGGCCGTCGACGACAAGAAGCGTGTTCGGGGGATAGTCTTCGTCGGGGAAGATCTCGGGGTACACTTCGGTGCGGCCGGCGATGTAAGTCTGCACGGAGTCGCGTCCGACGACGTAGGTGGTGAACTCGACGACGTTGCTGAAGGTGGCGTCGACGCTCTCGAGTATGCCTCCGAGGTTTGCGAACACCTGGCGGACCTGGGCGGTCATGTCGCCGACTCCGACGGGATTGCCGTCGAGGTCCACGGCCACCTGTCCGGCGATGAAGAGCAGCTCACCGGGAGAGGTCCTGATCGCCTGGGAGTAGGCTCCGATCGGCTGCGGGGCCTTGTCGGTGTTTACAATGGTACGTCTGAGTTCGCTCATGTTGGTCCTCCTTGAGTCCGGCGTTGAAACCTGTCCAGTTGCTGACACATCTTATCCTAGAACGTCTGGGGTGATTGCACACAGTAGTCGCTACCGTTCAATCCGGTCCCCGCCTGCACTCCGCAGCCATCCATACTGAATGCCGCTCTTCAGCACTACACTCCCGGCAGCCAGGGTCACAAGCACGGCGGGGATCACGCTGGAAGAGACCCACCAGCCGACCACTCCAGCCGTGATGAAGAACGCCGCCCCACTCAGGGCCGCGTTCCTGGTCAAGCCCAGGGCGATCAGCCCTGCCGGCAGTCCTGCCAGTCCGCCCACAGGGGCGAGACCGAAACACACGCCTATCGCGACCACCATTCCTGTCCCGCCCTTGAAGTTCCAGAAGACAGGCAGATAATGACCCAGCAGGACTCCTGCGGCACCCACCGCGCCAGACCAGGGGGTGACATCGAACACGAACGCGGGCAGCATGGCCGCAGCCCCCTTTAGGATGTCGAGCACCAGGACCAGCGCGGCGTAGCGGGCGCCCATCTCCCTGAAGACGTTGGCGGTTCCCGGGTTGCCTGTTCCGACATTCCTGATCGGAAACCCGGCGACTCGCGCGACCATGTCTCCAAGGGAAACAGACCCGAGCAGGTAGGCGGCGACAGCCCACAGAAGATAGGGCCATACGGCGCCAATGCCAACGGACTCAAACACGTCCATAGGTCTCAGACCATATCGACAGGCATGAATTCAACATCTCTCCCTCCGGCGTGACGGTGGCAACTGGCCCAGGACTCCAATGGTCAGGGTCGAAGGGCTTGCCGTTCACCCGCACGTTACAGGAGGGAGCTGGCATGTATCAGGTACGCGCGTACCTGAATTTGGAGGTAATGTATCCTCCCGACGTGTCGGGGGGCAGGGGCTTTCGGTTTTCTACAAATCAAGCCAAGTACGTTCGTGGTGAGCCTGTCGAACCATGAGCGGGCGACCCTTCGACAAGCTCCCGCCACAGCGGATTTTCAACAGGGCGAACGGTATCAGGCAAAGTCGGAAGACCCTGGACTCTTCACCCACACCCCAACCCAAACCCCAAAAAGGAAAAGGGGGAAAGTGTAGGGGAGACCAGAAACAACCAAACAGGGGAGATACAAAAAAG
>CAZIDM010000040.1:17108-21004 GCA_964537915.1 uncultured Dehalococcoidia bacterium
CTGGACTCTTCACCCTCACCCCAGCCCTCTCCCGTCAAGGGAGAGGGGGTATGTTGTAGGGGAGCCAGGAGACTGCCTACGTGTGGAGTTCGATGATGTCGCGGTCGGTTAGCTGGTGGCTGCGGCCTACGTGCTGGCCGTCGAACTTGCCGGAGTCGCCCCAGAGGACGGCGTACCGAAGGCCCTGGGCGAGGTCCTTGTGGAGCTGGGTCGCGGCTTCGATCACGGTCGCGCCTATCGGCAGCACCAGCGGCTCGGTGGGGGCGTAGTCCTCGACCCTGACGCGCGGGGACTTGGTGTAGACGCGGATCACCTTCAGCATTTCGAATATCTCGCTGGCGATCTCGTCGAAGCCGACCCCTTCTTCGGCGCTGGTCATTATCACCGGGTAGCGGTCTCCGAACGCGGCCTCGAGGTACTCGTACTGGTCGAGCGCGCCGGGGATGTCGGCCTTGTTGCCGACGATGATCGTGGGCTTGTCCAGCCACTCGTTGCGGTCGGAGGGCCAGTTGTCCCTGCCCTAAAGTATCCGCTTGGGCACGAATCGGATAAAGTTGAACCTATCTCTACGACTCTCACCCTCCGTCTAAGACACGATCCTGTGAGCCTTTTCGAACGTCAGCACCGATTCAAAGCGCATACGCTTCTGCAGAGATCCCTGACCTCTCCCATTTGGAGGAGGCAGATAACGCCGGTTACTTGGAATTTCTCGGCTCGTGCTTCTGATCTGAACTAAGCCCAGGGCATTGGCAATAGCATGGATTATCATAGCATTATCTATCACTTCGCCCCGAATATTAGAATTCGCTATGACGGTAACTAAGCTACCCTCTGGGCTGAGTACACGAGCGACTTCAGTCAAGACTCCTGTCATATCCAATATGTATCGCCTCACATGCGACTTCGTGGTCTGCCGCATATTCCCCGACAGTGGAATATTCCCTAGAATCTCAACTTCCCTATGGCTCAACTTTTGACGCCCTACTCCCTTTTCTATCCCCAGACTTGTAGCACGAAACTGTCTTATTCTCGATACCCTGTAGCCTAGCCACACCAACGACAGCCGATGACCACGAAGATAGTCAATCGCATTAAAATATGGCGGAGAGGTGATAACCGCTTCAACTGATTGATCCGGAATGCGTCGCAGGTTTCTCGCATTTCCAGAAAAGACTTTACTGTCACTCCCGCAAGGTACTCGACTTACTTCACCTGCAATCCTTGCGACAGCAGTTCTGAACCCAGCCATTACATCATAGTCATTTTCAGTTCTTGCCCTGTGCGGTCGGCTGTGTGATACATCCCAAGCCAATGATGCACCGACCTTTTTGGTAATGATGGTTCTACTCAGAGCCAGTTGGAGAACGTTGTTAATAGGCCCGCGTCTCCCAGCCAACAAGAAGGACAACTTTCTCAGTTGGTCACGTTGCTCAGGGGCGAACCAGAAATCTATGTAGTTTGAAGTCTCTTCATCACTATCAATCCAAGGTAGTATGACATCGGACTGTTGAAGCCTAGCAGCCTCCTCAATTACTGACTCCGCTCTCCCAATGAGTGTGGTTGGCTCCAGATGTTTGGTCCAAACTCTAGACATCAGAACCGCGAGGGGGTCAACATCATAGCCAATGGCCTTGTGACCTTGACCTATGGCTTCTCTGAGAACTAAACCCGAGCCGCACATGGGGTCAACTATTGTACTTTGGGGTTTTAGCTTACGAATCGCCTCCAGGGCGATCTCAGGAGCCATTCGCGCTGGAAAGGGATGCACTGACTTATAGCGTCGGTTTTCTGTTAATGTCTTTCCCATCAATTATCACTTGGCACCCATGGAATCCGAGAAACAGTCCGAGTTCTACCACACACTTGGTCACTTATGTTGAATTCAGTCCTGTTTACCACAGTGGCAATCCCTCAATTCTCTTCAACTTCCTACAGCGTCGCATTGAATGCTGCATTCTGAAAATCCCTAACCAATCCTTCCAGAACTGTAGCTCCCCCTGGCAGTTTGTGTAGCAACAGTTCGTGTGGGCCCACTCCAAAGAGAGCATATCTCCTTGCGATCACATCAAATTCAGCTCTTGTGTGACGATTTGCGTGAACTACAAAATGTCGGACTCGGCGTAAGTCGTCGTAGGGAGCGGACGCAATCCCTAATTTGATCTGTTGCTGGTTTGCAAGTTGCAGCCTGTCAATCCTCTTGGAGGTCCAATTAGGGTCTTCCCATCTGAGTCCCGGACCCACGATTGCACGTGCCTTGATAGCCCCTGGAATGTCTGACCGATGTCGGACATTGGGTGCGCGAGATACGACTTGGCCGCCTAGCGTCATATATCCTCCTATGGCCGAAGCTACCACAAGAGATCTGCAAAACTCTCCCCAAAGATGAAACAGTCGATTGACCAGGAATCCACGGCTGTGGGCAATTAATCGGTTCGGGGGCATCCATCCCGCTGCCATGCACGGCACTTTCGGAGCCTCCATGAAATCGAGCAGCAATGTATCCGTACGTGCACAAAAGTGACTATAGAAGCGCGCAAGCCTACGTTGTGCCATATTTCCCGTACTATATGGAAGTAGGTAGTAGGGCGCGATACAGAGCCAAGAACCGCACCTTTCTTCCACGGATTCTTTGAGTGGATCCCGCCGAAGCTAACTTGAATGAGACTAGACGACTCGGAATCTCATCGTCAGGTGATTGAAGTACATCCGCTAGTGTCCCCAAATTGGATCTCACCATATCCATATCAGACAGTGCCAGTGGATTCCTTACAGGCATATCCTCAGGGCCAACATCACCTTCCGGTATCCCAAACAATGCATGAGCTATAGCCGCGAACATCATCAGGAAGTGGGGACTGCGCGACAATCCTGTCTCCATAATCTCCGGTATCTCCCTGAGCATGAATTCTATGGTGCAGTGAAGTCTTCTCTCAGTGTCGTGAGGCAACTCTTCATCGTAACGTTCATATAGTCTATTTGTTTTCGGCTGACCTCCATCAATAACACCTTCTACGATGACACCCAGCATCAGAGCCATGAGTTCATCGTCAGCCATTCTCACGCGGTCACGCAGACCTACAACTCGATACTTGTCCCAAAGAGGTACCCACTCTTTCGCAGCATCGATTGCTGCATTGCGCAAAGCCCCCTGATACTTACCGTGTCGAGTCTCTTGAGGATTAAGTCTCAGCCCATATGCATTAATCCTATGAAACACGTCCAGCACATCTTCATCTGAGATATTAAACAGCTGGACAGTTCCTATGTTGTAGGTTAAGAACTGGGTCTTCCCTTCATCATCTAGATCACTGTATTTCAGGCCAGCAAATTCCTTAGCTGTTTTAGTAAGCGTGAGATCATCAGAAGCAAAATCACTGATGGCACGCAATCTCTGTTGCCCATCAACGACCTCTCTATAAGCACGCCGCGTTCTTAAGTCAGTCTTAGTTCTGATGTATATGTTCGGCATTGGGCGATCCCTGAGGATCGTATCTATCAAGAAGACTCTGGCACTCGGCGGCCATACACTACGACGCTGAAACTCTGCGTTCAGGATGATGGTCTTTTCATCCATCCATGTGAGCAGATCAGAAATTGGGTACTGGTCGGTCTGAGGCATTCTTTACCTGCTAGAAAATGGGGGCGTTTTGCTTATACAACCTAGTTCCGTAGTTCAGAGTTTGGCTAAGCCAATTCGCTGACTGTTCATGTCGTCGTATTGTCTCCATGCTACGCAATGCTATTTGAACTCTCCCGATTTGGGTCATTCAGCCAAAGCTGTTCCATGTCCTCTGACACCGAGCTACGTATGCAGTTCGATGATGTCGCGGTCGGTTAGCTCGTGGCTGCGGCCTACGTGCTGGCCGTCGAACTTGCCGGAGTCGCCCCAGAGGACG
>CAZIDM010000041.1:0-12685 GCA_964537915.1 uncultured Dehalococcoidia bacterium
AGGCTCTAACCCTCTCCCTCAGGGAGAGGGGATATTCGATGCACCGACCGGGGTGACACAGCTTCGTCCAGCTTTAAGCTGGTTGACACGTTCTGAAACTCGTCCATAAGATGCTACCGCATGACGCCCCGGATTGACATCGCGCCGACGGTCAAGGTCGCTATTTCTGTTCTGTTCGTCGTGATGGTGCCGATCTTTCTGATAGCGTTCAACGTCCGCTGGGTGATCAACTTCCCGCCCCTGTACTCATACGGCTTCGACAGGTACGACATCGTGCGATACACCGGCATAGAGCGGGACGAACTGATCTCGGCGGGCAAGCAGATCCGCGACTACTTCAACAACGACGCCGAGCTGATCGAGATTCGCGTGGTCGTCAACGGGATCCTGGTCATGAACCTCTACAACGAGCGTGAAGTGCTGCACATGCGCGACGTGAAGGGACTCGTGAAGGGCGTGTACCGGGTGTCGGAGATCACGGGCCTGTTACTGGCGCTGGTGGTCGTTGGGGGATTCGTGAACTGGGGTCGCTCGTTCACACCAATGCTGGGTTCGCTGATGCGATGGGGCGGCGGCGTGACACTGTCTCTGGTAGTGTTGGTCGGCCTTGGGGCGCTTGTCGGATTCGACAGGCTGTTCCTGGCGTTTCACCTGATCAGCTTCAGCAACGACCTGTGGCAGCTCGATCCCAGGCGGGACTACCTGATAGCGATGTTCCCGCAGGGGTTCTTCTTCGACGCTACCATGCTGATCGCAATTGCGGTGGTCGTCGAAGCGGCGATCCTGGTGATCGTGCCGAGGTACATGTCCAGAGCGAGTTTTACCGAAGTCCCTTCTCGCCTGGCGGTGGAGGGTTAGGATGAGGTGGGATTCCTATCGCCTTCACCCTCACCCCAGCCCTCTCCCGTCAAGGGAGAGGGAGTCAATTGAGATAGTTCGTAAGGGCAGACAGGGGGAAGCAAATGCCGGTTAGCGGATTGGACATCAAATTCAGGCGACCACTCGCCGACGGCAGGTCGTGGGGAGACGTCGGGCCATACGAGGAGATACGGGGCACGCTGCGGTTCTCCGTCGATCCTGACAACGAGGCCAACGCGCGCATCACTGACGTGGGACGCGCGCCGAGAAACAGCGCGGGCGGCGTGGACTTCTCGTCCGACGTGTCAATCATACTGCCCGCCGACCGTTCCAGGGGCAGCGGCAGGTTGATGCTGGACGTCGTCAATCGCGGCAACCGTGTCGCGCTGCCGAACTTCAACAGCGCGGACCGGCTGGCAATCGACGCCAGTGTGAGCGACGACGCTGATATCAGCCTCGGCAACGGCTTCCTGATGGAGCGCGGCTACACCGTGGTCGCGTGCGGCTGGCAGGGCGACACCCCTGCGTTCCCCGCGCTGATTACCATGGACGGCCCCGACGCAGAGAACGAGAGCGGCGGCCCGATGGTCGGCAAGGTGTATACACAGCTCCAGAGCGTCGAGGATACGCACAACTTCCTGCTGTCCGACAAGGGCCACAGGGCCTATCCCGCATACGACATGGACGAGGCCGACGCCCGGCTGGAGGTGCGCGACATGCCAGACGGTCCGGCGAGGCTGGTGCCACGCTCGTACTGGCGGTTCGGCAGAATCGACGAGGACGGGTCGTACGTACCAGACCCGGACTACATCTGCGCCGAGGGCAAGTTCGAGAAGGGGCGACTCTACCAGATCGTGTACACGACGGTGGGAGCGCCTGTGCTGGGACTCAGCTTCGCGGGTCTGCGAGACTGCGTCTCGTGGTTCAAGTACGGCTCTCAGGAAGCGGGGTCGCCAATCGACATCAGCTACGCGTACGCATACGGCCGCTCACAGACCGGACGTTACCTGCGAACGTACATCTACAACGACTTCAATCGAGACGAGCAGGGACGCGAGGCGCTGGACGGCATCATAGCCAACGTCGCGGGAGGAATGCGGGGCGAGTTCAACCAGCGGTTCGGCCAGAACTCGAAGGACCGCAACAACATGCTCACGCAGCTCTTCCCGTTCTCGAGCGTCGAGCAGACCGACCCGGAGACCGGTGTTACGGACTCGCTCCACAGGAGACTGGACGCGCGAAGCAGCCCCCTGCGCGTCTTCTACACCAACACATCGGCCGAGTACCACAGGGGCGACGCGTCGCTCATTCACACAGACCCGGATGGCGCCGTGGACGTCGACCCCGGCCCGAACGTCCGCGTGTACCACTTCACCGGCACCGAGCACGGCACCGGCACCTGGCCGCCGACCGATACTTCAGACGCCGGAGAGGGCGTAAGCCGCACCCAGAACCTGCGGAGCGTCATCGACTACACGCCGCTGCTCAGGGCGTGTCTCGAGAACCTGGACCGCTGGGTCGCCGAGGGCATCGAGCCGCCGGATAGTCGTCACCCCAGGGTCGACAACGGCACCGCGGTGACGCCGGGGAAGCTCAGGGGCGTCATGGACACGATTCCGGACTCGAACTACCCTGACAGACTTCCACTGCCGCACAGGAGGGAATACGAGCTGAAGTCCGACGTGGAGCAGGTGACGAAGATGCCTCCCGCCGTTGGCAAGGTGTACGGATCGCTGGTGTCGGACGTGGACGCAGACGGCAATGAGGTCGCCGGAATTGCGCTGCCTGAGGTCTCCGTACCGCTCGCCGCCCACACAGGCTGGAACCTGCGCCACCCCGACATCGGAGGCGAGACCCAGCCGCTTATGTTCGCCGGCGGGGTCATACCGTTTCCGAGCACTGAAGACGACCGTGCAGCGTCCGGCGATCCGCGACCTTCGATCAGCGCACGGTACCCGTCAAAGGACAAATACCTGGCTCTCGTGAGACAGGCTGCCCAGGGCCTGGTGGCCGAGCGCCATCTGCTGGAGCAGGACGTCGAGAGATGCGTGGCGCAGGCCTCGAAATTCTGGGACCACTTCGCGTGAGTCAAGCTCATCTTTACCATAGACTAACAATTAACTTAGAATACATTGGGCTATATGCGAAAAGTCGACTTTAAGACTGACAGGAAAGGAAAAAGACAGCAGACGATGGCCACCTGGACACCCGACCCCACCTTCTACCCGTCACCCAAGATGGCGATGGACGCCCCCCAGGAAGAGCTCGCGTACGTCGCGATAGTCAATCCGAAAGACGACGGCAAGCCGGACGCCCTGGGCGTCCTTGACGTCAACCCGTCCTCCCCCACTTACCAACAGGTGGTAGGCCGGATGGACATGCCCACATCAGGGGACGAGCTGCACCACTTCGGCTGGAACGCCTGCAGCGCTTCCCTTTGCCCGAACATGCCTCACCCGCACGTCGAGCGCAGGTACCTGCTGCTTGGCGGGCTGAGATCGTCCAACATATACGTTGTGGACACTAAGAACGATCCCAGGAACCCCAAGATCGCAAAGGTCATCGAAGCCGAAGACTTCCAGAAGAAGACAGGGTACAGTCGACCTCACACTGTCCACTGCGGCCCGGACGCCATTTACATGAACGCGCTAGGCTCCCCTGACGGGGACGGCCCCGGCGGCATATTCATGCTCGACCATGACACTTTTGAGGTGAAGGGGGCGTGGGAGCTTGACCGCGGCCCGCAGGAGCTCTCATACGACTTCTGGTGGCACCTCAACCACGACGTAATGATTACCAGCGAGTGGGGAACACCCAAGATGGTGGAGTCGGGTGTGCTTCCCGAAGTGCTCCTTGAGGGGAAGTACGGGCACCAGCTTCATGTTTGGGACCTCAGGACCCGCAAGCACAAGCAGGTCATCGACCTCGGTGGCCAGCACCAGATGGCACTGGAGCTCCGCCCGGCGCACGATCCGCGCAAGGCGTACGGCTTCGTCGGAGTCGTGACCAGCCTCGAGGACCTGTCAGGCTCGGTCTTCCTGTGGCACCAGGACGGCGACGAGTGGACAGCGACGAAGGTCATCGAAGTGCCGGCAGAGCCTGCCGATCCTGAACTCCTGCCTCCGCTGCTGCAGGGCTTCGGCGCCGTGCCGCCGGTCATCACGGACATCAACCTCAGCCTGGACGACAAGTTCCTGTACGTGTCTTGCTGGGGCACAGGGGAATTCATTCAGTACGACGTGTCTGACCCCTTCAACCCACAGAAGACCGGCTCCGTACACCTGGGTGGAATCGTCAAGAAGGCCGCCCACCCGAACGGCACGCCGCTGAATGGCGGACCGCAGATGGTAGAGGTCAGCCGCGACGGCAGCAGGATCTACCTGACCAACTCTCTGTACATCGCCTGGGACGAGCAGTTCTACCCAGAGGGAATCCGGGGATGGACGACCAAGATCAACGCATCGCCTGAAGGCGGGATGGAAGTCGATCAGGACTTCTTCATGGACTTCGGCGATGAGCGTCCACACCAGATCAGGCTGGAAGGTGGGGACTCCTCCTCAGACTCATTCTGCTACCCGGACTAACCTGTCTGGGTAAACGGGACTCGCGGCGGTGGAAATAGTCGAATTCTGGCCCTGGCTGGCGCTGGCGGCTTTGGGTGCGTACCACGGGGTCAACCCGGCCATGGGCTGGCTATTCGCCGTCGCGCTTGGTCTACAGGAGCAGAGCAGACCGGCAGTCCTGCGCGCGTTCGCCCCGATAGTGCTTGGACATGCCGTTTCGGTAGCGATAGTAATCACGGTCGTAACGGCAAGCCGGACGGTCGTCCCCATGGAAATTCTGAAGTGGGTCGGCGCGGGCCTGCTGATCGCCTATGGGCTGTACAAGCTGTGGCGGAACACTCATCCCCGATGGGTCGGGATGCAGGTCGGGTTCAAGGACCTGACGTCATGGTCGTTCCTGATGGCGTCGGCGCACGGAGCGGGCCTGATGCTGGTGCCGGTGCTGTTCAACCTGCCCGGCTACGGACCTTCGGCAGCCCAGGCAATCGACGCGCGGGAACTCCCGCACTCTGAGTACATGCTACTGGGCGCAGCGCCGTCGATGTCGACCGCGATCTCTCAGCTCACGGCCATCGGGATCCACACAGTCGCCATGTTTGCGGTGATGGCTATCGTCGCCGTCGTGGTGTACGAGAAGGTCGGGCTCGCGCTGCTCAGAAAGTCGTGGTTCAACATGGACCGCATCTGGGCAGGCGCGCTGGTAGCCGCCGGGCTGATGACGCTAGTGGTGGTGTAGGCTCATATCCAACAACCACATGCACCAACGTCCCCTCTCCTGGGGGTGAGGGCGAAAACCTCGAATACCTACCCCTGGCAGTTCCCTCAGGGTGAGGGTTGGGGTGAGCGTGATTGGTCGTCTGCTATTCGAGCCTTCAAAGCAGCGGGGCGAGCAGGTCGGATACGGCGAAAGACAGATCAGGCAGCGCCAGCGGCGATATGACATCGCCCGCTTCAAGTTCCATGATGACCCGGTAGCCCAACTCGGCCGGCTCACGCATCACAAAGAGCCTGGGACTGTTCACATCCAGTACCCACAACTCCGGAACTCCACGCATGGAGTAGACCGTTGACTTGTACTCGCGATCATAGGCCAACGACGTGTCAGCCACCTCAACAACTAGCAGAGCATCGAGCTGAGTCGGGTGGTTGTTGACGTATCTGTCTTCGCGCTGCGTAAGGAGTTGAACGTCGGGTTGTGGCTCGGTTACATCAGCCAGACGCAGAGGGCCCTGTATTCGCAAGCGCGCACGATCGCCTACGGCATTGAAGAAAATATAGGCCAACTCGTCAACTATCGCCTGATGACGACTTCCAATAGGAGACATCTCTACAATTTCACCTTCGATCAGCTCCACATGATCAGACTCCGTCAGAATCCCGACACGAGCCATTTCGTAGTACTCATCAACGGTGAAGAGCTTCTTCTTTGCCGCGATTACCATGTCGTCCCCTCATGTAAGCATGAGTAGATTGTCTTCAATCGAATGGAAGCTGCCCTCGCCGCCATAACGTGTGGGTCGGATTGTACCCTAAGAAGTCTCTCAGAGACCCCTGACTCACTGGTTGCTACATATGGATCTTCTTTTCGCCGGAGAGGTAGGCTTCGGGCTCTTTCTGGAAGGCGCGGTTGCAGCCTGGGGCGCAGAAGAAGTACGTCTCGCCGTTGTAGTCGTAGCTGCCGCCGGGCGGCTTGCGGACGTCGACCTGCATTTCGCAGACCGGGTCGGTGGCGCGGTCGGAGCCGCTTCTGTTGAACAGCGGGATTCTCATAGTTTGGCTTCCTCTAAGTGGGGGCTAATTCGATTCGCGGTATATGGTATCACCCTCACCCCAGCCCTCTCCCTCCAGGGAGAGGGGGTAGTCTATTCGGCCTGAACCTCTTTAGTCTCAGTGAGTTTGATACTACGGTGACCGAACTGAGGGCCATGGCTCCGGCAGCCATGATCGGGTTCAGGAAGCCGTACTCGCCGAGTATCGGACGTAGCGCATCCGGCACCCCGGAGCCCGCGAAGAGAGGATACAGCACTCCGGCGGCGACCGGGATGAGCGCGACGTTGTAGGCGAACGCCCAGAACAGGTTCTGCCTGATCACGCGCATGGTGGCGCGGCTGAGCTCTATCGCGGCGGGCACGCCGAGGAGGTCGTCGCCCACCAGCGTAATATCCGCGGCCTCTATAGCGACGTCGGTGCCCGTGCCTATGGCAATTCCGATGTCGGCCTGGGCGAGAGCGGGGGCGTCGTTGATGCCGTCGCCGACCATCGCGACGGTCTTGCCCTCGGCCATGATCTCTTCGACTCTTTCGGCCTTGTCGGCCGGAAGCACCTCGGCGACAACCCTCTCGATACCGACCGACGTCGCGACTGCGCTGGCGGTGCGGGTGTTGTCGCCGGTCAGCATCACTACCTCGATGCCCCTGTCACGCAGGGCGGCGACGGCTGCGGCCGACTCGGGCTTCAGAGCGTCCTCGATGCCGATAACTCCCTCGACCTCGTCGTCGAGTCCGACGAACACCGGTGTGCCGCCGCGCTCTGCGATCTCCGTGGCTGCGGCGTCCATGGCATCGGTTGAGAGGCCCAGGTCAGACATCAGGACCCGGTTGCCGATGGCGACTCGGACGCCGTCGACGTTGGCAGTCACGCCAGCGCCGGGTAAGGCAACGAAGTCGTGCGCCTCGTGGATCGGGAGGTCGCGCTCCTGAGCGTAGTCGAGTATGGCCTGACCGAGGGTGTGCTCGGACTGTCGTTCAACTGACGCCGCGAGCGAGAGTAGACGATCGTCACCCTCACCCCAACCCTCTCCCATCAAGGGAGAGGGGGCATTTGATCTCAGGTGGACCGAGGTAACCGCAGGCCGTCCCCTGGTGATGGTGCCGGTCTTGTCCAGCACGACCACGTCGACGGCATGTGCGCGCTCCAGCGACTCCGCGGTGCGTATCAGCACGCCGTTCTCGGCGCCCTTGCCCGTGCCGACCATTATGGCGGTCGGGGTCGCGAGTCCCATAGCGCACGGACAGGCGATTATCAGCACCGCAACGGCGGTCAGGATGGCGGTGACGTAGCTGGGTTCGGGGCCGAAGACCAGCCAGACCAGGAACACCAGTGCCGCCACTCCGATGACGGCAGGCACGAAGTAGGCCGAAATGAGGTCGGCCAGTCGCTGGATGGGCGCCCTCGAACCCTGGGCCTCTTCGACGAGCCTGATGATGCCGGACAGCATGGTGTCGCGCCCGACGCGCGTGGCCTCGAAGACCAGGCTGCCGCGCCCGTTGACCGTCGCGCCGTAGACCTCGTCTCCGGGCTGCTTGGATACTGGAGCGCTCTCTCCGGTAAGCATGGACTCGTCGAGGTCGGACGTGCCGGTCTCGACTATTCCGTCCACTGGAATCCGTTCACCGGGACGGACTATGATCCGGTCGCCGACGACCAAGTCGTCTATGGGTATGTCAACGTGCTGGTCGACTGGGTATTCACCCTCACCCCCGCCCCCGTATCCAGTACGGGGCAGGCTCTCTCCCACAAGGGATAGGGAGTCGGTTGATCTGATAACCCGAGCGGTGCGGGGCTGGAGTCCCATCAGCGCCTGGATGGCGTTGGATGCCCTGCTTTTTGCCCTGGCCTCCATGAACCGGCCAAGCAGCACGATGCCTATTATCGCGGTGGATGTGTCGAAGTAAGTGTCCGTAGCGCGCCCTTCGAAGAACGCGGTCTCCCCGAAGAACGTGACTACCGTGCTGTACGTGTAGGCAACTGAGGTGCCCACGGCGATCAGCGTGTTCATGTTGGAGGTGAGATGCCGCGCCGCGCTCCATGCCGACGTGTAGAAGCCCCAGCCGGCCCATACCTGGACCGGCGTCGCCAGTGCGAACAGTAGGAGATCCATGTCGAACGGGAGGAGCGTGTGCGCGGAAGGCAGCGCCATGAGCGCCATGACGACTGCGGCAACTCCGAGGCTGAAAGCGAACTTGATACGCAGCGCCGCCAGACGGCGTGGAGTGGAGTCCTCGTCGAACTCGCCATCGCCGATTGCCGTGGCGGAGTAGCCCGAGTCCTCGACGGCATGACGAAGGTCGGCGATTCCGGTCACGCCCTGTACGTACTGCACGGTGGCCCGCTCTGTCGCCAGGTTGACGGATGCCGACTCGACTCCCTGCACGCCGGTCAGAGCGTGTTCGACGTGAGACACACATGCGGCGCACGTCATCCCGTCGATTCCCAGAGTGACCTTGCGGGTGGCAACCCCATAGCCTGCGTCCTTGAGCGCGTCGCCCAGGATGTCCAGGCTTACCGATCCGTTGTCCGGCTGCATCGGCTCTGCCAGGGAAAGCGTAGCCTTCTCGGTGGCCAGGTTTACCGCCACGTCCTCCACGCCGTCCACTTCCATCAGGGCATTAGAGACATGGTAGACGCAGGCCGCACAGGTCATCCCTGTAACCTGGAGAGAGATCTGAGAAGCAGGTGGTGCCGTCAACGTAATTCCACTCTTTGTAAGTGTGGTCAATTGTAGCACGCGCGGGAAATGCCAAAATAAAGAGGGACCCCTCAATCGGGGTCCCTCTTTACAGTCAGGCGGAACGGCTTGTTAGCCGCATCTACATCGTACGCACAACGCCCACAACCTTGCCGCGGACAGACACGTCTTTTGCGGGCACCATGATCGGGTCCATGGTGACGTTTTCGGGCTGGAGGCGGACCATGTCGCCCTCGATGTAGAATCGCTTGAGCGTGGTCTCCTCTCTCGAGTTGATCCATGCCGCTACCATCTCGCCGTCGCTGGCATCGACGGCAGGTTCCATGAGTACGAGGTCTCCGTCTGCAACAAGGGCATCGATCATGGACGTGCCCTTGACCCTTAACGCGAAGAGGTTCTGGCGGTCCTTGGTGAGGAACGGAGGCAGGTCGACCGTGTCGACGCTCTCGGATGCGTACGAAGGCGCGTCCGGGATCTGCAGCGGCTCACCGGCGGCGATGCTGCCCATGACCGGCACGCTCTGGATGTCGCGCTTGGAACCCTTCAGGCCCTCACCGATCAACTCGATGCCCCGGGATACCTCGGGCTCGCGCCTCAGGTAGCCCATCGCCTGCAGTTTGTGGAGGTTGTAGTCGACTACCGAGGTCGAGCTGACCTCACAGCCATTCTGGATGTCACGTACCGTGGGCGGGTACTGGTGTTCCCCCATGAACGTCTGGATGTATTCGAGAATGCGCTGTTGTCGCTGTGAGAGCCTGTTCTTCATGTATTGACCTCGCGTACGAATGTTCTGACGGTAAGACTATCAGACCATATGTGCGGTGTCAACGCATTGCGGCGGAATTTTGGAAGTTTCCAAGATTTTGCAGACGGGTTGCGGAGTGGCGGTCTGTGTACCGGCGGATTGTGCGGTCTTCGATGTTCCAGACGGCGGTGGCGTAGCGGTCGATGAAGGTGCGGTCGTGGACGGCCATCAGCACCGTTCCGGGGAATGCGTCGAGCGCCTCCTCGAAGCGCTCCCTGGAGGGGATGTCCAGGTGGTTCATCGGCTCGTCCAGAACCAGGAAGTTGGCCCCCTCAAGCACCAGCGTGGCGAGCAGCAGGCGGGAGCGCTGCCCGTAGCTGAGGCTACTTGCAGGCAGCAGCGGCTCGTCGCCCTCGAACAGGTACAGGTGGAGCAGCGTCCTCGCCTCAGTCTCGGACACGTCCGTCGCCTGACGGACCATCTCCAGCGCGGACATGTTCCAGTCCAGCCCTGCCTGGTCCTGCGGCATGTAGCCCGGCGTGATGTTCTCTCCGACCCGTACAGCTCCGAGAGTCGGTGCGCCGAGCCCGGCCACGAACCTGAGCAGCGTTGATTTGCCGCTGCCATTGGGGCCCAGCAGGGCCACGCGCTCTCCGTGCTCCAGGACCAGGTTGACGTTCCTGAACAGCCATCGCCCATCGAACTCGTGGCCGACGTCATCGAGAGCTAGCACACGCGTGCCGCCCCGAGGGGTGCGTCCGAAGTCCAGCTTCATCGTCCACGCCGCTTTGGGACGCTCCACCTGGTCGGAAGACGAGAGCATCTTCTCGAGGCGTCTCTCCCGCACCTTGGCCTTGCGCGCCACCTTCTTGGCGCGACGCCGGTAGAAGTCGTGCGTGGTCGACGTTTCAGTGCGGAGCGCGGTCTGCTTCGTCTGCGCGATGTCTCTCTCTATCCTTCGCCTCTCGGCCTCCTGGTCCTTCCATGCCGAGGTCTGCTTCTCAATCTCGCGCTCTTTGGCCGACCTGTAGTCCGAGTAGTTGCCCGCATATGCGGCGAGACCGGGGCGCTCGCCGTCGAGCTCCAGGATGCCGGTTACTGCGCCATCCAGGAAGGCCCGGTCGTGAGACACGATCACGGCTGCGCCTTCGTATCCAGACAGGTACTCCTCCAGCCACTCCAGCGCCTCGATGTCGAGATGATTGGTCGGCTCATCGAGCAGCAGAATGTCGGGGGCGGACACGATGATACTCGCGAGTCCGGCCCTCGTTCTTTGACCTCCGCTGAGGATGGCGAGAGGCGTGTCGCTCGCGATGTCTCCAAGGTCCAGCCCCTGGAGCACGGCGGCTATGCGCTGTTCGACGTCGTAGCCTCCGAGAGCAGCGAACTCGTCAGACGCCAGACCGTACTCTTCGAGCAGGGCGTCCAGCTCATCTCCGGCGGCGCGTGACATGCCATTCTCGATCCTGAGAAGCCTCTGATGCGCCGTGGTGTGATCGGCGAGTCCTCGACGCACCGCATCGCCCAGGGTTTGGGCAGTGTCGACCTCGAAGCCCTGCGGCAGCCACGCAGCGGATGCGCCGGGGCCGAGGATGACGCGTCCGGTGTCAGGCGGCTCCTCACCGGCGACGATTCGCAGCAGCGTCGACTTGCCTGAGCCGTTGGGCCCGATCAGTCCGACGCGCTCTCCGGGATTGATCACGAAGGAGACGTCTTCGAGGATGACTTCGGAGCCGTAGCTCTTCGAGATGTTAACGACTTGCAGCATTTGCGACACGGAAACCTTGCCGGTGGAGGCCCTAATGCTAGCACGCCGTCCTGTTCGGTAGGGAGTGGCCCTTCGACAAGCTCAGGACGAACGAGTTACTGAAGCTCGGAGCCTGCCAAAGTGAGCCCTGATGACATCCCCGTCACCAGTACATATACTTTTCCCACATTCTGTATTTACCCAGCATATGATTACATCTCAAGGTAATTGCGCAAGAGGAGTAGCGCTTGGAAGTTTTCGACGCCCTGTTTGCCGTAGGTCTGCTCCTGGTGGTGGCCAAGCTCCTTGAGGGGCTGTTCAAGCGGATTGGAGTCAGCGCGATCTTCGCCTACGCCATTGCCGGCGTGATTCTGGGGCCGGTTACGGGCCTGGTGGAGCCCAACAGGGACATTCAGCTCCTGCTGAACATCGGCATCTTCGTCTTCTTCTTCCTGGTGGGGCTGGACGAACTGGACATCTCCGGCTTCCTTTCAGCGATACGTGGAAGGCTCTTCGTTGCCGCCGCCCTTTCGGTCGCCATCTCCATGGTGGGCTCCATGCTGGTGACAACCGACGTCCTGTTCGACGTGGGGCTGGACCTCGCCTTTACCGACGCCATGGCCGTGGCGGGCGTACTGTCCCTCTCCAGCCTCGGCATCGTGGCGAAGGTGCTGATCGACGAAGAGCGACTGAAGGACCCGGTGGGGATTCAGATCTTCACCGGCGTTGTGATCGCAGAGCTGCTGGTCCTGTTCATAGTAGGGTTTGCCATCAGCGAACACGCCTTCCTTGACGGCGAAGAGCATCTGGGCGTGTTTACCAGCGTGCTGATCCTGCTTGGCCAGCTGGCGGCTTTCACCATCGTTACCTGGCTGGTCTGCAACAAGGTCATACCCCGCATGCTGGTGATGCTGCACCGGGTGTTGCAGGTGCCCCAACTGTCGTACGGGCTGCTGCTGGGCGGACTGTTCCTGGTCATTGTGCTGGCTGAACAGGTCGGGCTGCACGGCTCCCTGGGGGCGCTGCTGTTTGGCGCGGCCCTGTCGCCACTCCCCTACCAGCTAAGGCACGACTCAATGCCGGGGATGAGAAGCACCGCTGAGGGTTTCTTCGTGCCCCTCTTCTTTGCCTCGGCCGGGCTGAACATAAGCCTGGACTTCCTGGACCTGAATCCCGGGTTCATAGCGGCTCTGATCTTCGTGCCCCTGGCCGCCAAGTTCGCGGGCGCATTCATCAGCGCATACATAACACGGCTGGAGGCCCCCTTCGCCGTGGCAAGCGGACTGATGGCCAAGGGCGTTGCC
>CAZIDM010000041.1:12695-18165 GCA_964537915.1 uncultured Dehalococcoidia bacterium
GCTGCACGCGCATATCATCGACGAAGCGCTCTTCTCGCTGCTGGTGATGATCATGTTCGGCTACATTCTGCTGACACCCATAGGGATCAGCTACGCGTTACGCAGGGTCAAGCACCCACCTGAAGCCGCCGAAGACAGCGACATCCCCCACATGATAGACCGCTTCGCGCTGGACGGGATCCACGTAAAGGACGTGATAGACGACACCCGGATCTACCCGGACCAGTCCATAACCGTGCGGAGTTTTGTCGACAACTGGACCACCTCGGAGCAGCATGACTACGTTGTGGTGGATGGCCCCGACCTTGCAGGCATAGTCTCCCTGAACTTCCTGAGATACCTACCCAGGAGCCAGTGGGCCAGTACGTCACTGGTGGAGTTCATGCGGCAGGGGACGCCGACTGCGGACCCGGACGAGCTCGTCGAGGACACGCTGCAGCGCATGCAGGAGAGCTCGGTCACGGTGTTCCCGGTGGTCGATCCCGAAACCGGGGAGTTCCAGGGGTCCATCACCAGCTACGAGATCATTGAGATGATTCTCCTGACGGCCGGCGGTCGCGACATATAGGTCGCTCCGAATTCTTCTCGAGAGTCCCTCGTACTCCATATAGGGCTGGAAAGGGTAGGCGAACCGACAGTTCGTTCGTCCTGAGCTTGTCGAAGGACGCCCGTCCCCTGGATTCGCCGCGGCGAATGACGGTCTGTGGGTACCCACCCCTCGCACCCCCTAATGGGGAAAGGGTAGGATGTGGGTGGCGGAATGCCCACTGTCACCATGAGGGGAAACACATGCAGGACCTGGTAACGGCCGAGTGGAACGACGCGATCGAGGCCATCGAGCGCTGCTACGAGATGGGATGGACCGACGGCCTGCCCGTCGTGCCTCCGACGCTCCAGCGCGTGGAGGAGTTCATGGACGTCGCAGGGCGTCCCGCCGATGAAGTCCTCGGTTCGATACCGGAGCGCAGGCGCGAGGTCACCGTCGCCAAGACCGCCGCAAACGCTGTCATGGCCGGATGCCTGCCTGAGTACTTCCCCGTCGTGCTCGCCGCGACCGAGGCGATGCTGGACGAGGAGTTCAACCTGATAGCCCCCTCATCAAGCCAGGGCGGCGCCGCGGTACTCGTAATCGTCAACGGACCAGTGGTGGACGAGATCGGGATGAACTCGGGCGCGAACCTGTTCGGGCCGGGCAATCGTGCCAACGCGACGATTGGGCGCGCGATTCGCCTCATCCTGATGAACGCCTGCGCGTCCATTCCAGGGCTGTTCGACCGCACGGTGATCGGGCATCCCGGCAAGTACACGTACTGCATCGCCGAAAACGAGGGCGATTCCGACTGGCTGCCGCTGCACGTCGAGCGCGGCTTCAGCCCGGACCAGAGCGCGGTCACGGTGTTCGCATCGTGGGAGCCGAGACAGGTGCGCTCGGCGGCGTACTCGCAGGAGGTGGTGCTGGACACGGTCGCGGACGTCGCATCCGTGCTCGGATCGTCGCTGGCATCGTCGGACTCCGTTGGAGACGACTCAACGCCGGTAAGGCAGGGCGAGCTTGTGGTCACCATAGGCGGGGCCGCGGACTTCTGGGGGACATGGACGAAACAGGACGTTCGCGAGTACCTCCACCCGAGGATTGGGCGGTCGATAGCCGACCTGAAGATCGTGAGGGTGCTGGAGGGCGACGTCGGGCCTCAGGACTACCAGGTCTTCGCCAACTTCGTTCCTGAGCCAGACGACATACTTGTCGTGAGAGCCGGGTCTCCCGAGGCGACGGGTTACCGCTGCTCGGTGATTCTCAGCGAGCTGCCGAAGGTGGCTTCGACGGCGGTGACGAGGGCTGTGTAGGGGAGGAGTGAGCAGAGAGGAGTGAGTAAAGAGAGCCGTCCATCCCCATCCACCGTCCATAGGCTAATTGTAGGCCGCCAGTCGCCGGGGCGACTGCGTAGCGTGGTCGATGACCTGAAACGAGACGATCCGCTGGCTCCGGTCACGGTGGTCGGGCCTTCCAACTACGCGAACCTGTCGTTGAGGCACGACTTCGCGCGCGTCGGATTCGTGAACGTCAGGTTCATGGTATTCTCGCGGCTTGCTGAGTACCTTGGCGCGCCGCGCCTGGCCAGGGAACGCCGTAATCCTCTCACCAGGGTGATCGAGAACGCGGCTGTCAGGTCCGTAGCCAGCGAAGCGACAGGGCCACTTGGAGAGCTGAGAGAACATTCGTCGACGCTGCGAAGTCTCAAGCAGTCGTTCCGCGAGCTGCGAAGTGTATCCGTATCCGCGCTCGACGCCCTCGCCTCCACCAGCGAGCTGCAGGCCGAGACCGTCAGGCTGTACCGGAAGTTCAGAAGCGACATTACGGGCTTCTACGACGACGAGGACCTTGCAAGGGCCGCGGCCGACTCAGTCAAAGATCAGCACATCGCCGGATTCGGCGACATCGGCGCGATCGTGTTCTACATGCCGAGCGATCTCACACCCAATCAGATCGCGCTTATCGATGCGCTGTCCAGGCGTGGCCGGTGCGTCGTTATGCTCGGGCTCACGGGCGACCCGGTTACGGATGACCCACTGAACAGGCTTGCCGGCCGGCTCTCTACTTGCCTGGGAGCTCCACAGGCCACTCCCGACCCGGTGGGGCAGTCTGAAACTCACCTGATGATCGCATCCGACCCTCACCAGGAGATCAGGTGGGTAATCCGGCAGATCGTCAGCAGGGCGCGCGACGCCATACCCTTCAGCCGGATAGCGGTGCTGTACCGCAAGCCCGACTACGGCAAGCTCATCGCCGAGGAGATGGAGCTTGCAGGCATACCCATCGCTGGCCCAGACCGAACCACGCTGGCAGAGACCGCCGTGGGACGGACCCTGGTTGGACTCATGGAGTTGGTCGACGGCGACCTCCAGCGCAGCCAGGTGGTCTCGTGGCTGACGGGATGCCCGGTGAGATCGACGTTCCGTCATTCCGGCGAAGGCCGGAATCCAGGGGCGGGGCGTCCGCGCCTCAATCCGAGCAGGTGGGACAGACTGTCGAAAGAGGCGGGGATCGTCAGAGGCATCGAGCAGTGGAGAGACAGGCTGCAGAAGTACTCAGCACGGCTGGAGGAGTCGGTCTCCGACCCCGCAACGGCTGAGGAGATGCCCGAAGGCAGGCTGCGAGCCATCCGGGCACAGGCAGCAACGGCGAAAGACCTGCTCGCGTTCATCGACCGGCTGCATGAAGACCTTCAGCCTCCGGGAGAGGGATCAACATGGGCGCAGTTCTCCGCCTGGGCTCGTCAACTCGTCGAAGACTACGTCTCCAGTGGCGCAGGGACGCCCGAGCACGAGCTGGACGCGCGGGAGAGGGTGCAGGACATCCTCTCTGAGCTGACTGCCGCAGGCGAGGTTGCCCCTGAGCCGACGTTCCAGACGTTCCGTGAGGACCTATACGAGGCGCTGGAGGTCCCAGCAGGGCGGCTGGGAGAGATGGGAAAGGGCGTATTTGTCGCGCCGTTCCGTGTCGCCGCCGGGATGCAATTCGACGCCGTGTACATGGTCGGTATGATCGAAGGTGCAGTGCCGCCCGCGATGGGAGACGACCCGCTTGTCCCAGAGTCGGCGAGGCAGCGCGCCGGAGGATCATCGTCGGGATTCAAGACACAGGAGGACTCCAGGGCCAGGGAACGACTCGACTACCTGTACGCGCTCGGCAGCGCGCCGGACAGGACTCTCTCGGTCTCGCTCGCCGACCCGTCCGCAGGACGTGAACAGCACGCGTCGAGGTGGCTTCTCGAAGAGGCGATGAAGCTGAACGGCGCGCGAGTGACCGCCTCTGAGCTGCAGCGCATGGGAGGGAGCGACTGGCTGACCGTCATTCCCTCGGCTGAGTCCGCGCTGCTCAACGGCGTCGCCACGGATGCCTCGGACGTCCTCGACTACGATCTGCGCCATCTCGTGAACTGGAAGGGCGCAGGTCAGCGAGTGTCGAGTCACCCGTTCGCTGGCGGCGCTACCCTGGGCAGGGCGCTGGAACAGGGGATAGCGCGCAACAGTCGCGACTTCACCGAGTGGGATGGCAATGGATCATCCGCCGCCCGTGGTTCCAGGTTCGCAGGCCAAACGCTGAACAGGGCGCTGTCACCGACACGGCTCGAACGGTGGGCCGCGTGTCCGTTCAGCTACTTCCTCGGCAACGTGCTAAGGATCGGCTCCATCGATACCCCCGAGGACCTGTTCTCGATATCGCCCCTCGAACGTGGCAGCCTGATCCACAACATCCTGGATGAGTTCATGCGAAGCGTGGCCGGGTCGGGGACCATGCCCAGGCCCCACGAGGCGTGGGGCGCCGATCACAGAGCGTCGCTGATGAGCGTCGCGCGGCAGCACTTCGCCAGGGCCGAGTCAGACGGCATTACGGGCAGGCCGGTGATGTGGGAGCTTGAGAGGGCTCAGATTCTGGCAGACCTGGATACGTTCCTTGAGCGGGACGACGCTCACAGGGCCAGATTCGACGTGACGCCGAGCGCGTTCGAGGTCGGCTTCGGACTGAGCGGCAGCCCCTGGCAGGAGGCCGTATGGAGCCTGGACAGGGGCGAGCAGGTCCGCTTCAGGGGAATCATCGACCGGGTCGACATCTCATCCGACGGCCGGAGCGCGCTGGTGATCGACTACAAGACTGGAAGCTCATGGCCGTTCAGCGGACTTGAGAAAGACCCGACTGACAGGGGCAGGAAGCTGCAGCTTGGTGTTTACGCGCTGGCAGCCGAGGGTGGACTCGCGAACGTCGAGAGTGTGAGCTCCGCCTACTGGTTTGTGACGACGCGGGGCGCGTTCGCGCTCGCCCCGAAAGAGCCTGTCGACGGCAGCTCAGACCAGGTACGCGAAAGGCTGGGCGAAGTGGTCTCCGGCATCGTCTCCGGCATCAGGAGCGGCGTGTTCGCGGCCAACCCGGGCAAGTCCACGGACTTTCCGAGACGCGGCAGCTATGAGAACTGCGCCTTCTGCGACTTCGACTCGCTCTGTCCCTCCCGTCGGGACAGGATATGGGAAAACAAGCGCGATCATCCCCTGCTGTCCGGCTACCGCGACCTGGTTGACGAGGAGTGACATGACGACGTCGTTCATTCCCGTAGACCAGGCTGCGCGCGACAAGATCCGGCTCTCGCTGGGCGAGACCATGTTCGTCGAGGCCGGAGCGGGCACCGGCAAGACGACCAGCATGGTGAGCAGGGTCGTCAACCTGATCGGGTCAGGGGTAACGACCGTGGACAGGATCGCGGCGATCACGTTCACCAACTCCGCAGCATCCGAGCTCCAGGAGCGCATCAGGGAAGAGCTCGAAAGGGCCGCATCCGACCGAGCATACTTGCCCCCTCTCCCTGAAGGCTGGCAGGGGAATGCATCCTCAAGCCGTCACTCGCCGCGGCGAATCCAGGGGACGGGGTGTCCTTCGACAAGCTCAGGACGAACGAATTGCCGGCTTACATACCCC
>CAZIDM010000042.1:0-18105 GCA_964537915.1 uncultured Dehalococcoidia bacterium
CTCCCCCAGGAGAGGGGGTCTGACAAGCTTCACGTCGGGGGTTCGTTTGAACCATTGGCGTGATGCAGTCACAATGTTGGTATGGAAGATAATCCTGCGTTTCCAGAACGGTTATTTCGGCGAGTGGACGAGTCCGATGACGGGCTGTTCTATACGCACCCGAGACTCGTGGTCCACATCGATGATTACGCCATCGAGGCTATCAGGCACTTCTTTTCGGAGGAGTTGCCCGAGGATGGGGTGATTCTGGACCTGATGAGCTCGTGGCGGTCGCATATGCCGCACGAGTCGCGGGGCCGCAGGATTGTCGGACTGGGGATGAACGAGGTCGAGATGCGTGAGAACCCGCAGCTCGACGAGTTCGTGATTCACAACCTCAACGAGAATCCCACGCTGCCATTCGATGACCAGGTATTCGACGCGGTGGTGGTTACGGTGTCGGTGCAGTACATGACACGCCCGGTTGAGGTGTTCTCCGAGGTGCGACGCCTGCTGAAGGACGGCGCGAGCTTCCACGTCATCTACTCGAACCGGATGTTCCCCACCAAGGCGGTGGCGGTATGGCAGTCGCTCGATGACTACCGACGAGGTCAGCTCGTGGGTGCGTACTTCGTCAGCAGCGGCGGATGGGATGACGTGACAATCAGGGACATCAGCCCGGAGGTCGGGCACTACGCGGACCCTGTCTACGTAGTATCGGGACGGAGGGCTGTGGAGACCTAGCGGATGCTGGACAATCTGGGAAAGTGGGCTAGAATCGTTACAGGGTCTTGGAGCCAGTCCCTTATCGGTGACAGCCAGGTGAAAGTAGACCTCTGGGTCCCGGACTTCGCCGGAACGACGATTTTGGACTAGCCTGCCCCAGACAGCGGGGAAATGGTAAGGATGTTGGAACGAAACGAACTGCTGGAGCAATTCTCCGAGGTGACGGACAGGCCGGACTACGAGATTGACGTGGCCCGGGCTGCGCTGCTCCTGTCTGCCTCAGAATACCCCGATATCAGCATCGACCAGGAGCTGTTCACGTTCCAGCGCATCGCGGGGTCGATTTCCAGCAAGCTGCTGGACGACGACGATCCCCTGTACTGCATGAACACCATCAGCGAGGCCCTGTTCGACGACGGCGGATTCAAGGGCAACGACGATGACTACTACGATCCGCGCAACAGCTACCTCAGCCAGGTGATGGAGAGACGCGTAGGCATTCCCATCACACTCGCAGTGGTCTACATGGAGGTCGGACGGCGACTGAAGGTGCCCCTGGTGGGCATAGGTATGCCGGGACACTTTCTCGTCAGGCACAGGGAGATCGACAACCTCTTCGTCGACCCGTTCAACGGGGGCTACCTGCTGTCTAAGGAAGAGTGCAAAAAGCTGCTCGAAGAGCGGATGCAGGGGCCGGTCGACTGGGACGAGAGCCTGCTCAGTCCGGTGTCCAACCGGGAGATCGTCGCCCGCATCATTCGCAACCTCAAGGCGATCTACATGCACGAAGAGGACTACGTACGTGCTCTCGACGTAGCCGACTTTGCGTTAGCCCTCGAGCCGCACTCGGCGTCGAACCACCGGGACCGCGGCGTGGTGCACTACCAGCTTGGTCACAGCGCAGAGGCGCTCGATGACCTCATTCACTACCTAGACCTAGTTCCCAACAGTGCGGACGCTGAGGGGGTTCACGCGATAGTGGCTGAGCTCCGGAGTTTTCTGGAGGACTAGGGGGCTGGCCCTTCCAGCCGCTCAACAAAGGTCCTATGGATTCCCGCTTTCGCGGGAATGACGGTTGATTGCACGGTCGACGCCTAAGCTTGCGGTCTGAGATGTTCCCACTGCCTGGATATGCCTACCCTGTTGTCTCGTAATTCATTGGATTTGAGCGTCACGCCTGTGGTGTCGGTGATGTTAATGGCGTGGTCCCTTGATCCTGAGATCCGGTTATCTCGGATTACGTAGTCGGCTGAAGGGTCATTGCCGAGGTCTGAGGATTCCCACCATAGTCGGAGACCGTTGCGATTGTCCCTGATTGTGTTGCCCTCTATGCGATTACCGCTGCCGTGCTCGATGGCGATGCCGTCGGACCGGTTCGCGCGGATGCTGTTTCCTCGAACGACAGTTTGCCTGGAGTATCCGAGCCAGAAGCCGTAGTTGGAGCTATCAGCGATGTTGCCCTCGAAGACGTTGCCGGACGAGAAGACCGCCTCGAATGCGTTGTTGGGTGAGTGGCTGCCGTCGTTCCGGGAGATGTAGTTGTTGTCGGAGGAGTGGCGGTTGTTGGCCCTGATGAACAGGCCGTCGCCGGAATAGCGCAGGCTGTTGTCGATGATCCGGTTGTGGTGAGAGAACTCCTCGATCAGGATTCCGGCCGAGTCGGCGGTGTCGTTCCAGAAGAGGTCGGTGTATCGGATGCAGTGCTCCGCCCTGCACTTCTCCACCGTGCAGTGGGTAGAACGCAGCAGGTGGATGCCGACGTTGGAGCAGTGTGACGCGTCGGTGTCTCTTACCGCCACGCGGCTGCACCGGACGAGGTCGATTCCGTTGAAGTTTCCGGTGACAAGGCAGCGGCCAATCGTCGAGTCCGAGGCGTTCAGCAGGTATATGCCTCCCCCGTAGCCCGCCTCGTTGGGCAGGTGGGTGTCGGGAAGCCAGCCGACACCATCCGGGTTGTGGTTGTCTGAGACGATGCAGTCTTCGACGCGCAGGTTGCGCACGTTCTCGGCGTGGAGTCCCTGGTAGAAATTCCTGATCACTCCACCTCGTACCGTCACGTCGGCGCAGTCGTGGACGTGGATTCCGACGCCGGCGAAGTCAGCGCCATCGACGAAACAGCCTGTGAGATCGAGGGTGACACCGTCGGAGGCGACCTCAAACACCGCTTCGGAGCTGGTGGCGACGTAGCGGTCGGGTGTCAGTATTGTGGACGTGTGGACTTTCATGATTTCAGGTTTGCCAAGCGTGACTGTCCAAAGTATAATCCGGCCATTCTGGGATTGCATTTACGCGAGCGAAAGGAGGTTGGCGATGTCGAGAACCAGTCGTACATGTCCAGCGCCGTCGCGCCCGATTGCCAGCCCGCGCTCTGCGGAGCGAAGCCCATGACCCGCACACTTGCCAAGGGTCGTTAGCTCACTCATTCCGGCTTCTCCCCACTTAGCGAGCCATGAGCGGCATCTGGCGCTGTTCATGGCTTTTTTCATTCAGGTGCAAATTCGGAGGAGAATCACACAATTGGCAGACGAGAACCCCACTCCCAGGCAGGCGAGGGTAAAGAAGAACCGAGAAGTGTCGGTTAGCAGAACCCGAAAGAAGAGAGACCTCAGCAGGACGAAGAAGACGCTTCGGCGAAGCGGCAACGTTAAGCGGAGCCGCGCGCGTCAGAAGGACTGGACCGCACGCGTCGAACAGGACTGGGACGACGTTGACTACGATCCTATAGAGCGGGTCATGCCCCGGGACGAGCGGGACAGACGCAAACAGATCGAGCAGGCTGTCGTTGCTTCTCCACTCATGTCGGAACAGACTGCCGATGCCACACGTACCGTTGCGGACATCGACGTACAGACTGCGCTGGTGACGGAAGTGGCCGGGATGTCGGCGCAGATCGAGATCGATGGCGCGGAACAGCCAGCCACCGTCAGGGGTCTGCTTACCGAGATCGACACCGGCTACATCAATCCTGTAGCCGTTGGGGACCGCGCCATCGTCACCGAAGGCTCAGCAGGCTCGTGGGCGATAGAAGACATCCAGCCCAGGAGGACCCTGCTGGCACGACCCGACCCATTCCTCGCGCCACGACAGCAGGTCATCGCGGCCAACGTAGACCAGCTTCTGATCGTGTCATCGTGGCGAACCCCGGACCTGTGGCTGGAACTGATAGACCGCTACCTCATAGCTGCTGGCCTGTCGGACATCGAGCCGATCGTGTGCATCAACAAGGCAGACCTGGTTGACGACCAGGCAGAACTGCAGGCGTCGACGTCCATCTACCGGGAGATGGGCCACAAGGTGCTGATCACGTCGGCGACGACCGGCCTTGGCATCGACGAACTGAGGAACGCGCTGATGGGAAAGCTGACGGTTGTCGTCGGACTGTCAGGCACCGGGAAGAGTTCGCTTATGGGCACCGTGCAGCCCGGCCTGGACATTCGTGTGGGCAGAGTCAGCGAAGCAAACCGCCAGGGGACTCATACGACCACCCGGTCGAAGCTGTACAGGTTGGACGTGGGTGGGTATGTCGCGGACACCCCCGGCATCAGGGAGTTCGGGATAGCAGGACTGACCCTGGGAGAGCTGCCGCTTTACTTCCCTGAAGTCGACGAACTGGCTGCCGAGTGCAAGTTCAGCAACTGCTCGCACCTCGAGGAGCCGGAGTGCGCGGTACACCAAGCAGAAGCGGCCGGACGAGTGTCGGCGTCCCGTGTGGCGTCGTACCGGGCTATCTTCGACGAGCTAGAGGTGTAGTCCTGCTGCCAACTCTAGCTAAGTCTAGGTTCCAGTACGGCCTCCAGTGCCTGAGACGACTCTACCTGGAGAGCTACCACCACGACTTGGCTGACGCGGAAGTTGAGGAGACTAGAACCGTCGCTCCGGGAGTGGAAGTGGACTACGACACATCCGGCCGCGTCGTTGCTATTGAAGTTCTCCACGTGAGCGACAAGTACGATATAACTGACATGAACGTACAGGCGCCTGACCCGTATCTATCTCTTGCAGTAGCAGGGGAATTAACCGGGATTAGCCCGACGACGTTACGACATCAGATAGCACGCGGAGTACTCTCGGGAACCAAGATTGGACGGAACTGGGCAGTTTATCATCGAGATCTGTTCAAATACGCGACAGAGCGAAGCACAAATGCTAGAAGGGTGGGAAATGACCGGAAGACTGAGGTGTGAATCGCTCTATCTCACCATGGCCTCGTACCGGGCAATTTTCGATGAGCTGGAGGTGTAGGCTCATGAAGACCTATGTATTTCGGATCGTCGTGGAACCAGACGAAGACACCTGGGTCGCCTACTCCCCGGCACTCAGAGATCGTGGAGGCGCCACTTGGGGAGCGACAGTAGACGAGGCAATTGAAAACATCCGCCAAGTCCTTCAGATGACCGTAGAGAGCATGATCGAGCATGGAGAGCCAATTCCAGATGACCCTGATGGTGACGTACGTGTTTTCGCTGACCCACAGGTTGCAGTCAATGTATGAACAGGATCGACTATTCCAGACTGCGCTCCCTGGATGCCCGCCGGCTCATGAGGGCACTCAGGCGTGATGGATTCGTACTAGAGAGACAGAGAGGCAGTCATCGGCAGTTCTACCATTCTGACGGTCGCCGTGTCACCGTGTCGGCCCATCGCATGGGCGATACGTTCAGAGTAGGAATCCTTCGAATCATGATTGAGACTCAGGCAAGGTGGGACTACGATGATCTGGAGAGACTCGGCATCATATGAGTGCGGCCCTCAGATCCCCGGGAGCCTGGGTTGAATGATGGGCTTCTGACGCTCGTGGTCGTCTTCGAACCCGGCTACGCCTACTCCGACCAGCCTGAATGTCCGGCCGGGGCCGGTCTCGTTTCGGACCAGGATTCCGGCGGCTTCCGCTATCTCGTCGGAAGCCTGGACGACGTCCGCGAGCGTCACCTGGCGGGTGAATGTCGTGAAGTCGGACAGCCTGAGCTTTACCTTGACGGTTCGGCCCCAGAGTTCTCGCCTCTCCAGTGAGCGAGAAACATCCTGGCTCAGCCTGTTAACCAGCTCCTGGAGTGCGTCGGGGTCGCCGGTGTCGGTGACGAGCGTTGTCTCCGAACTGACCGACTTGGTATCCCGGCTGGTCTCGACTGGTCGGTCGTCCTGGCCTGTGGCCAGCCGCTTCATGTAGGTGCCGTTGCGCCCGAACCTCGCCGTCAGCCAGTCATCGGCACACCTCGCGAGGTCCCCGACTGTCTTTACGCCCTCGGCGGTGAGACGCTCCTGTGTCTTGGGTCCGACACCTGGGAGCTTGCCAGCCGGAAGAGGTTCGAGGAACGATCTCTCTGTTCCGGGCGGCACCACGGTCAGGCCGTCCGGCTTGTCGAGGTCTGACGCTATCTTGGCGACGGACTTGCTGGTCCCGACACCGACTGAGATTGTGAGTCCGAGTTCGCGCTTGACCCGCTGCTTGAGGCGGCGTGCGACCTCTTCAGGCCTGACCTCAGGGGTAATCCGGTCGGTTACGTCGAGGTAGGCCTCATCAAGCGAGAGCGGCTCCACAAGCGATGTCACATCGTGAAAGATGTCCATGACTCTTCGGGAGACCTCCCTGTAGCGTCCGAAGCGGGCGCTGA
This sequence comes from uncultured Dehalococcoidia bacterium, assembly GCA_964537915.1. Lineage (GTDB taxonomy): Bacteria > Chloroflexota > Dehalococcoidia > Lucifugimonadales > UBA1123 > VXRN01. The sequence goes on from CAZIDM010000042.1 coordinate 6,318, forward strand.
CCCGGACCAGGTCTGGACAGATGTTGAATGCCGTCCGCATTGGCATCGCGGACCGAACGCCGTACTCCCGAGCCTCGTAGGAGGCTGCAGCGACGACACCCCTGGATTCCGGGCTGCCGCCGACGGCGAGCGGCTTGCCCCTGAGCTCTGGATTGTCGAGCTGTTCGACCGAAGCGTAGAACGCGTCGAAGTCAGCGTGCAGGATGTGGCGCATCTGTCCTTCCCTATACCACCGCCAGTTAGCCAGACCGGTATCTCACCTGAATCGGGGATGACTTGCTCTTGAACAGTTGTTCTATACGCAGTTACCATTATATGACAGTTGCAACGAAGTTCAAGCTGTGGCAGCTACCTGTAAGCGCCGGTTCGGTACCGGCATTACTCAAACACACCCAGGAGGTGTTCGTATGCCCAATCCTGTAATCCATTTCGAAGTCCAGTCCAATGACACCGAGAAGAGCAAGGCGTTCTTCAGCGAAGTGTTCGGATGGAATATCAGCGACGCTCCGATGCCGGGCGGCATAACTTATGGCATCGTCGATACGCAGTCCGAGATCGGCATCAACGGGGGGATCGGCCCGTCGATGTCCGGCGATACCTGCGTTACGTTCTACATCGAAGTGGACGATCTTCAGGCCTATCTCGACAAGGCGGTTGCCGCCGGAGGAGAGGTGATAGTGCCCGTCACGGTCATTCCGGGCGCAGTCACCATGGCGATATTCAGGGACCCAGCCGGCGCCGTAGTCGGAATGGTCCTCGATGAGGAGCCTCCCGCCGAGTAGGCTGCGCCCACAGCAGCAGGACAATTGAACGAGGCCCCGGGCACTTATGGATGTCCGGGGCCTATTCTTATGCGGCAATCAAGTGCGGGTATTGGGATTCCGCATACTACGATGACGTGGCCAAATGGGGTATGCTGTGCCACCAGACATCGGGAGAGAACAGAGCGTGAACATTCTTATCACGGGAGCATCGACGCGGATCGCCAGGCTATTGGCGGACAGGCTCGCAGAGTCACACAACATCACCGTCTCCGATCGGGTAAGCAGTTCCGATGCAGACAACTTTGTCCTCTGCGAACTCGACCACGACGAGGCAACCAACGACCTGGTTAGAGGGATGGACGTTGTGATTCACCCGGGACAGGTCGATGCGGGGCTTACCGTTTCGGAGCAGTTGGACGGTGGTATGCGGTGCGTGTACAACCTGGTGCGTGCCGCTGCCGAAGAAGGCGTGCCGAGGTTCATCTTTCTAAGTTCGCTCTCCGTAATGGGACGGTACGACGATGAGTACGCAGTCACAGAGCGCTGGCTGCCGGCTCCGACCACTCAGACGGACGTGCTCTGCTTCCACCTTGGTGAGTTCGTCTGTCGGGAGTTTGCGCGAGAGCACAAGATTGAGGTCGTGTGCCTGCGGCTCGGGGAGCTTGTAGACGGTGACGACGCTCCATCGTCGACGTCGGCCCTCTTTGCAGATGACGCCGTGCAGGCAGTCGAGAAGGCGCTGACGGCGGACATTTCCGCTGGGTACGCGGACTCACGGAGCTACTGGGCGGTGTTCCACATCCAGTCCGACGTACCGAAGCGCCGGTTCCTGACCGACACTGCTGAGGCCCGGCTCGGATTCCGACCTTCCAGTTGAGGCCTGTCGTGATTGCGGTACTGGTCAACTTCACGCATTTGGGATATTCTCAACCAATCGTGGCCGCGGAGTTTATCGCCAATGATTAGACACCTCCATTCACTTCAGCCAAAGGTCTCTCGATGAACGTGCTGATACTGGGAGCCAACGGTATGCTCGGCCCTCATGTCATCAGGGCGCTTGAAGAAGAGCACACTCTTCGGCTCACAGACATCAATGACCCCCCAGATACTCCGCACGAGTACTTCAAGCTCGACGTCTCGGACCTGGACGGAGTTATCGAGGCTGCGAAGGGCATGGACGCGATCATCAATCTGTCAGTTCTCAGGCCGCACCGGCGGATCGCGTTCGACGTCAATGCGAGAGGAACCTACAACGCCTGCGCGGCGGCGGTCCATCACGGAATTCGGAGATTAATCAACACGGGCCCCCACTTCACGATAACTGGGCCTACTTACGAGAACTCCGATCATCTAATAGGGCCGGACGTGCCTTCGCAATCGGGCACGCTTCTGTACGCGATCACGAAGTCGCTTGGACAGGAGATCTGCCGAGTCTTCACGGAGAACCACGACCTGTACGTGCTTACGCTGCTGTTCTACAACTTCCACTATGGCAACGAAGTTGAGGGTTACGGCAAGGACTTCACACCGTTCAACGTGACGTGGAAGGACGCGGGTGAGGCGTTTGCACCTGCGCTGAGTATTCCGCTGGAGTCGCTGCCGTCGAAGTGCGAGCCGTTCTTCATATTCGCGGACCTGCCGCACGGGAAGTTCACGAACGAAAAGGCCAAGCGTATCCTCGGATGGCGTCCGACCGATAACCTTGAGAGCTTCTGGATGAAGTCAGCAGCCAACGGCTGAGGTAGACAAAGAGTATCAACCCACACGGAAAGAGAGAGGAAGATGACGTCAATCAGCGCTTCGGCAATGGAACAGGGAAACATCAGCCAGCAGGCGACCGGGAGGCCGGTGGTGTATGGCACGCAGGGCGTGATCTCGAGCGGACACTACCTGACGTCGATGGCTGGAATGCGGATGCTCCTGTCGGGCGGTAACGCCTTCGACGCGGTCGTAGCTGCAGGATTCGCGGCAGCGGTCACAGAGCCGATAGCATCGTACTCCCTGGCGGCCGAGGGCGTATTCATGCTCTATCACGCCGAGAGCGGCGACTTCCTGTCTCTGAGCGGCCAGGGCACTGCGCCGGACCGTGCGACCGTCGACTATTTCCGTGGCCTGGGGCAGAGCGAGATTCCCACCGGGCCCGGCCCACTGGCCCATCTCAGCTTCACCCTGCCGGGCGTCGTGGCTGCCTACCTGTCGCTACTGGAAAGGTACGGTCGGAAGACTGTCGGAGAGGTGCTTGAGCCTTCCATACACTACGCCGAGCGTGGAATACCAAACTACGAGTATATGCTTGAACGCATCGACAGTCCTACCACTGTAAGCCAGTTCGAGCAGTACCCTCCCGGCGGGCTGGATGTCTTCTATGACAATGGCAACACGCCTGAGCCGGGGTCGCTGCTCGTCCAGAAGGGACTGGCTGACATCTTCCGAAAGATGGTTGAGGCTGAGGGAGCGGGAAGCGGGCACAGGACCGACGGCGTCCGGGCGGCGCGTGACAGCTTCTACACAGGAGAGATCGCTGAGATCATAGCGGAGTGCAGCGAGAGAGTCGGTGGCGTCCTGGACATGCAGTCCCTCGCCGCATACGAAGCCAAGTACGAGACTCCGATCAAGACCGGCTACATGGGATACGAAGTGCACGGTCAGAGTACGTGGACCCAGGGCGCGGTGCTCATGCAGGCTCTGAACATACTCGAGAACTTCGACCTCAAGGCGATGGGACACAACTCGACGGCGTACATCCACACGGTCAGCCAGGCCGTAAATCTGGCCTTCGCGGACCGCGAGGCCTACTACGGCGACCCTGACTTCGCCACAGTTCCAATCGACGGGCTGCTCTCTAAAGAGTACGCACGCGAGCGCGCAGCGCTGATCGATGCATCCAGGGCCATGCCAGGACTGCCGGAAGCGGGCGATCCGTGGAAGTATTCGACCCTGTCGGGTGCTCCCGCGGCAGCCAGAGAGCCTGTTGCAGCCGCCGGAGACGGCGATGGTGGCGCAGACAGCGGAACGACGCACATCTCTTCCATCGACCGGGATGGCAACCTGGTGTGTGCGACGCCATCCGGTGGATCATTTGCGAAGTCGGTCTTCTTCCCCGAGCTGGGTTGCGCACTCAGCACACGCATCGAGATGTTCAACTTCGAGGACGGGCACCCAAACAGGCTGGAGCCTCGCAAGCGTCCGAGGACGACCCTCGTCAACTACATGGTATCGAAGGACGGCGTCCCCATCATGACGATTGGCTGTCCCGGAGGCGACCACCAAGCCCAGGCCAACATGCAGCTCGTACTAAACTCTGTGCTGTGGGGCATGAACCCGCAGGAAGCGGTTGAGGCCCCCAGGTTCGCAAGCCAGGGAGTGAGAAACAGCTTCTACCCGCACACGTACTATCCAGGACAGCTCGGAGTTGAGCCGGGCATCCCGCAGAACACCAGGGACGAGCTGAGCGCAATGGGCCACGACATTGTCTCCGTCGCCAGCGCAGGCATGGGCGCGACCGTGTCCACGCGTGACCCACAGACTGGCGTCCTCGCGTCATCGGGCGATCCTCGCCGAGCGTGCTACGCCCTTTCGTGGTAAGGAGCGAAACATGACAACCAGGGAATCGGGCATCAGCACCGAGCCGCTGCACATCAGGATCTCGGACGTAATCGCGCGTCACGGTGAGCCGCCGTGGGCGGAGAAGCTGCTGTCGGACGGCCGCAACGACGCGGTGCTGATCTGTAATTCGCCCGGACAGGAGAACGATCCGCACATTCACCCGGACTTCGTCGAATGGTGGATCGTGCTTGCCGGTGAGCTAATCTGGGAGGTTGGAGACTACCCCCCTGTGAGGGCCACGAAGGGCGACGTCGTCATGGCTCCAAAGCGTCACCGCCACGCCATTCGGACGGTCGGCACTGAGAACTCGCTGCGGCTGGGAATCACGAGTCCATCGTCGAACCACGACTCGACAGGGCCGAGGTCGAACATCATCAAGCCGTTCCCTCAGATGGACGGGCCGCCCAACATGATTCACACGACGCTGGACTTCATGCTGGAGAAGTTTGGAGAGCCGCCCTGGGCGACGTCGATACTGCTCGACGACCGTAACAGCGCAAACCTGATCTGTCACGGGCCGGGAATGACTAACAACGCCCACTGGCACCCGGACTTCAACGAGTGGTGGACCATTCTGGGCGGCGAGCTGACGTGGAACGTTGGTGAGGGCAGGCCCCTGATCCATGCCTCCGAGGGCGACATAGTGTTCGTCCCAGAGGGAATGCGGCACCACATCAGTTCGGTCGGGGATGGTATCTCGTTCCGGCTGGCCGTGACCACGCCCGACCAGCCGCACATCTACACAGACGACGATGACGCCGCGCCACCGCCCGTGTCGTAGATCCATTCACACTTACATTAAAGTGGTAGATATCTGATCTGGCCGTCCCACTCATTGTCTAGACTGACCTCTGCGATTAGCAGCAAGTTGTCAATTGCCTCGCTGATCCGACGGTCCTGCGGAATCAGGAACAGCCCCGGCATTGGCAGTCCAGCCTCCAGCCGGCTGGAGGCATACGTAGTCATTGTGGTCACGTCGTGAGTCAGGAGGATACGATCCTCTCCAGCAGCCCATTCAAGCACAGTAGGATCGTCCGCACTGGCTAGGCCTGAATCCTGCACACGTACTATGTCAATGGTCGGATCACGATCAAGCAACCCGTTGACGATGTGAACGTTAAGATTCTCATCGGCGGCGAAACGCACTAGAAGAGGCTAACCCCCACTTGCGTGTCGCTTCTTGAGTCGAGTCCTGGACTCTACAGGCGGGAATCTTTTCTCGACTTCCAACCTGATTCTCTCAGCCTCTGCTGCGCGCTCGTTTAGGTACTCATCCACCTCTTCCTGTCGACGGAGGTAGTACCCCAAAACCGAGTGCACGTCGCAGAGTCGCACAGTTGGGTACTGCCCAACTATCTCCTCAGCACTCGCACCAAGTTTGAACGCTCCAATTAGTATGTCCAGCGTCACCCTGGAATCGCCGACTCTAACCGTGCCGCTATTGTCCACTCGCAGCGGCACCGGGTCAGTTCTTACCTCAAAGGCCACCACTTGTACTCTCTCCAAGGAAGTGCTTCAAGTAGTGTAACACCTACGACGCTACGAGTCGGAGGATGAGAGGCCGCGTTCTCGGGCGCGGCGGACACCACCCATGTCGGCGCCGTCGAGAGGGACGGTGCCGATGACCCTTGTGGCCTCGAGCTCTGCCAGCCTGCTGTGTGTCAGTCCGACGAGGTCCCCCAGGACATCCTGGTTGTGCTCACCCAGTCCGGGAGCCGGCTCGTGCCTGACTTCCGACCTGTTGTGCATGCGCCATATCGGGCCGCTCAACAGGTGAACACCGGCGTCGGGGTGGTCCACGGCCTGGAAGTAGCCGCGATCCTGAAGGTGCGGATCGTCGTATGTATCTCCCCCGCAGTCCAGCACGGGACCGGCTGCGATACCCTGCTCCTGTAACAGATTGGCGACTTCGTACCTGCCCATCCGGCGGGTCCACCTGCTGATAATCAGATCGAGCTCGTCCTGGTTACGGAGCCGGGCTGGGAGCGTTTCGAAGTCCGGGTGGTGCGCGAGCTGGGGCATCTGCATGACCTCGCACATCTCTCGCCACTCCCCGTCCGTACGGACAGATATGGCGACCCACTGATCGTCTCCGACACAGGGATATGTGCCGTGAGGGGCCATGCCAGGATGGCGATTGCCTCTGCGACTTCTGGGTTTGCCCACCAGCGAGTGCTCAAGGTAGACCTCGCCAAGGTGCGGCATAAACGCCTCTGCCTGCGACAGGTCGATGAACTGTCCCTTCCCGGTACGGGCACGATTCTGAATGGCCAGACAGATTGAGAACACGGCGGTCGCGCCAGCAACCGCGTCCGGGTGGTGCACAAGCGAGTTGCGGGAGACTTCCATGTCGGGATAGCCCCGGAGCGCAGTGTGACCTGTTATAGCGTCGATAACCATTCCCATGCTTCGGAACGTCCTGTAGGGGCCGGTGTTGCCGTACCCGGGAGTGAACAGCGCGATGACGTCCGGCTTGACCTTGCGAAGCTCTTCGTAGCCCAGACCGAACTTGTCCATAACGCCAAAGGCGTAGTTGGTGAACACCACATCGCTGACGTTGACCAACTCCTTGAAAGTCTCCGCCCCATCTGGAGTGGTGAGGTCAAGCGTAATGCCCTGTTTACTCCGGCTGAGTACGTTGAAGTTCGCGTTCCTGTTCCAGGGCTTCTCACCCGGCTCACCCTCAGGATAACCGGACGTTCCCGGCCTGGGCCTGATCGGCCCTCTGGCGATTCGCTGGACTGCCTCGACCTTAATTACCTCGGCGCCCATGTCAGCCAGCAGGGAGCCGCAGAACGGCCCTGCCCATATCTCGGCAAGCTCTAGCGCGCGGATCCCTGACAGTGGGCCAGGTTGAATTCCTGAAGAGTCATCCAAGGCTGGTAACTCCGCTCTCTACAAGTGTGTTCAACTCCTGCTCGGACATTTCGAGCAGTCCGTTAAGTATTTCTCTGGTGTGCTGACCGGGAAGCGGGGCGGGCGAGGGTGGTGAAATCTGCGCATCCGACAGCCTGAACGGCAGTCCCGTGTAACTGTGCGTTCCCTGTTCCGGGTGCTCGATCCTCTGGAAGTAGTCGCGCTCCCTGAAGTGTTCGTTATCAGCGACTTCCAGGGCCTCCAGCACAGGCCCGCCAGGGATGCCTGCCTTCTGAGCGGCGTCGAAGACCTCCATGCGGGTGTGTTGATCAAGCCATGACTGGAAGATTTCCTCCAACTCCAGGCGATTGTCGCTCCGGTCCTCTGGTGACAGGAACCGCGGGTCTTCCCTGAGTTCTGGACGTTCGATCATCTGGACGATGTTCGGCCACATCCTCGGACCGAGGGGGAGGAAGCTGACGTAGCCGTCCTTGCACCTGAACGTACCCACAGCGTAGGGCTCGCGTCCTCCGGCGGCGGACGTGCGAGGCTCTACGCGCAGGTCGTTCTCACCTGAGTAGGCGAACGGGGCTCTGCGTCCGATCTGGTGCGGGTGCCCGGCCATTGCCTCCAGGATTGATATGTCTATCCAGTCACCCGTGCCGGTCAGTGCGGCACCGGCCAGCGCGCCCATGGTTACGGCCGCAGCGGCAGTACCGGCGAAGTACTGCGCGATCTCGCCTCCGTACTTGAGCGGGTACCTGTTCGGCAGCCCCTCACGGTGCATCGCGCCGGTCATCGCGAACATGGTCAGCTCTGTGTAGTTCCACTGGCTGTAGGGGCCGTCCTGACCGAAAGGAGTGACCGACGTCATGACGATGTCCGACCTGGACTGTGACAGAGTCTCGTAGCCAATGCCGAGACCCTCTGCCATCCCGGGCCTCATGCTCTCCACTATAACGTCGCAGTGAAGCGCGAGGTCCAGCAGGACCTCACGGCCGCGCTCCAACTCCAGATCGAGAGTCACGCTCTTGCGATTGGTGTTCAGGTGGAGTGCGCGCGCCGTTCGCTCGGCCTCGTTGATCTCGGGGTAGGGCTGAACGGCGGGCGCAGGGGAATCGATCCTGATGACTTCGGCTCCGAAGTCGGCCAGCATTTTGGCACAGTACGGACCGGCGATCCCGTTTGTCAGTTCCAGAACGCGTACGCTATCTAGGGCCACTTGTGGCAAATTTGGACTCCGCTGCCGCAGGCGCGGCCCGGTCATTCTCTAACCGATCAGGCAGGGTGTCAATCACCCTGCCCGTATCCCTACAAAGTGGCCGACAAAGAGGCTCGTCGCCTGACTTTTCACCCTCAGGGAGAGGGAAGTGTTGTCACCGGGGGAACCTTCAGCGATCCCTGCGCTGGTCCAGCGCGGTCTTCTGCATGTCTGAAGGCGAAGGGAGCCCGGTGTAATGAGACTCGTCACCGTCTGACCTGTCCTCGTCAGAGTGGCGTCTCCATCCCCACAGTACGTTGCGCATACCCTCCCTTGGGTCGGGAGGAGCCGGGATCATGACCGCAGCCACGGACAGTGACATGAGGAATGTGATTGAAAACACTACCAGCACAAGTCGCGAGAACAGGGTTGCCTGTGGGCCAGGAGTATACATACCCGCACTCAGCATGACCGCGACGCAGGCAAGCAGCAACAGGACTCGGGCGCGTTGCCGGTTCCTCTTCCTGCGCTCCGCTGCTTCGGACTGATGCAATTCCCCTCCCCTGTGATCCAGACTACATAAAGTCACTCATGAGGTTGATGTTGTCGGACTGGGACTCGAGCGCGCCTGACTCCACCTGCCTGATCAGCGAAGTTATGCGGTCGCACGCGGGGGTTGCGACCCCGACCTGGCGACCGCGGTCGGCGACGTAGCCGTCCAGGTACTCGATCTCCGTTCTGCGTCCCTTGATGACGTCCTGAAGCATCGACGGCCGACCAGCTCCGAGCTGACGAGCGGTCTCGGCAAGTTGGGACTTGAGGTCCTCCAGTACCATCGCGTCTTCGGCTGCTTCTACATACTGCTGGGCCGGAACGTTGTTGATCGGGTCGACGTCAACGCCAAGGGCGGTGCCCACTCGGACCACCTCCGCGCCGATCTTTACAGTCACGTCAACGACCCCGGGGGTCTCTCGGGATGCGCCCGAGCTAAGGCCTGTAAGTGCGCAGATCGGGTTGGCCATCGAGTTGACGGCCAGCTTGGACCAGCGCTGGCCCCATAGATTCGATGTCACCTTTGTGGGGCCGACCACGCCGAGCATGTCGGCGATGGCGTGAGCTCTTGTGGACTCGATGCCGCTGGGCTCGCCTATGGTGAATGCCAGCCTGTCGGCAACGCTAGTCCTGATCGGGTTGGCGGGCTCATACATGCCCGCTCCGAGCGTGATTACGCAACCGAGCACTCTGCTCCAACCGGCGATCGGACCGATGCGCTCGTCGTTGATGCCGTTCTGTGCCGAGACAATTGCACCGTTGCCGGTCATGTACTGCAGGATGAAATGGGTCGCCCACGTGGTGTCGTAGGACTTCATGGCGAGAAAGACAAGGTCGAACGGCTCGACGATGTTACAGACCTCTCCGAGGTGCACGGCCTTGGCCTCGACTGTGAAGTCGCCCTCCTGGGTTGACACGGTGAGACCCTTGTCACGGATCGTGTCGACGTTCTCAGGCCACTGGTCTATCAGGGTGACATCGTGACCCGCCCTTGTCAGGTATCCGCCGATAATGCCGCCGATGGCTCCGACTCCAAGGACTGCAACTCTTTCAAACATCGGTGATCGCCTCCAAAGGTGAGATTGGGCACGGGGGCGATTGTATCAGGTTGGAGAATGCATTTGAGGGAGGGGGAGCTCCTGGCTTGCACTCATGGGCTCAGTGCCGAACTGGCGATTCCTGATATAGAATGTACCCGGCCGCACGAGGCTTTCCGTAGCTAGCCGCAGACAGGAGCCAGACATGAGATTCGGGATGTTCGACGTTATCAGGTGGCACGAGACGATGTCCGACCGGGACACGCTCAACAATGCGCTGGAGCAGGCGGAGTTCGCGGACAAGCTGGGGATACAGGACATCTGGCTCGGCGAACACCACTTCTCACGGCACGGAATACTCTCGGGCATCTTCTCGTTCATGGGCGCGGTGGCTGCGAGGACGACCCAGGCGCGGATCGGCACGTCGATCGTCATCCTGCCGTTCCACAACCCGGTGCAGGTGGCTGAAGAGGCGGCGACCATCGACATCGTCTCAGGAGGCAGGTTCAACCTGGGAGTTGGCGCCGGATACCAGGCGCAGGAGTTCCACGGAATGGGCGTGGACATCACCAGGTCCAGGGATATGTTCAAGGAGTACCTGGACGTCGTCCAGAAGTGCTGGGAGGACGGAAATCTAACCTACAAGGGCGAGTTCATAGACATCGAAGACATCTGGGTGATTCCCAAGCCTATCCAGAAGCCTGGCCCTCCCGTCTATATCGCGGTCAGCACCAGCCCTGAGAGCGTCGACTACGCTGCACAGATCGGAGTGCCGATACTGGTCGGCGGTCCGACCACTACGCTCGGACAGACCCCGCGGATCGTGGAGATGTGGCACGAGCGCATGGAGCACCACGGCAATCCGCACGAGCACATCGACCTGCCGGTCAGCGCGAACGTCTACGTCGCGCCGACCATGGAAGAGGCCGAGAGCGAGACGGCGGGACTCGAAGCAGCGATCAACGAGGAGTTCTACCGGATCGGAAATCCAGCCGACAAAGACGGCAACATCCCCGAGAACTACAAGCACTGGGTACACCGCGACCGCGACCGCGAGCTGGCTGCCGTACGCGCCAGGGAGGAGGGCATTCGCCCGCTGGTCGGCACGCCCGAGGTGGTCTGCGAGCGGCTGGAGGTGCTGAGGTCGAAGGGGATCAACCGCATCTTCGGCAAGTTCGGCGCGGCAGGGCTTGAGCAGGGCAAGTGGCTCCGCTCAATCCAGATGTTCGCCGAAGAGGTGATGCCGGAGTTTGCAGAAGAGTCGATTGCGGCGGACTAGTCCCTCTCCAGCAGCTCGATCCTCACGTTTTCGGGGGCCAGCACGTACGCGATCTTGAGGCCGGGTCGTAGTTGGAACGGCTCGGTCGAGAAGACGGCGCCCTTGGCTTTCAGGTCGGCGGCAGCCTCTTGGATGTCGTCCACCAGCAGGCCAAAGTGGTCGAGTCCCAGGTGCGAGTCATCGGGGGCCGCTGTTGCGTTCTCGTCTGCCTTCGCAATAAAGATCGTCAGCCCATTGATGTCCAGGTCGATTCGGGGTTGGCCGTCTGACTGCACCGACTCGATGATCTCGGCGCCGAACATCTCGTTGTAGTAGCGCGCGGTGGCCATCGGGTCCTGTGTGCGCAGGTGAATGTGGTCGTACGAGTAGGTTGGCATAGCGCTCCTCCATATAAATAATCCTGGCCCGAGACTGTCCCATGTTGGTAGGCAGTTCAACAGGCAACCGTCCTTCGACAAGCTCAGGACGAACGGATGCGGGCAAGATGCCCGCG
>CAZIDM010000043.1:0-13093 GCA_964537915.1 uncultured Dehalococcoidia bacterium
GCCGGAACGACGGGGAAGGGACGACACGTGGCCAGGCTCTTCGCCGGAACGACGGAGAAGGGGCGACACGTCGGCAGGCTCTTCGCCGGAACGACGGGGGGTGGTGTTATTGCCGAAGCCTCGGGATAGGAGTTCTCTGGCTGCTGTTATTCGGTGGTGGGGTTTGAAGGCCTTGAGTTCGCCTTCCATTACGTTTATGAGGAAGCGGCAGACTGAGGCTCCGTCGTCGGTTGCCTCCTGGATGACCCTGGCGAGCTTTTGGTCGAAGAAGGTGTCTTCGGACGAGCCGGAGCGTGTGTCAGTTTGGGATGGCTCGGGCAGGTTGTCGAGGACAAAGCTGATGGCCTGGTCGGCTATGGGCGACCGTGTCGAGTCACTGGGCTTGTGGCAGCAGCCATAGCTTGAGAGGAGCCGGGCTGCCTGGAGCCTGTGGTTCATCTTGAAGTGGTCGAGCTGGTCCGTCATGACTTCTATAAGGAAGTCGATGATTGTGTCGCCGTTGTCGGTCCTGGCCTGGATTCTCTGTGCTAGGTCCATGGGGTGTTGGCATCTGCCTAATAGAATAAATGTTCTTAACTGAGGATAGTAGTTTGGCAGAACCGCGTCAAGGGCATTTTGGTGAGGGAGACTGTCCCTGATTAGAAGGCAGCCTTGCGTGAGCCGCCCCCCTTCCCTGGATTGCCGAGCGGCGAGCCACTTCGTGGGTTCCGGCCTTCGCCGGAATGACGGGCTTATGCAATCGTCTCTGGTCAGGGATCCTGTGTCGCTTTGGAATCCGACTTCCGCTCACTCCTGATGCGTATGACCTGTCTCGCGAGGAATAGCAGGCCGCCGATTAGCACGATGCTGAAGTAGGTGATGGACCTGTCTGTTATGGTGGCCGCGACCGCGTCGGGGCGGCTCAGCTCGAGCAGCAGCAGGCCTGTCACTCCGGGCTCGACCGCGCCCACTCCGCCCGGAGTGGGTACCGTGCTGAGGATCGCGTGTCCGAGGGCGACCACGGGTATCAGCGCGAGGCCGACGTCGATCCCCAGCGCCTGCACGACGAGGTACAGTCTCGCCATCTCAAGAAGCCATCCGATGAGTCCGAGGGACATCACGATGGGCAAATTGTCGAGGCTCCCGAGGGTGCCCTGGTGAAAGCGGTCGTAGGCATCTTCGAGCCTCGCGGGCAGCAGCCGGGCAAGCCGAGTCCCGTAGAATCGCATGGCGACGACCACCAGCGCGATCAGCACGGTCATCAGCAGCGCTGCGGGTACGATGTAACCTGAGGTGGCGAGGCCGCTGGTGAGGGTGAGCAGCAGTACGCTCACGACTATCAGGGCCGCGACAGTGAGCATGTCCAGGAGCCTCTCCGCGAGAAGGGTGCCGAGGCTCCACGAAAACGACGCTCCAGAGTCTTCCGAGTAGGCGTACGCCCTGTAGGCGTCGCCAAGTCGCAGCCATGCCACCGAGTTGACGAACCAGCCGATTATGATCAGCACTGACGTGGAGATCGTCGATGGCAGCCTGGTGACAGCGGGCTGGCGCGATTCGGCGTTGCGGGCGAGGATGCGCCAGCGTGCCCCTCGGAACAGGAAGCTGGCGTAGTAGGCGACTATCGCAAGCCCGTACAGCCAGGGATTGATGGACCGGATGCTCTGCCAGGTCTCGTTCCAGTCGAGGTCGAACCTGGCTATCAGGAGCCCGATCAGCGCGATTGCCAATCCGTAGGACAGCAGGGTGGGCCAGGAGAAGACACGGCGCCTGATCGATGTCGCCTGGGGACGCTGGTTATCGGGTCGGGACATCTCTGGATGGTCCTGACATATGTTGACCTGCCGCGAACTCTGGATACCGGCCTTCGCCGGTATGACGAATGGGGCCGGTAAGACGATTGGGTCCAGTAAGACGAATGGGGCTGGTACGACGAATGGGGCCGGAATAACGAATGGGGTCGAAATGACGATTGGGGCTGGTACGACGATTGGTATGGATGTATGCGATTTTCACCCGGGCGTGGTAGTAGTGGCTTCTGGTCATCTGTGGAGGGGCTGCAGTCCGTTAGCGGTTGGAGAGCGGGCGCTTGGACGGTATGCCGGGTCGTCGTGGGTACCCTTGTGGTGTGGGGTTGACCTTGGCAATGACCAGCAGCAGTCGTTCGGAGTCGGAATCGTCCTGGTCGATCTCCAGGCTGTCCGTGATCTCTCCTCCTAGAGTGCTGATGGCGTATTTGGCCTCTTCAATCTCGTCTGCGGCGGTCGAGGTCTTGTGGACGGCCACGCAGCCGCCGGGACGGCAGAAGGGCAGGGTCAGCTCGGCCAGAATGGGCATTGGCGCGACGGCACGGGAGACGACGAGGTCGAACTGCTCGCGCAACTCAGGAATACGCGCAAGCTCCTCCGCGCGTCCGTGACGCGCTTCAATTCCGCTGAGCGGCAGCGCGCCTATGACGTGCTCCAGGAACCGCACCTTCTTCCTGGTGGCGTCCAGCAGTGTGCCCGTCATACCTGGGAAAGCGATCCTGATCGGGATGCCGGGAAGTCCGGCTCCACTTCCGACGTCGATAAACCGGACCGATTCCAGTCTGTGCTTCGCGATGACTGCCGAGAGCGTCAGCGAGTCCAGAAAGTGGCGACTCTGCACCTGCTCCCAGCCAGTAACCGTGGTGAGGTTCATCCTGGAGTTCCACTCCAGCAGAGCGTGATAGTATTCCTGGAACAGGCGGACCTGGGCGCCGTCCAGCGTCAGACCCAGGCCGTCCGCACCCTGACAGAGGGTTCCTGCATCTAATGGCGTAACAGACTGATTGGCATTCAAGGAATTCAGATCGCTAACCGAGCTGGGCGTGATGGCGTTATATGACGGTAAGAACCGTCCATTGAATCGATCAGGGCAATTAGAACAGACGGAAGATGCCCACGCCAAGTGACCGAAGTGGTAGATGCTGTGACAATTTGGTTAGCGAGGTTTTCGCCCCCGGATCGAGTCCGGGGCAGGCTCTCACCCCAACCCTCTCCCCCAGGAGAGGGGGTTCGTTGGTGGCTGTTCATGCTTGTTTAACTACCTCTACCTAACCCTGTCAGCTCCCTGAGGGAGTGGGGACTGTTGGAATCTAGGAATCCTACTCAAGCGTAATGGAAGGTGAGCGGGCGCATTGGGGCCTGCTCTCATGGTGTCAGCCATGGATTACGAAAACGCGGACGACCGACAGCTCATAGAGGGGATCTGCTCGAAGGACCGGGCAGCCCTCGAGGCGCTGTACACGAAGTACTCAGGCCCGGTGTACTCTCTGGCAATGCACATGCTGAGAGACCCCGGAGCGGCTGAAGAGGTGGCGCAGGATACCTTCTTCAATATATGGAGGAGGGCGAACAGCTACAAGGCTCCACGCGGGAGCGTTACGAGCTGGCTCTTCAGCATCGCGCACAACCGTACAATTGACGAACTGCGTAAGCGCAAGAGAGACTACAATAGGATCCGCCATGGCGTGGACCTCTCGAACAGGCCGACCGAGTCGCGTGGGCACGATCCCACTGAATATGCGATGGCGCAGTTCGAGGGGAGCCGCCTCAAGGACGCGCTCACTACACTCAGGCCAGAGCAGCGGGAAGTCGTGGTTCTCGCCTACTTTGGAGGGCTGACTCATACTGAGATATCGACACATCTCGATCAGCCACTTGGTACTGTCAAGACCAGGATGCGACTGGCGATAAAGAAGCTCAGAGATGTCCTGGAACCGCAGATCCGAGAGTCAGCCGAGCACGGAATGTGATGCGACGAGTGAGTTATTCAGGTCGTATCTGCCAGGTGAGATCGACGAAGTCCAGGCGGCCAGCGTCGAAGCACACCTGGAGACCTGCTCCTCCTGCCGCCTGCTTCTCGAAGGCGACGGTGAAACTCTAGCCCGCCTGGCCCACTCCATACCCCAGCGGACGGCGCCGTCCCACTTGAAGAACAGCCTGTTCGGTCGCATAGAGTCTGAGGAAAGGTCCGCCCGGCCACTCAACCGGCTGGTGGAACGCTGGTCCGGTTACGGAGACGACGTACTCAAGTATCTGTCTGCCCAGTCCGGCAAACTGGGACTGGCGGGTCTGGCCATAGCCCTGATACTTGCGGGAGCGTGGTCCTACGACAGGCTCAACGAGATCTCTCCGGAGCAGCAGGAGCCGGTCCTCGAAGGCGAAGGCCTGTCTGCTCGCAACGAGGCATTGCTGATGTCCTCGTCGCCCGGCGCTTCCGTCAACGTGCTCCGCGGGACCGGCCCCGGCGAGTCTGCGCGAGGCGTCCTGGTGGCGTCTCACACGTCTGACAGGGCGCTCCTCCTGGTGGTCGATCTGCCCCCACTTCCGCGCGGAATGGTGTACCAGGTATGGCTGCTCAAAGGCGGCCTGGTGTACAGCGCAGGATGGTTCACGGTGGACTCGACTGGATACGGTCAGACTGTTATTATACCCGTGGCTCCTTTCTGGGAGTTCGATGCCGCAGGCATAACAATCGAACCCAGAGGGGGCAGCATAGACCCTACCGGCGTGAGTGTCCTGAGCGGCGAACTTTAGAATTTGTCTTAAAAGATCGTCAATCAAGCCCTATGCTTGGCTAGCGCCTTATGGTAGGGTATCACGGTGTGAAACAGATCGAGATTATCCAACGATCACCAAGTAATTATCCTCAAATCCGAAGGAGGGGAGTCACTCAGTATGCCCAGGTCTAAATTCTTACTAGTCTTGGCTCTCTTGCTGCTGCTGTCGATACCCGCAACCGCAGTCCTGTCCGATGGACACGGACTTGGAGAGGGCTATGCGACAGTGTTTGACGACGCCGGCATGAGCGATGGTCTTCAGGTCAACTTGAAGGGAGCATCGGCTGCCGACGATGGCAAAGAGTACGCCGTTTGGCTCGCCAACGATGACCAGACGGCATTCCTGCGAGTCGGGACGCTCGACGTTGGCGAAGACGGCAGCGCGAGTATTACGTTCGACAGCAGTTCCGCAGGCTACACAGGGGAAAACCTGATCGCGGCCTATAGCGGTTTCGCAATTGCACAAGAGGATGCGGGTTCCTCACCTTCCAGTCCTTCCGGACAGGGCGATGCATCCGATGTCCTAGAGGGCGGCACGCTCGACCAGGCTCGAGGCCTGATCATGGCCATGTCCGACCTGAGGACCCAGATGAAAGCCGCAGCGATGAGCGCCGGAATGGCCGCTGATGCCGAGTCTCTTGAAGACGTACAGAGCTACGTCGAGACGACGGTCGAAGCCCTTGACGGAGCGATTGAGCAGGCAGCCGCGGCGAGCGCCGCAGCCGCAGCTTTCGGGGCCACCGGTGATGAGGGGTCCGGTCGCTCGGTCCACGCCGCGCTGGCGCAGTCGACGGCTGAGAACGCCAAGATGTACGCCATGATGGCGCGTGACGCAGGCCAGGCCGCGCTCGCCCAGGATGACGTCGCGCTGGCGAAGATCTTCGTCGGGCCCGGCGGCAGCTCGCTCGTGAGCCTCTCGAACGCCGCGCTCAGCGGCTTCGACGCCAACGGCAACGCCAAGGTCGAGGGCAGTGAAGGCGGAGCCATGCACGCATATCGCCATGCACAGCAGGCGGTAGCCTGGAGCCCAAGCGCAGGCGGTCTCCCGATTCTGGCGACACCGACTCCCGTAGCCACTGCCACGCCTATCCCACCGCCACAGCCAACAGCGCCAGGCCTGCCGGGCGTCGGCGGCGACACTGTCTCGCCGGTCGTGCTGATGGCCATTGCGGCCGCTGCCGGTCTGCTGGTGATTGGTGGCGCGATGTCCATGAGAAACAGGACGCGCAGGGTACGCAGCAGGTAGAAGGCGACTGAAATCAGCTAGTTAACTGGATGCCCCGCCTAGTGCGGGGCATCTTGTTTTCACCCAACTATTGCGAGAGCCATGTCCGTGACTATCGAAATCAGGTGCGACCTCTGTGGAACGGAGATGGTCGCGATTCACTGCAAGCTGCGGTGTCCGCAGTGCGGGTACACGAGGGACTGCTCAGACCCGTAGCCGGGCTACCGTGAAGACGCGATTCGGGGACGGGTCGTACACGCAGTGCGGACCTAGCCGCCGATGTGGTACATCTCCACTTTCTTGCGCGGCTCGTCCGTGAACATGGTCCTGATCTCCGAGTACCGGTCGTCCCTGCCGCTCCAGATTCCCCGGACGATCGATTCGATCTCGTCGTCGGTGGCGTCGGAACGCAGCGGAGTCCGCAGGTCGGTGCCGGACGCCGCGAACAGGCAGGTCACAATCTGGCCCTCGGGCGAGAGCCTCATCCTGGAGCAGTCGCCGCAGAACGGCTGGGTAACGGACGCAATCACGCCGATCTCGCCCTCACCGTCTGAGAACCTGAAGCGGTTGGCGACCTCTCCGGTGTAGTTGGGAGCCACCGGCTCCAGCGGCATCTCCGCGCTGATGCGGGACACGATCTCTGCTGCCGGGACTACGTCGTCCATCTTCCAGCCGTTCAGGTTGCCGACGTCCATGTACTCGATGAAGCGGACTATGTAGCCGTGTTCTTTCGCGAACCTGGCGAGTTCCACGATAGTGTGGTTGTTGACCCCGCGCTGGACGACGGCGTTGATCTTGATCGGGTTGAATCCGACCTCGGCGGCTGCCGCGATCCCCTCCAGCACGCGCTCGGTGCCGAAGTTGCGCCCGTTCATCGTGCGGAATACCTCATCGTCCAGCGAGTCGAGGCTGATGGTGATGCGGCGAAGGCCGGCGTCCCACAGCTTCTGAGCGAACTGTGGAAGGAGATAGGCGTTTGTCGTCATGGCGAGATCGTCCACGCCGGGGACGTCAGCCAGCATGGCTATCAGCCCGTCGACGTCGGCGCGCACCAGCGGCTCGCCGCCGGTGATGCGGACCTTGGTCACGCCGAGCTTGACGAGGATGCCTGTCAGCCGGGAAATCTCCTCGAAAGTGAGAAGCGACTCCCTGGGCAGGAACTGGTAGCGCTCGCCGTAGATCTCGGCGGGCATGCAGTAGGGGCATCGGAAGTTGCACCTGTCCGTTACGGAGATGCGGAGGTCGCGGAGGGGTCTGAGGAACCGGTCCAGGACAGGTGGGCCGATTGCGTCTGGTCGTGTGGTAGTCATGTCAGTCCATTATACCTGTTTCAACTGGGAGGATATTGCATAAGTCTGGGATTTGCCGAGGGGAGACCAAAGAAGAATGGTGGTGTCCTTCGACAAGCTCCCGCCACGGCGGATTTTCAACAGGACGAACGGAAGCGGGCAAGATGCCCGCGCTCCAAATTGGGGGTGCCTACCAATCTGGTCAGATACCGAGAGCCCTGGCTGCCTTGCTGACAGCTATCGCGCGATGGCTGATGGCGTTCTTCTGCTCCGGGGTCAGCTCGGCCATCGTGAGTCCGAGGTCGGGAAACAGGAAGATTGGGTCGTATCCGAAGCCGTTCTCGCCCCTGGGTTCGCGGACGATCTTCCCACGGCAGGACCCCGGAAACAGCAGCGTCTCCTCGTCCGGGGAGGCTATGGCGATTACGCAGGTGAACTGCGCGGTCCACGAGGCCTCCGGCGTGGATTCGAGATTCTTCAGGAGCAGCCGGATCCGGTCGTCGTCCGTGGCGTCGGGGCCTGCATACCTCGCGGAGCGTACGCCCGGCTCGCCGCCGAGGGCGTCGACCTCCAGACCGGAGTCGTCGGCGAGGGTCAGCATCCCGCTGAGGTCGCGATAGGTCTCGGCCTTCAGGATGGCGTTGTCCTCGAATGTCTGGCCGGTCTCTTCGACATCGTCGTCTATGCCCACGTCGGACAGTGACACAAGCTCGAATGGCACGCTGCCGAGCAGTTCCGACAGCTCTCTGAGCTTGCCCTGGTTGCGGGTGGAGACGAGCAGCCTGGGTCGGGGTGTCAATGGCATCTCCTGGGGACGTGTGTGGGCGGAGCGCGGGGTCGCAGTATAGCAAACGTCCCAGATGTTAGAATCACCGCCGGAGGTGAGCAATGGCAGGCGCTCTTTCTGGGTATCGAATCCTGGAGTTCGGGGACCACCCGGCGGTGGCTGTGCTCGGTATGCTGCTGGCCGACCAGGGAGCGGAAGTGGTGAAGGTGGAGTCTCCGCTAGGGGACCCGCTCAGAGGCACTCCGGTGTTTTCGGTCTGGAACCGCGGCAAGAAGTCCGTGGTGGCGGCACACGACGACTGTGACCTTCCGAGGAGCCTGGTGGCGGCAGCGGACGCGGTCATCGAGGGTTCTCGCTCAGGTCGGAACCCGTACGGGATCGACGGCGATGCCCTCCGGGAGCTTCGCTCAGACATCGTTCATCTGTCACTGCCGGGATTTGGCGACGATCATCCCGAGGCGGGCACGCCGGGGACGGAACTCGTCATATCGGCTGCCACCGGCGTGTATACCGACCGGAGCAAGGACGGCTCCGAGGGCGTGAGCTTCCTTGCGCTCCCGTACGCGAGCATCTTCGGAGCGATGGTCGCCGCGCCTGCGCTCGCGGCCGCTCTCTATCACCGTGAGCGCACCGGCGAGGGTCAGGGCGTCTCGGTGCCGCTGTACGACGCCATGTTCACCGCCATGGGGTCTGCGGTCGTGAGCAGGCCGGAGGTCGAGTCCGGGCCGCGTGCGACGTCTCCCGCTATCGCGCGGTTCTACCGCTGCGGGGACGGACGCTGGATCAACCTGAACGCGATGTACGAGCGTTCGCTGAGACCGATCCTGGACGTCCTGGGGCATCCTGAGTGGTACGGTCCACTCACGGACACGCGGCTCTTCGACAATCTCGAAGAGATGGAGGAGTGGGCGGCCCGGTTCGCGGAGCCGTGGCTGGAAAGACCGGCGCTGGAGTGGGAGACGCTGATGGCTGAGTCCGGAGTTCCCCTGACCATGTGCCGCACCCTGCGTGAGTGGATGGAGACGGACCATGCTCTGGCGTCCGGGGCGGTATTGGACGTCGAAGACCACGAGTTCGGGCCGATGCGCCAGGTGGGTATCCAGGTACGGATGAGCGGCACGCCGGGTGAGGTGAGCTCTCCAGCACCCCGGCTTGGAGAGCACAACGAGGCCATTCTGGCAGAGTCAGGAAGAGAGTAGCGATCATGGCTGGAGCACTTGACGGAATCCGAGTCCTCGACCTTTGCATCATTCTGGCGGGACCGACCTGCGGGAGGACGCTGTCGGAATACGGCGCGGACGTGATCAAGGTCGACCCTGAGCACCGCGTTCCCGCGCTCACGCCGTGGCTGGACGTTGGGCGTGGCAAGCGCAGCATCTGCCTGAACATCACCAAGGACGCCGGGCTGGAGGCCTTCTACAAGCTGTCCGACGACTCGGACGTGGTGCTGACGGGATTCAGGAAGGGCGTGGCCGAGCGATTGGGCATCGGGTACGAGCAGCTTAGCGAGCGCAACCCGCGGATCGTCTATGCCGCCATCAACGCCTTTGGGCAGGATGGGCCGTGGGCGATGCGTCCGGGCTTCGACCAGAACGCGCAGGCGGCCACAGGGATGCAGCTTCGCAACGGCGGCGATGACGGCGAGCCCGGACCTCCGCCGTACACGTTCAACGACTACGGCACAGGCATCATGGCCGCCTACGGCGTGATACTCGCCCTGCTAGAGCGGGAGCGCACGGGGAAAGGGCAGAAGGTCGACACGTCGCTGGCGTACACGGCGTCGACGTTCTCGTCGGAGTACATGATCGACTACGAGGGATTCGAGCCGGACGAGATCAGCGGGCCTGAGGCCAAGGGAAACGGGCCATTCTCCCGCCTGTACCAGACGTCGGACGGGTGGCTCGCGCTGTCGGCGGAGCGGGACGACGAACGCCAACGACTGCTGGCGCTGGAGCCATTCCGCGGTCTGGCAGAGCCCGACCTGTCGGGCCAATTGGAGACAGTGTTCGGGTCTAACCCAACGTCACACTGGGTAGAGATGGTGTCGGGCGAGGGCATACCGGCGACGTCCCATCAGACCCTGGGCGACGTGAGGTCGGACTCATACGCGCGAGACGCCGGGCTGATCATCTCCGAGCAGCACGAGGCGTTCGGGGCCGTGGAGCACGGCGGCACGGCGCAGCAAATGAGCGAGACGCCTGCGCGTGTCGGCTCGTCGCCCGTGTTTGGAGGCGACACTGAGGCTGTCCTGATCGAGCCTGGGTACACGCAGAGCGAGATAGACGCCATGCGAGCCGATGGAGTGATACCTCAGGCAGAGGGTCTGCCGCTCAGGTGAACATTGACCTAGGCAGACTCATTTAGGTCTGCGGCGACGGCCCTGGCCTGCGCTGCGAAGCGGTCTGCCAGCAGTCCGCACGCGCCGGTGTACTGGGTGGGGTCGAGGAGACTCTCGATCTGGTCGGTCGAGAGATTGTCCTGGACGTCCTTCTCATCTGACAGCGTGTCCGTGAACGGCCGGCCTTCGACCACCGAGGCCTGGGCGGCATCGTAGATCACGTCGTGGGCGCGCTGGCGGCCGATTCGACGGCCCAGCTCCAGCATCAGCGCCTCGGACATGATCAGACCGCCGGAGAGGTCGAGGTTCTGGCGCATCCTTTCGGGGAAGACCCGCAGTCCACTGAATAGCTCGATCATGTACTGGAGAATGTCTCCGACGGCAATCGCCGACTGGTTGAGCGCCCTGTCCATCATGACGCTCGTCGTGCGGTCGGCTTCGTGCTCGGTCATCATCGACTCGAGGGCCAGCGGGACGAGCGCCCTCACCTGGGCAGCCCCGGCGACGATGTCCTGGCTGACCTTGGGATTGCGCTTCTGCGGCATGGTGCTGGAGCCGACGGTGCCGGGCGGAACAGGCTCTTCGAGCTCGCCGAACTCCTGCTTCATGAGCGTGTACACCTCGCGGCCGATCTTGGAGCAGGTCGCGGACAGCATTCCAAGCAGCACGACGTACTCGCAGAGGTGATCGGCGGTCGTCCTGGAGGGAATCGACATGGGACGCATGTCCAGCTTCTCAGCCATCAGTTCCTGGATGTCCATGCCGATCTCACCGAGCGAGCCCAGTGTGCCCGCTCCGCCTCCCAGCATAGCGACGAAGACCCTGTCCTCGCATCCCCGGAGCCTCTCGACATGCCTGATCAACTCGTCGATCCATACTGCAACCTTGAGTCCAAAAGTTGCTGGGACGGCGTGCTGTCCGTGGGTCCGGCCTGGCAGGGCGAAGTCCCTGGTGCGCTCGGCGAGGTCTGCCAGCATCTCAAGAATGCGGGCGAGCTGGCCGAGGTAGATGCGGTGGGCCTTTCTGAGCTGGAGCAGCTTGCCGGTCTGGGTGATGTTCTGCGTGGTCGCTCCCCAGTGAACGTGTCCGCCGGCGTCGCCGTCGCAAACGCGGTCTAGCTCCCAGATGAGCGGTACGAGGCCGTGGCCGGTCGTGGCGAGGCCCTCATAGATCGTGTCCATGTCGAGGAGTTCGATCCGGGCTTTGAGGGTGATCTCCTCGGCGGCTTCTGCGGGGATGACGTCGAGGTCCGCCTGAGCCTGTGCGAGTGCGGCTTCGACGTCTAGCCAGGACTGAAAACGCTGGCTCTCTGAGAAGAGTTCACGGATGCCCGGGTCCTGCATTCTGAGGGCAGTTGGCTCCTGCTGCATGGCGATGTCTCCAGATTTTGGTAGTGGGCGGAGTGTAGGTATCAGCCACGCACGATGTCAACGGGCACAACCGATCGGGGGTAGGGTCATTCTGACATCTACGAAGCAAGCCAAGTACGTTCGTGGTGAGCCTGTCGAACCATGAACTGGCGGCCCTTCGACAAGCTCCCGCCACGGCGGATTTTCAACAGGGCGAACGGTATCGGGCAAATAGTCGAAAGGCCCAGTCGATCGGAGAGAGATGTCGGAGAATGCGGCGTCTACTGTGAGATGGCGGGCTGGAACCCGGAGCGAAGCTAGTGGACCGGCCTTCTCATGAGCCTGCGGAGGAAGTTCCTGATCCTGGCCCTGCGGTTCACGTGATGCTCAACCATGGCGCCCGCAAGCGTGTTTACGAGGTCCGACTCGCCGGTCCGCCAGTGGTCCTGATTTCGGGGGCTGTTGTTGAGATCCTGCATCCGTATCCGCAGCCTGGAGTGCCTCTTCGAGGGGACTCTTTGAGAAATCCTACTGCGAGTACGTAATTGCCTCTAGCGTGTTTTGACCCCTGTTTTGGGAAATTTGGAGTAGCTGAACACAGGCCCAATCATGATACCCACTTGGGAATACCACATCCGGAGCTGAGTTTGCCGGCAGTGCCGAGTCAGTGCAGGTGAGACGAGTCGTTGAAGAGATTGATCCGGCGCAGGTCCGAGTTGAAGCGCTCGTGGCCTTCAAGACGCCACCGGTCGACTGCGATGGTGAACTCGAACAGGGCCGTGTTGCGAACGCCCAAACCCCACATCCTCTCAGTGCCCACGAGCTCGGCGAAGAAGTGGCTTATGAATCCGCCGTGGGTGAATACCAGCACGCTGTCGTCGTCCGTGTGACTACCAGTTAGCATGTCGATTACGCGCTGCGCCCTTTCAGAGCGTTGGGCGTAGGACTCGGCGCCTTCGACGATCTCCAGGCTGCGGCTGACTGCGAACTCCCTGGCGATCTCAGGCATCTGCTCTTCGATGTCCTGCCAAGTCTTGCCAGTGAATGCGCCGATGTCGGTCTCCATCAGGTCGTCCACCTGGACAATGGGGATGTCCCACGCGCCCGAAGCGATCTGCGCGGTATCTAACGTCCTGGAAAGAGGACTGGAGTAGATGTGAGAGGGCTGATATTCCTCGGCTGCGAACCTCTCGCGCAGTTTCGCAGCCTGTTCACGGCCCAGGTCGGTTAGTTGGGTATCATTCCTGCCCTGCCAGCGGCCCTGGGCGTTTCCGGTACTTTCGGCGTGTCTGACAATTCTGAGTTTCATGTCTGGTCCAGTCGTGCCTTGTCTTCTAAGTTGGAAGGAAACGTCTAATCGTAACACTCTGGACACGAAGGCTGTAAACTTGCACTTGGGAGGCGAGACTGTATCAGTTTGGTCGGCAAGGACTTCCCCCACACCCAAACCCACAACCAAACGGATAGGGGACAATCCAACCACAGAAGGGCCCCCACCAAAAATAAACACACACTAGGGACGCCACCGAGCAGGCAGCCCCATG
>CAZIDM010000044.1:0-12835 GCA_964537915.1 uncultured Dehalococcoidia bacterium
CTCTACACCTACGACCTCATCCACGAGCGGATGGGCTTCAAGATGTTCTGGGGCGCCAACATCCAGAAGTACACCTGCAAGCGCTGGCCTTCGCACTGATCGGCATATCGCTGCCGCTATTCCAGCGCGAGACGTAAGAAGGAGGGGCTATCATCCTGGGGATCAGAGTAGAATACACTCTGACCACCAGCACATCATCAGACACGACAAGTAACCCCCGTAGGAGACCCCCTTGCGCACCAACACAACCAAGGCCAAACTCAACGATGGCGGAGTCGTATTCGGAGCCATCATCACCCGTTACGCTCCTGACATGGTCGAGATCTTCGGCGCTCTCGGCTACGACTTCGTGATGATCGACTGCGAACACGGCCCTGCGGACCTCGACCAGGTCGAGCACATGGTCCGCGCCGCCGAGTCTTTCGGAATCACCCCCATCGCCCGCATTCCCGACCACGCTGAGGCAACGATTCTCAGGTTCCTCGACCGCGGACTCCAGGGGATAATCGTGCCGCACGTGAATACCGGCGAGCAGGCCGCCGCGATAGCGCGCGCCGCGCGTTACTATCCCGACGGCTACCGTGGAATGGGCGGCGGCCGTGCCCAGGACTACGGCATCGGCGTCACCCGTGACGAGGCGACGTCCTGGGTCAACTCGCAGGTGCTGGTGATACCGATGGTCGAGGACGTCGGAGCCGTCGCCAACCTCGACGACATCCTGCAGGTCTCCGGCGCCGACGTAGTCCACGTTGCCGCTTCCGACCTCGGCCAGAGCATGGGCAATCCCGACGTGGCCGAGGTCCGTAAGGTAATGAGCGAGGTCATCCCACGAATTCGCGCAGGCGGCAAGTTCGCCGGTGTCGGAGGCAACAATCCCGCCGACACAGCGGGAGTCGTCGAGTTCATCAACCAGGGCGCGAACTTCGTGACCGTCTCCGGCTGGGGGCTGCTCCGCATCGGCGCAGAGGGCTTCCTGAAGGGAGTCAACGCCGCGCGCTAACCAGGTGCCGGAACGGCCTTCGCAACGGTGGTTGAATCTGAGAGCTTAGAGAGGTCGAGGCACCATGACCAAGACGTACGACCACATCATCGTTGGCGCGGGATCGGCGGGTTCCATCCTGGCTGCCCGCCTTTCGGAAGACCCGAATAGAACGGTGCTGCTAATCGAGGCGGGCGCGGACTACCCCACGCGGGATGTGATGCCTGACGAGATCAGGTACGCCTACGGTACCGGCACGACCATCTGGGACGGCGGCCACATTTGGAACTTTCGCGCCAGGGCAACCGACCTCGCCGACATTGACATTCCCAGGGGCAGGGTCACCGGCGGTTCGAGCGCGGTCAACGACGCTCAATTCCTGCGGGGAATGCCCGACGACTTCGACCGCTGGGCCGAGTGGGGAAACACGGAGTGGACCTTCGACAAGGTCTTCCCCTACATGCTCAGGCTGGAGTCCGACGAGGACTTCCACGACGAGTTTCACGGCTCTGACGGCCCCATAATCTGCCGCCGCTACCGCCCCGACGAGTGGGGCCCCCAGCAGCACGCATTCTATCGCGCGTGCCTCGACGCGGGATTCCCTGACTGCCCCGACCACAACAGGCCGGGCTCAACAGGCGTCGGCCCTCTACCCTTCAATATCTCTGAGCGCGTTCGAGTAAGCACCGCCATAGCCTACCTCGATCCCGCCCGCAGTCGACCGGGACTGACCGTCAGGCCAAACAGCCTCGTACACGGGATCATCTTCGAGGGACACAGAACGGTCGGCCTGCACCTGAGAAGCGGTGACGACGACGTCTCCGTCTATGGCAACGAGGTAATACTCTGCGCCGGAGCCATCGGTTCGCCGCACATACTCGCCCTGTCCGGCATAGGCCCGGCGGAGCAGTCGCGTCGACTGTCCATCCCCGTGACCCTCGACCTCCCCGGCGTCGGGCGCAATCTCAGAGACCATCCCGACGTACCGATGGGGTGGCGCACGCGCCCCGACTTCCTGCTGAATACCGATCAGGTCACCAACGGCACCGTTACGCTCAGGCACACTGCGCCGGGATCGCGCTTCGAGAACGACATGGTGATCTACATGGGCAACTACGCGTCGGAGCGCCCGATGAGGGGAGTCGACCACACCAACCCGGTCGGCGTAGGTGTCAGCCAGGGCCTGTATCTCGCGATGAGCCAGGGCGAGCTGCGAGTCCGCTCACGCGACCCCGAGCAGATGCCAGAGCTCGACTTCAACCTGCTCGACGACCCGTTCGACCGCTCTCGAATGCGCGACAGCATCAGGATGTGCGCCGACTTGTTCAGGCACGATGCCTTCGACCAGATAGTCGAAGGGCGCACCGCGCCGTCAGACGACGTGCTGAATAACGACGATGCTCTCGACGCGTGGATGAAGCGAGAGGTCATCACCGCTCACCACGTCTCCAGCACCTGCAAGATGGGCCCCTCGGACGATCCGATGGCAGTCGTGGACCAGTACGGCAGGGTCCACGGCATCGACAACCTGAGAGTCGTCGACGCATCGATCATGCCCGACACGGTACGCGCAAACCTGAACCTCACCGTCATGGCGATGGCGGAACGCGTGGCCGACTTCATCAAGTCAGAGTGACCAACGCCGACCACGCCCTGCCAGTACCGGAAAGTAAGGCTGCGCATCGCCGTATAATGTTCGAGACCTTTCGTCTCCGACCCCCTCCGAGGAATTCACCATGACAACCTCCAAACACAAGGTGCTGATAGTCTGCGACCAGCAGGTCCGAGATAGAAGTTTTTCGCCCTCAGACCTGGACCGGCTCGCAACGCTGGCCGACTGGGAGTGGCTCAACCTTGAGGGAGGGGGCAGGTATGGCCCGAATGAGGACTCCGGCGCGATCGGGCAGTTGATCGACCGCGTCGCTGACGTCGACTGCATCATTGTGTGCCACGGCTCCCCGATGATCAGCGCCGACGTCATGGACGCCGCACCTGGCCTCAGGCTCGTCGGCGAGCTGGAGGGAGACAGGTTCGCCTACCGCATCGACGTCGAAGCCGCCTGGGAACGCGGCATCCGCACCGTCGACACGACCCAGGGCTCGTCCTATCCGGTCTCCGAGTGGGCGCTTGCCCTAATCCTGATTTCACTCCGCAATGCGGGAGAGAGCTTCAGGCAGATCCTGGCGGGGGATGCGTCGCAGCCACCTCACGCAGGCACTGGCTTCGTCCGCAGGGAACTGACCGGCAGTCGGGTCGGACTGATCGGATGCGGCCACATCGGACGCAGGCTGGTCAGCTACCTGAGGCCGTTCGACGTTGACATCCGGGTCTACGACCCCTACATGGCCAGCGAGATGCCGGACGCTATCGGCGTCGTGAAGACATCGATCGAGAACGTGCTATCGAAGTCCGACGTCATCGTCTGTCTGGCTCCCCTCACACCGGCCACGCGGGGAATGATCGGCCAGAGGGAGCTGGACATGGTCCCCTCCGGTTCAGTCTTCGTAAACGTGTCCCGAGGAGCCGTGGTCGACAGCGACGCCCTCATTGCGCGCCTCAAGCGGGGGGACATCGTCGCCGGACTGGACGTGTTCGATCCCGAGCCGATTCCCGCAGACAGCGAGATCATCGGGCTCCCCAACGTCTTTCTGACCCCTCACATAGCCAGCGTCACCCAGCCGACACGTCAGCGCTTCTTCACCCTGATGGTCGACGAGCTGGAGCGCTTCTTCCAGGGAGACGAACCCCTCTTCGAGTTGACCCCAAGGTCGCTGGCAAACCGCAGAGGCTCGCCAACGACCTAGGCAGGGATTCCACCAGTTCAAGGAGCATGTGTCATGGCAGATAAGATCCGACTGGGATTTGTGGGTGCGAACGTAAACGCGACATGGGCCTCTCAGTCGCACTTCCCAGCGTTGCTGGCCAGCCCGGACGTTGAATTTACGGCAGTCTGCACCACTCGCCCCGAGAGCGCCGAAGAGGCTCGGAAGGCATTTGGAGCGAAGTTCGCCTTCCATGACTTCCGCGAGATGGCAGCGTCGCCTGAGATCGACGCGGTCGCAGTGGTGGTTCGGGTGCCGTCGCACTATGAGCCAACGAAGGCCGCCATCGAGGCAGGCAAGCACGTACTCACCGAGTGGCCTCTTGGACAGAACACCGCTGAGGCCGAGGAACTCGCGAGTCTGGCTCGTGAAAGAGGCGTGCAGACCGTGGTGGGACTGCAATCTCGGGTCAGTCCCGCACTGCTGTTCGTCAAGGAGCTGCTTGAAACTGGATATGTGGACGAGGTGCTCTCGTGCCACGTAACCACCATGCGAGACGGCGCTTTGGAACGACATTCCAGCAACACCTGGCAGCGCGACATCAGCATGGGCGCGAACACCCTGACCATCGCGAACGGACACGTCATCGATGCCCTACGCTTTGTGGCCGGCGACTTCGCCAGGGTTGCGTGCATGGCCAGTACGCAGGTGAAGCAGTGGTACGAGACAGATACACGGCAGTACGTGGAAGTCACTTCACCGGACAATGTCCGAGTCAGCGGACAGTTGAAGAGCGGCGCCGGAGCATCAGTCCACGTTGGGGCTGTCCCCTGGGCCGGCAGCGGCTTTCGAATGGAGATCTACGGACGGGAAGGCTCGCTGGTCGTCACAGGGAACGTCTCATCGCAGCGCGGCGAGATGCTGCGGGTACAGGGTGCTCGGGGAAGCCATGAGCTGCGGGACCTGGACATCCCCGAGCGTTTCGTCTATGTGCCTTCCGACTTCCCACAAGGCGACCCCTTCAACGTCGGACAGTTGTACACCCTGTTCGCCGAGGCGATACACTCCGAAAACAATCGTGCGCCGACATTCGATACAGCCGTAGACCTGCATCGTTTCATCGACACCCTCAAAGAGGCATCGGACACAGGCCGAGAGTTGCCGGTCGACTGAAACGGCCAGGGCCCTTAAGTTTTCTCTCGTTCGCCCTGAGCTTGTCGAAGGGCCCCCGTTCCCAATACCCTCGATCCCACTACGCCTTTGCTGTTACCGGCACATGCGTCTTCAGGAAGCGCCGGGCGTGGTCCACCACGTTGTCGATGTTCTCCTGCGTGTCCTTCCAGGGGAAGATGGTGACCTCGGAGTTAGGGGCCAGGCTGGCGACCTCCATCGCGCACTCATACGGGTGAGCAGGCACGTTGTCAGGCGCTATCAGCACCGGAGTCTGAAGCTCCCGCACGAAGTCGCGTGAGACGGTGAAGACGAAGTCGGCGCGACTGGTGTACATGCTGGTCAGGAAGTCGTGGACCATGTCCATCGTGACCTCAGGCCGGCTCTCGCACAGGTCTGGCGCCCACCGCTCGGTGTTGTTCTCGTAGAAGATGTTCGGCGCGTCCGGGTTGAACCCGCTGGGCTGCATCATCGCCGCAGCAACAACGCGGTCAGGGGCGAGCCTGAGCAGGTTGTGGATCATCGGCCCGCCGATGCAGAAGCCCATGACGAGGAACTTGTCGATTCCGAGATGGTCCATCAGCCCAAGCTGGTCTTCGGAGTAGGCGTCCCACGGACGGTCGATCTCCAGCGGCCCGCTGGACTGTCCCCCGCTGGCATTGCGCAGGTCGGCAGCGATGCAGTGGAAGTCGTCCTTGTATGTCTTCATCGGATTGAAAGGCACCGCGTTATCCAGGGATGCGATGCTGGAGTTCAGTCCGCCGCCCGAGATAACCATCAGCGGGAACCCCGACCCGGCCTCTTCGTAGTAGATACTGGTGTCGCCTCTCTCATAGAACGGCATGGTGGCCACCCTCCATGTGATTGTCGTAATGCCGATTTAACTCTTGCGCAGGGATCTGCGTCATACACCGGGGATAGAGTTCTTTACTTCCCCTGCCTGATCAGGTCTGCGACCCGCTCGCCTATCATCAGGACGGTGACGTTGATGTTGGCACGCACGCACTCGGGCATGATCGAGGCGTCCACGACCCTAAGGCCGTCCGCTCCATAGACCTTGCCGTACTGGTCCACCACGGCCATCGGGTCCGAGCTGGGACCCATCTTGGCTGTGCAGGAGATGTGGTGACCGGTACCGACGTTCTGCTTTATCCAGAGGTCCAGGGCCTCGTCCGACTCCAGGTCGGAGTCTTCGGGATAGACCCGCTCGTCGATCATCGCTGCCATCTCAGGATGGTCCTCCAGGCTGACCACCAGCCGGACCCCGTCCCGGTACCTGCGCAGGTCCTCCTCGTGGTCCAGCAGGTTGTAGTCTAGATATGGGTAGTCCCTGTAGTCACCGGAGCGCAGCCGGATTTCGCCCTTGGAGAGCGCCAGGTTCAGCCCGAGTCCCGCGCCGATGCCGACAAGGTCGCCGTGCTGTCCGCCCATGCGCCGGCTCTTGCCAGACCCCGCGCTCAGGTAGACGATCATGTCGGTCTTGAGTGCAGAGCCCTCAGCCGTGTACCTCACCAGGAGCTGGCCGTTGGGGACAAAGCGCTGCAGCTCCACCTCCGGTTTCGTGGCCCACAGGATGCTGATAAGCGGATGATCTGCGAGGTTCTGGCCCACGCCTGGAGAGTCGACTATCGTCTCTATTCCATGCTCGCCCAGGTGGTCGCTCGGCCCTATGCCCGAGAGCATAAGTATCTGGGGCGAGCCGATGGCGCCCGCGCTGAGGATTATCTCTTCTCCCTCTACGATGAAGGTCTCGTCGTCGGAGACGGCCTCCACCCCAGTAGCCCTCGGGCGCTCCCCTGAGGTGTCGAACAGCAGCCTCTTGACCATCACGTTAGGCCTGATGGTCAGGTTGAGCCGGTGCCGTGAGAGGCCCAGGTAGCCGATTGACGTGGACCAGCGGATGCCATTGGGATTGTTCAGCGGGGTCGGTCCCACCCCGGCTGTGCCGGGAGCGTTGTGGTCCTCACAGTACGGGTGCCCGTTGTCCTGCCAGGCCTGGAACCACGCCCTGTTTCCCTCACGCCACTCCTCCTGTGGGAACCTGTGGCAGATGATGGGGCCGCTGGAGCCATGGAAGTCTCCGGGGTCGTCCTGGTACGTGGTGTCAGTCTCCACCTTGTTGAAGTACGGCACCAGCTTCTGGAAGCTCCACTCGTCGTTTCCCCACTCGGCCCAGTCGTCGTAGTCTTCGGGAATGCCCCTGAGGAAGATCTGGCCGTTGATCGCGCTGGACCCGCCGGTCACCTTGCCCCTGGGAATCTCGATCTCGGCCTCATCAGTGCCTCTTGCCATATACTGCCAGTTGTGGTCGCTGTCCCAGACGCCCCTGGTCGACTTGTAGCCGTACTTGACCTCCTCCGGCAGGCTGTCGATGTCCGGGTAGTCCGGACCGGCCTCAAGGAGGAGTACGGATGTGTTCGGGTCTTCAGAAAGCCTGGTGGCGAGGATCGCGCCCGCCGAACCCGCGCCGATGACGATGTAGTCGTACTTCATCCCTTCCTCCTGGATACGACGCTGACATGGTGCCTTCCACCGCTGCTGGGATGGTACGCACCGGAGGGAAGACCGTCAATCTGCGATTGGCAAAGGCGATAATCTCATTGCGTAGTGACATTTACTCTAGTTACTATAATAAGTCGTTATAGATAAAGTGTTCATGCCGGATCCAGGGTGGTCAGCGCCAGGCCCACCGCTTTCACTGCACTAAAGGAGACTTCACCTTGAACAATGCGCTTAGCTGGTTTAGCTGGCTTGTCACGGCCCGACCGTGGTTCACACTCCTTGCACTCCTGCTGGTTACCGTCGCGCTTGCAGCCGGTGCAACCCTGCGTGTTCCCCCACCGGACGCAGCCGCCGGGCTTCCGGACGGCAGCCCGATTACCGACGCGATAGCCGAGATCGAAGAACGCTTCGGTGAATCGGGCGAGGTCAGGGTATCGACGATCCTCTTCCGGGGTGACGCGCTCACGCCCTCTGGACTCTCGCAGATGGACGCGCTGATCGACACCATCGTGAGAGACCCGGCCGTGGGGCCGATCCTGGCTCCGACCGATCCCGTCTTCTCTCCCACGCTGATGATCGGAGCCATGCTACAGACGGACAGCTTCGATTCGATCAGCCAGTCGCAGATCGACGCCGCCCGCAGCGCGCCGGGTCTGGGAGACGCGATTGGCCTCATGACCGGGACCGACACAGACGGCACTCCCGTCGCCATCGCCGGTGTCAGCCTCATAAACACGGGCGACTCGCGGGTCGAGGACGCCGAGCGAAGGGTCGACGAACTCGCGAACGCCAGTGAAGGCCCGCTTCGCGCAAGCAGCGTCTCCTTCGTGGTGATCGAGGACGAGTACAAGGAGTTCACCGAGACGGGCATGATGCCGCTGATCGGGCTGTCGTTCCTACTGATTACCGCGCTGATCCTGCTCTTCATGCGCACGATTTCGGACCTGCTGCTGACGCTGGCCGGACTCTTCATCTCGATCATCTGGATCATCGGCGCAGAGGGCTGGATCGGGCCGAAGGGACTGGGGATCACCGGCCCTCCGAACTCTCTCACGTCGATGGTGCCGATCATCATCATCGGCCTCACAGTCGACTACGCGATCCAGGCTGTGTCGCACTACCGCGAGCAGCGAGTCGCCGGCGAGAGTGTCGTGGCGGCGGTCCGGGTTGGACTGCAGAACGTCACCATTCCACTGGTGCTGGCGGCAGTGACGACAATCGCGAGCCTGCTTGCGAGCCTCTTCTCGCCGATCGGGATGGTGGGCGACTTCGGAATCGTCTCGGGACTGGGCATAGGGCTGAGCCTCATCGTAATGCTGACGCTGCTCCCGGCCTGCCGGGTAATCATCGACAGACGTCGCGAGCGGCGCGGCGCTCTGCCGCCCGCGCGCCCGATTTCGACCGCGCTGCCCGGCATCGAGAAGGCGGCTGAGTTCCTGGGAAGGGCCATCACACGCAGGCCCGCGCCGTACATTATCGTCGTAATTGCCGTGACGGTCGCGCTCGGCTTCGCGGCAACGGGCCTCAAGTCCGAATACAGCATCCGCGACCTCCTGCCGAGAGGCGGGAGTGTTCTCGAGGACCTGACGACGCTCGATGAGGCAGTCGGCGGCTCCACGGAGATGACCAGTGTGCTAGTCGTGGGTGAAGCCACTGAGACTCGCACGCTTCTGAATGTCCAGGACCTCGAGTCCGCCTTCGAGAACGCCGCAACGCGTCCAGAAGCCGCGGCGGGTCCCATCCTGGCGTCCTATGAGTTGCTCATACGCGACTGGACTCACGACAGCGGACAGCCGGGCGACAAGTACGACGCTGAGCTGGCGGCACTCTTCAGGCAGGCATCTGCAGACGTTCACCTCGATCGCGAGTTGATGCAGCAGATCCTGGACAGACTGGAGACGCTGGACCCACTCGCTGCCCACCTCCTGGCAAACGACCCAGAAGGAGTTGACGCGATACTGATCCAGTTCCCCGCCTACACGGGCAATCCCGCGGCGACCAAGGAACTGCAGCGGGACATCGAAAACCTCTGGTTCGGAGAGGACGACACCATCACGGCAACTTCGGACAGCATCATCTCGTTTGCCATCACCGATGCAATCCGGGACCGTCAGACTGAGTCGATCGGTACGACCGTCGCGGTGGCCATCGGCGTGCTTGCGATCTTCTTCTGGGTCACGGTGCGCCAGCCTGCCCTCGCGCTCATCGCGGTAGGGCCGACCGTGCTCGTGCTCATCTCCGTGCTGGGTACGATGGCGCTGCTCGGCATCCCATACACCATCGTCACGTCGATCATCACAGCCCTCTCGATTGGAATCGGGGTCGACTACACCATCCACGTAATCCATCGCTACCGCGAGGAGCACGCGCAACTGCGCGACCCAGAGAGAGCGGCGGTGCGGACGCTCGCGACCACCGGCTCGGCGCTCCTGGGCTCGGCGCTGACCACCGCGCTGGGGATCGGAGTGATGATCCTCTCTCCGCTGGCCGCGCTGCAGCAGTTCGGCATCACGGCGGCGATCACGATCGGCTACTCGCTGATAGTCTCCATCCTAGTGGTGCCGCCGGCGATGACGGTCTGGGGCGCATACCAGAACATGAAGCTGCGCTCCATGGTGCGGCGCTGGGGCGACGAGCTGGACCTTGAGATCGAGGCAGTGTACCGGCGCCACGAGCAGGCGCAGTAGACGGCGACAGTTCCGCCAACCAAGAGAGGCGGAGGGCGAAGTCCCGCGTTGCGGTCCTCCCCTCCGCCTCTGATCCCACTATCAGTTAACCAGTCGCTGCTCGATGGACCTGCAACAGGCACCCGGCCTGGAGCGCGGGCATCCTGCCCGCATCCGTCCGTCCTGTTGAAGACCCTCGATGGCGGGAGCCTGTCGAAGGACGGTTGCCCTTGCTGATTAACCCTGCTCGGCAAGCCCCTGTCGGGACTGGTACATCCCTATCCCTGTGATGAATAGGCAGAGAGCCCCGATGTTCAGGAGGACGTTGCTGATGATCAGGAACGCCCAGGGGTCGGGTCCCGACGTGTACATCGCCACCAGGAAGTTGACCAGCGCCGCAGATCCGGACACGATGAGTCCATATGCAGCGAGCTTGAACACGCTCATATTGGGGAAGCGTCCCACGAGCCCAAGGCCAACCAGCGCCGATGCCATCGGGAAGAGCGCGATAAATGCGACGAAGAGGCCCATCATGTCCGTATATACCAACAGCGCGCCGCTTTCGAAGCCCGCCTGAATCTCTGAACCATCCGCAGCGTTCGCGCCCCGCTGCAGCAGGTGTGTGACGAAGTGTCGCATACCCGTGGCCATCAGGACGATGCTCCATTCAACGATGGAGGCGACTGCTCCAAACTTGAGCAGCGTGCCGCCCAGTCCAGCCTGCCCGGTGGCAAGATGGAATAGTCCCACGGCCCCGAAAATCTGGAGCAGCATCGCCACAATCGTCAGAAACGACATCGTGTGCGTTAGGCTGGGGGCTTCTCCCATTGCCTCCATGGCCACGCGAAAGTCGGTCTGGTCTACCCGGTCTATGACCGGGCCACCGGGAAACAGAAGCGCCCCCACAATTGCCAGGACGATTCCGGCTG
This sequence comes from uncultured Dehalococcoidia bacterium, assembly GCA_964537915.1. Lineage (GTDB taxonomy): Bacteria > Chloroflexota > Dehalococcoidia > Lucifugimonadales > UBA1123 > VXRN01. The sequence continues at coordinate 11,009 of CAZIDM010000044.1, forward strand.
ATAGTGCTAAACCTCCGTATCTGGCAGTCACGATCCTTACCTCCTACCTCAGAACTTCTAAACCTGCACACCACGCGTTCCGAATCCGGGTATCCGTCTGCTCGGCCGGCAGGGACTGCCCTCCGTTCATTCATGCGCGGCTGACATTCTGCACTCGTCCTAATCCAAAGCGTAAGTTAATGTCCATAAGGCCGACAACGCATGATACTTTATATAGCGCCGCCACACCAAGAGGTAGAATACCAATCTGGACCGGGTTTCCCCGGGCCGGACAAATCTGAGTGAATAGCCGGAGCCTTAGCCACAAGGAGAGCGCAGAGGCATGACCGACCAACCACAGATCGAAATCTACCCAATACCGCTGTTCCCGACGCTCTCAGTGGCGGACGTAGCCGCGTCTCTCGAATGGTACACGAACAGGGTGGGGTTTGAGTCCGCCTACAGCCTGCCCATGCCCGGCGGTGGTCTCGCGATGGCCCACGTACGCTGGCGCAAGTACGCCGACCTGCTACTCGTGCCTGACTCGGACCCGTCCAACACGGCCCATCCCAAGGGCATCGGCGTGTCCTTCTCGCTACTCGTCGACACGACTACCATCGACGAGATGGCCTCAGACCTTACGAACAGCGGCGTGGAGATTGCCGAAGGCCCCATAGACCGCCCCTGGAACACCCGCGACATCGTCGTCCACGACCCCGACGGCTACAGGCTCGTCTTCTTTGAGCCCATCGACATCAACCGCAGCTTCGAAGACGTCATGGGAGATGTATCGGACAGCACGGCGGACGATACCTGCTAACTTAGGATAGGATACGACCCAAGCCACGTTGGAGGGGTCCTGTGTCAGACTTCACGCTGACTGTGGGCGACGTTGAGATCGTTGCCCTCTCAGATATGAACTTCCCGTTCCCCATGCCGCTCCCTGAGCTGTTCTCGACAGTACCTTCTGAGGCGTGGGCGCCCTACAAGGACCTCTATCCCGACACATTCGAGGGCGACCACATGCTCATCGAGATCGGATGCTACCTCGTGCGCTCCGAGGGCCGGACCATTCTCATCGACACCGGCTACGGCGAAGGTCCCATCGAGTCCATAGGAGGACGCATGGGAGAGCTGATGGACGACCTCGCCTCCAAGGACATCAGCCCCAATGACGTCGACACAGTCTTCATCTCCCACCTTCACTCCGACCACGTCGGCTGGAACGTCATCGAGCGCGACGGCGAGCTGCTCCCCGCCTTCCCAAACGCGCGATACATCGCCCACCAGGCCGACCTCGACCACTTCCGCAGGCCTGACATTCAGGCGGCATCGAGCGTTCAGTTCATGGACAGGTGTGTGGAGTCCATCGTCAATCTCGGCCTCTTCGACACGCTGACCGAAGACACCGATCTGACCTCCGAGGTGAGGGCGCTGCACACCCCAGGCCATACGCCGGGACACATGAGCGTCCTGGTCTCATCCCAGGGCGAACAGGCCCTGATCCAGGGAGACGTGATCATCCACCCTGCCCAGGTAACCGAGGACGACTGGAACTGCCACTTCGACTACGACTGGCCGCTGTCCACCGTAACCCGCAGAAAGGTTCTCGACGACATCGAAGCCGGCCAGACCCCAGTCATCTCCTGCCACTTCCCAGCCCCCGGCTTCGGCACAGTCAAACGAACCCAGGGCAAACGCTACTGGCACGAAGGACTCGGCGAGTAGACGGACCTCCAACAGTCCCCTCTCCCTTGACGGGAGAGGGCTGGGGTGAGGGTGAAAAGCACGAATGCCTGCCCCCTGTGAACTTCACCCTGCAGAAGTACAGGCCCCCTCTCCTGGGGG
>CAZIDM010000045.1:0-12360 GCA_964537915.1 uncultured Dehalococcoidia bacterium
CCGGAACGACGGTGTGAGAATACCGACCCCTGTAAGCTCCCCCTGGGAGAGGGGGCGTAGGTTGATTTTCAACGGGATTGTGCCAGGGGTGGGGTGTCCTTCGACAAGCTCCCGCCACGGCGGATTTTCAACAGGACGAACGGATGCGGGCAAGATGCCCGCGCTCCAAATGCGGGCGCCTACTAATCAGGGACAGGTTCCCTTCTCCGAGTCTGGTACCACACGGCCCGCCAAGTGTGATAGGTTTTGCAGCACACTCTGGGGCCAGGAGGAATGCTGTGAGTGCAACTGACCATGAGAGCTTTATGAACATCGCGCTGGAGGAGGCGCAGAGGGCTGCGGATGAGGGCAACGTTGGCGTGGGTTCGGTCATCGTTCGGGACGGTGAGCTGATAGCTCGCGGCCGGAACCTGGTGCCGGTCACCAAGGACCCAACGGCGCACGCTGAGACCGTCGCGCTGAGGGAGGCGGCGACTGTTATCGGCACTGACGACATGACCGGATATGCCCTATATACTACGTTCGAGCCGTGCCCCATGTGCTGCGGTGCGCTGATGAACGCGAATATCGCGACGCTTGTTATGGGCGGACGCCCGTCACCCGATCAGACCCGGTATGGCGACTACACGCTGGAACGCCTTCTCGATTTGTCCAAGTGGGACGATCGCATGGAGGTCGTAACCGGCGTCCTCGTCGAAGAGTGTATGGGGATCAGGCAGCCGTAATTTGAGGAGTGAGTGGAGAGGAGTGAGGAGTGAGAGACTCTCCGTTGGCGACGCACCGGGGATTTTTGCAGTCTTCTCGTAGAGAGGTCCAATGAACTTTTCAGGCAAGCTGGTAATCATCATCGCTCTGGCAGTCACCGTGCTTCTGGTGAGCAACATCATCGCAACGAAGCCGCTGTCGCTGCTCACCCTCCCGTTCGAGGTCCTTGGCGACAAGGCCGTTATCGTCTCCGTTTCAGTCATCTGCTTCCCGCTGAGCTATATCATCAGCGATGTCCTTACCGAGGTATACGGATTCAGGGTCGCCCGCGGCGTCATCTGGCTGGGCTTTGCCTGCAACCTGTTGATGGTCATACTGATCTGGATAGGCGGGGCTATCCCCGGCGCAGTCTTCTGGGAAGCCGAGGACGCCTGGGCGTCCATTCTCGGCACCACCGGCTGGGTGCTGCTGGGCAGCTTCTCCGCGTACATCGTGGGCGAGTTCGCGAACGCGACGGTCATGGTCGTGCTGAAGAACAAGACGCAGGGCCGGTTCCTATGGATGCGAACGATATCATCCACGGTGGTCGGTCAGGGTGTGGACTCGGTGATCTTCTATGGCATCGCCTTTGGCCTCTCGGGGATATGGCCTGCCACAGCGGTATTCAACGGGATGCTGTTCGCCTGGCTGGTCAAGACCGTATACGAGATAATCGCCACGCCTCTGACCTACGTGGTGGTCGGCTGGCTCAAGCGAAATGAGCAGATGGACGTCTACGACGCCCCGAGGTCGCTGAATCCGTTCGGCATATTCGGCGGCGGGGACGACGGGTCGAGCTACAACGCGGCGCGTCCCGCAGCTACCACCGGTTAGAGGGTCGGGTGGACGTGTATCGCCCAGGGTCTTTCGACTGTTGTTATGGCGGGAGCGAATCAGTGTCAATCACCCTCACCCCAACCCTCTCCCTCAAGGGAGAGGGGGTCAATCGAAAGGCCGCGGGTATCGCCACAGGAGTCTATTAATTGCGATTTGGAGCTTTTTGGCAGGTGCCTGGATTCCTGGGGTCTTCGATCCCGCGACGGCACTGGGAGACGATCGAGCAGATAGCCCTGGCTGACAAGCTGGGTTTCGAGACGGCGTGGATAGCGGAGTCGGTGTTCTTCCCCGGTCGTCCGCTGTCCAACCCGCTCATGGTGGCGTCGGCTGCGGGACAGCACACTGAGCAGATCAGGTTCGGCACGCTCGCCGCGCAGTTCCCGCTGCATCACCCGATTCACATGGCGACGCAGGCGGCCACGTGCGACATCCTCACCAACGGCAGGCTCGACCTGTGCCTTGGAGGACGCTGGGGATCGCCTGCCGGTCAGGCGTTCGGCCAGGCCAAGGACATCAGCGCAGCGGAGAGCAGGGGCCGCGTCGCTGAGGGGATCGAGCTGCTCAGGGCGGCGTGGACGCAGGAGAAGGCCAACTTCGAGGGCGAGTACTGGAGCATGAGCGATCTGCTCGTCGAGCCGAAGCCCGTGCAGGAGCCGCACCCGCCGCTTCTGCTCGCTGCCAACAGCGACGAGACGTTCCCGTATGCAGCAAGCATGGGTCTGGGTGTGATCGGCACTACACTCAGCCAGCCGATGCCGCGCATGATTGACAGGCTCCGAGAGTTCAACGAAGCGAAGCCCGAGGGCGGCGCGACCCACCCGCAGGAGTTCCACGTCAACATCTCGTTCTTCGTCGCGAAGACTCGCGAGAAGGCGTACGAGATGATGGCCCGGAACTGGCTCGACGAGGACATTGTGAACACGGTGCCGGATTCTACAGCGTCGTCGATAGGAACGTCCCGACACAGCTTCACCAGTGGAGTAGGGGGATGGGCGACCTGGAACTTCGAGGACGCTATCCGCTACTCGATCTACGATGATCCCGCCGGGTGTATCGAGCAGCTAAGCGCGCTGCGGGACGACATGCCCGGAATGGCGCAGTGCATCCTGGAATTCAACCGCCGGGGTCGCCTGACCAACGACGAGATCAAGGAGTCCATGCAGCTCTTCGCAGACGAGGTCATGCCGGAGCTGGCGTGAATAGGGAATGGTGAATGAGGAATAGGGAATTGGAGGATAATCGTGCCTGAGTTGGGTTCGCTTGCTGCGTCGGTTGGAGAGCTTCTGAAGGAGCGGGGCGAATCGCTCGCGGTTGCCGAGTCGTCATGCGGCGGTCTTCTGAACGCAACTCTCGTGGCAATCCCGGGTGCGTCGGCGTACTACGTCGGCGGCGCGATCATCTACACGCGCATGGCGCAGTTGGGTCTGCTGAGCGTTCCCGACGAGGCGATGGAAGGGCAGCGCGCCAGCACCGAGTACTATGCCTCCCTGAACGCGGAGACGATCCGCTCAAGACTGAGTACGACCTGGGGACTTGGCGAGACCGGCGCGAGTGGGCCCACGGGCAACCGCTACGGCGACAACTACGGACACGCGTGCATCGCGGTCGCCGGTCCGGTAGAACGCTCTATTACGATAGAGACGGGCGATCCCAACCGCGAGGGCAACATGTGGGTCTTCGCCGAACGCGCACTAGGGCTTCTCGAGGAGTGCCTGCGCGAGGCGGGGTGATACCCGCGATGGTATGGAAGGTCCTTTCTTCCTAAGAAGACAGAGCTTCCACCAATCGTCGGTCAGAATACAGGACTCTGGGTTCCGGCCTTCGCCGGAACGACGGTTGGGCGTCAGTACTCAGCAGGCGGCTGTCGCCATTTCAGGTGCGCCGACTGCGGGCATGACCTCTTTCGCGAATAGCTCCATGGACTTCAGCACCTTGTTGTGGTCCAGGCCGCCCATCGCGAAGTTGGCGCCCAGGAACCTGACCCCGTGACGCTTTAGCTCCTCGATCTTGGCGATGCAGTAGTCCGGGTCGCCGACTATCGCGCGGTTCTCGAAGACGTAGTCGACCGTCGCAGGGTACTCAGTTCGGGTGCTTCGCCACTCCTCGATGCTGTGGTAGATCTCGCTACCGCCGCCCTGGAAGTAGCTCCGCCAGAACAGCATGTCCAGCACCCACTCAAGGTGCGGAGCAACGTCGCGCCGGGCCTGCTCCATGGTCTCGGCGACGTACATGTACCTGAAGAACGGCACCTCCGACGCGGGCCTGTCGATGCCAGCGGCCTCCGCGCTGGAGACGAACCGCTGAAGCAGCTCCAGCGCCGGCGCGGTGTCCATAACCACGGCGATGCAGAGGTTGTGACCGCGCGAGATGCAGTAGTCGAGCGTAGCAGGAGTGCGAGATGCCGCGATGTAGATCGGTGGGTGCGGCTTCTGCAGCGTGGGCGGCGCCAGGCTGACCTTGTTCAGGGTGTAGAACTCGCCCTCGTGGGAGAACTCGTTCTCGGTCCATAGCCCCTGGACTACGTTGATGCTCTCCTGGAAGTGCTCCTGGCTGGTCTCGGGAGAGACCCCGAAGCCGCCGTACTCGTAGCCGTACACGCCGCGTCCGAAGCCGACGTCCAGGCGTCCCCCGCTCATGGCATCTATGGTCGCGGCGTCCTCGGCCAGCCTGATAGCGTTGTGGAGCGTGGGGATGAGCACGCCGGTGCCGAGCCTGATCCTCTCTGTCTGGCCTGCCATGTAGCTGGCGATCACCAGCGCCGACGAGCCGATGCCGTACCGCGTGAAGTGGTGCTCCGCGATCCACGCGCTGCTGAAGCCGAGGTCCTCTGCCAGTTTGACCTCGTCGGCCGCATCCGTCAGCAGCTTTGCGGGGTCCGTATTCTCTGGCCACGGCACATGGGTGAAGAGGGCGTATTTCACAGCTCGTCTCCTGTTGGCTGGACTGGGCGCTGGGCGGGAAGGTTAAGGCAGTATCTGTGCCAGGGTCAAGACTATCACAGCGACGTTTTGCACCGCCTGCGGGAGGTTCTCGTGGAACTCAGACGTTGCATCTTCTCCCGCGCCGTCCGAGATGCCCCGGACTTCCAGGAACGGCAGGCTCGAGAACTCGGCGGCGCGCGCACCGCCTGCTCCCTCCCACGCTACTGCTATCGCCCCGGTGTCGCTGCGCAGTTCGCTTGCCCGCTCGGGGTCGACGATGCCCTCATCGCCGCTTGCGACGATTCCGAAGTGAACGTCGAACGACTCTTCCATCATTGGCAATTCGTTCTCAAGCATCGCTATCGACTTCCGGTCTCCGGCAAAACTGGGCAGCGGTCTGCCGGTCAGAATGCCCCACTTGAAGTCGTGCTCGACCGTCTCGGTTGCGACGACGACGTCGCCGATGTTGAGGTCGTCGCTCAAGCCTCCGGCAGACCCGGCGCAGATGACCATGTCACGGTCTCGCAGCGTGTCGATGGCGTGCTGTGCCTGGATGCCGAACTGCGCCTTGCCGAGTCCGCCCTGTGCAACGATGAGGTTCCCGCCCAGGTAGCTGACGAACGGCATCCTGCCGGTGGACCGCCCGTAGCTCACGTAGCCGAGTCTGTTGAGCGAACTGGTCAGGGCGTTAAACTCTTCTCTAATCGGTGTCAGTGCAAGTATTCTCATGGATGCCTGGTGTCAGATCACCTTCTGCTGCTGAAGTTGGTCGAGAGCATCGGTATCGTAGCCGAATGCTTCGGCGAACACTTCCTCGTTGTGTTGACCGAGCAGCGGCGCGGCGGTGAAGTCCACGGGCGAGTCGGACATCTTGACCGGGCAGCCGGGCAGGGTGAACGGGCCGTAGGTTGGATGGTCGACGTTCACGATCATCTCGCGCTGTCTCAGATGCTCGTCTGCGTAGAGGTCGACGGCGTTGAAGCACGCGCTGGCAGGGACACCCGCCTCGCCGAGGATCTTCATGACCTCGAACTTGGTGTGTTTCTGAGTCCAGGAGTCGATGACCTGGTTTATCTCGTCGGTGGCCTCTGCCATTTCGCCGGCGTCCTTCAGACGCGGATCGTCGATGAGATCGTCGCGTCCGATGGCTGTGACGAGCGCGCTCCACATGGGCTTCCTGGCGGGTGACGCGATCATGTAGACGTAGTCGTCCGGGCCTCCGGGGGCGCACCTGAACGTCCCGACTCCGGGGCTAGACCTCAGGCTGTTGCCCGTGCGCTCCGGCGAGACCTTGCCCTGCTCGGCGCGTGCCATCCACGTGCGGCTCAGGTTGACGATGGCGTCCTGCATGGATACCTCGACGACCTGACCTCTTCCAGTCGCCTGCCGCTGCCACAGCGCGGCAAGTATGCCGATTGCGGCGTGCATCCCGGTCGCTGAGTCGCCGGACGTCGTGCCGGGGCGCATTGGCGGGCCGCCGGGTTCGCCTGTGGCGCAGAAGGCTCCGCCTGCCGCCTGCGCGACGGGGTCGAAGCTCTTGTACGTGCTGTACGGGCCGTATGTGCCGAAGCCCTTCACGCGGGCCAGGATGATGCGCGGGTTGACCTCGGCGAGCACGTCGTAGCCGAGTTCGAGGCGTTCCAGCGTGCCGGGCGCGAGGTTCTCAGCAACTATGTCGCCGCCCCTGACGAGGTCGAAGAACATCTCGCGTCCCTTCTCGGTCTTGAGGTTGATCGTGACGCTTCGCTTGTTCGAGTAGTAGTGGATGAAGTAGTTGGAGTCGCCCTCGGCCTCCCGGCCTGATCGTCGACCAGGATCGCCGACTCCGGGGTTTTCGATCTTGATGACGTCCGCTCCCAGCCACGCCAGCATCTGCGTGCAGGACGTCCCCGCCTCGAACTGCGTCAGGTCAATTACACGGATGCCTTCTAGCGCCTTCTGCATATCTCTCCTCCGTTACGTCCCCCATACTGAAGTCGTCTGCACAACAAACGTAGGGGCGGTCCGCGAACCGCCCCTAATCAATGCCGGTCATTTGCTCTGGCTGGTACCATGTCCAGATGGTTCTGACATATGCCGACCTGCCGCGAACTCTGGATACCGGCCTTCGCCGGTATGACGATTGGGGCGTATCAGACTGTCACATTCATCTGGACTTAGTGCTAGTTCCTGATGAAGTCGAACTGCTCGAAGTTGCCGTTGGTGATCGGTTCGGGATCGACACCGAGCTGGCGCTCGAGGATCGTCGAGTATGTCAGCCTGAAGTCGTTGCTGAAGTGCATGTCGCCCTCGAGCTGGTCCTCGGGTCGCAGCGACGGGAAGTCGGCGTACAGGCCGCCGTTGACGTCGCCGCCGATTACGAACGCGACTCCGCCGGAGCCGTGGTCGGTGCCCGCGCCGTTGTCGTTGATCCGGCGTCCGAACTCGGAGAACAGCAGGATGACGGTGTCCTTGTCCTTGCCGTGCTCCTTGAGGTCGTCCATGAAGTCGGCGACGGCGGTCGAGACTTCGTTCCAGAGCTTGCCGTGTGACGCGAGCTCATTTGCGTGAGTGTCGAAGCTGCCGTGCTGCGTGTAGAAGATGCGCGTGCCGACGTCGGCGAACATCACCTGTGCGATGTTCTTCATATTCTCAGCGATGGGGTTGTCGGCGTACTCGACGCTGGACGAGTAAGACGCAGGCGCGGTCTTGAGAATGTCTGCGCCCTTCAGCGCGTCCATGCCGACCTGGCTGATGAACTGCGAGATGGTGTCCTTGCCGGACCCGCCGTAGATCTGGGAGAAGGCTTCCAGCGCGAGCTTGCGCGCGGCCTCGTCCTTGATGTCGGGCATGAGGCCGTAGGTCTCGAGGTTGCCGACGGACGCTACGGGAACGTCCTTGGCATACATGGCTCTCGGCAGACCGCGACCGAAGTTGACGCCGGTCACGACGTTCTCGGCCTTCGGGTCGATTGCCCTGACCGCCTGACCGAGCCAGCCCTCAGGAGCGATGTCGGCGGGCTGTGCGGTGTGCCACACGTCCATCGAGCGGAAGTGCGACCTGTTGGGGTTGGGGTAGCCGATGCCCTGTATGACCGCGACCTTGCCCTCGTCCCACAGCGACTTGATCGGCCCCATTGCCGGGTTCAGTCCCACGTTGCCGTCGAGGTGCAGCACCTCGTCCTGCGGTATGCCAAGGTAGGGCCGCTGATCGTAGTACAGACCGTCGTTGTACGGGATCAGGGTGTTGAGCGCGTCGTTTCCTCCGCTTAGCTGCAGGACTACTACCGACTTGCTGTTGCCGTTTCCATTCGCTGCCATAACACCACTCCCTGCTGTTTTTTGCTCTCTTGCGGTTAGAGGGGAACTTGTAACTCTGTTCCTTATTCCTCCTCTCCCTTGATGGGAGAGGATTGAGGTGAGGGTGATTCGAGTTATCCCCCTCATCACCGGATCAAGTCCGGGGCAGGCTCTAACCTTCTCCCGCCAGGGGAGAAGGGACTTCTCATCCCTAGTCTCCGTTTCTCTTGTAGATCTGGACCCGGTGCCGGTTGCTTTCGGTTACGTACATCCGGCCCTCGTCATCCAGTTTAATGGACGTGGGCGCCCAGAAGTACTTCTCTATGTGGGATGAGACCTCGTGAGGGTCGTCGACGAAGAAGTCGATCTCGGGTTCCATGTTGGCGCGCTCGCGGGCGCCGGCCTCTTCGAGGTTGATCGAAAGGAACGCCTCTGCCCACTTGGAGTCTGTGGCCTCGCCGCGTATGTTCTGGACCAGGCCGCCGTCGGCGTCGAAGATGACCACTCGCTCGTTGCCCCAGTCGGACACGTAGACGTAGCCATCCGGGTCGACTGCGACGCCTGACGGCCTGTGAAGCTCGCCGTCGCCACGTCCGGAGCGGCCGAACGAGCGTATGTATTCGCCGTCGAGCGAGAGCTTCTGGATCCGGTCGTTCTGCCAGTCAGCGACGTACAGGCAGCCATCTGGTCCGACGGTTAGTCCCCACGGGAGGCTGAACTGCCCCTCGCCGGAACCCTGCGAGCCGAAGCTCGTTACCAGCTCGCCATCCGGGGTGAACACCTGCACGCGATTGTTGTGCTGGTCGGCGACATAGAGCCGGTCGTCCGCGTCGAATGCCAGTCCCGCTGGCCCGTCGAGCTCACCGGGCGCGCTGCCCGTCTTGCCCCAGTGGTTGACGATAGTGCCGGACGTGTCGAATCCGGTCACGACGTTCTTGTCCTCGTCGCTGATGTAGACGTGCCCCCTGGAGTCCTGCGTGATGGCGACGGGCCAGATGAACTGGCCTGCGTCCTCACCAAACTCGGAGAACGTGCCGTAGTACTCGCTGTCGATGTCGTAGACCGTCACGCGAACGCCACGGACGTCACCCTCGAGGGAGCGGCTTATGGTGTACAGCTTCCCATCGCTGTGGCAGACGGTATCCACCGGGTAGTAGAACCCCCGTCCCTCCATCGTGGACAGCCCGATGGTGTGGCTGTAGACCATTCTTTGTCGAGTTGTCTGTGCTGTGGTCATGGTTGCACCTAAGCACCCTCACCCAGCCCTCTCCCTCATGAGAGAGGGGGCCAAATAGATTATGCCCTCTGGAACTCGTGGGTCGCGGCGATCATCTGGAGCAGCTGCGCTACTCGCTCGCTTGTCTCATCGTCCACCTCTGGCCCGGCGACGATGTCGCCCTCAGCCCTGGCGTAGTCCACGAGAGACGACCTGGTCTCATCAGATACGGAGATAACTCCGATCTCGTCCAGGCACCGGTCGACCAGCTCGGAAGGAGATATCGCCGAGCCGCTCCCGGATCGGCGTCCGGGACAGGCGTTCGTGGCGACACGCTCGATGATCGACTTCACACCGGGGTGGTCGGTGTTGCCGAGTTGGGTCGACGCGAAGTTCAGCCTCTCGACGAACGTGCCGGTGTCGATCCACTCAAGTCCCTCGTGCCAGCCCTCCACCGACGGTGGATTGATCAGGGTCTGGCCCATCCAGGTCATCTGCTGCTGACGCTCGACGATCTGGGGTCTCGGCCTGTTGAACTCGCCGGTCAGCCTGAGCACTCCGGCCATCACCTCGGCGGGGCTCTTCACGCGGGCGTACCAGGAGTCCTGAGACTTGAAGAAGTCGGACGTGAACAGCACGTGCAGCATGTGGCCTATATCGTAGCCACTATCGAAGTATGCCTTGGAGAGAATCTCGATCGCCTCGGGGTCCTGCGGCTCAACGTAGGGCCACTGTGGCACGGGCGGCTCGTCGGCGACGAAGAAGTGGTACATGTGCCTGGCGATGAACGCGGCCGTGGCGGGCTGCTCGCAGATGATCTCCACGATCTCCTCGCCGTTGAAGTTGCCGGTGCGACCCAGGAACTCCTTCTCGCCGTCGTCGTGGTCCTCTTCGTTGAACTGGAAGTGCCAGGAGATGCGCCCATACGGCCAGATCGAGTCTCGCTCGGCACGCAGGGCCATGTACTCGGTGTTGCCGATCGTCCATCCGGTGAACGCTCGGGACGCTTCCTTGATGTCCTCTTCGCTGTAGTTGCCGACGCCCATCGAGAACAGCTCCAGCAGCTCTCTGCCGAAGTTCTCGTTGATGGCGCCCCTGTGGTTGTCGTGGTTGTCCAGCCACACGATCATCGATGGGTCTCTGGCCAGCTCGACCAGCAGCGTCTTGAAGTTCCCCATCCCGTAGCGGCGGAACATTCTGATCTGGTCGCTCAGCACCTTGCCGTTGGTAATCTTGGGGTATCCGGTGGCGAAGATGCCGTGCCAGAAGAGGGACATCTTCTCGCGCAGCGCGTCGGTCGACGTCGCCATCTTGTATATCCAGTACGAGCCAGGGCTGAGCTGACCCATCATGCCGGACTGCTCGTGGTGGTAACGCCGGATGAGGTCGTCGGTCATCTCGCTGGACTGGGACGGGTCCAGGAGCTCATCGACGACCGCGTCGTATCCCTTCTCCGCAAGCGCCTCCAGTTGGCTCCGGCTGGCCCCGAATCCTGCGCGTCGCATCAGGTGGGCAAGGAGTTGCAGATCAGCAGTTGCAGTGGTCATTAGAGCCTCCCAACCAGCTCAGAGCTGGACATTCACATCCGGTCCGTACGGTCTGGAAACCTGGCTCGCAGGAGTCCAAATCCAGGCAATAACCAAGCGCAATCCCCCAAGGGGATTGTTGATTGCAATATAACACAAGATTGTCACTTCTATAAGTGGGGAGTTTGGGTTGGGGCTGTCCCAAGTTAGTAGGCAGTTCAATAGGCAACCGTCCTTCGACAAGCTCCCGCCACTGCGGATTTTCAACAGGACGAACGAATTGTTGGTTTACATACCCCTGTCAGCCCATCAAGGGAGAGGGGGTCTGTTGGTTGGGGTTAGGTCCATATCCTGGTTATTGGCCGGTTGATCAGGTGGGAGATGGCCCAGACCAGGGCGTCCATGCGGTCGGGTGAGACGTCGGCTGGGCCCTTCGGAGTCCAGGTACACATCTGATCCTCGAGGTCTGGGAACGTCCCAACGTGGTGGACCATGCCCTGCTCGTAGAGGGCTGATATAGGCTCGGCACGTGCGTACTTGCCTCGGCTGGCGGTCACGGCGTGGAACCTGAAGAGCTTTCCTCCTGACGCAGTCCTGAGCACCTCCCTGACCAGATCGCCTCCGTTGTTGGTCTCGCCTATGATTCTGTCCGCGCTGTGTTTGTCGTACAGGGCTATCGCCCGCTCTGCCCACTTGCTGGGACTCATGCGTCCTGAGCCGTCTGCGAGGACGTAGCAGCGCTTGTCAGAGTCCACTCCGGCAACCACGATTCCGGTCTCGTTGCTGCGGGGGTTGGAGGTGACCGACGGGTCTATGGCGACGACGACTTCCACGAGACTTTCGGGAGCCTTATCGACCCTGGACTCGTCTATCCACTGGCGTTCCCAGAGTGCGTCCTCTGACTGGTCGATGAGGTCTGCGTGGATCTCCTGTCGCCCTATCTTCGTACCCCCGTAAGTGGCCCTGATGTGGGAGTAGAAGCTGGGGGCGAGGTTGTCCTCATTGTCGTAGGTGGTGCCCCTGGTGACCACGATGTCCGGCCTGGCGACAAGCTCCCTCAGCAGTGTCAATGGCTTGGGTGTCGTGGTGATGACAACGCGGGGATCGGCTCCGAACCTGAGCGCGAAGGCGAGAGTGTCCCAAGTGTCTCTGGGATACTTCCATGACGCGAGCTCGTCGCACCATGCTGCCTCGAACTGTTGGCCTCTGAGCTGGTCGGGTTCGTAGCTTGAGTAGATGAAGGCTGTGGCCCCGTTGGGCCAGGTGAGCTTCTTGTTGGTGGACTCGTACTCAGGCATTGCCCATGGTGGGCAGATGCTGAGGAGTCCTGACGGACCATGGATCATGGTCTCCCTGATCTCTGCTGGAGTTCGAGCTACAAGGGCTATTCTGCCTGCCTTGCCTGACTCGACCTGCGCACGCACCCACTCGGCTCCGGCGCGAGTCTTGCCGAAGCCTCTGCCTGCCAGGAGCATCCATGCCGTCCAGAGTCCGCCGGGTGGTCTCTGGTTGTGGCGGGCGACGAGGGACCAACGGTAGTCGAGCCTTATCCGTTCGGCATTGGACATGCGCGCTTTGGCGACCCGGACCGCGTCGATGCGTGTGTCGTCCGGAGTGCCGGAATCGAGGCACGCGAGGAGTGAGTGTATATCTGTCATGAGTTCTTTGCTCTGTGGTGGATTTTGGGAGTGTTGCGACAGTTTGTGACCCCAACGGGGTCAGAGGCGGGGATGGAAGGTGCGGAACGTGAATGGTTGTTGGCCGTTCCAGTAGTAGGGGCTGCTGCGGTCGTCCTCCGGGTAGTAGACGGGGCCGTCGTGCAGCTTGCACTTCGGATG
>CAZIDM010000046.1:0-9406 GCA_964537915.1 uncultured Dehalococcoidia bacterium
GGGCAAGATGCCCGCGCTCCAAATGGGGGCGTCTACTAATCTGGGACAGGTTCGTAGCTCAGACGCCCTTTTGAACTTATCTGGGAAATGGTACAGAATTGGGCCGGGAGTCACATCCGGTCAACGACTGCCATTCTCGGATAATACAGGAGGGATCGAATGCTGGAACCTGGAACTGCTGCACCTGATTTCACTGCTTCCCAGGATGACGGGGGCGAATTCACCCTGTCGGACTACCGGGGCTCCAATGTCGTCCTCTACTTCTTCATCAAGGCTCTCACCCTGGGTTGAAATATGGAGACGAGGGAGTTTGTAGAACTCCAGGGAGAGTTCGAGTCGTCGAACACCGTGACGGTCGGCCTCAGCACAGACAACCTGAAACGTCTGAAGAGGTTCAGAGAGTCCCAGGGCATTACGTTTCCACTGGTCAGCGACCGCAGGGGCAGGGTGGCGCGGCTGTTCGACGTGAGACGGAGGTTCGGGCTTGGCACGTCCAGGGCGACCTTCGTCATAGACGCGGAGGGCGTGATCAGGGACGCGTATCACAACGAGCTGTCCATGTGGCGACACGCGCACAGAGCGCTGGCCACGGTCAGGTCCGTGCAGGGAGCAAGGTCGGGGTAGCGGGTGGAACAGATTGGCGTCGTTGGGCGTCTTTACCTCTGACAGGCAGAGAACAGTCGGAGGTAAGCCGTGCACTCGAAGTCATCCTTTGCGATCACCGCCCTGCTGGGGGTAAGCCTTGCGCTGCTGGCAATCGTCGCGTGCGCGGAGGAGTATGTGCCTCCCCCGCCGATGCCTCCCGCGCCGCCTGCCCCTGCACCCACGGCGCCTCCTGCACCGACGCCCACCCTGGAAGAGAGAAGAGTCCAGACGCCGATGGACTTACAGTACAACACGCGAGTCGTCGATGGAGACATCCACGTGTGGCACGCGCCTCACTGTCCGCCGGTGCCTCCCGCCACCTTTGTGTCCTCGATCATCCTGACTCATCTCGTTGAGCCCTACTCGTACCTGTACCTGAACCGGGGCGGTTCGGTGCTAGAATCGCCTGCACCCAATTACCGCACTGACGAGAGTCGAGAACGCTTTGCCGAGGTGCTGGCAGACGACGCGCTGAGGGAGCTTATCCTCAAACGGTTTGAGTGCCCGTGAGGGAGTGGGTTACGGAATGCTAGCCATTTCGTGAGGCTTGATGCTGTCGATCTGCTCTGCCTATGTGCGTTGGGCGTGGTAGAGGTCCCAGCGGAGAACTTTCACGAGGCATCGTTTGTTGCGAGCCGGGCACTCACCAGCCTGTTCAGGCTCACGCCTTCTTCGGCGGCGCGTACAGCAAGTGCTCGGTGGGTCTCAGGTGTGACACGCACCACGAATCTACCGCTGTAGCTCCGATCGGCAATCGGCTCCGGCGGCGCCTCTCCGGTAGTCTTCATGTCCGCCAAGCAGTCCGCTACGAGTTGCCTGATACCTGAAAACGCCTCGTCGGGAGTGGACGCCAGCCAACTGAGGGACGGGAACTCGGTACACAGCCCAACGTACTCGCTGTCCTCAACAGACCAGGTGACTCGGTATGTGTAGTGGTCTTTCACCTCATCCCCTCCAGTTTCTCAATTGCCCTGATGACCTGCCGGACCTGGTATGCCTTGGCCATGCCCTTGTCGTTCTGGATGTTTACCCTGGGATCACCGGGCCAGGGCATACGATAGACCCGATGGCTTGTACCTCTCTGACGGGGCTCACCGAAGAATCGGTCGCAGATTCTGGCTAAGTCGTTGAATCTGACTCCTCTTGGATTTGCACGGAGTCCTTGGATGATCTCGTCGGGTGTGTCCACACTATTATAGTATCATTATTGATACTGAGGTCACAGTGCTTGCCTTGTTCGTTTCAGAGTTCATCATGTCTAATCAGCACCAGTGAAAATCTTCTTCGCTGGGTGACTTGGAAGTTACTCTTGTAAACTTCCAGATTCATGAAAGGAAACAATACCCCATGAGTAGTATTACGCTTTCTGAGCAGGCCTTTATTGAAGAAGTCTTGGATATGCGTAGTGGATATGTGCTGGACTTCAGCGATAGCTCGTTCAGAGTGTTCTTCAAACGCCATGGGATTGACATTCATGGCCCCCAGTATCAAGCTCAGGGTACATCAAAGGCCAAAAGGCTCCGTGCGTTCATGGAGCGAGAACCTGACCCATTAGTCGGTCGGATTCTGGCGGAGATGCTCGATCATTACGAAGCACTGTGTGAGTTAGGTCGCCGTGAATTATCCTCAAGCTCACTTGGGAGAAGTCGTGCCGTTGTCATCAGGCTCTCCGGGGAGACAGTCGAAACTGTTTCCACTGACAAGGAAGAATTCTTAAACGAGGAATTTGAGATTCCTAACATTGATAGACTCCCTGTGAACTTTGCCGTGTCCGAGGTTATCCAAGACAGATTGGGGGAGGCACAGGTCTGTCTCTCGGCGGGAGCGCATCTATCCGTCATTTTCCAGTGCGGTAGCGTTCTCGAAGGTGTTCTCCTAGGTGCAGCACAGCACAATCCGAAGAGATTCAATCAGTCACGGACAAGCCCAAAGGGGAAAGACGGGAAGGTCAAATTATTCCACGAGTGGACTCTTCGTGAGCTTATAGACGTGGCTCACGACATCAGACTAATAAAGTCTGATGTCCATGAGTTCAGTCATGCGCTGCGCGACTTCAGAAACTACATCCATCCATATCAACAATTGGCGTCAGACTTTAGCCCTGATGAGCATACCGCCAAGATATGCTTTCAGGTTTTGAAAGCTGCACTGGCAGATGTAGCGGGGGATCGGTAGATACAATGGCTGAACTTTTGACGGCAAGATACCGGTAAGGTGAATTGGCGCCCTTTGTCCCTTGCCCTGTGCTCTGGTACATCATCATGCCCCCTCCCGATCCCGACCCGCGCGTACTGGACTGCTGCGAAGGGCGAGGTGCTGGTCGCTCTCTGGATGCTGTAGATGTCGGGTCGGCAAGGATTTCACCTTCACCCCCGGATCAGGTCCGGGTCAGGCTCTAACGCTCTTCCTTGTCGGGCTGACAGGGGTAGGTATTCGAGGTTTTCGCCCTCACCCCAACCCTCTCCCCCAGGAGAGGGGGTTCGCTGGTGGCCGTTCGTGCTTGTTTAGCTACCTCTACCTACCCCTGCCGCTAATCGAGTGTCCGATGATTCTGTCGGAAGAACTGGCCCGCCCTACAGCACATACCCTGCCTCTCGTACTCCCCTTTTACACAGCCGTTAGGCCTCCGTCCACCACGAGCTCGGCGCCGGTTATGTAGGACGCTTCGTCTGAGGCCAGGAACAGTACGGCGTTGCCGACCTCTTCGACTCGGCCCCTGCGGCCCATTGGCACTGTATCCGTCGCCTCGCTCCAGTCCTCCTGGTTTCTCGCTGCGGCTGAGGAGCGCATTGGCGGCATTGATCCGGGATGCACGGAGTTGACCCTGATGCCGTCCTGCGCGTACTGGACCGCGGCGGACTTCGTCACGATCCGTACCGCTCCCTTGGATGCGTTGTAGCCCATGTGGTTTCCGCTCTGTCCGACGATGCCGCTGATGGACGATATGTTGACGATCGCGCCGCCTCCGGCCTCCTGCATCTGGGGAATCACGCTCTTCATGCCGAGGAAGACGCCCTTGGCGTTGATGTCCATGAACCGCTCCCAGGCCTGGACGCTCATCGTGTCGTCGTCATGGGTGCCGCTGATGCCGGCGTTGTTGACGAGGATGTCGACCTTGCCGTAGCGGGCCACGGTGGCTTCGACCGCTTCCTGCCAGTTGGACTCGCTCGTGACGTCGAGCTTCATGAAGACGGCGTCGCCACCGGCCTCGGCGATCTCGGCTTCCACCTGTCTGCCGACATCTTCGACGACGTCGGCGATGACGACCTTCGCGCCCTCGCGGGCGAATATCCTGCACTCCTCGGCGCCCATCCCGTTCGCGCCGCCTGTGATGATCGCTACCTTGCCTTCGAGTCTCATGGTTCACCTCAAGGGATGCTAATTGCCGCCTATTGTGAGAGAAGTGTAACCCTATAGGTTCAATCCGTCATTCCCGCGAAAGCGGGAATCCAGGGGCGGATTATTCCCAGCGGGTTGTGATCGAACCTTTTCACCCTCACCCCAGCCCTCTCCCTGAGGGAGAGGGGGTTACGAAGTCTCTCCGTATCGGGGAATGCCGCCTCGCCAATTGCGCCTGTTTTGGACGCTGATGTACTATCGGCTCTGCGGGTGCGGTGACTATCCGGCGGAGGACGGAGCGCGCCCTGCTGTTAGCTTTACATGTCCAGCCCTCCAAGGTGCGCCCTGGCGGGCTCTAGGCTGGTGGAGGTATGCCAACATGACTGACCTTCTGCTCAAGGGTGGCAGGGTCATCGACCCGTCACAGGGTATCGATGCGCAGTTGGACGTGGCTGTCCAGGACGGCGCGATATCCCAGGTATCCCCGAACATCAGGCCCGGGCCCGACACGAGGGTGGTCAAGGTCGACGGCAAGCTCGTCGTCCCAGGCATGATCGATCTCCACACGCACGTCTACCACGGCGTGAACCAGACCGGCGTGGACCCGGACATCGCCGGCGTCTACGCGGGCGTGACCACCGTGGTCGACGCCGGAAGCGCGGGCTGCTACACGTTCGGAGGCTTTCCTGAGCACGTCGTTCCTAAGGTCAAGACGCGCATCGTTTGCATGCTGCACATCTCCAGGGCCGGGCTCAACTTCCAGCCCGAGATCTCGGGCCGCGCCGACATAGACGTCGAAGAGACAGTCCGTGTCATCCAGGCGAACAAGCCGCTGATCCAGGGAGTGAAGATCCGCGCGGTAGGGCCTGCGGTGCCGATTCTCGGAGTCGAGATGGTGCGTCTCGCCAAGCAGGCGGCCAGCGAGGGTGGAGTGCGGCTGATGGTCCACATCGGCGACCGCGGAGTCACCGACGGTCCGACGATCACTCGCGACCTGCTGCCGCTGCTGGAGGAGGGCGACATCATCACGCACCTGTTCACCGGCAACGCGGGTCGCATCCTCGACGACGACGGCAAGGTCGTGCCCGAGATCCTGGAGGCCCAGGAGCGCGGCGTGTTCCTGGATACTGCGCACGGGCGACAGAACTTCAGCTTCGACGTCGCCAGGTCGGCGCTGGAGCAGGGCGTCGTGCCGCGTTCGATCAGCACAGACCTCACCATCCCCGGCCGACTGAACACCGTTCACAGCATGACTGAGATGCTGTCCAGGTTCATGGCGCTCGGCTTCAGCCTGCAGGACGTGATTCGCATGGCGACAGTCAATCCGGCGAGCGCGCTCGACATGGACGGCAGCCTGGGCAGTCTGGCGGTCGGACGAGAGGCGGACATCAGCGTGCTCGAGGAGCACACCGGAAGCTGGCGCTTCCACGACACCGAGGGTGCCAGCATCACTGGAGACAAGGCGCTGACGCCGGTGCTCACCGTCAAGTCCGGAGAGGTCTACACCGCCGAGTGGGGTCCCCACCCCTGGGGCTGGCTCCCGGAGATGGCGTGAATACTTTACTCGTTCCGGATGCTATCGGAGTCGATGTCAGCGATGACACTTTGACGGTTGATCTGAGTGATGGGCGGACCATATCTGTTCCCCTGGACTGGTACCCTCGGCTTGTTCACGCGACCCAGAGTGAAAGAGGCAACTGGCGGTTGATCGGTAGCGGTGAGGGGATTCACTGGCCTGACCTGGACGAGGATATTAGTGTCGAGGGCTTGCTCGCGGGTAGGAAGTCTGGGGAGAGTAGAAAATCGCTGAATCGCTGGCTGAGCGCCAGAGTTCATACACCTGATACGTAGAGATGTTCTTCCTCAGAGACGACTGTATAGGAGAAGTTCAACTCAAATGACAGAAGATATTATGGTATCAAGACAAGACGGCATTGCGACTGTCACTTTTAACCGGCCATCGCAGCGGAATGCGATTAGCTACCATGGGTGGCTGGAGCTTCGTCGGATTGCTGTCGAGCTCGAGCACGACTCCGACGTCAAGGTGGTGGTGTTTACGGGCGCGGGTGATGCGGCGTTCTCGGCGGGGGCCGACATCAAGGACTTCGAGTCGTATCGCAACAACTCGACCATGGCCAAGGTCTACTCGGAGGCGTTCGACGGCGCGATGGCCGCGGTCGAGGCCATCTCCAAGCCGACGATCTCGCTCATCAGGGGCTTCTGCGTGGGCGGCGGGTGCGAGCTGTCGACGGCCACCGACATCCGAATCGCTGCCGACAACAGCCGGTTCGGCATCCCCGTGGCGCGGCTGGGTATACTCGTCGGCTACAACGAGATGCGCCGGCTCGTCAGGCTCGTCGGACCCGGAAACGCGTCGTACATCCTACTGTCGGCTCGGCTGATCGACGCGCAGGAGGCCCACCGCATTGGCCTCGTGACGCAGGTGGCGCCCACCGACGAGGTCTCCGAGGTCGCCTACGGACTCGCCAAGGAGATGGTGCCACTCGCTCCGCTGTCGCAGGCTCGGCACAAGCAGATCCTCCAGACCGTCCTCGACAACCCCGCCGTGGAGTTTCTGACCGAGGAGGAAGAGCACCTGCCGTTCACCAACTTCGACAGCGAGGATTTCCACGAGGGTCGCGCAGCGTTCGTCGAACGGCGGACACCTGTGTTCAAGGGGCGATGAGGATGAGTCCCGTTCGTGCTGAGCTTGTCGAAGCATGTGCCAGACAGCGGATGACCAAGTCCAGGAGACGTTATAGATGACGCAGACGCTGGCGCTCGAAGGCGTGAGGGTGCTCGACCTCACGCAGATCATGGCCGGGCCGTACTGCACGATGATGCTCGCCGACATGGGCGCCGACGTCGTGAAGGTCGAGAAGCCCAACGGCGGAGACGACACGCGGCGCATGGGTCCGCCGTTCATCGAGGGCGAATCGGCGGCGTTCCTGGGCATCAACCGGAACAAGCGCAGCATCGTGATAGATCTCAGGTCCGACTCCGGACGCGATCTGGCGCAGCGTATGGCGCGCGAGTCGGACGTCCTGGTGCAGAACTTCAGGCCGGGTTCGCTCGACCGGATGGGACTCGGCTACGAGCAGGTGCGCGAGATCAACCCTGCCATCGTCTACTGCACCATCTCAGGATTCGGTGCGACCGGGCCGTATGCACAGCGCGGCGGCTTCGACCTCGTCACGCAGGGCATGAGCGGCCTGATGAGCGTCACCGGCCACGCGGGAGGCCCGCCGGCCAAGGTCGGCGTCCCGCTCTGCGACCTCAACGCCGGCATGTTCGGCGCGATCGGCATCCTGACCGCGTATATCAACCGGCTCAGGACAGGGCAGGGACAGCACGTGGACACGTCGCTGCTGGAGGGCGGCATCGCCTACACCTTCTGGGAGTCGGCGATGTTCTTCGCCACCGGCGACGTCCCCGAGCCCAAGGGCAGCGCGCACCGGCTGACGGCTCCGTACCAGGCGTTCGAGACGTCTGACGGCTACGTCAACATCGGCGCAGCGAACCAGGCCAACTGGGAGCGCCTGTGCGCCGCCATAGGTCGAGACGAGCTGGTGTCCGACCCCAGGTTCGTCGAGCCGAGAGACCGTATGGACAACCTGGACGAGCTAGTGTCGACGCTCGAAACGACCTTCGCCCAGCACTCGTCAGACCACTGGCTCCAGACACTGGAGTCCGCCGGGGTGCCCGCGGGTCCGATCAACGACCTCGCCGAGGTGTACGCCGACCCTCAGGTGCAGGCGCGTGAGATGATGGTCGAGACTGAGCATCCCGTCGCTGGCCGCGTCAAGAACATCGGCATACCGATCAAGCTCTCCGAGACACCCGGGCAGTTCCAGCGTCCGGCGCCCGGCCTCGGCCAGCACACCAACGAGGTGCTGACCGAACTCGGCTGCTCACCCTCCGAGATCGAGAAGCTGCGGGACGAGGGGGTCGTGGCGTAGGCTGGTACATCAGACGTCGTCTGATAGACTCGCGCCATGCCGATCACTCCGGTCCACATGGGGGCTGCGCTTGGGGTGAAGGCCGTTGCTCCGAGGTACTTCAGCTTCCTGGTATTTGGGATTACTCAGGTTGCGATAGATGCTGAGGCGGCCTTCTATCTGGTTACTGATGACCCTCCGTACCACCGCTTTCTGCATACCTATCTCGGCGCAACGATAGTCGCGCTGCTTGCCGTCGTGATCGGCAGACCTCTGCTGGAGAGTGTGTTCAGGTTGTGGAACCGCCTAGTGCGCGCGGACGGGGAGAGTCTCGAGCCGAGAATCCCGCTGGTTGCGGCGATTTCAGGCGCGCTGATCGGCGGCTACAGCCACGTCCTGCTGGACAGTTTTCTGTACTCGGACATGCACCCGATCTCGCCGCTGTCCGACAGCAACGCCGCCCTGAACGCGCTGTCCACGCTGGAGGTTTACGCCCTATGCCTCGCGCTCGGCCTGCTGGGCGGGGCGGTGCTGGCTGTCAGGTGGCTGCGAGGTCGTCGTTCCGGCGGAGGCCGGAACCCAGAGGCGTGTGGGTGATGTCACATAGCTTGCAATCACGACGCTTTCGCCCCCGTATCAAGTCCGGGGCAGGCTCTCACCCCAGCCCTCTTCCGCCTCGGCGCATCTGCGACCCCCAGGAGAGGGGGTTCGTTGGTGACTGTTCATGCTTGTTTAACTACCTCTACCTACCCCTGTCAGTCCTCAGGGAGAGGGGGAGCCTGACTGGCGACTACTCCGGGTCGGATAGCGTGAACTCTATGCCGCCTGTCCAGCCGGCGACGATGTTGTAGATCCACGCCGTCAGGGCGGTGAAGATGTACCCGAAGATGCCGTACAAAATCGCACCTAGCACAGCGAAGCCGATGGAGAACGCCAGCCATACGCCAACGCCGAAGTCGCCGCCTTCGTCCCCAAACAACGAGCTAAGCGCTCCGACGATCGGCGTACCGATAATGGCAATCGCGATTCCTATGACGAAGATGACGAAAACGTACATTAGGGCGACAGTCCAACTGGTCCTGTGAACGGAAACCCGCGTTAGCCGTCGTCTCATCGCGCTATCCTCCCCATGTAGGCCTTACAGTATCTGCGACAGGAACAGCTTTGTGCGGTCGCTTTGGGGGTCTTCGAAGATCTGTTGGGGCGTGCCCTCTTCGACGAGGATGCCCTCGTCGAACATCATCATCCGGTCGGCGACCTCGCGGGCGAAGCCCATCTCGTGCGTCACCACGATCATCGTCATGCCGGACTCGGCCAGCTCCCGCATCACGTCCAGCACCTCCTTGATCATCTCCGGGTCCAGGGCGGACGTGGGCTCGTCAAACAGCATGATCTTGGGCTGCATGGCCAGCGCCCGGGCGATGGCCACCCGCTGCTGCTGTCCGCCGGAGAGCTGGGAGGGGTGTTTGTCGGCCTGCTCGGGA